>JAAVZI010000030.1 GCA_022791575.1 Lachnospiraceae bacterium
CTTCTCCATAAGTTCAATCCGCACTTTCCACTCAATCTCATATAGTTCATCATCGGATAATTTACTTGCCCTTTGATCCAGCAATGCATCCACTTCACCAAAAAACTCATCGTAACCATAAACAGCATATGGAGAGTCTGTGCTATCCCATTTCCACCAGCTCTTGTCCTCATCAGTTATCTGCTGTTCCTTTATGGATTTTTCCAAGGCTTCGTAAGACCATGCTGAAATATAGGGATGCATTCCCTCATCAAATACAAATACATAAAAATAAAAATGTTCGTTGGTTGTTTCTTTCAGAGACAGAAACGCCGCTCTGGCAGCGGTTATAAGAGCTTCGATTAATTCCTCATTATCTTTTTCAGTACACATATCCATCTTGTCCTTTCTTTTTATAAATCCCGATTTGTTATTGCTTATTATATATCCGTTTTTCCAAACATGAAAGCAATTTTTCACACTTCCTGTTCATCAAAGCGTAATTTGAACAAGGCAGCGACAAGCCGCTGGTTTTATGCTGTCTTCGGTATCCCTATCAATATGTCCGTTTTCAATGGCGGCGATTCGGATATGCTTGCTGTAATGCCGTAAAACCCCGTCCACGGCTTCTGGCTCTCCGCTGGTCGCCCGTACATTTCCCCGATTTCCTGTTGTATAATCCCCGAAAAAGTAAAGGAAAATGATTTCTCGGTTTCTACCTGTCAGGGATAACAGGGCGGCGGAAAGCTCCCCATTGGTGAGGATAATTGTCTGACCGCATAATCGTTATTGGGTATTCTTCATAAGGTGCTTCAAAATATTTGTCTGTTGTGCCTAAAGGGTAAAATTTTTCTTCTGTGAGGTATTCAAAGGATATTTCCCTTTGCCGCCGTTTATCCCTGTCACGCTATGCGTTGATTGCTGCATAGTGTATGACAACTCTGCAAAAGGTGTTAAAGATGTACTCGATATGTTTCTTGTATGTTTCTGTACAAGTCATAGAAAATTCCCATTTCTCCCACATGGGGTGTTACATTGTTTACGGTTGCATTTATAAATCAGAGGGACGGCATTAATGAACTGTCGCCATTTCTGTTGCTTTATTTACTTTTTTCTTTTGTTGAATTTTTCTTTTGCAAAATCATAGGATTCTTGTTTCATTGCTCTGAAATCTTCAAAGGTCTTGTCAGAGGGATTTAAAACGCATATCCAGCCCATTCATGCGTAGACAGGATGGGGAATAATGGTATCTAAAACGGTAAAAACATAATCCGTTTTCACGATTTTTCCGGCATGGGGACGCTCTGGAATATACCCCAATTTTTTAATCAAGGTTTGTTTTCTTAAGCCGACATTTACACGATATACATTATCACGGTTCAGCATAGAGCCTTTATCATTATTACCGTCTTTTTCTTTAACAGTCAAAACATATACTAACACCAGTGATTACAAAAAGCAAAAAGTGATTATAAAAGCAAAAAGTGATTGAAAAAACAAAATCCTAAAAGGCAAAATACAAAAAATAAAAAGGCCAAAAGCCAAATACAAAAAGCCAATATCAATAGCCCCAAAATTTACCCAATAACAAACAAATAAAATGAGCTGCCGCAAAATTATGTTCCTACAAGATATAGATACCATACCATACCATCAAGTTATGAAAACTATATCTTGCAGTCAAACAATTTTGCAGCAGCTCTTTGCTCTATAAGGCCATTTATAAAAACTTTTAGAAATTATAAACGACTAATAAAACAATACATAAACACTACCTACCGCCCGTCCACTTATCCATCAAACGGGCCGTCAATCATACAAATACAAAAGCAGAATTACTTATACATCGGCCCATACGTAGCACAAGCCCGATAATCCTGTCCTTCTTTATCCATTCCAAACGCATTCCAGGCTGCCGGGCGGAAGATCTTCTCTTCCGGCACATTATGCATACAAACCGGAATCCGCAGCATAGAACACATGGTAATCAAATCAGCGCCCACATGTCCGTACGAAATCGCTCCATGGTTGGCGCCCCAGTTATTCATTACTTCATACGCCGTCTTAAAGGCACCCTCTCCCGTACATCTTGGTGCAAACCAAGTACAAGGCCAGGTATAATCTGTACGTTTCCAGAGTTTGTCAGTTACCTCATCCGGCAGCTGAACCGTCCAGCCCTCTGCAATCTGCAGCACTGGACCTAAGCCCTTAACAATATTCAGACGAATCATAGTCGCCGGCATTTCTGCCTTTGTCACAAATCTGGAGGAGAAACCGCCTCCGCGGAAATATCCATTATCCGCTGCATTCCAGGTTGTGGCTTTCATAATAGCCTCCTGGTCTGCTTCTGTCACATTCCACCATTCCTTCATAACCGGATTGCCATTTTCATCTTTGGCCTCGCCGCAGGCATCCAGGCAGGCAGCGCCGGAGTTGATCAAGTGGATAAATCCATCTGCGTCTTTAGCTTTGCCCTCGATTTCGTAGCCGGTTGCTTTCTTTACAGCGTCGCCGCTCCAGTATGTACGCACATCTGCAAAAATCTGCGGCCGGTTCGTCAATAATTTCAGCATCAGCATACCCATGCCGTTTAAGGTATCATTTTCCGTAGCCAGGATATAAGGCTCTCTTGCGCCGTTCCAGTCAAATGTAGTATTTAACAGTGCTTCGGGGAAATCTGCATTGGGATAGAAATCGGTCCACTGCCTCTGTCCCTGGAAACCAGCTGCGATGGCGTTGTGTCCGACCATTTCCTCCTCGCTTCCCTCTGGAAGATTCGGGTTGCCATTCATTAAGTCCTTGATAATGCACATCATCTTGACAACAAATTCCCAATCCTTTTCCTTCTGTTCTGGAGAAGTCTGGATTTCCGGCGGATTCTTGTCGAAGCCTTCCACACATTTTTCCTTCGTCCATTTCAGGGCTTTCTGGAACTCTGCTTCATCATAGATGCCCTCGGTCATACGGCGGATAATCTCAACCTCGTCTACCGATTCCACGCGCATTCCAAAATATTCTTCCATCACTTCCGGATTGATAATGGAGCCGGCGATACCCATACAGATCGAACCGATCTGCAGATAAGATTTGCCGCGCATTGTAGCCACTGCTACGGCTGCCCGTCCAAACCGCAATAATTTCTCCTGCACATCTGCCGGGATAGAAGTATCATCCGCTTCTTGTACGTCATGGCCGTAAATGCCGAAAGCAGGAAGGCCTTTTTGCGCATGTCCTGCCAGAACCGCTGCCAGATAAACAGCGCCCGGACGCTCGGTGCCGTTAAAGCCCCATACGCCCTTGATGGTCATCGGGTCCATATCCATAGTCTCGGAACCGTAGCACCAGCAGGGGGTTACGGTCAGAGTGATGTCTACGCCGGCTTTTTTAAATTTGTCCGCACAGGCAGCAGTTTCGCCGACACGTCCGATCGTGGAATCTGCGATGACTACCCGAACCGGTTCGCCGTTGGAATACTTTAAGTTATCCTCAAATAATTTTGCTGCGGCCTTGGCCATATTCATGGTCTGGTCTTCCAAGGATTCACGTACCTTTAAAGCTCCGCGCCGTCCGTCAATCACCGGACGGATGCCAATTACCGGATAGTCACCAATTAATCTGCTTTTTGCCATATCTTATTACCTCCTATAAAATGTTGTGTAGAGCGTATCTGGTACATTTACCAGAGAAACGCCCAGTTTCTTGGTAGATTTGAACAATGACGCAAAGGGACATTGTCAAAAGATATCTTAATTATACAATAAAAGTTGGAAAAGTTCACGCAAATATTTGTGCGGATATGGACAATTTTTGTTATTTTTTAGTTTCTGTCAAAATAGACTTGTTTAAACGGGAAACTTGGGGTATGATTACGGTAACCCTTTTGCAAAGAGAGGTGAGGGAATGAAAGCATTTCATGAGGTAAGAAGCTACGGCTCCGATTTTATGGTCTGGTGCCAGACTTATGAGGACATCAGCTTCCTTTCTCATTGGCATAAAGAGATCGAGCTGATCTATATCAGCGCCGGCAGCTGCCGAATCAGTGTGGGGGATCAGAGTTTTATGGCTCATGGCGGCGATCTGGTCATCTGTGACAGCGGCAATATTCATTACAGCGATTCCTATGAGGAGAAAAATGTGCTGCATTTTCTTGTATTTGACCCAGGAATCATCAGCCCGGTCTATGAGTACTCCCGTTTTCTGTGCCCGCATGTGGCCAGGGAGGAGCTGGAACGCTATGGCTTGGAGCTGCGTATGCAGCAGTTGTTTGAGTCGGTGGCAGGGGAACTGCAACGGCAGGAGAATTATTTTCAGGATATTATTAAGGCCAGAATCCGCGAATTTTGGTATCTTTTAAAAAGGAATCTGCCGCACAGCAGCAGCAAGGCCGTCAGCTATAATAAACGGATTGAGCAGATGTATGATTTTCAGCAGTTTCTGTCTTATATGGAGGAGCATTATAATGAAAATATTACGCTGGAATATGCAGCGGAGCAGATGAATTTCAGCCCCAGCCATTTTTCGAAAATGTTTAAAAAGCTGACGGGAATTAATTTTGTCACTTATCTGAATATGGTGCGGGTGGAGAAGGCGATGGAATTTTTGCAGAGTACTTCGATGAAGATTACGGAAATTGGTTTTAATTGTGGCTTTAACAATGTCCGCACGTTTAACCGGGTATTTAAGGAAGTGACTGGGTATACGCCTTCGCAGTTTGCGGAGGAAATGGCGGGTGAGAGGCTGTCGATCTACGGCCGCCGCAAGGAGTTAGAGCGCTATCAGCCGTCCTATTACCTGCAGCGTTATTCGCAGAAAAAGTATGTGGAAAATGATTCGATGACGTTGATTAAAAATAAGTAGTCTGCTATTGTCAGGGAGGTATAAGCCATGAAATTATTTAGAAAGCGTTTGATTCCAGAGGAAATCATAGAGCTGAAGGAGGATCGGATTGTCTTTGCGGGAGAGCGGCAGCTGGTGACTGTCTGGAATGTGATTCGTCCTAGAACGGATTTTACGCATGGATGTTCCTGCTATTTTCTGGAGGAGGGGTTTAAGGTCAGTCAATTTCTGCGGGAGGATGGTTCTTTGAAATGTTGGTACTGCGATATTGTAGCTTGTGAGCGGACCGAGCAAGGGGACGGGTATATTTTTACGGATCTGCTGGCGGACGTGGTCATTGAGGAGAATGGCATGGTGCAGGTGGTGGATCTGGATGAGCTTTCGCAGGCGTTTGAGAATGGGCTGATCGGCCGGGAACAGTTGGTCTGTGCGCTGCGGCAGCTGGACGGGCTGTTGAAAAAGATTTATTCGGGGGAATTTGCTGCCTGTCAGAGGTTTTTGGAGGAGCGGACGAAGGGGGCATTTTGAGGCGCTTGGACGGCTGCGTGTTTGTGGAATTAATGAGGAGTGGGCTTGTCAAGCGGGAGATTTTTTATTATAATAGGTAACAACTCATTTTCAGGCAGGATGTAAGGACTGGGATTGTTTTTGACATAGGAGGTAATGTATGGAACGAGAGAGTATTATTGTACTGGATTTTGGCGGGCAGTATAATCAGCTGGTGGCAAGGCGCGTCAGAGAATGCAATGTGTATTGTGAGATTTATTCATATAAGACGGACCTTGCAAAGATTCGGGAAATGAATCCGAAGGGAATTATTTTGACCGGCGGCCCGAACAGCTGCTATGGTGAAGGGGCACCGACGTATTCGAAGGAGCTGTTTGAGCTGGGGATTCCGGTTCTGGGGCTTTGTTATGGAGCGCAGCTGATGCAGCTGATTCTGGGCGGCCGGGTGGAGAAGGCGCCTGTGCGTGAATATGGCAAAACGGAGGTTTTTGTGGAGACGGATTCGCAGCTGTTTGCGGGGGTATCACCGGTTACCACTTGCTGGATGAGCCATTTTGACTACATTTCCCAGATTGCTCCTGGTTTTCGTATCTGTGCGCATACGGCGGACTGTCCGGTGGCTGCTGCTGAGTGCGAGGAGAAGGGGCTTTATGCGATTCAGTTTCATCCTGAGGTGCTGCATACCTGCGAGGGTACGCAGATGTTGTCGAATTTTGTGAAACAGATCTGCGGCTGTGCCGGGGACTGGCGTATGGATTCGTTTGTGGAGAATTCGATTGCGGAGATTCGCCGCAAGGTTGGCGGCGGTCGGGTTTTGTGCGCTTTGTCGGGCGGCGTGGATTCTTCGGTGGCGGCGGTGCTGCTGTCTAAGGCGGTTGGTAAACAGCTGACCTGTGTGTTTGTGGATCATGGGCTTTTGCGTAAGGATGAAGGCGACGAGGTGGAGCGTGTATTTGGGCCGGAGGGGCCGTATGATCTGAATTTTGTCCGGGTCAATGCGCAGGAGCGTTATTATAAGAAGCTGGCTGGCGTGACGGAGCCGGAGGAGAAGCGTAAGATTATCGGTGAGGAGTTTATCCGTGTGTTTGAGGAGGAGGCGCAGAAGATCGGCGCGGTGGATTTCCTGGTGCAGGGGACGATTTACCCGGATGTCGTGGAATCTGGCCTTGGCGGGGAGTCGGCGGTGATTAAGAGCCATCACAATGTGGGTGGGCTTCCTGACTGTGTGGATTTTAAGGAGATTATTGAGCCGCTGCGGGATTTGTTTAAGGATGAGGTGAGGAAGGCCGGTCTGGAATTGGGGATTCCGGAGTATTTGGTGTTCCGGCAGCCATTTCCAGGGCCTGGATTGGGGATTCGGATTATTGGGGAGGTTACGGCTGAGAAGGTGCGGATTGTGCAGGAGGCGGATGCGATTTACCGGGAGGAGATTGCGAAAGCCGGGTTGGATAAAACGGTTGGGCAGTATTTTGCGGCGCTTACGAATATGCGGTCTGTGGGAGTTATGGGGGATGAGCGGACGTATGATTATGCGGTGGCGCTGCGGGCGGTGAATACGGTTGACTTTATGACAGCGGAGTGCGCGGATGTTCCGTATGAGGTGCTGCAGACGGTCATGGGGAGGATTATTAATGAAGTGCGCGGGGTGAATCGGGTGATGTATGATCTGACGAGTAAGCCGCCGGGGACGATTGAGTTCGAATAAGCAAAAATGCTTAGTGAATCCAGTGTTTATGCGGGTTTGCGGACTTTGGAAAGGTCTTTTGATAACAAATTGATAACAGTCGTTTGAGTGCGATTATTCTTACTGTCAAG
>JAAVZI010000084.1 GCA_022791575.1 Lachnospiraceae bacterium
ATTACATATTTTTGATTAGCAAGTCAAGTAGTTTCAAGCAATTCTCACGACAAACGCATGAATGTTTATCCTTTTCATTATACTTCATTGTCAAGTCCTACAGGCTTAATATCTGTTCCAAACACTTTCTGGCACTCATGCTGATACAATACCGTTTCTTCCTTAATGACATTTTCTTTCCTACATCAAAAAGTTTTAATATAGATAAGCACCATTTGTTTATGATATTCAGATTCTGTGCCGCTGTTTTATCCAATGTTGTGTTGGCATCCTCTTTAAATGTTACATCAAGATGCCAGTGCATGATCTCCACTGACCAGTGTTCCCTCACTGTCCTTGCAAACAGCTCCACGTTTAATGGCAGACTGCTTATATAATACCTTTTTTCTTCTGCCTGTTCTGTTGTTTTGCATATCATCCCTATGCTTTTTATCCCCTTCCAACGGCTCTTTTCCTGCATCCACCCCAATTTGTCACATTGATAGTACTCCCTTGTTTCTATTTGGGAATGGGCTTTTTCCTTAGTTATTTTATAACCGCCCCCGCTTTTTATTTCTTTAAGAAACTCCTCGTCTTCAAAATATTCCTTTATTTCTTGATAGAGATTTTTTTGGTTTTCTTTTACTGCCAGCGTATAGTCTGCCCGTTTCTGTTTTATCTTTTCTGCTATTTCCGTTTGTGTCCCCATGGCATCAATGGTTATTATGCCGCCTTTGACCTGTATGGCATCTAACAGCTGCGGTATTGCAGTGATCTCATTTGATTTCTCTTCCACCTTTTTCTGCCCAAGACAGAAACCGTCCATGTCGCACCATGCGGAAACGATATGGTTTGCTTTCTGTTCTTTTGATTTATTCCCCCTCATGGTTTTTCCATCAATGCAGATGATTTTTTTGAGGGTCTCTCCTTCATTCCTGCTTACAAGTTCGTTCCATTTTTTATAAACTCCCTGCATATATTCAGGCGCAATGCTTCCCATAACCCTCTGCATTGTGTCATGGGAAGGAATGCCGTTTTCCAATGTGATGTATTGTTTTAGAAATTCTTCATTCGATTTTGCAAAAATTTCAACTTCTTCCCAGTCATCCGCATTTGCCAGTTTTGCAAACAATACAATTACTACAATGTCAAGCAGTTTATGCTTTACCTTTTTTTTCTGTCGCCTGTCCTCAATTAACTCTATCGTTTTTAATATCTCTGTCATTGCTAAACACCACCTTTACGATAATCATAACACAATTTTTTCAATAAAAGTGGATTTTGTTCACAAAATATTCACTCATGCGTTTGTCCTGAGCAATTCTGCATAATATCCAGTAAAAAATAAAGAAAATGTATCAAACCCTTATGATGGTAGGTCATTAGGCTTATTAAGTGTACCCCAAAAATGGAATATGCTTAAATAAGTATATTTCTATATTCAGAAAAATAGAGCTGCACTTTTTTGAGGGATAAAGACAAAACGGATGGAGAAGTAGTTTATAAGTAGCTCAAAGTTACTTAGTAGCTGCAAAATATAAAGAACATGGAGGATTATCAATTATGAGACGAAAAACATCAACCAAACAATTAACAACGGCACTATCCAATAACCTGTTTAAGGTGCAAAAAGTAGAAATTTATAACAAAACAACCAGGGAAACTGAACCAGCAGACAATGAAAAGTTTGTAGACTGCTTAAGGAATATTGCTAAATATGAAATATTTGCAGACGCATTAGGCTGGACTTATGAGCGGGACTATCAAACAGGCCATTACCTATCTGAATGTGGACGGATGGACGGTAACTCTGAAAATATTGTTTCTGTGTATTTGTGTGTGAATGACAGTGTGAGCCAAGAAGAGATTGATAGGATTTTGAAAATGGAGGAGGAATAAAACAATGCAAAAAAATGATTTTGCGGATAAAAGTATATTTGAGCTTAAAAGGAAAAAGGTAGTAAGACTTAGATATTGGGATAGGAACAAAGAGAATAAAAGGATGTGAACAGATAATAGAGCCTATACAAATTTGCTTTATATAGGCTCTATATAGAGAAAATAACTATTTTGGGAATTATCGTAGTTTTTCCCTAAGCCAAATAAAATTATCAGGAATATCTACCAAATAAAAAGTATTACGAGCCTCTTCATCAAGGATCAAACAAACATTAAGCAGATCGTATAAAGATGTAATATTAGTTACTTTAGGGAAAATATCATTTATATTATTCCAACATCGTTTATATCAATAGATGACAGGGATACCATAAACGACGCTTCCCAATCTGTGTATGAACTAGGTGAAAGCTTTAAAAGTGCTGCGGACACTGCCAGCAGGGCATTAGACCAGCTGATCCGAATTGGCGTATCCATCCCTGCTAATATATGGCCAAAGCCACTACAAAGATGTTACAGGGAAGCTCAAACGTCATCCAAGACGCTACCAATGCAGTAATCAACACAGGTAGAACGCTAGGGGGAGGTTCTGTCTTTGCAGAGGGTGGTGTCATCACCAAGAAAGACGATTACCTGACACCATTGGCAAAATCCAAAGGGGAAGATACTGCCATATTCGTAAAATATGGGGAACGTGTCTTAACAAAAGAAGAAAACCAGGAATTTGAAGCATATGAAGCAGCAAAAGAGGAAATAACACCTACCCTAAACAAAGCAACACCTGTACAGACGGTAGATGACTTGCCTGTAATAGATTTAGTGTAATATAAAGAAGTATTTTTAAAAGAACACCCTAATTATTATATGGAACACCTGAATATAAACCTGGATAACCTTACTGGTGGGAAAGCTATACAGAATATAGACAGCCGTAATATAGACAATTCCATAAATTTTAATGGTGCACTTATTAAAGTCAAAGGATACATCCACCGCGACGATATGAAAACAATGGAAAATGTAGCAAAAAAGGAAATCAAACGTGCGCTGGATAAACAGAATGCAGCATTGATGACATATATGGGGATATAGGTAATTAAGATCATATCACCCATAAATTATATAAGTAGAAAAATATTTAAATACATAGATAACAGGCGGTGAATATACCGTCTGTTTTGCTATGTAAATGTGTATGATACAAGTAATCAAATTCATATATTATAAAAAAACTAAAGTGAGGAAAAATTGAGCAATTTGAAAAATAAAGAGTTAAAAAATATTAAAGTAAATGTTAGATATGGAGATAAAAAATTATTAGACTGTATGAAAAATGTAATTAGAAAACGCATTCAGTAATGACAAAACAACCTTATAGATGTATAATGAGAGTGCATACATCTATAAGGATATAATATAAATGAACGATTGGAGAAGTGGTAAATTTGAGAAATAATAACAATCGGGCAGTATTATATCTACGCCTAAGTAAAGAAGATGTAAATAAATTAAATGCTGGTGATGATAGTGCAAGTATTAAAAATCAAAGACTTTTATTAACAGACTATGCAATGGAACACGATTTTAATATTGTAAATGTCTATTCCGACGACGACGAGAGCGGACTATATGATGATAGGCCAGATTTTGAAAAAATGATGACCGATGCTAAATTGGGTCAATTTGATATCATTATTGCAAAAACCCAGTCCAGATTTTCAAGGAATATGGAGCACATTGAAAAGTACCTGCACCACGATCTACCCAACATGGGAATCCGATTTATAGGAGTGGTAGACGGAACGGATACCGCTAACCGTGAAAATAAAAAATCAAGGCAGATCAATGGGCTTGTCAACGAATGGTATTGTGAAGATTTATCAAATAATATCCGAAGTTCCTTTAAAGCAAAGATGAGAAACGGCCAATTCCTGGGTTCCTCCTGTCCATATGGATATAAGAAAGATCCCAAAAATCACAACCATCTTATTATAGATGAATATGCGGCGATGGTGGTAAGAAAGATTTTTCAATTATATCTTGCAGGTAATGGAAAAGCAAAAATCGGTTCTATTTTATCATCAGAAGGGATTCTAATACCAACACGATACAAAAGAGAAGTGCTGGGAATCAATTATCACAACAGTAAAGCACTAGATACAACAACAACCTGGTCATATCAGACGATTCATACCATTCTAAATAACCAGACCTATATCGGCAACCTGATACAAAATAAAGTAAATACACTTTCCTATAAAGATAAAAAGAAGAAATCACTTCCAAAATCTGAATGGATCGTAGTAGAGCATACACATGAAGCCATCATTGACAGTAATACTTTCGAAAAAGCACAGGAAATACAAAAAATTAAAACCAGAAGTGTAAATGCTGGAGAGCCGAGAGGACTATTCTCTGGACTAATATTCTGTGCAGACTGCAAACACGCTATGTCAAGAAAATATGCAAGACATGGAAAACATGAGTTTCAGGGATATGTATGTAAAACATATAAAACCCAAGGAAAAAAGTTTTGCGAGAGCCATAGTATTAATAATGAAGAGTTAGAGTATGCAGTTCTTTCTTCTATTAAAGAAGAAGCCCGAAAGATATTGACACATGAAGAAATTGATGAACTTCATAAAATGAAAATAGTAAAAGAAAATCAACATAATCTTGAATTGCAGCTAGAAAATATGAATGCACAGATAGAAAAGCAGGAAAAATTCAAGAAAAAGACATATAAAAGTTACCTGGAGGAAATGATTACAAAACAAGAATATACAGAATATGTTGCTGAATATGATACCAGAATTGCCGAATTAAACAAACAAAAACAAATAATTATGGAAAAATTCGAAGCGCAAAATGATCTGGACAATCAATACGATGAATGGGTAGAAGCATTTAAAGATTACATAAATATAGAAAAACTAACCAGAGATGTTGTCTTGGAATTGATTGATAAAATAGAGGTAAATGCCGATATTTCCATCAATATTTACTATAAGTTCCAGAATCCCTACCTATAATGTCTACTATGTCTATACGCTACATGCATTTTTAAGGCATTTTTTATAGCCCTCAAACGCCGTATTTATCGTATGTCTACTATGGCTATACGCCACATGTGTCGCTATGGCAGAACATATCTGGGGTAGTGAAGAGGCTTTTGTAGAAAAAATGAATGAACGGGCCAAGGGGCTTGGAATGAATCAGACACATTTTATAAATTGCTGCGGTCTGGATGTAGATGGTCATGTCACCTCAGCTATGGATGTGGCGCTGATGTCCAGAGAATTAATAAGCAAATACCCACAGATTCATAACTATTCAACTATCTGGATGGAAAATATCACCCATACGACAGCAAAAGGAACTTCTGAGTTCGGGCTTACCAATACGAATAAACTGATTAAACAATACCAATATGCGACAGGTCTAAAAACCGGCTCTACAAGTCTGGCTAAATATTGTGTATCAGCAACCGCTTCTAAAGATGGAGTGAACCTGATTGCAGTTATTATGGCAGCACCTGATTATAAAGTCCGTTTTAAAGATGCAGCAGCATTACTAAATTATGGATTTGCTAACTGCACGGTATATAAAGACGAAAAGATGCCAAAGCTGAAAAAAATTACTGTAAAAGATAGTCTAACGGCAGAAATTAGTTTGAACTATGAAGGAGATTTTTCCTATCTCGGTGCGAATGGAGAAGATGTCAGTCAAATAGAGAAGAGATTAGTACTTCCTAAAAGTTTAAAAGCGCCAGTCAAAAAAGGGGATCAGGTAGGCAGGCTGGAATACATACTAAATGGCAAAGTCCTTGGTAATGTCCCTATTGTAACCAAAGAATCAGCGGATAAAGCTGGATTGATGGAATATTACAAGAAAGCATGGAGTTTATGGGGATTATAAGAACCCAAATGAAAGAGGCAGTTTAAATTCCGTTGATTTATAATTTACTTATATTAATTAGCGAATAGAAAAGCAGCAGCTGACAATAGCAACTGCTTTTCTATTTATTTTCAAGAAAAATAAAAAATTATAAAAAAGGTATTGACACAGAAAAGTAAGTATGATATATTATCAAAGTCGCTTGTGCGACATAGAAAAACAGAAGTTGACAGCAATTACAAATATTTAAAAAATTTGAAAAAAGATGTTGACAAATGTAAAAAGGTATGATAAGATACCAGAGTTGCTGCTGATAAGGCAGTGGCAGAAAAAGGAAAAGCAAGAAGCACCTTGATAACTAAACAGTAATGCAGCCCTGAAAATTTCGAACAGAAAAATTCAGAGAACAAAGAACCTAAACAGTAAAAAAACGGTAAAAC
>JAAVZI010000031.1 GCA_022791575.1 Lachnospiraceae bacterium
AATCAAGGTTATAAAATCAAGTCAGCAACTGCATAACCTTAACATTCTCTATATTCAATTTTTAAAGCAGCCACTGAAAGATGGCTTATTTGTTGTGCGATTAAGGGAATGGATACCCTCTACTTTTCATTTTCAATCTTCTCCTTTCCATATAGGCTGCACCTGCTGAGAATTGGTCTGCGCCAAAAGTTCCAAGTGAAGAAAGCTGCATTTACCCGGCAATATAAGCGTCCTCTATTTCACCGTCTACGCTGCCGTTTACTATAATTACATGGCCAAAGAACATGTCGTCGTCCTCATAGTAGGCTTCGTAATCGCCCTCTGCGTATATACTGAATTCGCTGATGACAATCCGTTTTGCAAAATCCTCTTTCGTAATCTTCGCCAGGGAATTTGCGTCTTCGCCCTCCTCTTCCTCCTCGTAACATTCTTCACCCTGCCAGTCATTGGCTGTTTCTGCCAGCTCTTCGGCGGCATAGTTACGAAAATTCTGATCCCATGTTTCAAGATTGGCATATAATTTCTTAAACTGCGCCAGTGCCTGGTCTGCCGTAGTGCCATTTTCCTCGTCACACTCTAAGGTCACACGGCATTCCTCTCCCAGCCAGTCAACCGTACCCGCAAACCAGCTGAAATGCCGCTCCAGCGTAAAGGTTCCGCAGTCCTCGTCCTCAATGGCAATCACTTCGTTGTAGTTCTCCAGCAGCTGGGACAGAGCCGCATTTTCCACTTCGCGTTCCAAAACTTCTGTCAGCATAAAATTATTGAAGAAGCGGGGCTGTGCACCTTTCATCACCTGTTCTGGCTTGATTTTGCGGCATTTGACATGGTAAATGGTCAGGTCGTTCAGATGAAATATCCATCCATCCTTGTCCTCCTCACACGCAAGCCAGTTTAAGCTGCCCTCGCCCTCTGCCATTTCCCCGGTTTCCATATCCACATAACCAAGAATATCTGCGCTGGGCGACCAAAGACCCTGGGCAACGCTGCCCGCGCCGCCGACATATTCGCCGGTCAGAACCAGCATCTCCCGCGTCTGCTCCTCGTAGCGTTTTTCGTATTTTTTCTTTTCTTTTTCGAAATTCATTATGTAAACTCCTCCTTTCTGATGGTTTTAGCTTTAATAGGTAATTGCGAAAGTCTGAATCAAAGCGACGATTTTAGACAAAACATACAAAAACTCCGCTCAAAAACGTTTCAAATTCGCTCTGTTTTTGTATGTTTTGCCTAAAATCTGGTTATGAATACTGAGTTTCGCAAATGCCTAGGTTTTAGCTTTAAATATATTTGAAACTCTATATTCATAGACAAAGTTTGTCCAAACTCGCCGCCTTAGATCTGATTTTCGCAATCACCAATGTTTTGGCTGATTGGTATTTGCGAATCTGCAATTTTACTGCTTCTTTAATTTCACAGTAAACAGTTCTTCGACTGGAAATGTAAGTTTTACCAGTGCAATGCGGCGCCCAAGTGTCTGGACAATACCATTCCCAGCCCTTTGTATCAAAATTTTTCAAACTTTCATACAGTTCTTGGTGAAATTGATACATACGAACAGTCATAACAGGCGATACAAAAATGGTTTTGGTATCCGGAAATATTCCAACTGAGCAAATATGAGCATGCATTGTATTATGCCTATCTGCAAAAGCCTTTAGCTGTTCTATGCACTGCATTTCATTTACATTGTTAAAACATGCCAGCGTCAAATGGGGGGCTTGGTTTCCATTCTAAATATTTGGTACTGATGTGTTCCGCAGCAATTTTTCTTGGTAACTCCCACAGCTTCTCTTCTGTTTTGGGGTCAAAATATAATTCTATGGCATATTGCATACATAATCCTTTCATCTGTCTAATCTTATTGCATGACAAAATGGAACCGCATAAGGAGACGCGTTCAGTGCGAGATTCATAACACCATAAACTGCTCAAAAAACAGGCAATTCCTCATATGAATCGTCAGACGCTGCCAATTGCTAAATGACAGTTTAGGACTGCCTTGTTTTACACCATTCTATAACCGCAATAAAGGTTCCATAAGGTTTCTTTCTCGTCAATAAGATTTTTATTTGTTGGAACTCTCAAACCCTTACGCGAATCAGAATTGATATTACAGCTCTTTTATTAATTTAACCTTCAAAGGGCGCTTTGTAAGAAATTCTGCATTTTTATCCATTGCGGTTCTTGGATGTTGATCTATATCAATGTCTAGTTTGATTGGTTCATCAATAACAAATAAAAATCCTTTCTCTGTTCCATTGTGAGTTATTGTTCCATCATCATATCCCAATTGACTGGGTTGATGTGAGAAAGCTTCTGCCAACTCTTTCCATTGAGTAATTGTGCTGCCTTCTTCTAAAACGTCAAATAGCACATTCGAACCATGATACCATACTCCGTTCGGTTTTATCTTGATTTGCATATTTCTTGCCTCCTTTTAAAATTTAATATCTAAAGGTAATTGAGAAAGTCATATTGAAAGCGACGATTTTAGACAAAACATACAAAAACGCCGCTCAAAGACGTTGATTGGACATGAGGAGGGACCCACGAAGTGGGAGGAGTCCTGGTGTCAGTACTTGATTCGCTCTGTTTTTGTATGTTTTGCCTAAAATCTGGTTACGAATCATAAGTTTTGCAATTGCCTATTTAATATCTAACCTTTTATGTATTTTCTTTGACATTCCTGCGCTCCTTTGCTTTCTCCCTTCTAAATAAAATAACCTTATAGGCAGTTGCAAAACTCTCATTTTACTATCAGAGTTTGGGCAATAGATACAAAAATGGAGCGAATCAAGTACTGACACCAGGACTCCTCCCACTTCGTGGGTCCCTCCTCATGTCCAATCAACGTCTTTGAGCGGAATTTTTGTATCTATTGTTCAAACTCGTCGCTTTGAATGTAACTTTCGCAATTATCTACAAAATGACCTTTTGACACCCTAATCCTTTAGATAATTGCGAAACTTAGGATTTACCTAAAATCGTCGCTTTCATTCAGACTTTTGCAAATGCCTATAAAATAACCTTCAATTATGTTACTTAAAACAACCTTTTTTGTGATAGAAAAGCATTATTAATGCATACCTTGCTTTCATTCGCTGCATTTTTATCTAAATTTCTCTTATCATTATATACAATAATTTTACGATTTTCAATAAGGAAAGAAAGAATGACGGAGAACCTTGCGCGGGCTCTCCGTCATGATACCGTGATTATATCATACTTTAATCTTTTTCGTCTTCACATGGGTTGTATGTGCGCGGTTGCTTGTATATTTACTCGGATGAGCGGGAGACGCCCATCCAGCAACCCTCCGGTCCTAAGGGATGTGCGGGCGGTATGAGCAGTCCTTTTTCAATCAGCACTTCCGCCAAAGCATCCACAATCGGCAGAGAGGCAAGGGCATTGGCAAAGCGCCATTCACCCAGCAGATGTTTTGGAACATTTGTTCGAATCAGATGATACAGCTGCCTGGCTGCTGTTTGCGCTTCTGTTTCAAAATACCCCTTGGAAAGCCGTTTGGTAATCTCGAACAATTGCTTCTCGTCTTTGAGGTCATGTACTAAAATCCCAGTATAGAGCCAATCCCCCTCGCGGTACAAATAGCCGCTCTCAATTGCTTTTGCGGCATGTTCCCGGTCCTGTTCCGAGAGGCTGCTGACCGGCAGGCCGTCGATCGCCTGCAGGGCAAGCTGGATTTCTCTGTTCTTTGCCACATTTAGATTGCAGTCAAAATGCTGATTAATCCGGGAAATATAGATATTATTCAGATAAATTTGGGAAAATCCGCATACATTCTGGGCACTCACATCATCATGGCCCGCCCCGTAGTATGTTCCGTGATCTACATAGCCGAAGATACTAAATGGCCGTTTTATTTTCTCCGTCTGGGAAAAATAATTCTTCGAAAGGATCTTTTCTACCTGTCCCTGGAATTCGTATGCCATCGTATGGAGCTGCTGCCAGAGAATCAGGTTCAAGTCATACTTTTTATTGAGATAAGGAAAGGCCAGATATTCATCTTTCTGTTGTTCAATAAAATCATTGATAATGCCGCAGATCGCAGGCATTTGCTCCAGATAGACTGCATTGGCCTGTTCCATGGTATCCTGGTCAAATAAAACGAAATTTAGCGCATAATTCTGCCGGCCAACCTTGCGCAGCAGCCCATACTGCCCATTTTTACCATGTTCAAGAATGTCAAGCTCCTCTTCTACATAGAGTGTCGGCACATTGAGTGCAGCAGCAATTTCTGCCGCGCTGCTGGGCTTTTTATGACACAAATAGATGACATGTTTGGAAAACTGGCGCTGTTCACATAAATCTCTGGGATCGTTCCCGCTGCATTGCCCCGTTCCCCAGAGCACATAATTGATGTTGTCAAGGGCAATTGGCTTTTGTGTATTTTTTTCCATTTCCGTTACCTCGCTTCTGATGATTTTCCTTGCTGAAAATAAACGCTGGCGCACAGTGCCCTCGTTCATATGCAGGCGCCGGGCAATCTGCGCCGTAGACAGGCCGTCTAAATAAAACAGAATCATCACTTCGCGGTATGCCTTCGTCAGAAATGCGATACAGCGGTAGATCTGGTTTAATCGTTCTCTGCTGTCGTCTTCCGGCTCGATTTCAGCAATTTCTGCAAATATTTGCTGTACATCGCCCTCGTAAAAAAGCTGCTTATGCCGGCGGCGCCTGTCGGAAAAACCGGCGTACACATTGCGGGCGACGCGCCAGATAAACGGGTAGGGATGTTCAATATCTCCCGTGCCGTTTGCTGCTTTTACAAGCTCAAAAATAATATCGGAGCAAAGTTCCTGTGCCTCATAACTGCCGCTTGTGCGGGCATAGCAGAAGCCATATAGTTTTTCTAATAGTTCTTCATCCATCATTTTCAGCAATTCTTGTTTTTTCATAGTTTCTCTCCAAAGCGCTTGATCAATGCTTTCATAGATATTGTGTGCGGAAATGAAAAAATGTTAGGGACTTTTTGCAATTATTTTCAATGATATGTTACAAATGCTCACTATACCAAATATAAACGATTTCTCTTCTTGTAACCATGAGGTCAGTACACCAGCTCACGGATCTCCACTTTCTGAATCCTGCGCGACGAAAGATAAGCAAAGACAAAGAAGCTGACACAAATCAGCACCAGCGGCAGCACAAAGTTCAGCGGCGAAAATGCCGTTACAAAGCTGGTAATCCCGATATTCTTAAGCAGCAGGCTCAGAATCTCAGCCGAACAAACATAGCTGAACACAGCCCCAATGCCAGCGCCCAACACTGCCGCGGCAAAGAAACGCACTGCAAACTGCAGCCGTAGCCGTCGCGCCGTAAAGCCGACTGCCTTATAGATCCCGATATCACGGCGTTCCTGTACAAATGCTTTAGAGCACACCATATGCACGACAATCAGTGAAAACAAAACTGCGAAGACATAGATAATCAGCTGTATACCTTGAATCGCTATATTATAGGTCTCATCCAGCATGCTTTCTACTGCACTCGCTTCCAGAAGATCGCCGAATTTCTCATTCAGCATAGCGGCAACCTCCTCGCTCTTCGCCTCATGTTCCAGCGAATAGCCGCCGTACAGCCAGCTGTCGAAATCCAGCCTGTCAGCACCCGCAGACGAGATTGCAAATGTCCTGCCTGCATCGTTCAGAAACTGGGTGATACCTGTAATCAGATAATCGGCCTTTTTGCCCTGATAGCTGATGGTGATTTCATCCCCGATGTTCAGGTCAAATTCATCTTCTAAAATTTCCGTAATCACCATCTCATTTTCATAGAGCGGCGCCCTGCCCTTTAACGGCACAATGACTTGCGGATCTTTATACACAATACCCAAAACCTGTTCGCCGTCAAATGTAAAATATTTTTGGTTATGATAATATTTCTGCTTTATTTTTGAAATATGATCCACCTGTGCTTCTATTTGGGCAAATTCTACGTCAGTCAAATTCTTTTTCGGTTTTATGTTAACCTCTGTAACGATCATCCCCATTGATTCCGCCGCCGACTTGGAATTCATAGTATTTCCCAGCATACTGATCGTAATCATAAAAAATGTCAGAATGGCGACAATGGCTAGCGAACCCGCATAGCGGCGTTTGGCCGAAGTAAATTGGCGCAGCGCCAAGGTCAGCGATAACAGCCGCTGCGTGATTGGCAGTTTGAGGCGGCTGTCAAACCAGATTTCCTTTCTGCCTCCTGCGATTGCCCGGACCGGGGAAATGCGGTTGACCTTGCGCGTGGAAATCCAGATGGACAGCGCGGACAGGCAAA
This sequence comes from Lachnospiraceae bacterium, assembly GCA_022791575.1. Lineage (GTDB taxonomy): Bacteria > Bacillota > Clostridia > Lachnospirales > Lachnospiraceae > JAAVZI01. Next base: position 6,292 of record JAAVZI010000031.1, read on the forward strand.
ACAGGGCCAGCAAAACCAATGCAATGGTACCGACGGGCACGGACAGGACAGCAGGCACCTCAATCACGGATACAAAAATGCTGCTGCCTTTAACGACCAGCGGTATGGCCAGTAAAGTTCCCAAAACGGCGCCCAGAAGCTCTGCCAGAAAATATTGCATAAAGAAGAGCAGGCGGATCTTGCCCCTGCCAAAGCCCAGCGCCTTTAGAACACCGAACATGACATAGTTGGTCTCGACCTCCACGGAAATGCTGTGGACTGTGATAATCAGCACAATCACCAGCAGAAACAGAATAAAAACTTTTAGAATCGAACACATAATTTCCGGAAACAAATTGGTATATTGAATTGACATGTCCTTTGTTATGGAACCATAACCGAGATCGCTGACACCGGTATCTAAGTTCAGCTGCCGGCCGAATTTTGCGTCGCTTAAGGTACAGCTGTCGGCCTTGTAGATTTCCAGGGCTTTGCCGATTCCATGCAGATCTTCCCGTTCCTTTGCGGCAATCGCTGCCTGCAGCTGTTCGTAGTCCTCATCGCTGATACATAATTTTTTCCAGCCGATACTGGCGGAGCCGAGCATTGGCTCTAAGAGAATGCCTTTTATGGTAAATGTATATTCTTCGGCAATGGTCTGAAGCTGGATGGTTTCTCCTACTTTTCCATTCACGCTGGTCAGATAGCCCTGGGGAACGTAGATTTCGCCTTTTTTTAGTGCGGGTGCCGTTCCTTTGACCTTATGCAGGTCTTCTTCTAGCAGCTGTTCGCTGCCGTCGTTTTTTACAATCAGCTGCATATTGGAGTATTCCTGCCCGCCCATGCTGCTTTTAATAGCAACCAGATAGTCGAAAACCTGCACGTCTTTGACCAGGTTATGATTTCTTACATTTGTAATCATTTCGTCGGTAAGCTGATACTCGTAATATTCTACCAACAGATCCGGTGTATCTACATTGGCATGGGAAGTGTTTACACCTGTTTCGGCGCTCTGCTGAATGCTGAATACGGTTGTGATGGACATGGCAATCAGGAGGAGCAGCAGGATTACGCTGATAAAGGAGCCTTTTTTGTGCCGGATATTTGCCCGGAGTAATGTGATCATTTCCATACTGCCACCTACCATTTCAACGAGGTAAGCCATGCGTTTACCTGGGTTTCGCGGGATTTTTCTTCATTGGCGTGATACGGGCTTAATGTCAGTTCGCCGATGATTTTCCCATCTTCAAGGTACAAAAGGCGGCTGGCGCGCAGCGCTGCATGCAGGTCGTGGGTGACCATCAGCACACTCTGGCCGTCCTGATTTAACCGGGTCAGCAGATTCAGCACCTCGGTTGTATTTCTGCGGTTTAGGGCGCCGGTTGGCTCGTCGGCGAACAGAACGCTGGGGGAGTTGACAACCGCCCTGGCCACGGCGCAGCGCTGCTGCTCGCCGCCTGATACCTGCACGGGCAGGTGGGTTTTGATATGGGAGACGGACATCTGCTCTAAGAGTTCGTTGGTGTATGTTCGGACTTGAGCGGCGGATTTTTGTTTATTTAAGTAGCCGGAAACGGCGACATTTTCAAAGAGGGTCAGGTTGCTGACCAGATGCATTTGCTGAAAAATAAAGCCAAATTCGGTGCAGCGCAGCCTGGCCAGGTCTTTTTCTTTCATGGTTACTAAGTTTTTTCCGCGGTAGTGTACCTCGCCTGCCGTGGCGCGGTCCATGCCGCTTAAGGCATAGAGCAGCGTGGATTTCCCCGAACCGCTCGCGCCCATGATAACGGTGAAGTCCCCTTCGTAGAGGTCGAAATCAATATGGGAGAGGATGTGCAGCTGCCCGCCGTTGTGGGCGAAGCTTTTGCAAAGGCCTTTTGCGGATAATATTGCTTGTTTCATAGGTGGTCCTTTCTTTTTTATTAAGGAATGGTAAGTAACATGAAGTAAACTTACTGGTTTAAGGAACTGTTAAGAAATAACTGTGAAACAGTTCTTACGCAGGCTCTGTGCGGGATTGTGTGTTTGATGATAGCCTTTTTAACAGGTAAGAATTGTTTAAATGGAGGTTATGTTAAATAGCCGCCTGTAGGGAAGCCTGCTGAAGTTACATGTGTATTATACAGCAAAAGATATTAAGAAGTCCTTAAGACTTAAAAAAATAATGCGGTAAATACGTGGTTCTATAAGCTTTGTTACTAATTTGTTACTAACTGATATTCGTTTAAACCATCTTAAAGCAATCAATTGAATATATATTTTCTCACAAAATTTGTCTTATCTTATTTATTTTATCGTTGGAAAATAGTTGAAAATTTAGTTTTTTTATTTCTCATTAAAATTCATCACCGCTGCAATCCCGGCAGATACTGCAGAAGCCAAAAGGCGAAATATTAACACTGTTAATTCTTTTCGGAACGTTTCTTGTTGCATTGCTTGCCTACATAGATAGGAATACCAAGCGAAAATAAATAAGCCTACCTTGTTACTTGACCAGTAAGGCACCTTATATAGAAAAATAAAGTGTGCAGTTAGATTTGCTGTATTTCTAACTTACACACTTTATTTTACTTTAGAGGCTATAAAACGGTATTGACCGACAGCCCCCTGCTAATACTTTTACCTGGTTACATTCTATTTACGATTCTACTGCTTATCCTATTATGTATGATTTTTCCTTTTTCTCCTTTTATACATACTGCCGACAGCAGCTGCTCCTGAAATACACAACAATGTAACCCACAATGCTACGTTTGAGTTATCTCCTGTCTTTGCACTTACGCTGCTATTGACAGCAGCCTTCGTGGTATTTGACTGGTTTGAAGATATAATATCTGTCTTATTGCCTGAATTCAGATTATTTGGTGAAGTGCTCTGACCTGGTTCTTCGCTTCCTGCTGGCAGCATACTCTGACCTGGTTCTTCGCTTCCTGCCGGCGGAGTGCTCTGACCTGGTTCTTCGCTTCCTGCCGGCGGAGTGCTCTGACCTGGTTCTTCGCTTCCTGCTGGCGGAGTGCTCTGACCTGGCTCTTCACTACTCTGCGGCGGTTCTGTTTCGGTTGACGTTTTTTCCACTGTAATTTCTGCAGTAATCGGAATGATCGCTTTAGAAGGCAGCAGATTATAATTATCAACCTGATCGCTGCTGCCGTCACCGTAAAGAACGGATGTCATATCAGTCGGCATTAAATATCCGCTGACTGATGTAGTTCCAGCACCAACGGCTTCAATATAACCATCTTCGGATACTATGACACTCTCGTTTGAAGTTTCCGTCCAAACAGCCTTGAAGTCGCCTTTAAATTCTTTGGAGTTTTGTGCAAAGTCGCCGTTAATAACCAACTCAAGCTGTGCCTCATCCCCAGGCGCAAGCGTCACCTCTTCTGCCTTTGCATCCGCATTAATAATTGCAGCCTTTGCGCCAACCTCTTTGATTGCGTTTATTCTCTCCATCAAATATGCGTCTGCACTCACTGAAACCGTATTGTATGAAGTATAAACATTGCCCTCATTGATATCCATATAAAACTCAAGACTGTCTGTCACTGAACCGTCTTCTGCCACTGTTGTTACAAATTGATTCATATCAACCTGCACTTCATACGAAACCTCGCTTGTCTGGGAGGGCGCCAGTGAAGCCATATTCTGACTGCCAAGTTTCACCTTGTCGCCATTTGCATTTACATAGCCAAAATCAACGCTAAAATCGCCGGTTTCAAAAACAGTATTATTCTCTAATTCACTGCTAAGCTGAACTTTACCGCGTTCTTCCATCTTTGCGGTTAATATTGGCGTAGCAAGCTGCATCTTTGGTTTTCCGCTGAACTGTTTTGTCGTCAGCACAACACCGTCATTTCTGTTCTTTACTGTCAGCGTATACGTATCGCTTAATGGAACCTGAGCCATAATCTTTGAGCTTTCGCCGCCGCGCAAAACAAATTCAGGCGCGTCAACTTCCTCTACTATGATCTCTATGTTTTCACTATCGGCGTCAGCGCTTGATGTATATTTCTTTTGTTTTGCCGCGCTGTCATAGACAAGTTTGCCATCCTTGTCGGTAATTTCCACCGACAAATCATGCGCTTTATTTAAGCTGTTGTTCTTAATATCAGCGCTTATGTCAACAAGCACGCTGCCATCTTCTGCAAATACAGGATTCTCAAGCTGTTCTTCTTCAATCTCAATCTTATCGCTCGGCGTAAGCTGGCAGTAGACTAATTCCGACGTGTCGGCAAGCATTTCTCCGTCCTCGCCCAGTTGTTTCCTGGCGCCAAGAATATCTAATTTACCATCTTCTGCAATTGCAACGTCAAAATCGCCAATATAATAATTTTCCATATCAGTGATTTGCACCGGAAGCGTTGAATCTCCATTCCGTGTGTTTTCCCGCACTGCATAAAGCTGAGATTCAATCTTTTTATTATCCTCCGGATCTCTGCATTGATCGCTGGAATAAACAATATAATTGTATACGCCGGTATTTTCGATTTTGAAATTCGAAATGCTGCTCTTTGTCTCGTCTGTTCCGGTTATAAATTCCACTACTGTATCTTCAGGTTCATAACCATCAGCGCCGTCTGCCGGCCTTGACTTGTCAACATAATATATTTTCGTAGTTCCGTCTTTTCCTGTCGTCTCTTTTAAGCAATGCTGAATAATATTAGAAATATTCAGACGTTTTACTCTTCCATCTTCGAGCCAGTATAAATAAACTCTTTCTTCCATCTGCGTGCCTTCTTCGTTTGCAGGCGTCATATATGTCGCAAACTGAATGTCGCTGATTGAAACGTTATTTGCCGCTGTCAAACGGATGGGATATTCGTACTTATCTTCTGCATAGTTATAAAGCTGCAAATAAAGATTCTGATTCTGACTGCCCGATGGTTCCACAGAGCCATTCTCTCCAACGGAATACGCAAACGCCGCATATCCATTATAAGTCATAACGTCTCCCGCAGTGATGGAAGCGTCGTCTGCAACTGTAATAATCGAAGGGTCCGGCTGCCATCCATCTACCCAGAAACCATCCTCATCAAACTCTCCCGGCGTAATCACACAAGGCCCAAGAGATAAAAATTCCTGTCCATACCAGTTGCTCTCATACTCTGCAAACTGATCCGCTCCAATATTATTTTTAATCTGCTCCGCTGTCTTTTCAGAGTATGTATCCTGCCATTTATCATTGGCAAAATCATACGTTCTGACTGCAATTTGTTCTTCTGGATAGAGCAAGTCTCCGGCAACTTCGCCTTCTGTCTGGTCAGACACATAATACTGGCTCTTTGTGTAATAAATCTTCATATACTCATTTGCGCCGTCATGATAGTAAGATAAATGCGGATTTGTATCAGCCGCCTGATCTTCATTCGTTCTCTTAGTAATGTCCATTGCAGCGCCCATTGTATTTGTATCTGCCTGATAGAAACATCCTGACAAATTATATTTATTCAGGTTTGTTGATACATCTATCTCATCTTTAAGAGTCTCACAGGCATCAGACCATACAACAAGATAACCTTTGCTGCCGGCCTCACAAATAACCGGAAGTTCATCCGGCGTACCGTCATCGTCAAGAAGCTCTGGCTTAGACCATTCATTTCCGTCATAGACAGAATAGTATGCGCCGATTCTGTTTTCATTGCTTCTTCCCTCAACATTGTCAAGGAACGCAGCCAGATATTTTCCATTTCCTAAATTCTTCATTGTTACTTTTGAATTGTCATAGAAATGATCCTGGAGAAGCGCCGCTTTCAAATCTTCGACTGAATCAGCTTTTCTGGTGCTCATCGCCTGCACCGTCGGCATCTTATCCGCTGGCGCGCTTCCCTGCCAAGCCGATCTTTGATCCATGTAAGAATAATCTCTCCATTCTTTGGCGGACGTAGGCGCATGCAGCATATCTGCTTCCTGATAAGCTTCCTCCATCTGCGCGCCGATTGACTGAACCTGCGCTCTGGCGTTTGCGCTGTTATCCGGATAAACATCCGGTTGATAATTGAGCGTGTATTGATCTTTCCAAATCGGAATATCTAAACCTAACACGGTCAGGCTGACAGACGGTTTAAAGTTGACCGTGCATTTATTGATCCAACCTGTCTTACTTTGCTTGGAAGCGTCCGTGTTATGCGCAAACTGCGCGTTCACTCCTACAAAAATACCTCCTCCAACGCCGATAAGCCCAGCCAGGCTTAGTTTTACATTGCCTGAAATATCGGTTACAATATCAAAGCTGCCCGTGTTTTCCATATCGCCGTTAATTAACAAATCCAGTGTGCTGTTCTCTGAAAGAATATACTCTTTGTCGTCCTTGGGATAAAAATACCATTTTAACCCTGTCGCCCCATTCATCATATCCTTTGTATTGCCAGTGCTGAATTTCAAGCCGAATTTAAGCGCCAAAGGACCAACGTTTATTTTCCAATCATTACTGTAGGAGGCGACCACGCTGCCGAGGATCACAAAATTGTTAAATTTGTATTTTCCTGAATTGGCTCCTTTCTGAATCAATTTACAATCCATAATCATGCCAACCTGCAGCCGAATGTCAAAAGCGCCGTCTTCAGCCACAGAAAAATCATCCTCGTTCACAAAGCCAAGCGCTGATGAATAGCCTTGCTCAATGCTTTTGATTGCCAGCTGTTCATAGCCATAAATCTGCTGCGCAAAAGCTTCGTCCGTCTGGCCGACGCCCTGGAAAAAGGTATCGCCGACACCCACTGAAAACACATCGATCAATTCATTGTCCGCATTCCTAAACGTGCCGGTTTCATTGCCCACCACATCCAAAGAGGCCATGAGTTTTGTGCTGATTCCTCCTAACGCCTTGATAAAGGCATTGGAAACGGCGCTTTCAACGCCTTGATAATTAAACATATACATGCCTTCAAGCTTCTCTGCAATCGTGATGGCAGTATGACGCTCAAAATACCCAACGCCGTTTTTATCGTACAATTTAACAGTAATGCAGTCTCCAACCTCAAGCGACGTCTGCTTGTTGTTTTTCGTCGGCATAGCCATTGGATTCATGGCAAATCTCATTGTGCCGCTGCTTGCCGCATTCACATCTGTCAGTTTCGTCGTCTGTTCTAAATCAGGTTTTTCCCGGCCGTCTTTATCATAAAATTTAATAACCGCGTGGTTCGGCACATGGCCGCTGTCGCCCTGTACGTTCAGATTCAGGTAGTAGTTCGCGTCCTCAAGCGTGATATTGACCACATCTTTTTCAGCGCCTTGATAACGGTGTCCAGGCTCGCCCGCCAGGACGTCTTTTGTGATGTAACTGTTCGTTACTTTCAAATTATCATCCTCATTTACATTCAACAAAAAATCCCTTGTTGAACCTTCTGAGGATATATTTACGTTCGTTGCCAATGTCAGGGTGTCAAACTGCAGATAAGACGCAACATAATCGCCAACATTATAGTTTGGCTCAATTTCATATTGTCCCAAATTGTTTGTGGTTGCATTGTAGCCGCCAATATTTAGTTTCACGGCAACAGCGTTTGTTTCATTTACCTTATTGTTAAGACCAAACAATGGCGTTTCAGCGATTTTAACCGTTCCTTTTACTCCAACCTTGTTCACATCTTCCTGTTCCGCTCTGAATTTATATTGAATTTCTGTGTCTCCGTAATATGGATCAATATAAAGTGAATTTGTTTTGGAGGTATAGGTATTGGTTCTGCTATCCCCTTTTTGCCTGTATGTCCAATAGGTGTTGGTTCTGTATTTGATGCCATTCTCTTCAAAAACATCCTTGCCTTCTCCCAACACAACCTGCGCTATATATTTCGTGCCGAACAGTTTGCCTGGATCACTGGCTGAAAGAGACTTTAATGTACATGGCGTCTTATAATTGCTTGTCCCGATCACTTCTCCTGTTGGATCTGCGGCGTTTGAGATCAGAATTGCGCCAACGTCTGCATTTGCTGCGCTCTCTTCTCCCGGCCGATAACGAATCACAACCTGCGGCTCCTTATAATACGCCATAATGGTCTTATCTTTTAATGTATCCGTTGTAAAAGTGCAGGTATACGGATCGTTTTCGCCCGGCGTATGCTTTGTCATTTTACCGCTGCTTTTAATTGTCTCTGTCACGGAATCTACCTTTAATTCCTGATCGCTTGGACAGGTCGCCGTAACCGAAATCTTGTCAATTGATTTACAATGTAACGTACTGTCGGCTTTAAATCCTTTCTGCCCCGATTTATCGCCGCTAAAAGAAATCATGCTCTTATTGTCGGCTTTAAACAAAACTGAAACGCTGGCTGTTTTGTAGACTGGCTTTACTTTTACCGTATAATTCGTATTTTTCAAATATGCGTCGTATTTATCGCGAAGCTTATTTAACACGTCATACATCTGACTGTAACTTGCGCCCGCTTTGCATGTGCCAACCTTACCGGAGACACCATCCAGATAGATCTCATATCCATCAAAGCTCACACCGTCATTTAATGTGCCGGGCTCTGATAAACATTTGCTGCTTGACTGAACATTTTCGTATTTTAGCGTAACCTGACTCCAGGACGCGTTGCCTTTCAGCGCATCGACCTTAAAAGTTGTAGAATCATTCTTGCTTGTATACAAATGGCCTGTAAGCGTCTGCTTCGCATCAGCGGATAGAAGCTTGATCGTATAATCAGGAATATAATACTGAACCCAGTTTAAGCGGTATCCGGCGTCTCTGCATAAACTATCCTCATTCGTATTTAAATGGAATCCGGCCGCCTTACTTTCCTGATATGTGATTGGAATATAGTAATCCGTATAATGTATTGTTCCTTTCGGGCTTTGCTTCTTACCTTCATCATTCGACATAGAATGACGGAATTTATATGATGAGTAAGAATCTGGTCCGTTGGCAAGATCCAGGCAGCCGTTTTTTGCATAATAATATAATAACCAGTTGTTAGACTCACCATACAAAGTCGTGTTAAAATCCATCATCGTCGCATAGAGCATATCACGCGTTACGTTACCTCCATAGTAACTGAAGCTGTCGTAACAGTTAGCGCTGCAGTCAAGATCAGACTTGGTATGTATATATGCGGTGGATCTTGAAGGGTCCAAATTTAATTTTGTCATAGAATACATAACGCCGCCAATGTTGACTCTTGACGTAATCTTACCTGCCCTTACGTCAGCCAGCACATCCTGCGCTTTATACGCTGCATAGGAAGTCATTGTCGGATACTCAGAGCTTTGAAGCTGCACCGTCACGCTTTCCTTTCCCTCACTGGCATTGCCGCCAAGCTCGACGGTAAAACTTGTTCCAGGCATAGCATCTTCTAACAGAGGAATCCTGACTTTCTTCTCCGTCTCCTGCGGCGCAAAGCTTAAAACGCTCTGATCCTGCGGCTCATAGGCCACATTTGCCTCCGCCGTGTTGGAACGGGTCTGATAAATGGCTCCGGCATAATAGCCAAGTCCTGAAACGCGGGTAATGGTAAATTCCGCGTAGCCATCCTCGATCATGGCCGTTATCTCGCTGTCTTTCATTTCAAAGACAACGTCTTCCTCTTCATTGTCGGCGATTGTTATCTGAAAACGGCTGTTTTCGCCGAGCATGCCTACGCTTGCATTGCCAAGCAGCAGCGCGGCATTTTCTTCACTTTCCGCTATATCATTGTCAACTACATGAATATATACTTTCTTCTTGTATTCGCCAGGCGCAAAATTGATCGTCATGCTTGGCCCGTCCAATTCATTGATAAGCTGATTTTCCGCCTCTATGCTTGCTGCCTGCGCTGCCGTTTCCGACTGTCTGTCACGCCAGGTGTCGTTATCAACCTGCTCGCCTGTCTGCGCCGCATAGCTTTTGCGAAGAGATGGTATAGATTCATCCTGGGCGGTCTGATATATCGCATCTGCATGTGAGTCCGCAGCACCGCCGGCTGCTTCTTCCATATGCTGTACATCTTCCTGCGTATCAGCCGATTCACTTTGTGTGTCTATTTCATCATCTTTCTCCTCGTCAGAAACAGTTACTGCCTCATCTGTAACCGTGTTCCCAATTAATGCTCCTGCAACATCAACCACATCAGCGACTTGAAGATTAGCTGTATCCTCTCCCATCTCCAACTCAGTAGCAGAATCTATGGCGTCCTCTGTAACTTCTGCTGTCTCACTCTCAGTCACAGTTCTCTCTGCAATCGCCTGTTCCATCAACGTATTGACTGTTCCATCGGCTTCAAGCTTTGTCTTTTTTAAGCCTTCTTTGAGATAAATTTCATAATCCTCTCCGTATTTTGCAGTCATATCCATGCACTTTAAATCAATAGCTGCTTCCTGTTCTGAATTTCCAAGACGCACCAGCCAAATTTCTTTGTCTGCGTCTCCTTCTTTCATAGAAGCTTCTGTTTCATAAAATGCAAAGGCTCCCTGCGGATAGCGGTCTGTATAGCCCGCCAACTCCAAACGAAGTGCCTCTTCCCGCGCAGCCGTCTCGTCCACCGCAGCCTGTATTGCATGTGCAGGCACAGCAAACTCACTAATTGTAAGTGCCGCCGCAAGAGTAAAAGAAGCAATTTTCTTATAAATATTCTTTTTCATTTTATAAATTCCTCCTTGTCTTCGTAGCTGCATGATATATGGGGCTTTCCATTTTCCTCCTTCCTTATTTCACAACCCCGCATACCGTCTATAAGGATTCCATTTCTAATGATGAATCCAATCGATAAAACAACATATATTATTCTATCATCATAAATGTTTTTTTTAAGCATTGTGGGATATTATATCGTTTTTCAGGGACAATATCACATAATACAATTAGTCAAAAAGTCCGGACGTCTTTTATATCAGCCAAATTGACACTTTTTATTTTTTCTTTAATACCCACATAAAGCCTTACGATTCCGTCTGTGACGATCATACAGAGGGCAGTAATGTCTGTTGTAATAAAGCAATTGTCTTGCGATAACTCCGCTTTTTTATTGTCCCGTCACCCAAGTACAATACACCCGCAAAGAAAAAAACTTGCGTGGTTTCCTTTTCTGTTTTGTCTCGGTTTATTGACTGCTTCTTTGCTTATTGGTTTTATATTCTATGACCTTAAAAATGAGATTAAAAAATAAAAGTTCTACAGGGATTTGGTACTATTTTCAGTATTTAGGGAAACAGACAAGACTTATATGAATTTAAAAAGTCCTTAAGAGTTTCCCAAAAAATATTTTTTTGCAGTCTAAATGACTCATTTACCTGCTATTTATGTTATAATATTTAACAAGCGATCTGATAAACAAACTACATAAATCAAATTCAGGCACTTGCAAAACTTTACATGAATCGGAGGAAATGAAGATGAATTTTCGAATGGCAGTTTTAGAAGACATAGAGCAAGTCTGTGATTTAGTTCGTCTTTCCATTATACATATGGAGCAACAGCATATTTTCCAATGGGACGAGATTTACCCAGCAAGAGAAGATTTTATCAAAGATATCCATAATGGGGAATTATTTGTTGGACAATTGAACGGCAATATTGCTGTCATATATACGATTAATAAACGATGTGAAAAAGAATACCAAAATGGCCAATGGAACAATCCAAACTGTGAATATCGGATTATTCACCGCCTATGTGTGCACCCGGACTTGCAAAACCAGGGGCTTGCAAAAGCTACCCTTTTCTATATAGAAGAACAGTTGCGAGCCATGAAAGTTGACGCCATCCGGCTAGACGTATTCAGCAAAAATCCGGCCGCATTAGCCTTATATTCCAACTGCGGATATAAAAAAACCGGATATGCCGACTGGCGGAAAGGGAGATTTTTCTTGATGGAGAAATCTTTATTCAAATAATTGCCAAAACACACTTTTATTTTGATTTTCGCAATGATGGAAAAATTTTTAACAGACAATGGTTGCACATAATAACAGAAAGGATACTGATTAATTATGAAAATAATTACTTTAATTGAAAATACCGCGGGCAGCCACGGCTGTCTGGCCGAACACGGCTTAAGCCTGTATATTGAGACCAGCCGCCATAAATTGCTGGCAGATACAGGCGCTTCCGACGCTTTTTTGCATAATGCGGCTGTACTTGGAATTGATCTTGGAGCCGTCGATACCGTGATCCTAAGCCATGGGCATTATGACCATGCAGGCGGAATCCTAGCCTTTACCCGCCAGAATCCCCACGCCAAAATCTGGATGCAGCGCTGCGCGAAAGAGGCTTATTACCACAAAAATGCTGATATGGAAAAATACATAGGAATTGACCCGCAGATCGAAACTCTTGCACAATTAAACTGCATAGAAGGAAATTATACAATTGATCAGGAATTATCGCTGTTTTGCGGTGTAAAGAAACGAAGATTATGGCCGTCTGGAAATCTGGAACTAAAAGTAAAAAGAGGCAGCCGCTTTGAACAGGACGAATTCTTGCATGAACAATATCTGGTACTGGAGGAACATGGGAAAAAGGTGCTGATATCCGGCTGCGCCCATAATGGTATTCTGAATATTCTGGAGCGATTCCGGGAATTGTACCAGACAGAACCAGATGTTGTCATCAGCGGCTTTCATATGATGAAAAAAACTGGTTATGAGAAGCACGACCTGGAGGTGATCCGGGAAATTGCGCTGGAACTAAAACAGACCCATACCGTCTATTACAGCGGACACTGCACCGGAGAACTTCCCTTTCAGATTTTAAAAGAATATCTGGGAAACCAGCTTCATGCACTGCACAGCGGTAATGAGATTGCGATCGGTTAGTATCTGCTAACTCAAAATAGAGTTACCTTACTTACTCGATCATCTGCTTGGTTCGGCCTCCTTAGAAGAATTTTCCTCTTCTATATACACCGGAAATGCCGCCACTGCCTCCAGTCCGCATGTTCGGTTCCTCAACTGAACCGTTCCACCCATTTTCTCTGCGATATATTTGACAATATAAAGCCCAAGCCCCGAACCTGGCTCCTTGCCGCAATTACTTCCGCGGTAAAATTTATCAAAGACAAACGGCATATTTTCATCGGGAATCCCGCTTCCGTAATCGCGCACATGCAAAGACACCACCTCTTCTTCCTGCGTCAGAAATACGTCAATCTCACTTTGGGCATATTTTCTTGCATTGTTGATCAGGTTCTCTGCCAGCTGGGATAAGCGGTTTGGGTCCACGTTAACATATGCCGTAAAATCCGGCTTTTGGAACTGTACATCCTGCTGCTCCCCAGCCAGCTCTTCCATCCGCTGCTGCAGAAAACCACAGAACTCCAGCGGCTGCAACGTAATCTTTAATTTGTCAAGATCGGAAATAGAATGCAGAAACAGATCATCCGTCAGCCGGGTCACTTCATCACATTTCCTGCGGATCACGCTTAAATACCGCTCGCGCCTTTCATAAGAGGTGTCAAGGCTGGCGGAAAGCCCTTCGGCATAAGCGCGGATGGAGGCAATGGGCGTGCGGATATCATGAGAAAGCGTAGCGATCACGGTTTTGTTGTTGTCAACCGCCTCGCGTTCACAATTACGCGCCTTGGTAATCTCGCGGCGCATACTGTCAAACGCCCAGGTAAATTCCCCAAAATAATTCGACCGCTCATATTTAAGCGGCAGACAAAAATCCCCTGCGGAAATCTTTACCGCAAATGCTTTCATTTTGTCAAATGGGCGGAGAATGGCCGTATATACATATCCGAACACCAGTACGAAGAAGAAAATGCCGACCGCGCACAAAACCGGAATCGCGTAGGCGCCGCTTTGCTGCTTTTCACTATGACGCAGATCCTGCTGCAGCTGGGAAATTTTCTCCGCCGCCATCTGGGTCTTACCCTGTTTGTTCAGCTGTCCGATTTCATTTACCGCCACTAAATATTGTGATTTTTCAGCGTCAGAATTTACCCGTCTGGTGGAAATCATGCAGCCTGCGGACAGAAGCAGCATAGCCAAGGAAAATATCAGCGTGATCAGAATCAGCCTGCCTTTCATTCACTCACCTCCAGCATATAGCCTACCTTAAACACAGTTTTGATATATTGCGGTTTCGCCGGGTTTTCCTCCAGTTTTTCGCGCAGCCAGCGGATATGAACGGTAAGCGTGGACGGTTCGACTGTGGAAAAGGCACCCCAGACTTCGCTTAGCAGTGTTTCTTTGGGAATGGGGGTATTTTTGTGCCTGCACAGATAGAACAACAGGTCGGTTTCGCGCAGGGACAAGGGAACCGTCTGCTTGTCCCTGGTCACTGTCTGGGAAATCAGGTTGGCGCAGATCCTGCCGAAACAAACAGACTGCTCCTCCTCGGCTGCTCCATATGCACGGCGCAGCAGCGCATTGACCCTGGACAGAAGTTCTTTCATAGAATAGGGCTTAGGCAGATAATCGTCTCCGCCGATATCAAAGCCCGTAATTCGGTCGTCCTCACTGACCCGCGCGCTGGCAAAAATCACCGGAACATTGGAGACTTTTCTAAGCTCTCTGCATAACTCGAAACCAGTGGTTTCGGGGAGGTTGATATCTAAGAGGATGAGATGCCAGGTTTGTGCGGCCAGCATCTCAAAAGCCTCTTCGGCATTTCTGGCGCAGGCCGCATAGTAACCGTAGCTCTCTAGCATTTCGCAGATTATAAAGGACAAATCTTCGTCGTCATCAATCATTAGAATGTTTCGTTTCCGATTGCAATTAGGCTCCCGCATAGTTACTGATTCTCCTGAAACTCTATATACTCCTGTGCTCTTTCCCTGATCTCTGGCTCCAGATCCTCTCTACCAGCAATATCTTTTAACAGCTCCATATACTCCTGTATATTCTCGCTGCCATTGATAATTCGGTTTAACATCCATACCGTATGGCTGGCCGGACGCCTTTTTAATGACTCCACCAGCTTTTCCTCATACCCATGCCCGAAAAACTGTTCTACAAAATGTACCATCGCACCAGGCACACCAAAATCATCCAACGGATGCCGTTCCATTATCTGCAGAATCGGGGTAACCAGTTCCAGACCTGCCCCCTCCTGTTCGATCTGTATCATTTTCCCATCGAGCTCATATTCCAATTCATCCGTTCCTATAAGTTCCTCAATTTCCTGTAACAATTGTTCTACCATGTTTTTCCTCCTATAATTTATATCTTTCATAACCTCAAGCCAGTTGACCCAAACCTTTTATTTATAAGTGTTTTGTGAAATTTTCAAGAATTGATTTTCAAACCCCGCAAGAACTTTCCAATTCAGTGTAATCAGTTTACGGACTTCTGTAAAATGTCTCATAGGTTCCTCCGATCTCTTTTTCTCCATATCGTATATTAGATACTTGCAAAAATCTAGTTATCCATACTGCGTACATCCATAATCTAATATCCTACATTCTACCATATTCCATCTAAAAAATCAGCACCCCAGGCCTAATTTTATACCTGAAAATGCTGATTATTTTTCAAACATTCGTTTTATCCATTCCTGCTTCCACTATATATCAAATCGCAGCCGCTAGCCGCCCTGCCGCGCTTTCACCGCTTTCCAAACTGCTTCACCCGCCTGGACAATTCCTCCAGCTCCTCTTTGGACAGCTCCGGCAGGCGCTCCAGCTTCTCTAAAAAAATCGAAATCGTCTCCTTTTCCCGGATTTTCAGGTACTCCATATAATAACTGACCACCACACCCGGAACCATGGCTGTCATTAAAATCCCATATACCGCAACCAATACCGTAATCATCCGGCCCAGCCGTGTAACCACGCAGATATCGCCGAATCCAATCGTTGTAGCCGAGACAAAGCAGTACCACACGCCGTCGCCAAAGGTCTTGATTCCCGGCTCTAACACCGTCAGCACAGCCGCCGCTCCACAGAGAAACAGCAGATAACCCGAAAATATTTTTAATGTACCCGTCCGTCTCAGCACCCGGTAACAGCGCTTCCATGCACTTCTGCTCATACCGCTCTCTTCCTCCGTCCAAAAACGCCGCAATGACAACTGCCTATTTCGACTGTATACACTGCGCCAGCACAATCATCTGAATGCCGCTCTCGATAAAATAAATACCCACCAGTATCCCAAAAGTAAATGCCATCAGCAGCGGATGTGCTAAGGAATAAATTCCTACCAGCACGCCGAGGACGCCAAGAATCATAGTCCACAGCCAGCCCATGCCAGCTCCGGCTTTCTTCTGCCGAACTGCCAGAAAGATCGAAACCGCCCCCTGCAGCAGAATCCACGCCGCCATAAGATACGCCAGTACCCCGTCTGTCTTCAGCTTCAGCCCTGGCACAAACAAAATCACACCGCCGAGGATCATGCTTAAAATCCCAAACAGAAAATCCACACCGTACTCCTTCTGCACCACCGCCCGGATGATTCCCATAAGTCCATAAGTCACCAGCAGAATCACCAAGAAATATCCCGCTCCCAAAAATGTCATGACCGGCGTGCAGATACAAGATACGCCGCATAACACCAACAGTACGCCAAATATAATGGTAAATCGTTTCATCCTTTTACATCTCCTTTTTATTTTTTACTATTATAGGTGATTGCGAAAGTCGTATTCAAGGCGACGAGTTTGAACAACATATACAAAAATTCCGCTCAAAGACGTTTTAAATTCGCTGCATTTTTGTATATGTTGCCCAAACTCTGATCTCACCGTCACAGAACATTTGTTCTTATTCATTCACACCTTAACTCCCCTCCTGATTTTTCTCTCTATTTTACCGGAAATACAAAAGCTTAGGGGAATTTGCACCAATTTGCCTAGATTTTGCAGCAAATGGGCAAGATTTTGTCCCCCAAATACCATAAGTTATCCCAGTTTGTAGAAATTTCTGCAGCAATCAGGTATACTTAAATAAGAAATCGAAAAAATCTGCAAAAGAGGTGTTGTTCATGCTGAAGCTCGCCATCTGCGACGATGATCCGCTGGATCTGAAAAAAACGGTAACTTTAATTCAACAATGGCAGTTCCGGCCGAATCTGCCGGAAATCCGCATCCGTTCGTTTCATTCCCCCTATCAGCTGCTGGACTGTACAGCACAGGGGGAGGAGTTTGATATTTTTCTGCTGGATATTCTAATGCCGGAAATGACGGGGATTACCCTAGGAGAACAGCTTTTGGACCGCTACTGCGACCCGCTGATTATTTATTTAAGCACAAGCCGGGACTATTATTCTGAGGCTTTCGGCGTCTATGCATTTAATTACTTGTGCAAACCCATTTCCCAGAACAGCCTCTTTCCGGTTCTGGATAAAATAGCGCGCCGTTATGAAAAGCGGCGGGACCATGTATTTCTGCTGAAAACATCGGAGGGGCTGCTTCCGATTCCCTTTCATACGATTGTCTATGCCGAACTGCTGGCGCATGTCTGCCATTTTCATCTGTCCGACGGCCGGGTGGTGAAAAGCCAGTATCTGCGTCTGGGCTTTCACCAGTTTCTGGCGCCGCTGCTGGAACAGGAAAATTTTATTAAAACGCATACGTCCTTTGTGGTCAACCTGGCCTTTTCCAGCAGCCTGACAAACAGCACGCTTGCGCTGACCGAGGGCAGCATGGTTCCTGTATCCCGCTCCTTCTGTGCGCAGGTGCAGCGCGAGTATATGAATTACTGGTTCCGGGACAGGGAATGGTTATAATCAACCTTCCTATTTAATCCTTTTTGTAAGGACAATCGCCTGGGAGGCGCCACTCTGTCATGGGTAATTTCCTAACGACTTGCGCCGTGTATGTTATTCTATCATTATTTTTATCGTTTTATAATCTATTAATCGAAAATTTTGCCACATATTCTGGTGTAATCTGCGGCATTTTGTTCGTAAAACATCTGCCGTTTTTACCCCCAATCATACTCTTTCCATAAATTGGTCAAAATAAAAGCTTTGTCGATCTCCCAACCATCCCTTCTGTCACTTTACAATGCTACAATCCCAAAGCAAATACAGCAAAGGGGGCTGCCAAAGGCAGCCCCCTTTCATTCAGCCAACACCTATCCCCGCACTATTGCAGGCGGAACTGGCCGGACAGATATTTTAACTGCTGCGACTGGGCAGCCAGCTGCTGGGAAGTTGCAGCGCTTTCTTCGGACGTTGCGGAGATTACCTGTACGACGTCGGATATCTGGCTGATTCCTACTGTGACCTGGTCAATCTCGCTGGTCTGGCTCTCGACGGCGCTGACCACAATCCCCATCTGCGCGGTGACATTTCCGGCCAGAACACTTGTTTTGTCCAGGGCTTCGGTGACATGCTCCACGGCCTGGCAGCCCTCGGTGACAACGGAAATGGATTCCTCAATCAATTCCTTGACGGCCTTGGCCGCTTCGTCGGATTTGTTGGCCAGGCTGCGCACCTCGTCGGCTACGACTGAGAAGCCTTTGCCGGCAGAACCGGCCCGCGCCGCCTCTACCGAGGCGTTCAGCGCCAGAATGTTGGTCTGGAAGGCAATATTTTCAATCGTGGCAATAATATTGCTGATCTTTTCCGAGGATGCAGAGATTTTCTCCATTGCGGAATTCAGCTCGCCGACATATCCCACGCTGACGCCCAGCTGCGCGCCGGCCTGATTGACATACTGGCCAGCCTCTTCGGCTGCGGCGGTCGTCTGCTTGGCGCTCTTGGAAATGTCATGAATGGAGGCGGACAGCTCCTGTACAGTCTGGGCCTGCTGTGTGGCGCCCTGGCTTAGGGACTGGGCGCCGCTGGATACCTGGCCGGAACCGTCCGCTACGGCGTCCACAGACTGGCTGATTTGTGTGAGAATCGTTTTTAAGGAACTGTGGATCTCCCGGGTGGACTGCTCCATTACCTGGAAATCGCCCGGATAGTGCTCGGTGATCTGCTCATGAAAATCGCCTTCGGCCATGCGGCTTAAATGATGGGATACATCCTGTGCGATACGGCTGAGCTTGGTTACGGTCACTTCTAAAGCTTTGGTCAGCTCGGCAGGCTCACCGCCGGAAGCCACAGATGGGGCCGGGGTATGGAAATCACCCTCGGACAGCTGTTTGAGCCGGGTTACACAGGCACGGACCGGCTTAGATATGGAGCGTGCCATCAGCATTGCCACAGGGAACGAAGCAATGACGACTAAGACTACGACCAGGATTGTATACAGAATACTTTGGTCAAGCGTAGACTTAAATTCGCGCTGGCTGGCCTCAATGGCAATGCTCCAGTTCTGATTGCCCTCAATGGGGGCATAGCCGACCAGCTTGTTGTCGTCGCCAAAACGGTAGGAACCGAAGCCGGTCTCTCTGTTGACCATGCGCTGGTTGACCGCCGCAATATCTTCCAGACTGGAATCATTTTTTACGGCCTCAAGCATATTGGAGCCCTCTTCTACCACGGAGCGGTCGCGGTGACCGATTACATTTCCCTCGTGATCCAGTACATAGGCCACGCCATCGCTGCCCATGGCCAGATTGACTACGATTTCCGATAGAAAGTCGGCGCTGATTCCTCCGTAGACAACGCCGGCAAACTCGCCATTTTCCAGAATGGGAACCTCCAATAAGAAGATCATCTGCTTTCCGTCGTTCATAATATTCGATATGTAAGGTTTCTTTGTCTCTCTGCATTTTTGAAAATAGTCCTCATTGGCGTAGCTGTCGCCGGTTGAGGAGTAGCCGCTGGCATCCATTTTTCCAGTATAAAGAAAGCCGTTGCGCTCAGCGAGGGATTCCCGGACTGAAACCAGTTCCTGCGCATCGGGCGCTGATTTGCGGAATAGTTCGGAAGCCGCGGCCTCCTGCAGCGCTGTCCAGTATTTGTCCATCCGCCACTCTACTGCGTCTGCCGCTGTCTGCGTAGACGGGCCGATGGTCTTTTCCATCAGAGTATCGATGCCACTGGCGTTTAATAAGGCGGTAATCGCACCAATCATTGTTGAACCAACCAGCACCACCAATAGCATACTAATTTGAATTTTTGCTTTGATTGACCTCATGTAACATCTTCCTCCTGTTATTTTCATCACTGCCCAGCTGCTGACTAGTGTACGAATTATTCGTACATGTGTTCTGCTGTAAGCGTGGAATTATTATATCACAATTTGGTGGTTGACGCAATCATGTTTTTGCAGTTTCTTTCAGCCAGCGGTAGGCGCCTTTTCCAATTTTTACCACCGGTTCGTCCCGTTCGTATTCATTTAATATGCGCTGAAGCTGCCTGGCGCTGCAAGCATTTCGCCGGTCTCGTATTCCATCAGGAACAGCTTGCGCAGTCTATGCGCCGAGGAAACTTTTATAAACCGGTCCTGAGCGCATTAAAACCCATCATATGGAATGGAACTGGTGCCACTGAAAAAGGATTCCCTGTTGGGAATCCTTTTGCTGTTTCTTATGCTTCTTGCCGCTTCTTATGCTTCTGTCAGATAGGTAATCATATAATCCAGTACCCGCTTGGTCTGGCCACATTCCGGGCAGGTAAGGCTTCCATAGAGCCAGCGCAGCACTTCAATCTGCTCCTCAGCGCCGAACAGTTCCGCAATGCCTGTGGTCCATACAAAGGGGTTGTCGTAAGATACGCCGTCCCAGGCTTCGGGTTCGTACTCCTGCGGAAGAATCAAGCCGATTTCTGATTCCTCTTCATAAGGATCTACACATTCTGCAAAAAATTCACAGTCCCCACCGCACATGAAATGCAGTTCCTCGACTGCTCCGGCCGCAAATGCCTCCATGCCTGCAAAAACCAGTTCACGTTCGCCTAAAATGGCCAGTGTGGCGGCCAGCAGTGTACTTTTTTGCTCGTTAGACAGTTCCTGTATGTCCTGCAGCCGGGTGTTGATTAGATGTTTGACCAGCCCGGACAGTTTCTTAGCGGCTGCCTGGTAATCGTCCATAAGCGGACTGTCCGGCTCTCCCATACGATTTCCCGGAATATCCGCTGCCAGGCAGATTCCAAGATTCCAGATCAGCATATGGGCATGCTCTAAGTCCCCCTCTTCCATCACCTGCTCCAGCAGCTGCACCATATGGGGCAGCACGACGTATACCGCCGTGTAAAATGTCATCTGATGAGTAATGTTCTCGAAAATGTCTTGAATGTTCTGCCAGTCTCTAGTTTCGATGGCCGCTTTCAGCTCTGCGCCTAAGTCTATGCGGCCGGCCATAGACACCACTTCCCAGACGGTAGAATCGAATGGCTCGACGTTAAATGCTGTGTTTTGTTCGTTTTCTTCTAAATGATACATCGTATGCCTCCTTTGACTGTCATCTAGTTTGTATCCCTGTAGCTTGAGAATGAACGTTCCTGGCCGATGATGATTCCCTTGGAATCGGTCCCATGGCCAATGTCCGGCGTTACCGCAAGCGGCAGGTCTCTGCCTGCAATTTCCTGTACAAGCATTTCTACGGTCGGCACGCAGGATTTTGCCTGCATCTGCGTAAAGGTTCCCAGCAGAATTCCGGCCGCCTTTTGAAATGCGCCTAATTGCTGCAGTTGGCGCAGATAGGTCTCAATCTGGGGCGCGGTTCCGTGATAGCTCTCCAATAACAGGATTTTCCCCTTGAAATCGGGCATGTATTCTGTGCCGGCCAGTTTTAAAAAACAGCGGATATTTCCGCCGATTACAATGCCGTGCATTTCCTTTTGCTGAATAAAATGGTATCGCAGTTGGAAGAGATCCGGCCTGCCGTTTTGCACAGTATTTTGAAAATCTGCGGTTTGTGTCTTACGGTTGTCATAGACTAGGTTGCGGATTTGATACAATACGCAGCTCCTGCCTGTTTTGGTATAAATGGCGTTGAGCACAGTAGTCAAATCGCTGTATCCACAGAACGTTTTGGGGCTGTCGGCAATGACGTGATAATCAAGATCCGGCAGAATTCCATTGGCCAGATCACCGCCGGAAATGTCAAAGATTCCCTTGATTTCATCATTTTTGTAAAAATTCATAAGTGCCCGTGCACGCTCGCCGGCCGATGCGCTAACCGCGGGGGCTTTTTCGTAAATTGCATTGCTGAAGGATGTGTGAATCCCCATGCGGAGTAACACGTTTTCTAATTCTTGGATTGTTTTGCGGGCGGAATGCTTCTGTCCATTGGAACAGCAGACCATTCCAATGTGGTCACCGGATTGAATCACATTTATCCCTCCGATTCCAAACTGGTGTTCCAGTCCAGGCCAAGCGGACTGGCAGCACTCGCCTGTACCTGCTGATAAGCTTCCTCAAACGGGGCGCGCTCGGAAATGTTTGAGCCGCCACCGGCTGCGCCTAGGATGTAGCTTGAGAAATATTCTTCCCAGGAGCGGTATTGCTGCTGAATCTTCCTTGCGGCCTGGGCGGCGTAGCGCAGGGATTCTTCTCTTGTGAAAATGCCGGCGATAAACAGTCTGCCGCAGAGGTTACAGGCGCAGGCGTAATCGAACGCGGTTGTGTCTGCAGCGTCTTGGTCCCCTTCGCTGGGGCCAGCGTTATCGAGGAGATACTGTACCATTTCGACGCCGTTTTCGTGGTCTTTGACTGCCCAGTCTTCCCAGAGTACTTTTTTAAGCATTTTGGCGTTGGATTTGTTTTTTTCGTAGCCGCCGAGATACTGGCAGCTGCCGCCGCAGTATTCGGACCAGATTGCATAGGTGCCGGCAATCCAGCGTTCCGCGTCGGTGCGCGGCAGGGTTTGGCCAGGCTCTTCTTTTGTTCGGTTAAATAATCCCATAGATTGGAACCTCCTTTGTTTTTTTGTGGGTCTGTCTGCAAGCTGCGGGAGTGAGCAGCAGCCTGTCTATGCGGGTAGGACAGGCGTTTTGTATGGATTTGATTTTTTGTTCGTTGTCTTGCTAATATTCTTTTGGCACTTCTGCCAGTCCGTAACGCTCTTTGAATTCTTCCAGGTCTTTTTCATTTCGAATGAGCATGATTTCTTCGAATTTTCCGGTCTGGTGGTGTTTAAAACCTGCGATCTGCTCGCCGTTGCAGATACTGCATTTGATAATTGGGGTTTTTTGTTCTTTGTCGTATTCTAGTCTTGTAACCTTTTTGGGGGTTCTTCCAAACAACTGGATTCCTTCTTTCTTCATGCAGTTGATTTTTGCTGTTTTTGGTTTATTTTTTATTGCATATAAGTGGTCAGGCTTGTTTTATTGTTATCTTATATTGTTATCTTTTATTGTTCAGTATTTTGGTTGCCATGAATCGTGAGCTGCCATTTTAATTCCTTTGTGTAATTCATTTGGAAAAAGTCTCCATTCCCCAAAATAGAACCTTCCATCTCTTGTTCTGGGTACTCGAAAAATGTTCTTCCAGATACCAAACTCATTATACCATCATAAATCAATGATTACAATTATTTCCAGCAGAAAAAATCAGAATTCGTACCAGCTGCATACGGTTCTTCCTAACACGATTATTTCACAAGGCGGTATAGTATCTCGTTGCCGCTTGGATAGGGAAGCATAGGATCGAGCAGTACCAGATCGAAAGTGCCTGCCTGAAATTCACGGAGTCCGTCGTTGCCATTGCCAACGGACTCTGTCTCATAGTTGTGGTTTTTAAGAGTCTGGGACAGCTGACGGCTGACGTCTCTTTCGTCTTCTATAAGCAGGATCTTCTGTTTCATGACTCTACTTCCTTTACGGTGACAGTGACGGTATCGCCTGGCTGTTTGCCGATTTTACTGCGGATATCTTGGCGGATACCGATGATATAGCATATGGAGCCGTCGGGATTTTTTACGCCCATATTGACAATGCTGCCGCAATATGGCTCTCCGTCGAATGTGATATCGGCCTTGACTCTGCCTTTTCCAAATTCTTCTCTGATATCGTATGGAAAACGTACATATGCACCGCCTTTGTCGGGAACGGCCTCGATTACTGCCTGGAATTTGTATTGCCTGCTGTTCATGTTTTTGTATTCTCCCTGGTTGGTTATTTTTCAGTTCGTTCCGCTTAGGTGCGCAGAATTTTGTCCATGGTTTTTCCTTTTGCCAACTCGTCAATCAACTTGTCCAGATAGCGGATTTCCTGCATTAGCGGCTCTTCGATTGTCTCAACCCGCACTCCGCAGATGGTTCCCTTGATCTTAGTTCTGTTTGGGTTGGGACTGGGTGCATTTCGAAAATCTCCATAGGTAACTGGTTGTTGGAGCGCATGTTCAATTTCTACCGGTTGATATCCGGTCAGCCAGCAGATGATTTGGTCGGCTTCTTCTTTGGTTCGGCCTTTCTTTTCTGCTTTGGCAATTAGAAGCGGATATATTTTTGAAAAATGCATGGCATAGACTTTTTCGTAACTCATATAGGCAGCCTCCTTCTTCTGGTTTACATACTTTGCCCTACTCCTGCAATTTTTAACAGATAACTTTCAAAAACTTCCATGGGATTCTCACTTTCCTATTCATTTCTAGGATTAACATACCCATTATTCCTCTTTCCATCCCTGCTCCTGACGGCCAAATCTTCTGCCCACCTCTGCATACAGATATGCCATAACATCCGGAAACAAATTGCAAATCGTATTTAACCCGCACACCGTAGTATGCTCGGAATCAGCAATATATTCCTCCGACTCATCTCCCACAAAGAAACGCCAACCGCTGTCAGGAAAATCAGGGCATGGCGTATCATGATACATATAGCCTATAAATCCTTCATCCAGCGCCTTTTTCGTAATAAAACACCCCGAATTGCGGTCAAGCAGCTCCGCCCATTCCCGCTCCGCCGGCACATACCAGCTGCTGCGCTGCCAAGCGCCGCCTTCCTCCAGCAGGCTCTCAATAATCCGATCATTAATAGTTAGAAAATCCCTAAGATCCTCCTCATTGCGGCCCATATCATACAGCGCGCCACACAGGCAGCTAAGCGCATACTCCTCATACGAATGATAAAAAACCTGCGCCTGCCGAACCCAAAGATCTGTAATCTGCCAAAACTCCTCCTCAGAAATGATTCCGCAGGCGGCCGCATTTCTACATAAACCGACACGCTCATTAATATCCCAGGCATAGAAGCCCTTTTCCTCCAAAAATGGATAAAATACTTCTGCCTGTTTGCGGCACTGCTCAAACCGTCTCCGGCCTTCCGGGTGAAGCTCCGCTAAATCAAATAACGGCGCCTGCTTCCAAAAGGTCATGAAATGCTCATAATCCCTGCTTGCACGAAACAACTGAAAACATGCCTCCAGCAGCGAATCCTTATCCTCCACGCCGTACATCCTTTGCAGATGACCGCGCACCTGCAAAGCTGCTTCCTCATCTTCACAAACATACAACGATTCATACCCCATATGCGCTTGAATTCCCGGAACCTTTCTGCAGGAGGAAATTCCGCTGAGCAACAGTGTAAATTGCTCCCTCGTCACCTCTTGCGCATTCTTTCCTGCTGCCTTGCTTTCTGCTGCTAACCGTTCATATTTTTGCCGGCATGCGGCAATTGTTTCTGTTAAATTTTGCATAGAACCTCCTTTTGCTGACGGAGCGGACTATCTCCGTCGATTGCCTTTCCCATTAAACTTCCCTGCTGCTTTTACTGATCATGCCTTTTCCCCAGTGCCTGTCATGGAAACATAGATACTACTATAAACATAGAAATGAAACCATTTCGCAGCATACCGATGTTACTTCATATTCAGCCGCTTTCGAACTGCTTGGTCCTTGACCGGATATTGCTTTTCTACTGGCAGCTGTTTTGCGTTTAACGTTCCCTTTTTTCTCTGCTCATTCCATTTGCGAACCAGTGGTGTAAGATCTTCAATGCGACAGATCCCGCTCTCTAACACATCGCTCAAGGTACTGCCTTTTAAGCCGATTTGAATGGCCGCACGATTCATGGGCGTTCCATTGATCGTCCGGTCCGGGTCCCACTGGCAGTATACGGTGGTCTCATGAAACGCCCGTTCCCACTGTGCGCCGGTACAGCCGTCAGAATCGGGGGAAGTTAAAACCGCTAATTCAAGCAGTTTCTCAAACGTTGACTGATAAATATCCAAAGCCAAAATGCATTCCTGATTCTTCTTCGTTCCCCATCCGGAACGATACATCATCCATAAAAATGACGGTTTGATCCAGGTCATACGGTTCCGGTTAAAATGTTCGCCAAATGTCTGCAGCGCAGCCGCTTCTTTAGCAATTTCAGGATTATATGCCTGGTATACCCGGATACACTGCCGGTCATAGTGTGCAAACACTTCTTTTATATATTCCATGTACTCACCTCATTTGTTTAAGCAAAGATAAATAATAAACAGATCTGTTTTTATTCTAATATAATTCGCAGCATTTTGCAACTGCGCTCCCGCATATTAATTACGACAATCTGCAGCAGAACGGCCGCAGCTTCTGGTACATTTCATTGATGTTGCGGGATAGTAGGCCGATCTCATCGGCTCGTCCTTCCTAGCAGCAGGCGTGCGGGGAGAGCGTCTTCATTTGCAGAGTTGCCTGCGTCATCGTCTGAATCGGCCTGGTCAGAGAGCGGGAGTACAGCCAGCGGCGGCAGCGGACAGCAGCAGCCACAGCACAAGTACAAGCGGCAGAACCAGCAGCAGCACAGATACCGCGTCTTCGATTGGATGCAGGGATACGCTTAGGGATAGGCAGATGGTTTTTCCATCTGCTGCACAGAACATTTGTTCGAATTATGTTGGATCGATTCCAAACTCTACGTGATCCTGTCCAAGATTGTGCGGGACGCCGACCAGCTCAAAACTGATTTCAACGCCGGCTGAACAGAGGAAGAGCGGATCTGCATTGGTGTTGCGGTCTTCCTCAACAACTAATATTTGGTACATAGGCATTCTCCTTGTCTGATTGGAAGGGTTTTTGTTTTTATGATATACGGTCTGGATCTGGTATGGAGAAACGTTTACAATTGTGGAGGTTATGGTGTGGTCTTTTGCTGTAGCTTGGCCAGGTATTCTTCGAGACAAAGTCCCTGTTCGAACATTTCTGACGCCGCTTCTACACCGACATAGCGGTAATGCCACACTTCTTCCGCCACTTTTGTAATGTCTGTTTTGTCACCGGGATAGCGGAAAATAAAGCCGTATTTATAGCTGTTCTGCTGCAGCCACAGGTATACGTCGTAGGCGGCGCCGTTGATATCTACTGCAAAGCCGAGCTGGTGTTCGCTGAAGCCTGGCACGGCAACCC
Organism: Lachnospiraceae bacterium; assembly: GCA_022791575.1. GTDB lineage: Bacteria > Bacillota > Clostridia > Lachnospirales > Lachnospiraceae > JAAVZI01. Next base: position 33,296 of record JAAVZI010000031.1, read on the forward strand.
ATTGTTCTGCCTGTTTTATGGCTTCGCGGTCGTCGTATCCCTGTTGTTTATATTTGGCAATTTTTTCGTCGTACAGGCTTTGCTGTTTTTCCTGGGTTCGATAGCCGGATACGACTTTGGGCAGTTTTCCCAGGTTTGCCTGTTTGGCGTCGGTTAGCATGTTCATAAGCGGGTCGTAGATACGTCTGTCTACCCGCTCCCCGCCTTCTAGCTCGACTAAATCTGCCTGGTACTGGTCGGGAATTGGATGGTTGTAGTTGACAAGTGTTAGATTCCATGGCGGATTGTCTGTTTTCTGCTGCGTCTGCTGAGTGGCTGTCGGGGTTTGCTGTGGGGGATTAGTGGGGGCGGGTTGGTGTGATTGTGGTGATTGGGCGGTTTGGGCGGTTACGTTTTTTGTTTGGGGGGAGGTTTTTTTTAGTTGTTCCCTGGCTTGCGTAATGGTTTGCGGCATTTGTTCAGTCGAGCACTCCTGCGTTTTTTTCTGACTCACCCATAATATAATGGTTGCAGACACAATCAGCAGAAATATCAGGATGTCTAATATGAAATATGGGGTGCGCCGATTTCTCTTTCGTCTGTGTTGAATCGTTCTTGGGCTCATGGTATCAATCCTCCTGTAAATTTAAAGCATTTTTGCTTTTCTTGGATGATTGTACCAAAGATCTGTGCATTGTTTATCTGTTCCATCTAACGGAGTTCTTAATATTTTATCTGCAAATTCTTACGATTTTCCTACAGAGGAAAGGCGGATTGCGGTATTGTTTGCTACCGTGGAAGTGTGGTTTTAAACCTGCAATTTATATGTTTGCTGGGTGCTTTGAGGGTTTTGTTGTAATTGCAGTTTTGTACTTGGCTTTTCTGCATAGGTTTTTTAATTTTAAAAATGCAGGATAGTATATATGGCACTCCAAACATTTATCCAAACTCTATTATGTGACTATGGACGAATTAATCGAGTTGACTTCTCTGCTTTGCTGTGCTATACTGAACAAAGTTTAATAAATAATGGTCTGCCACCGGGTAGAGAAGCGAAAGCATTCGTTCCACATCGTTAGGTCGTTGAAGATGTGCAGATGGGTGCTTATTTTATTTTTAGGAGGTCATTCTATGCAGGCAAAAGAAGGGAAATCATTATTTGATTATTTTACAAAAGGGGAGAGAATATTATGGTGTATATCAACGACTCTGATTATCGTATCTTTTTTTACACTGGACCGAGAAAATTATGTAACACTTTCTGCTTCTTTAATCGGTGCAACATCATTAATTTTTAATGCAAAGGGAAATCCATTCGGACAATTTCTTATGGTTATATTTAGCATATTGTATGGCTTCATTTCTTTTACATTCGCTTATTATGGAGAGATGATCACCTATTTGGGAATGACTGCTCCCATGGCTGTTTTTGCATTGGTTTCATGGCTGAGGCATCCATATAACGGAAATAAAGCGGAAGTAAAAGTAAATCGGCTAACATGGAAAGAAATTATTTTTATGATGGGATTGACAGCAATTATAACAATTATTTTTTATTATATTTTGGCCGCTTTTCATACGGCAAATTTATTACCAAGTACTCTCTCTGTCACGACAAGCTTTCTTGCGGTTTATTTCACATTTAGAAGAAGTGCATTTTATGCAATCGCATATGCCGCAAATGATATTGTGCTTATCATTTTGTGGATGTTAGCAGCAATTTCCAATATCTCCTATTTGTCTGTTGCCATTTGTTTTGTCGTGTTTTTGGCAAATGATATTTATGGATGGATCAGCTGGTTAAAGATCCAGAAGCGCCAAGAGGCGATTGCACGATCATAATGAACAATATACTGAGAAAAGAGGAAAAAAGAGATGTTTCGAGAAATGAGAAGAAAAAAGCAGCTTTTAAGCAGCAAAGAAAATATGGAAATACTTGAGAATGGAACTTCAGGGGTATTAGCATTATTGGGGGATCAAGAATATCCTTATGCCGTGCCGATCAGTTATGTTCTGCATAATTCTAGCATTTATTTTCACAGCGCAAAAGCGGGTCATAAAATAGATGCCATAAGAACATGCAGCAAAGCCTCCTTTTGCGTAATTGCCCAAGATGAAGTGGTTCCAGAAGAATATACAACTTATTTTAAAAGCGTGATACTATTTGGAACCATCCGTATATTGGAGGACGAAAATGAAATCAAAGAAGCAATCGAACAATTAGCACTCAAATATCATCCAAACGATACTCCTGCAAATAGAACTCAAACAATTGCAGGAGAATGGAAATCTTTCTGTATAATGGAATTATCGATTGAACATATAACAGGGAAAGAAGCAAAAGAACTTGCGAAAAAGAGATGGTAGCTAATCATCTCTTTTTCGTGTTACCCAACATCAAATTGTGCTGCTGCATACTTCATTGCTAAAGCTCATTCCGCTATCACCAGGTACACCGTACACCCACCGTTCTTAACAGTTTTAATGCGAAAAAGCTAACGGCAGGTATGTTTCTGCAATTATATCTAATTGTGCTGCGATATCTTTGAACGGCAAATTCAAATCCAGTGTTTTAACAGCAATCACATTGCCATGCAGCTGATATTCCTGATCGGGCTGTATGTCTTCTTCCGTTTTGGCATACAATAACATACCGGAGACCTTGTGTTCTTCATCAGCGAACGCATAATCCCGGTTCTTCACATAGGTGAATATCTGATACATATTGTTCGAGTGAAGCGTATGCTTGTCATACTGTATTTGTGTTGTGTGACTGTAATATTTCGCATCTATGATCAGCACAGTATGATCCTTTTGAAGATGAATATCACTGCGCATTACTGGAAGCATGGTCCTAATTCCATCATCAACCGCCCAAGGGATCTGTGAAGCGGTAACTGTGAGCTGGGGATAATGTCTGCTGTAATACTCCAATATAAATTTTTCATATAACCTACACATACGTTGTTCATCCACAAAGGAGGCAAGTCTATAATCTCCTGCAGCTGTTGTAATCAACATTCCTTCTATTATCAGCTGACAAATGCTGATCAACATACGATACATCTGATTGTTACGCTGAAAGCGGATGGCTGACCAGCGAATCTGGGTCGGCTCCAATATGTCAACATTTGAAAAAAACAATAGGTTCTTCTTTAAATCATCTTTATACTTCGCTTTGACCTTAGCATTTCTCAGCAATAACATAACCGTAGTTTTCAAAATCTGGTTTAGTAAATTGTTCTCAGATAACTCATCAAAATCACAAGTCAGAACTCGTTTATGTGTCAATCTATTCTTGATGGTTCCAGGCATATTTATTTTCCCGCGCATAACCGAACATTCCTCTTGACGGTTTATGTACTCTCTGTATAGCCCCTGCTTTAGCTGCCGGCCGATCCCTTTTGCAAGAATCGCTGCCAACAGATCATACATTTCATCAAACGATTCCACGGCCACATCAGCATAGTTTTCTTGGTTTAGCGTCTGGAAGGCATAGGACAACATATGATAGATATTATTAATTAGTATGCTTTTGTCTTTTGTCATTGAAATATACCATGCAAAATATTTTCCCAACGCTGCAGCTGAACCGGTTCGTCAAACCAATATTCACTGAGCATTGGTAAAATATCAAAATCGACCACATCCTTCATCCACTCTTCTGTACACTCGCTGGCGTTGCAGAAATAGCTGTGACCAATACAGAAGCCCTTGCCAAGCGACGGGTCCTGTATGATCTCTTTGTTGAGTTCCTTTATGCGCTCAATCAGTGTGTTAAAGGTGTCATTTGCCAATCCTTTCTGGTAATTCATAAATCCTTCTGAATCAAATCCCGCTTCCATATCAAAGAAACTAAATCGACGGCGTAATGCATAATCAATCATCGCCAGGCTCCGGTCAGCTGTATTCATCATACCAATGATGTGTAATCTTTTGGGAACTGCAAATCCAAGTCCATTGTAAGCAAGCGTAACCTTCTGGTCACGATAATCCGCCTCAATCAGCATTAATAATTCTCCGAAAATCTTACTCATATTACCACGGTTAATTTCGTCAATAATAAAGAAATAATCTTTATCTGGATGGTTTGCAGCCTTCTGACAGAATCGATAGAAAACCCCATACTTTAATTCGAAGCCGTCGTCCACCGGCTTATATCCCATCATAAAATCTTCATAGGAATAGTTTTGATGGAATTGTACAAATTCAATACGCTCATCATCCTGCTCTCCCATCATTGAGTAGGCCAATCGTTTGGCGGCAAATGTTTTTCCAACACCTGGCGCACCTTGTAAAATAATATTCTTTTTCTTCTTAAGTACTGCTGCCAAGCGGTCATATTGGGCTTCCGTCATATAAACATCTTTTAAAAAGTTCTCTTTTTTGTACTCACCTTTTCCCTTGGTAGACGGCGCTGGATTCTCATCTCGAATGATATCAAGGATAAACTCATATTCGCCCTTTGTAAGTTTGAACAAGCTGCCTTGCGGATTAACAAAATACTCCATTTTTTCGAGTTCAGAACATTCCTTTAACGCCGCAAAATCAATCGGTGAAGATAAGCCTTCCAATTTTTCAAAGTATAGCTTTTCTCCATCTTGTTCAGCGCTGATACGCATTAGAGCCACTACCTGTTTCACCGGCGTGGATTCATAACCAATAACCAGATCACCAGCTTTCGCGTCTAAGAAGTTCTGGAAAATGCGCCTCTTATTTCCATTGTCATTATACAATGTATAATCTTGTACTTCGCCAACCGGCATACTTGCCATGCTCCACATGTTCGGGTTCGCATTGAGGAACCAGTAGTGAAGACCAGAAGCATCGTTTTTCATAAGTTCTTCTTTGGTAATATCAAAATATGGTTGTAATATATAATCTTCAAACAACTGCATTTCACTCTCTGGTATAGCAATACAAGTAGAGTTCGCATTAGGAGTCCACCATTTCTTCTCTCCAGTGTATGCATTCCGATCGCGTGATTCTGCAATTACAGTATAACTACGTTCACACCAGCCCTCTTGTTTTTGAGGATTTTCGTCCACTTCATCGGAATCAATACGTCCCAACAGTCTAATACTATTTCCGCGGCACAGATAGAAGAAATCGCCTTTCTTCATATTAGCCATAAACTGTTCTCCCTGGGACACTTTGGATTTACCTTTTGCAGCAGTATCTTTATGAACAACCACAACTCTTCGTTTATCAAAAGCTGCCGCTTCCGTATCGGAGATACAATCATTTCCATGACTTATCTTCCAGACATGCGGCGCTAGATTGGCATAAAGATCTACCTTAGATAAATCCACTCGTTCCAGTGCCTCAACCAGTTCATCCCTAAGCTTCCAAATGTATGAACCTTCTTCATCCTTTGGGGCACTCTTGCCAACGTATAACACGGGCCAGAATCTGCTGTTTTCATCATCACGAGGCAAAACCGGACAACCGGTTCTCTTGATAATACGTTTTGCCAAAGCGGTGGAACCAGAATTGTAAAAATTCTTACTTTCCCCATACTTGATGGATAACTGCGTACATGTTGCTTTTCCGCCGTAATCGAGCATACGCTTCATGATTTCCAGACTGCTCTCTGTAAAAACCTCACTGTCATTTAACAAAGCGTCCCATTCATCAACGCTCAAGGCCGGAGTGTAGGCGTTCGGCCACCATTCATCTACTGAATGATCCTGTTTAATTATGATATTTTCGCTTTTTTTCCTACCACGCATTATTGAGGCACCTCCTTTTTTCCGGTTACATATTCGTATGTTGGTCTGCATGAAGTTTGGACAATAAACATACCGCCTCAACGGTATTACCCTTTTCCCACAAAACTTTCCTTACTTCCTTGCCGTCAATATAAATCGGAAAGTTAAACTCTATCGACTTCAACGGCATTTTCGATTCTCCATTCGGATATATCTGTATTTCTTTAATGAGGTATGTGATAAGGTTTTTCTTCTCCTCATCAC
>JAAVZI010000032.1 GCA_022791575.1 Lachnospiraceae bacterium
ATTTGTGCTTGAAAAGGCGGACTACACATATAACTATACGGTCATCCGGCAAGCCGGACAGCCCACTCACCTCCCCGTGATTTGTAGTATACCGAGTTCCCTATAAGAAGAATTATAAAGAAAAAATAAGCTTGGGCAACCATTTTCATAACGTTTTGTGCCTGAGCGAAGCGAAAGGAATGGATATACCTATGAAAATCAGCAACAAACAGATTGACGGCGGCAAGGCCTTTGACTGGGGGCGCGTATCAGCGGATTATGCGAAATATCGGGATATTTATCCAGCGGTTTTTTATGAAAAAATTGCCGCCCGCAATCTCTGTACAAACGGACAGCAGGTGCTGGACTTAGGAACAGGAACTGGTGTTCTGCCTAGAAATATGTATCCATACGGAGCCCGCTGGACAGGCGTCGACATTTCCGAGCAGCAGATTGCCGAGGCGCGGCAGATGGCGCTTGCGCTGGGTCAGGATATTTCCTTTCAGGCGCTGCCGGCAGAGGAACTGGATTTCCCGGAACATAGCTATGATGTCGTTACGGCCTGCCAGTGTTTTTGGTATTTTGACCATAAGAAACTGCTACCGAAGCTGGCACATTTGCTGAAACAGGGCGGCCGTCTGCTGGTGCTCTATATGGCCTGGCTGCCTCTGGAGGACCCGATCGCCGCGGCCAGTGAACGGCTGGTGCTCCAATACAGCCCGCACTGGTCGGGCGCTAATGAGACCATGCACCCAATCGAGGCGCCGGCGTGTATGTGGGAGTGGTTTGAGGCGGAGCACCGGGAAGAATACCGTGTGGATGTTCCATTTACCAGGGAGAGCTGGAATGGGCGCATGAAAGCATGCCGAGGCGTGGGCGCGTCTCTAACGCCGGAGGAGACTGCCGCCTGGGAGGCAGAGCATAAAAAACTGCTGGAGGAAATTGCGCCGGAGCATTTTACAATCCGCCATTATGCGGCTATGCTTGTCTGCCGCCGTAAGGAGCAGCCATGATTATCAGTGCAAGCAGACGCACCGATATTCCCAACTATTATGCAGACTGGTTTTATCGGCGGGTCCAGGAGGGGTTCTGCTATGTAAGAAATCCAATGAACCCCCATCAGGTCAGTATTGTCCGCCTCTCGCTGGAGGTGGTGGACGGCATAGTGTTCTGGACAAAGAACCCGGCGCCGATGATGGAACGGCTGGGGGAGCTTTCCGGCTATCCATTTTATTTTCAATTTACACTGACTGGCTATGGGGCGGATATAGAGAGCGGGGTGCCGCACAAAAGAGAGGCAGTGCTTCCCACTTTTCTGCAGCTTTCGCGGCAGCTGGGCAGCAGGCGGGTGGTCTGGCGCTACGACCCGATTCTCTTTACGGACCGCTACACACCGGATTATCATAGAAATGCATTCGCCCAGATTGCCAGGGCGCTTCGCGGCGCAACCGACCAGTGTGTGATTAGTTTTGTGGACACATACCGCAAAAATAAAAAGCAGCTGGAACAGCTGCAGACGTATTCCCTAAATGGTGCCGAGTTGGAGGCATTTGTGCAGTTTATTTCTGAAACGGCGCACAAAAACGGGATGAAGCTGACTGCCTGCGCGGAGCAGACGGATTTGACTGCATTTGGAATTGCGCCGTCCGCCTGCATTGACAAAGCACGGCTGGAGGAACTTGGCGGCTTCCGTCTCAAGATCGGAAAGGACAAGAACCAGAGGCCGGAGTGCGGGTGTGTCGAAAGCGTAGATATTGGTGTCTACAATACGTGCCCAAATGGCTGCCGCTACTGTTATGCAAACACCAATTCGGATGTGGTGCAGCAATCATGCAGAGCTTATGATGTGAAATCCCCGCTGCTGTGCGGCACGCTGGCCAAGGAAGATCGGCTGACAGAGCGGACGGTGCGGTCCATGCGTGAAATGCAGACAGACCTGCAGGATTTGCTGAAGGATTAAATGTTTAAGAAATATAGAGTCATTGCAGAAGGAGATTGTAAATGTTGGATCATAAATGTTCGAACATCGTCACCGGAATATGACCTAAGCAATCACCTACCTATATATAGATAATTGCGAAAGTTACATGTAAGGCGACGAGTTTGAACAAATTGTCCCCGATTTTATATCGGGGAATTACCTTAATACAAAAATTCCACTCAAAGATGTTGATTGGACATAAGGAGATACGACATGAGGAGATACGACATGAGGAGGGACCCACGAAGTGGGAGGAGTCCTGGTGTCACTGGACCCACGAAGTGGGAAGAGTCCTGGTGTCAGTACTTGATTCACTCCATTTTTGTATCTATTGCCCGAACTCTGGCAGTAAAATGAAAGTTTCGCAAATGCCTAAAACCTATATAATATGAGAGGAGAAAATTATGTTACTACTGGAATATCCAAAATGTTCAACTTGTAAAAAAGCGAAAAAATGGCTGGAGGAGCAAAAGATTTCTTTTGAGGACCGCCATATCAAGGATCAGAATCCGTCGGTTTCGGAACTAAAAGAATGGCATAAAAAAAGCGGCCTTCCCTTAAAGCGGTTCTTTAACACAAGCGGTATTGTTTACAGGGAAATGCAGTTAAAGGACAAACTTGCTGAACTGGACGAAGAAGAGCAGTATAAGCTTCTGGCTTCTGATGGTATGCTGGTCAAGCGGCCGCTTTTAATCGGCGACAGTTTTGTGCTTGTCGGTTTTAAGGAAAAGGAATGGGAGGAGCACCGTGACGCTATGGCCTAATGTAAGAATCACTATGATTCAGCCGGGTCGCATACAGCGCACGAGAGTACATTTGTACAATTGAGAGGAAATTTATGAAAAGAACGGAAACCGTAACATTTACCAATATGTGCATGATTTATGATGAAAAGCGCGCCGGCGCCGGTATTACGCTGGCGGAGGGTATGCAGACTATGCTGCAGCTGTTCTGCGGAGATTGTACCGAGCAGTTTTTCTATCTAGAACATGGCAGCTGGGTTGAGGCTTTGAAATAATGGGAGACACCGCAGTTGAAAGGCAGTTAGATTCTATATAAAGAACGGTTGTTATATAACAAATGTATTAGATTCGGCCAGTGTACCGGACGATGATAATTTGCTAAAGTTACAGAATAAAAGCGTGTCAGTGTATTTGTGTGTGATTTGGCCGATTACGCGGCAAACCTATGTGTCTATTTGCCTCAATATCGACTGGACAATACACGAGGAAGGATGTGTCAGCATGGAGCTGTCATTTTATGACAAACAGTCCGACGCAGAGCCGGTTTTGTATGAGCGGACTGCGCTGGATTCGCAGCTATGGGTGCAGGAGAAGTACACGAAATGGGGGCTTAAAGCCCGCGAATGGCTGCTTCGGCTCTTGGACGAAACGCCGGGAGAACGTAACATAGAAATACTTGATGAACTGTTTTACTATCTGTGCCACCAGCTGACCCTATTTGATGTGTCATATCTTGCTTTTCCGCATTTGGTGCATGTTTTTGAGCAGGTACTGAAGGAAGAGGATTTTATTTATACGCAGTATCTCTTCAGCCATATGGGAGTTATGCTGGCCGCGGACAGCTTTGGCACAAATGCGATGGCAAAGCCGGTATTGGAGAATTATCAGGCCAGTATCCGACAGTTTCAGAGGCTGGCCAAACAGTTTCTTGACCGTTACCAGGAGCAGATCCGGCAGGCGCAGGAGGATATATACTTTGACCGCGGCTGGTTTTCTGCCGCAGTTCTGGCGACACTGGGAGACCAGGAACTGGCGTTTATTCTGATTACTTCCAATTGGGAACCGGGAGAAATGAGCTGCTCCGCCTGTGGTTATTATTATGAGGAACTGTTTACATGCAAAGAGAGGGCAGCGGCAGTTGCGCCCGCTGTGTCAGTCATTGGCGGCTGGGACGGACGTTCGTATCAGAATACTTGGCTTTGGTTTGCAAATTTCCTGCATGGGATGGGGATGGAGAAGCAACTGCGGCTGCTGTCTCATTATTACGAAACTTATACCTGCCCGCAATGCGGCCAAACAAGCCTGCTTGTCGATTGGATGAAATGTTTTCAGCAAGAGGAAAATAAATAATACGGAAAAGGAGCGGATGAAAATGCATATATTACCTCAAAATGCCTCCAGAGAGGATATTTTAAATCTACTGATTACCTGGACAGAGCTTCTAGCACAGGAAAAGTATGACGAGGCCTTTGTTATGTTTCCCTGCGACTGCCCAGATCTGGAATGGACGCCTTGGCTGCTGGAATCGGCTATTTATACCTACGGCTGCCCTGGCTATACCAGAGAGGAGGCCGAACGGGAGTTCGGTTCTGCCGATTATAAGGCAACCTCCCTTTTGTCAAGTCCCTATAAGGACGAGGTTTTAGAGGCGATTAAGATTGAATATTTTACCCTGACCCAAGAACAGGGAAAAGCTATGCTGCTCAAAGATTATGAAAATGTGATTGGTGACATCCACTATGACAAATTTCTGCTAAACGGCAAAATCAGCGACTTGACAGCCCGTTTCTGGCTTAAGAAATGGGAGGAGGACCGGATGGTACTGGTTTTTCAGGATCTGCATGTAATGTAAAATGTCTGTGAATAGCCTTGGGTGTGATGGAACAGGCTTTTAAGGATGGCGAACAGGTTGCAAAAATTTTAGAAACCTATTATAATGAACAGGAGAAGAAGATTAAGGCCAATATTCATCAGATTAATAGCTGCCTTTGGATTGATCTGTTCGAACATCTCTTACTTCGATGGATTGGCATAATCATTAATATTTACAGCAGAAGTCAACACAGGAAACTTCGCCTTGAACATATATTATGCAATGAAAGATACAAATAAAATATAAGGAGGAGATTCGCATGGAATTACCAACAAGTATTGAACGATACAGAGAAGACCTGGAGAAAACATTAAGGCAGTCCAATGAGATTACCTTTACTCTGGAGGAGTCCAAGCCGTGGGAGAGTAAACTGGGTGGCTGCCCGTATCTGGAGCGGTTGGAGGATTACCCGATCGGCGCTCATGACCGGCCAATGATGTTTCTGGCGCAGATTAATCTGGAAGAAATGCCGCCGTTGAAAGATTTTCCGGAGAAGGGGATTCTGCAGTTTTATATTGAAGATATGGAACCGTATGGGCTGGATGAGGCGTGTAAGGTTATCTATATCGAAGAATACAGTAAGGATGAGGAGCGCCTGTTTAAGGAGAATCCATACCGAGAGCATTATGAGGAATATGAGCCATTTACGGATGATGGAAAGATGCATTTCGAGCAGAGGGAAATGCCGCTTACGTCATCTGCCGAGCGGTTTGATGAAATGTTTTTGGATGAGGCGAGCGAGGAGGAGGCCGATGCGTTGCAGGATGTGTGCTATGCTTCAGACTGCCGGATTGGCGGGTATCCGTATTTTGTCCAGCATGCGCCGGCGTATTTCGAAGATGGAAGCTGTGATGTGCTGCTTCTGCAGCTGGATATTGAGGATGTCTGCGGGATTATGTTCGGTGATTCGGGAAATTGTACGTTTTTGATTTCTAGGGAGGATTTGCTGAAGCGGGATTTCTCGAATGTGGAGTATGATTGGCAGTGCTGTTGATATTAGAAATCACACAGGCAGGAGGAGCGGGCAGCGATGTATCAATTTGAAAAGCTGGATAAAAAATTGCTTGGGGAGCAGATTGAAGACGAACTGATGAATTACATTTTGCAGGAGCCAATTGAGATTGGGCAGCGGCTTCCGAATGAATTTGAATTAGCTGAGAAATTCGGAGTGGGAAGGAGTACCATTCGTGAAGCTGTAAAAGGGCTGGTTTCAAAAGGAATTTTGGAGGTTAAAAGAGGCTCTGGAACCTATGTAATGAATACCCGTTCTATGGAGGACGATCCACTTGGGCTTTCCAGGCTTCAGGATAAATATAAGCTGGCGCTGGAGCTCTTTGAAGTGCGGCTGATGATTGAGCCGGATATTGCTGCACTGGCTGCAGAATTTGCAGCCAAAGAGGAATTGAAACAGCTTTTACAGCTTTGTGATGAAACCGAACAGATGTATATTAATGGAAAGAATCATATTCAAAAAGATATTGAATTCCACACTTGTATTGCTCGCTGCAGCAAAAACCGTGTGGTGGAAACCCTGATTCCCATTATCAATACAGCAGTTCTGACCTTTGCCAACCTGACCCATCGAACTCTGATGAAAGAGACGATTGAAACTCACCGCGCTGTTGTCAATGCGATTTTGAACCGGGACCCGGTGGGAGCAAGGTGTGCAATGGTTATGCATTTGACTTATAACCGTCAGGCGTTGATGAAGAAACTGAAGGAAAGAGAACATCAGAATAAATGAAAGATCAGGATGAATACATCTGATGAATCTGGAAATACTAGCAATATGAAAAAGAAAAGAGAAAATAAAACAGCATAGTTATAGTGAAAATGCACAAAAGGAAAGAGATTGAATGAAATAATCTCTTCTTTTTTTGTGCAAAAATTCTAAAAAAAGAAAAAATACATAAGACGTATTGACAAGAATAGACAAATAATATAATATTTAAGATACAAAACATAATACGTCATACAAATATAGCAAAAAAGGAGGGAAAATAAGAGATACATCAGATGAATTGCGAGACGCATTATGAGAGGGCGAAAGACAAAAGGACAGCATGCAAAAGCAAAAGAAAAAGAAGCAAAGATAAATAGGGAAATATAAGAAAGTGGGGTATGTTTATGATGATAGCGGCAGCAGCAGAAACAACAAATTTAAATCCAACCAGGCTCGTGATTGCAGCATTGATTGGTTTAGTTATCTTATTAGTATTAATCATCAAATTTAAGATTCAGGCAATGATTTCTATCCTGACTGGAGCAATTGCCATTGGATTGATTGCAGGGATGCCGGTACAGGATATTGTAACCGCAGTTAATGATGGCATTGGCAATACATTGAAAGGAATTGCTCTCTTGGTAGGTTTGGGTTCCATGTTCGGTGCGATATTGGAAATATCAGGAGGGGCACAAACTTTAGCAGTTACCATGGTCAAATGGTTTGGTGACAAGAAAGCCGCCTGGGCGCTTGGAATTACCGGTTTAGTCATTGCAATGCCTGTATTTTTTGACGCCGGATTGATTATTCTAATTCCATTGGCATTTTCTTTGGCTAAAAGAACCAAACGTTCCTCACTATTTTATGCTATCCCCCTTTTAGCAGGTCTTGCTGTAGGGCATGCATTTATACCACCGACACCAGGACCGATTCTGGTAGCAAATATGCTGGAAGTAGATCTTGGATGGGTCATTGTTGTAGGACTTTTCTGCGGAACGATTTCCATGATTGTAGCAGGTCCGGTCTGGGGTTCGATCTGCGGCAGGAAATTCCATGTTCCGGTTCCTGAACATGTGGCAAATCAGGAGGATTTTGATGAGACAAAACTTCCCAACTTTTGGACTATTGTAGGTATTATCTTAATTCCGCTGGTATTGATTATTCTTGATTCTGTAACAGGTGTTGTGCCTGCGTTAGAATTTCTCCAGCCGATATTCGGGTTCCTGGGTGAGCCTTTTGTAGCTTTGTTAATTGCAACGGTGGCAGCGATGTTGATTCTTGGTATTGGCCACGGATACAAACGCGAAGAGCTGGAGAAGGTCATGACAAAGTCATTAGAACCGACCGGATTAATTCTGCTTGTAACTGCATGCGGTGGTGTGCTTCGCTATGTGCTACAGTATTCCGGTCTGGGTGATGTGATTGGAAATGCGGTTTCTTCCATGTCTCTGCCTATTGTAGTCCTGGCATTTGTAGTAGCCGCACTGGTTCGAATCTGTGTAGGTTCCTCTACCGTAGCTATGACGATGGCTGCAGGAATTATTTCTTCCATTCCTGGAATTGCCGAATTGTCTCCCCTGTATCTGGCCTGCACAACAGCTGCCGTTGCCGGTGGTGCAACCGTCTGCTCCCATTTCAACGATTCCGGTTTCTGGCTGGTAAAATCATTAGTGGGAATTGATGAAAAAACAACGCTCAAGACTTGGACCGTAATGGAAACACTTGTCGGCGGAACTGGTTTTTTAGTAGCATTAATTATATCGTTTTTTGCATAATTTATCATAGAAAGGACTGGATTTGTTATGAGTTCATTAAAAAGTCAGGAAATGCGTAAACTTGCTCCGGAACTAGATCCATTGCGAATCGGGACAGGATGGAAACCGGAAGATTTATCAAAACCGCAGGTGATTATAGAAAGTACTTTTGGCGACAGCCATCCTGGCAGCGGCCATCTAAATATTTTAGTAGAAGAAGTACGAAAGGGTGTGGCAGAGGCCGGAGGCTTTGGCGCTAGGTATTTCTGCACGGATATCTGTGATGGCGAAAGCCAGGGGACGGATGGAATCAATTTCAGCCTGGCAAGTCGTGAAATGATTGCCAATATGATGGAGATTCATGCTAATGCGACGCCATTTGACGCAGGAGTCTACCTGTCCAGTTGTGACAAGGGGCTGCCGGGCAGCCTTATGGGCCTGGCAAGGGTCAATCATCCGGCAATTGTCGTACCAGGAGGAACCATGAATGCCGGACCGGATATGCTGACCTTAGAACAGCTCGGCATGTATAGTGCAAAATTTCATAGAGGAGAAATTGACGAAGAGAAGCTGAATTGGGCGAAGAATCATGCCTGTCCAAGCTGTGGGGCATGTTCCTTTATTGGAACGGCTTCGACCATGCAGATTATGGCGGAAGCATTGGGTCTTGCTCTGCCAGGAAGTGCACTAATGCCAGCTACTAGCCCGGATCTTCTTGATTTTGCCAGGGAAGCAGGACGAAGAGCTGTGCAGATGGCTTTGTCAGAAAATATGAAGCCAAGTGATATTGTTACTATGGAAAGCTTTGAGAATGCAATTCTTGTGCATGCAGCTATTTCCGGCAGCACGAACTGCCTGCTTCATATACCGGCCATCGCGCATGAGTTGGGAATTGAGATTACAGGAGATACGTTTGACCGTCTGCACAGGAATGCCAAGTATATTCTGGATGTACGACCAGCAGGGCGCTGGCCAGCAGAATGCTTCTATTATGCTGGAGGCGTTCCGGCAGTAATGGAGGAAATCCGGGATGTGCTTCATCTGGATGCGATGACAGTAACCGGCAAGACCCTGGGAGAAAATCTGGAACAGGTAAAACAGAATGGCTTTTACGAGCGCTGTGACCGCTGGCTGCAGGAATTTAACAAACGGTATGCTAGTGCAGTAACCAAGGAGGACATTATCCGCCCGCGTGACCGAGCCATTGGAAATGATGGAAGTATCGCGATTCTGCGTGGCAACCTGGCGCCGGAAGGGGCAGTAATCAAGCATACAGCATGTCCCAAAGAGATGTTTCGAGCTGTTTTGCGGGCAAGGCCATTTGACAGTGAAGAAGAGTGCTTGGATGCTGTGCTGAATCATAAGGTAGAAAAGGGCGATGCCGTATTTATCCGCTATGAAGGACCAAAGGGCAGCGGCATGCCGGAGATGTTCTATACTTCAGAGGCGATCAGCAGCGACAAGGAGCTGGGAAAGAGCATTGCATTAATTACGGATGGACGTTTTTCTGGAGCCTCTACGGGACCAGTGATTGGACACTGCAGCCCGGAAGCTGCGGATGGCGGGCCGATTGCGCTGGTTGAGGAAGGGGATTTGATTGAAATTGATGTGATGGAACGGAAGCTGAATATTATTGGCATTCATGGAGAAGAAAAGTCCCCAGAGGAAATCGAGCAGGTTCTGAAGATGCGTAAAGAGAATTGGAAACCGCGAGAAATCCGTTATCAGAGAGGTGTGCTGCGTTTGTTTAGTGAACATGCAGTCAGCCCGATGAAGGGTGCTTATCTTGCATATGACGAGCCGTAACATGTCTGGAGCGTGTTTGAAAATTCATTCAAACACGCTCTAAGAAACATTTTAAGCGCAGGAACAGGAGGGAATTTATGCAGCATGCAAATCCATTATTAAGCAAGGACGGAAACGACAATAAATTTATTACGATTGGGGAGATTATGCTTCGTCTCTGTCCTCCCAATTATGAGAAAATTCGTGTATCCACGAATTTTGAAGCGAGCTATGGAGGCAGTGAGGCGAATATAGCACTTGCCCTGGCGAATCTTGGCATTGACAGTACATTCTTTAGCGTTGTGCCTAATAACAGCCTGGGAAAGAGTGCGGTTCGTATGCTGCGCAGCAATGATGTGCATTGTACACCAATGATTTTAAGTACACCAGAGCAGACGCCGACGCATCGTCTCGGCACTTATTATCTGGAAACAGGGTTTGGAATCCGAGCCAGTAAGGTAATCTATGACCGCAAACATAGTGCATTTGCAGAGTTTGATTTTGGCACAGTGGATGCAGACAAACTGCTGGATGATTTTACTTGGCTTCATTTAAGTGGAATTACGCCTGCCTTGTCAGATTCTTGTCGTCAATTTACCTTAAAATGCTTGAAGGTGGCCAAAAGGAAGGGCATTACAGTCAGTTTTGATGGTAATTTTCGGAGTCTGCTGTGGAGTTGGGAAGAGGCAAGGGATTTTTGTACAGAGTGTCTTCCGTATGTGGATGTTCTGCTGGGTATTGAGCCCTATCATTTGTGGAAAGACGAGCAGGATCATAGGAAAGGGGATCAAAAAGATTCCCTGCCATTACAGCCGGAATATGGACCGCAGGATGAGATTTTTCGCGCCTTTTCAAAACGTTATCCAAATCTGAAATGCATTGCCCGTCATGTGCGCTATGCGCATAGCGGCAGTGAAAATAGTTTAAAAGCATATCTTTGGTATGAGAATCATACAGTGGAGAGTAAGTTGTTTACCTTTCATATTTTAGACCGTGTTGGCGGCGGGGATGCCTTTGCAAGCGGGCTGATCTATGCAATGATGAATGGGTATGAACCAATGGAAATGGCTGATTTTGCGGTGGCCAGCAGCGCAATTAAGCATACGATCCGCGGGGATGCAAATATTACAGATGATGCGGCGGGTATATGGAATTTAATGCAGATGAAATATGATATTAAAAGATAGAGATTGAGACCGATGGAGCGCTTCTTTGCATAGATGGATGAAAGTACAGCAAGGGGCGTTCTTTTTATGATATAGAATATAGTTTCAAGTTTGATGTATAGAAAGAACAGGTATCATGCTTAGATTTTTTTCGTTGTGTTTGAGAAATACTTATGATACAATGCTAAATGAGATGGAGATCGTATGTTTATGGTATTAAATGTCTATAGTATAAGGAACGGCAAATGTATATGGCAGGGGTTATTGCATTAGAAATCAGAATTTTTCAGAATTTTAGTATTGATTATCTTCCCAAAATTTAGATAATATTATAAGTTTTCAATTAATATTGCGAAAGTATTAGAATCTATTTCAAATCAGGAAAATTTTTGTTATAATAGGTTTGGCAGTTTTAAGATACTGGCCATGGAATCTTAGGCTTTTCATTTCAAAAGAGACTTAGGAACGCTTAATCCCTTGTCTGATTGATTATAATGAAGAGTAAAATGGGATTTCAATATGAAAAAGAAGTTCCATCAATTGCCAAGAAACGAAAAAGGGAACATAGGAGAAAAGAGGAAGAACGATGAACTATGACTGTCTGATTATTGATGACGAAAAGCTTCTTGCAGACAGTACAGCCGAATATTTTAATTTGTTTGGGATTCATACTGCAGTCGTATACAGCGCACAGGAATGCCGGCAGTTTTTCAAAGAGCACTCAGCTGACTTGCTGCTGTTGGATATTAATCTCGGTGACAGCAGCGGTTTTGAATTGTGCAGAGAACTTCGCAAAGAAACCGAAATACCCATTTTGTTTATCTCTGCGCGGAGCAGCAACGACGATCAAATGATTGCATTTCATATGGGAGGCGACGATTATGTGCAGAAGCCTTACTCTCTCAGTGTGCTCTGTGCTAAAGTAAAGGCTGTACTGAAACGATGCCGCAGAACTGAATCAGCAGCCTATTCTGATAGCTGGCTGACAGTTGATTTCCAGAGCAGGCAAGTGCAGGCTGGAGGAAAGAACGTACGTCTGACTGCTCTTGAATTCAAACTTTTATCTTATTTGATACAAAATGCAGACCGTACAGTAGCCAAACAAGAATTGTTTGAACAGATCTGGGAAGATAAATTCACAGGCGATGGTACGTTGAATGTGCATATCCGTAAAATTCGGGAAGCGATTGAGCGCGAACCGGGCAGCCCTGAATATATTATAACAGTCTGGGGCGACGGCTACCGGTTTCATGGAGGGAAGCTATGAACAGAAAGCTTTGGAGCATTGGCCTGTTGCTGGTATTTGCAGCTGAACTCGCAGTGCTCTTTTTCTATGCGGCCAAAGATACCGGCGGCCGGCAGGAATCGGTTATGGTAAATGAGGTTGTACAGGCCGTTCAGGCTGACTGGAATGCCATGGAATACCACCAGAGCCAGACTGGCCTTGATTATGTTGTACTCGACAACAGCGGAAATATTCGTTTCAAAACTAAAGAAGGATTGAGTGAAAGTCTGAACGAGGCTGTCATTCACAGGGATACAATTCTTGACCTGGAAGTAGATGGTGTTCATACAGGGAAACTGATTGTGTACAATAATACGGATCAGATTCAAAAACAGCAGAAACAGAAAACAATCTTCCTTTTGCTGGCCATACTATTGGTACAGAACAGTATCTGCATCGCTTATATGATTTATACAAAACGAACAATTGTTCGACCATTTTGTAAATTGAAAGGCTTTGCCGAGCGTGTGGCCGGCGGTAATTTGGACATCCCATTAGAAATGGATCGCCGCAATTTATTTGGCGCATTTACGGAGAGTTTCGATATCATGCGCGCGGAACTGAAAAAGGCCCGCCTTGCTGAAGCAAAGGCGAATGCCAGCAAAAAAGAGCTGGTAGCAAAGCTTTCCCATGATATTAAAACGCCTGTTGCCAGTATTAAAGCTGCTTCTGAAGTAGGGGCAGCACTGGCGGATAATGAAAAAATCAGAGAAAATTATACACAGATTATCCATAAAGCTGACCAGATCAATACTTTGATTTCGAATCTGTTTACCGCTACGCTGGAGGAACTGCAGCAGCTTGCCGTCACACCTACTGACATAGAAAGCGACAGAGTCCGTAACCTGTTGGAGAATGCAGACTACCTGCATCGCGCGGAGCTTCCAGAGATTTCCGCCTGTCTGTTATATGCTGATCCGCTTCGCCTGCAGCAGGTGTTCGATAATATTTTTGCCAATTCATATAAGTATGCAGATACGAAGGTGAAAGTTACGGCGGCAAGGGAGGGCAGCTATTTTACCATTGCTCTGGAAGATTATGGCGGCGGCGTTCCTGTAGAAGAGCTGCCGTTATTAAAGGAAAAATTCTGGCGCGGAAGCAATGCCAGAGAGATTGACGGCGCTGGTTTAGGGCTTTATATTTCCGACTATTTTATTAAGGAAATGAAGGGAGAGCTTGTTGTGGAAAATGGAGCATGCGGCCTGAAGGTGTCGGTGATTCTTCCGTTAAGCGGTAAGGAACTGTAAGGCTATCATTTGACAATTTTGAAGTATGGAATCGGTGGAATGGCGAATGGCATCAACGCAGGAGTTGACTGCCATTTTTTTAAAGGAATTCTTAAGAATATTTAAGGCCTGCCTAAAGACATTTAAGAATTGGAACGGTAAAATAGAATGTGAAAATGAAAAAGGAGGTCTACAGATGAGAGAAGTATTACTGAAAACCGAACAGCTCAGCAAATCCTTTTCGAATGGAGGAGTACTGCAGCACGTTCTGAAAAATATTGATCTGGAGCTTTATGAGGGGGATTTTACGGTGATTATGGGCGCGAGCGGCGCGGGTAAGTCTACGCTTTTGTATGCGCTCTCTGGTATGGATACCCCGACGCTTGGTACGATTACGTTCCACGGCCAGGTGATTTCTGACATGAGCCCGGATGCGCTGGCGGTGTTCCGGCGCCGGCACTGCGGCTTTGTATTTCAGCAGATTTATCTGCTGGATGGTATGAGTATTATGGATAATGTGCTTGCTGCGGGGCTGCTGGTCAGCCAGGAGAAGAAAGCGCTGGTTGGGCGTGCGGAAGAGTTATTTAAGGCGGTGGGCATATCGCAGGAGATACAGAAGAAGTTTCCGCCGCAGCTTTCCGGCGGCGAGGCGCAGCGTGCCGGGATTGTCCGCGCGCTGATTAATGCGCCGGAGATTCTGTTTGCCGATGAGCCGACCGGTATGCTGAATTCTAAGACGGGGCTGGAGGTTTTGGATACGCTGACCCGCTGCAATGGGCGGGGGCAGAGCATTGTGATGGTCACGCATGATATGCGTTCGGCGAGGCGTGGAAACCGGATTCTGTATTTGAAGGATGGGGCGATTTTGGGGGAATGTCATCTGGGGGCGTATGTGCATAACGATCAGGAGCGGCATCGGAAGCTGGCTGGATTTCTGGAAGAAATGGGGTGGTAGTATGAGTCGAAGTGTTTTATTGGCACGTGCGAATCTGCGTAAGGCCAGGGGGCAGGCAGCTGTGATTGTGGTGCTGATTCTGCTGGCGGCTTTGCTGCTGAATCTGTGGCTTTGGCTGTCTATGGATTACCGGCAGAATTTTGAACGCTGTCACGATCGGCTGCATGCGCAGCATGTGACCTTGGCTGTGGATAATGTCAGCGGGGAAATGCGGGAGCATTTGATTGAGACAATGGAGGGAGACGAACATACCGATGCTTATACGCTGGATTCGGTTCTGCAGGCGGCCGGTGTCTTTGCGCATAACGGCGGCGAGGTTAATCATGATTTTATTATTTTGCAGCAGCAGGAGGCGTTTTCGCGCACGATTGGCAGGGCGGAGGTTGTGGAGGAGGACAGCCGTATTAAGAGCGGGGTTTATATGCCGGTTTTGTATCAGTCGGATGAAATTGCGGTGGGGAAGACGGTTACCATTTCGTTTGGAAGCATTTCCAGGACGTATACGGTGCGCGGCTTTTTTAACAGTGTGATGGCGGGGTCGCATAACTGTGGGTTGTGTGAGCTGATTTTGACGCCGGATTTATATGAGGAGCTGAAAGGATCGGGCTGTGCGACTGGGGCTACGCTGTGTTCGGTACGCCTGACGGACCGGGAAGAGGCGGAGGATTATGAGACGATGCTGAAAAATGCAGCGGCGGCTAAAGATCCGGCTGCTTTTGCGGCGAGTAATTCGTATGCGCTTGTTTCTAGGTCGCGTTATATTTCGCAGATGATTTGTTCGGGGATTATGAGTGCCATGGCGTTTTTTATTTTGTTGATTGCGCTGGTGGTCATTGTTTCGAATATTATGAATTTTATTCAGGAGGATATGAGGAATCTGGGGGCGCTGAAAGCAGTTGGATATACGAGCCGGCAGTTGGTGGCGGCGTTCCTGCTGCAGTTTGAGGGGATTACGCTGGCCGCCGCGGCAGCAGGAGCGGCGCTTTCTTATGGGCTGTTTCCGTATGTGAATAAGATGATGGTGTCGCAGACGGGGATTCCGTATGAGGTGCATTTTTTGCCGCTGCCGCTGCTGATTACGCTATTTATTTTAGGAGGGGCGGTTGCGGCGGCTGTTTGGCTGGCTGCACGGCGGGTACGGGATATTGAGCCGATTGTTGCGCTGCGCCAGGGGATGCAGACGCATAATTTTGTGCATAATTATGTTGCGCTGGAGCGGACGAGGACGCCGCTTTCGCTGGCATTGGCTCTGAAGACGGCGATTGCGGGCTGGAAGTATAATGTAACCATTGGTGTTACAATGATGGTGCTGACGCTGGTGGTGGTGTTTTCGGGGATGATGCTGGAAAATGTGATTGTGGATATGACGCCGTTTTTGAGTTTGGTAGTGGGTGAGACGGCAGACAGCAGTGTGGGGATTCAGGCGGAATGTGAGGAGGAGTTTCTGCGCGTGATGGGGGAGGAGCCGCAGGTGGAGTCGCTGTATCTGTTCCATATGCGTGCGGTCAGCCATGTCGGCGGTCTGGAGCTGGTTGCTACGATTTGTGATGATTTTTCTGAGTTGAAGTATCAACAGCTGATTGTTGAGGGGAGGTTTCCCAAGTTTGAGAATGAGATTGCGGTTGCGGTGAAGTATGCGGGGGAGCATCGGCTAAAGGTCGGAGATGAGATTACTATGACGGCGGGAGGGAAGGAAGCGGATTTTATTATCTGTGGATTTACGCAGATCAGTAATAACCTTGGCAAGGACTGTCTGTTGACGAGAGGCGGCTATGGGCGGATGGGTGAACTGCAGACGGTGAGTTATTATATTGATTTGGTGCAGGGCGCTGATGTGGATGCATTTCATAAGGAGGTTAAAGAACGGTTTGGCCGAGATGTTGTTGGGGTGACGGATATTAAGAAGGCCTTTGACGGAGCAGGGGCAGTGTATGTGTCGCTTATGAGGGTGATTGTGATTTCGGCGCTTGTGTTGAGTCTGGTGATTATTACGTTTGTGCTGTATCTGCTGGTGCGGACGATACTGAATCATAAGAGGCGGGATTATGGAATTATGAAAGCGCTTGGTTATACGACGGGGCAGCTGGTGCTGCAGACGGCGGCGGGATTGATGCCGGCGGTGGTTGTGTCGACGGTTGTGGGCTTAGTGGTGAATATGTGGCTGATTAATCCGCTGACGGCGGCATTTCTGCGTGGGATTGGGATTGTGAAATGTTCGTTTGCGGTGCCGGTTGGATTTGTTGCAGCGGCGGGGGCGGGAATTATGGTGTTTGCGTTTGCGGCGGCCTGCCTGATGTCTTTGAAGATTAGGAAGATTGCGCCGAGATCGCTGTTGGCTGGGGAGTGAAATGCCTCTTGCATTCGGTAACGGCATGTGCTATAATGCCAGTGGCAGAAAGATATAAGCAGTCCATGAGGACAAGAACGAAATCCCCGAAGCGTAGTCGCGTACGTTTCGGGGATGTTTCTTTACTGCTTTTGGTGACAGTACACCAGGCTATTTGTTGTCCGTATGATTGCTGTCAAGCCATTTGGTGATGAGGTGACAGATCACACCGCCCGCGACAGTAATTAGAAACGATATAAGTATTTCCATGAGAACACCTCCTCCCGCTGCCGGGTATCAGGTGGACAACAAGTTAACCATATCACATAATTCGACAAAATTCTACCTGCTTTTGGTATTGAAATCGGAAAATTGTTGGGAAATGGGGTGGGTATGTTATAATGGGGATTGACTTTATAGCAATATGCGTATATAATTAGAATGCTAACTGTTAGAATTCTAATTATAGGAGTGATAAGATGGATCATAGCTTACATTATTTATTGATGGCAAATCATGCGATGCTGCAGAAACAGCTTTTTGCAGGGATCAAAGATCTGGGGCTCAGTATAGGCCAGCCCAAGGTTCTGGATTTTTTAAAAGATCATGATGGGGCAGTGCAAAAGGAGATTGCCAGAGGATGCCATATTGAACCGGCTTCTCTTTCCACGATTCTGACCGGAATGGAGAAAAGCGGGCTGCTGAACCGTCAGGCCAGTGAGGAGAACCGTAGGATTGTAAATGTCTATCTGACCGATAAGGGAAAAGAACTCAGTGCTAAGATTACGGAAGCATTTATTGAACTGGAAGAAAGGGCATTGTCAGGATTGACAGCACAAGAGCGGATTCGTGTGCTGGCAGATCTGACAGCAATACATGATAATCTGGAGGCGGGGCTATGAGTAGAAAAGAACTTGCCAAAAGGTATCTGTTATTTATCGTAAGTCTGTTTTTTGCGGCAATGGGCGTGGCCATAACAAAACGCGGAGAACTTGGCGTATCGCCCATTTCGTCTGTGGCAAATCTAGTTAGCTGTAGGTATTCCGGACTTTCGCTGGGAATGTGGCTGATTCTGTGGAACTGTGTTTTGATTCTGGGGCAGATACTGATTCTCAGGAAAGATTTTAATAAGATACAGCTGCTGCAGATTCCGCTGTCATTTGTATTTGGATATTTTACTGATTTTGGAATGTGGTGTGTTTCATTTATTCCGGTAACGGGATATGCCGTCCGGCTGCTTCTGGTTGTGTGCGGGGTTGTGGTTCTGGGATTCGGCATTGCCCTGTCTGTGATCGCCAATGTGATTATGAATTCCGGGGAGGCATTTGTCAAGGCAGTTTCAGATCAGACGAAGCAGAATTTCGGCAACATTAAAATAGCATTTGATATTTTCTGTGTTATCCTTTCCGTAGTATTGTCTCTGTTCTTTTTCAGCGGTCAAATAATTGGGACACGAGAGGGGACGGTAATTAGTGCACTGCTGACCGGGGTGGCTGTAAAATTTTTTGTTAAATATACAAAGGGGCCGGTGGACAAAATGATGGAAACGAATATAAGAAAATCTGCTCTGCCTGCAGGAAAGGATTAGCTGTTATACAAAAAGGCCTTACCGATTCAGTAAGGCCTTTTTGCTATTAGTTTTCAATATTTACCAAGCTATCATATGTTTTATAATGTTGTAGGCATGTATTGTTAATTGGCATTTGCGTTTTTGGGCTGCGGAGTAAAGGTAAATTTAATCGTAACCTTTACCGCATCTGAGGTGGACCAGGGATCATTGGTGATTGTCTTATCTGAATTTGTTTTGGTTGGATTCGCTACAGCGCTGCCGGAAATCTTGAATAATGCAAAGCTGTCATCATTCGCATTGGTATCGTCATTTGCCTTTAAGAGTGCAGCATTGCTTTTGGAAGCAGGCTTTGCTTTTGAATCGCTGCCGCCAACCTGTGGAATTACAAGCTGGTTAGAGCTTCTGGAATCATATTGATCGGCAAGGACACCTTCTCCTGATACAACCATATCCATATACAGAAATACCGATTTTGCAGTATCCTTAGCAGTAATATCTTTGCTGGCCATAGTAACAGTAGAACTTTCAGCTTTTAGTTCGCTGACATTGACAGCAATATCGACATTGCTGTTACTCTGAATCTGGCGCACCGGGCTGTAGATGACAGCATCGGATGTTACACTGGGGGTTACACTGGTGTCCGTATATACAACACCAAACGGATTGATCGCGAAGTTTGCATCGGTTGGAACATCTACATCAATAACGGGTTCTTGAACCGTTGAGTCACCGACTACATCCTGTCCAGCTGCTGCTTTTGTCATATCATCAATACTTCCGGCAGCAAATGTAGAAAAGGAAGAGTCTAATACCATTGCCATTGTTAGTGCACTTACTAATACTTTTTTCTTCATAAATAATTCCTCCTTAAAGATTGTAGTTAGGTTGCTATTTTGACTAAAAGATAGATTCACTGTACAATCAGGGTAAGCCCCACATTTACCTGTGCATGGACTGTTGTTTGATCGGCTTCCACCTGGTTATATACAAGCGTTGCCTCATAAGTTCCTGATGGCAGTGTTGTGTCCTTCAGTTCAAATTTTTCAATATGCCCTCCCAGGGGAATTAAGCCTGATCGGTAGATTTCTTCCTGGGATTCGTCCAGATAAAGAACCATATACATTTCATAGCTGTTTCTTGCAGAATTGGACAGATAGCAGGAAAATGATTTTCCATCTGTGCTGACTGCTTGTGTTTTCATCTGCAGATTCATTTGTCCTTCTTTGGCTTTTCTATTTAGCTCATCTACGACCTCCTGCATGTTCTGAGAATCTCCGGTAATGACATTTCCATCATATTCCAGAGGATTTTGCTTATCTTCCGGTGTATGATTCTTGGGTTGAGGAGTGTGCCAGAACCGCCATATAATCAGAACAGATATAGCAAGAAGCAGAAGCAATAGTAAAGCCGGCCATTTTTTGCGGCTTTTCTGAGATTTTTCGTTTTTTGTCTCATCCATAAAAAGCGATTAGGACAGCAGGGAGAGAACGCTCTGGTTCTGCTGGTTTGCCTGTGCAAGCATAGATGTACCAGCCTGAGTCAGGATATTGTTCTTGGAGAATTCCGCCATCTCAGCTGCCATATCCACATCACGCACACGGGATTCTACTGATTGCAGATTTTCCTGCGTAATATTATCCACGGATACCTGATATTCTAGTTCGTTCTGGTATGCACCTAATTTACTTCTTACGGTTGTTACTGATAAGATCTGATCATCCAGCTCAGTCAGCAGGTCGGAGTTGCCTTCTCCATCGGCATCGATAGTTACGCCGTCCCAATCAGTCTCATCAATTGTAATCTCCATCCCTTCTCCAGCATTGGCACCGGTCTGTACATATCCTTCATAAGTTCCATCCAGCAGAATCTTTTTATTAAACTGAGTTTCATCGCCGATCTTTTCGTATACTTCCTGAAGCTGTGTCAACTCATCCTGAATCTTTTCAAAATCCGCGGACTCATCATCTAGTACAGAACTATTGGAAGCCTGAACAACAAGTTCTCTGGCTCTTTGTAAGATGGAATGTCGTTCCCCTAATGCGCCTTCAGCTGTCTGAAGCATGGAAATTGCATCTTGGCAGTTAGAGGAAGCCTGCCTAAGGCCGCGGATCTGAGTTCTCATTTTTTCGGAAATTGCCAGTCCGGCTGCATCATCTGCAGATCGGTTAATACGATATCCGCTGGATAACTTTTCAGTAGATTTCTGTACAGACTTGTTAGTGATACCTAACTGTCTGTTTGCATTCATAGATGCCATATTGTGTTGAATTCTCATAAATAGTACCTCCTTGTTTTATGCACCGCAAATCCATTTGCGGCTGATTTTTATAATATCCGAAAATGCGGTATCAGCAGCGGGCCCGGCAGCAGATGCCGTCTTTCCGGTTACTATCCTTTTCTTGTTCTGCCGGTTCCTTTGGGTTTTCGATACCGTTCAGGCAGATCTGGGACTGCATAATAGTTCCGATTTTTTTCTTTCAGTTCGGGATGTTCCCGTTCTAAAACCGAACTTCTGACAATCCCTAATTCTTTAGGGGCATCAATCATAATACGCAGGTTATTTTTTGTTCCACCGAGGAACACAATTCTGATATCATCACCAAGCATTAAATATTCCTCCGTACTAAGCGTAAGTCTAAGCATACGAATTCCTCCTTGTCTCAGCATTACCCAAGAAAATACAACAAATGTTAGTAAAGTGTTGTATATACGTCATGAGATGGGAACCACGTAGTAGAAGGAGCCCTGATAACATAGTAATTTGGATGTCATCAAGTAATATGAGAAAAATAACTGCTTTTTGTATCCGTATGTTGTAAAGTAATATAGCAAAAAAAATAATAGAAATAATCAGGAGGAAGAAAAAATGGGTACAACAACACAACCAATCAAGAATAAAAAGGATTTATTGAATTTTAGAAATTATTACAAAGTAATCGAAAAAAAGCCAAGAAACTATGCGCTGATAGTATTAGGCCTGAATTCCGCGTTGCGAATTGGAGATCTGCTATCCCTTCACTGGCAGCAGGTTTATAATTCTAAGACCGGGCAGTATTGCGAACATATTTCTATCATCGAAGAGAAGACAAATAAGCAGAATACAATTGCCATTAATTCTGCGATAACAGAAGCCCTGGATTTTTACCGCCATTCTTTAGATACAATAAAACCTGCCGATTATATCTTTCCAAGTCAGAAGGCGCCTTATGAAAAGCTGAGCCGGTCCCAGGCATTCCGCCTGTATTATTGATGAGTATTTATAATCACTCATCTTATGAAATCACCAAGCATTATCTTTGTATTGATCAAGAGGAGAAAGATGAAGTTTATTTAAAAAATTTTTTGTAATTTTTTTCAGATATCTATTAAGTTTTCTGATTATCATCCGATATTAATAATAGAAAATGCAACACTTTACTAACAAGTGTTGCATTTTCTATTATTTCCAATTTGTATTTTTTCAAACACTATGATAAAATAAAAACGAAGGATAGATACGATTATAGATAGAATGGAACTTTATATATGAAATCAAAAAGGATTTTAGTAAAAATATGCGGCCTGACCAGAGTGGAAGAGGCAGCTTACGTAAATCAATATAATGCCGATTTGGCTGGTATGGTACTATTTTTTCCCAAAAGCAGCAGGAATCTAACAATCAGTCAGGCAGAGGCAGTCATGCACGCGCTCAATCCCATAATTCAAAAAGTGGCAGTTGTAGTCTCACCGAATTTAGAACAGATCCGGCAGATCGAAGCGGCTGGTTTTGATTATATTCAGATTCATGGAGAGCTTTCTTCTGATATCCTTTCTGCCGTTCATCTTCCTATCCTGAAAGCATATAACGTCACCGATATGAAACAATATGAAAAGTATCAACAGTATCCGCAAATTGTTGGTTATGTTCTGGATGCCCAGGAACCAGGAAGTGGTAAAACGTTTGACTGGAAGCTTGCAGAACAGATTCCAAGAGATGGGAAGCTCTTATTTCTGGCCGGCGGTCTGAATCCAGAGAATGTAAAACAGGCCATTGTACAGGTACATCCGGATGGTGTGGATGTATCTTCTGGTGTCGAATATGACCATAGCGTAAACGGCAGCATTTCCGGCAGGGTTCTTTCAAATCCCGGTAAAGATCCCATAAAAATAAAGCGTTTTATAGAAAATGTAAGGAGCGGATAAAGATGTTCCGGCAGATTTATGAACAATTGCAGTTGGATGCGGATTTTCCTTTTGTTATTTTTGAAACTTCAGAAAAGCAGCAGTTTCTTCATTATCACGATTTTCTGGAATTAAATATTGTAGAGTATGGTGAAGGAAGCTATATGATAGATGGCAGGAACTATCCGATATTGCCGGGCGATATTTTTGTCATTAATAATAAAGAACCCCACATGGCTGTCCATCAAAGTATGCATGACGGCAGTTTAAAACTGACCGTACTGGCATTCGATATCAGTCTGCTCTGGCGCAATAAAGAAATCAGCCGTTTTCTTACTCCTTTTTTCTCCAGAAATGAGCAGTTTTCTCATCGAATCGGTAGTCAGAGCCGTTACTATCCCCAGATGGCGGAGCTGTTTCGGACCATTGCACAAGAATACCAAGAGCAGGAAAAGGGCTGGCAGAGCGGAGTCGAATCCCTGCTGATGTACCTTCTGACTTTGCTCTACCGCTGTTATGACGAGAAGCAGGAGCTAGAAGAGGAGAGGAAAGATTTTCAGAAACTGTATACCCGGATCTGTGCGGTATTTGAGTACATTGATCGGCATTTCTGCGAAAGCATTACCTTGGACCAGCTGGCAGAGCTGGTATCTTTAAGTCCTCATTATCTGTGTAAATGTTTTAAGAAAGTAACCGGCAGAACAATCTTTGAGTATATTGAGCAGATGCGGATTCAATATAGCTGTTATCTGCTTCGTACAACGGAGGATTCCATTTTGGATATTGCATGGAATTCCGGGTTTCGTACAGTTAGTTATTATAATCGGGTATTTAAGAAAAGCGAAGGAATCTCCCCGCGGGATTACCGCAGGCAGAAGATAAGCAGGGAATCTTTGTAAATGGTGGATCTATTTTGTTTTCTTAAGATGGATGTGCTTTTTTATGGCTTCAAAGCTTTCTTTGCTGATAATATGTTCCATTTTACAGGCATCTTCTTCGGCAGTTTCTTTATTTACCCCAAGGCTGACCAGCCAGTTGGTGAGAAGTTCATGACGTTCATAAATCATTTCTGCAATTTCCTGTCCGGATTGGGTTAGATAGATATATCCATCTTTGGTTACTGTGATTTGTTCTTTTTCACGCAGATTTTTCATGGCCACACTGACGCTTGGTTTTTTAAAGCCAAGCGTTTCTGCAATGTCTACGGAACGTACAACAGGAAGCGTTTTGCTTAAGATCAGTATGGTTTCCAGATAATTTTCAGCAGATTCATTTTTATACATGGGAATACCTCACATTTCTAATTGTTTTGCAGTCGGTCTGCGGCTGGAGCATGGTTGAAATAATTTTCCCATACTCTCAGTATATATTTACATATTAGGATAGCACATTTCCACTCATTTGGCAAATAAGCTGGAAAAAATTTAAAAAAAATTATTGACAACTAATCGGAGTTAGTGTAAACTAATACATATCATTAAATTAGAGGTTTATGAGCTGTGAGCACATCAGCGCATTTCCTTTAAGAAAATCTTAACAAGGAGGAGAAAATGCCGTTATCTATGAGAAAAGCCGGGGAAACCAGTGTGATTTCTAAAATCGGCGGAAGAGAAGAGACCAGACAATTTCTGCATAAGCTGGGTTTTATTGTGGGTGATTCAGTGACCATCATATCTGAGATTGGCGGTAATATCATCGTCAATGTTAAGGAATCCAGAGTGGCCATTGGAAAGGATATGGCAAATAAAATCATGGTCCGTTAGCTGCGGCCAGAAAGGAGAGTCTATGAAAACATTAAAAGAGATTCCGTGTGGAGAAACGGTAACAGTGACAAAATTAACTGGTGAAGGGCCTGTAAAAAGAAGGATTATGGATATGGGAATTACAAAGGGAGTAAAGGTATTTGTAAGAAAAATGGCGCCGCTCGGAGATCCAGTTGAGGTGACAGTCCGTGGGTATGAGTTGTCTCTAAGAAAAGCAGATGCAGAAATGATTTTAGTGGAGTAATTTTTTTTGGACACGAGTTAGTTTGGACTAATAAAGATTAGTTTGAGCAAATAAAAATTAAATATGCCTAATAACAATCAAGGGAAGGATTAAGAAAAGAGGTTGAAGATATGTCAGTTACAATTGCTTTGGCAGGTAATCCAAACTGCGGAAAAACAACATTATTTAATGCACTGACCGGTTCTAATCAATTCGTAGGCAACTGGCCCGGTGTAACAGTAGAGAAAAAAGAAGGAAAATTAAAAGGCTATAAGGATGTGGTGATTACCGATCTTCCAGGTATTTATTCCCTGTCCCCGTACACATTGGAAGAGGTAGTTGCCAGAAATTATCTTCTGGATACTAGGCCGGATGTCATTTTGAATATTATTGACGGAACTAACCTGGAGCGGAATCTTTATCTGACGACTCAGTTGGCAGAACTGGGAATCCCTATGCTTCTGGCTGTTAATATGATGGACATTGTGGAAAAGAATGGAGACAAAATTAATCTTGATCAGTTAAGCAAAAGCCTTGGCTGTGAGGCTGTGGCAATCTCTGCATTAAAAGGGAGCGGGATAGAGACAGCAGCTGCAAAGGCAGTTTCCATGGCAGGAAAAACGAAGGAAACAGTAGTGCATAAGTTTGTAGAAGAAGTAGAATCGGTACTGGAATCCATTGAACTGCGGCTGGAAGGGACAGTATCAGAGGAACAGAGACGTTTCTTTGCTATCAAGCTTCTGGAGCGGGATGATAAGATTCAGGAGAAAATGAAAACAGGCCTGGATGTTTCCGAAGAAATTAAAATGCTGGAAGAGGACATGGATGATGATACCGAGTCTATTATTACCAATGAACGGTATGTATATATTTCTCAAATCATTGGCGATTGCCTGAAAAAGGCCAATAAAGAAAAGCTGACGATTTCGGATAAAATTGATAAAATCGTTACAAACCGCTGGCTGGCGCTTCCAATCTTTGCAGTGGTAATGTTCATTGTATATTATATTTCCGTAACAACAGTAGGAACCTGGGCGACAGACTGGGCCAACGACGGTTTGCTGGGTGATGATGGCTGGAATCTCTTCGGTATTGAGAAGCTGCATATCATCGGATTGCATGATGCTGTAGGTAGAGGACTGGAAGCCCTGAATTGTGCAGACTGGTTAAGCGGCCTGATCAATGATGGTATTGTGGCAGGCGTAGGCGCTGTACTTGGCTTTGTTCCTCAGATCCTGGTACTATTTATATTTCTTGCCTTTCTGGAATCCTGCGGATATATGGCCAGAATCGCATTTATTATGGACCGGATATTCCGCAAATTCGGTTTGTCCGGTAAATCCTTTATCCCTATGTTAATCGGATCCGGCTGTGGGGTTCCAGGAATTATGGCTTCCAGGACGATTGAAAGTGACCGTGACCGGAAAATGACCGTTATGACTACAACATTTGTACCCTGCAGCGCCAAGCTGCCGATTATCGCATTGATTGCCGGAGCTTTTTTCGGTAATGCCGGATGGGTTTCCACAAGCTGTTACTTTATTGGTGTGTTTGCCATTATCTGCTCTGGTATTATTTTAAAGAAAACAAAGATGTTTGCAGGAGATCCAGCTCCGTTTGTTATGGAGCTTCCGGCCTATCATATGCCAACAGTAGGAAATATACTAAGAAGCATGTGGGAGCGCGGCTGGTCCTTTATTAAAAAAGCAGGAACGATTATACTTCTTTCTACAATTGTAGTGTGGTTTACTTCTTCCTTTGGCTGGGCTGATGGAGGCTTCGGGATGCTGGAGGAGAGCCAGACGGATCAAAGTATTCTGGCTTATATTGGCAGAGGAATTGCCTGGATCTTCGCACCTCTGGGCTGGGGAAAATGGAAAATGGCAGTGGCTGCTGTTACCGGTCTGGTTGCCAAGGAAAATGTAGTTAGTACTTTTGGAATCCTGTTTCAGGGAACCTCGGAAGTGGCAGAAGACGGAGCGGAAGTCTGGAAGAATCTGAGCAGCTACATTACGGCAGCAGCTCCTGCAGCGGCGGCTTACTCCTTCCTGGTATTTAATCTTCTGTGTGCACCATGCTTTGCAGCAATGGGAGCCATTAAAAGAGAGATGAACAATTGGAGATGGTTCTGGTTTGCGATTGGTTACCAGTGTCTGCTGGCTTATGCTGTAGCATTGTGTGTATATCAGATTGGCGCTTTGGTTGCAGTTGGAAGTTTTACGGTATGGACTGTGGCAGCCTTTCTGATTATAGCAGGATTTATCTGGCTGCTAGTTAGGCCCTATCAAGAAAGCAGAGGATTGCACATGAATTTTAAAAGCGCTGCAGCGATAAAATAGAAAGAGTTTCGCAATTGTCTAAGAAATAATTGAAAAGAAAAGGAGTTATCTATGGGAACCGTAATTGTTTCAGTTATTTTAATCTGTATAGTTGGATGGATTATCAGAACGATAAGAAAAGACAAAAAGAATGGCAGATCCCCGATCTGTGGATGTAACTGCAAGGATTGCAGCGGACACTGCAGAAAATAATATAGCGATCTCCAACATACTCATAAATTCTAAAAAGAATGCCGCACAGGTGAGTCATTGACCTGATGCGGCATTCTTTGTTTGGAAATCGGTTAAAGTATATTTATGCGTTCCTTTTATATTCCTCTGCAATTCGTATGGATTTATCCGGGAAATTAGCGTTCAGATACATCAAGTACTGTAGTGCGCTTCCCTCATAAGGATGCACGTCACCCAACAATGCAGTTTCATAGCAGTTACGAATTACATTAATAATGCAGTCTTCGGTATGATCTGCTTTGCAGTCTTTGCATTCCTTTAAAATATGTGCAATAGCAATCTCCAATTCCACTTCATCAAAGACTTTAAAGTCTGTAGTTGGAATTCGTTCCTTCCCGTTTGGTACTTCCTTTTTGGGTTCTTTGAGAAAGTTTTTAATACATTGTTTGGCATAGCCAATGGTGCAGGCTTCCTTCTGGCACTGGCCGCATATGGATTCTTTTCTGCAGCAGTGTTCCAGATCGTTGGCAACTAATTCTGCCTGAAAGCCTTTCTTGTGTTCTTCCGCCATATGTATCACCTCATGTTATAATTTTAGATAATTGCAAATATAGTTACTAGCAAAGTAATAGCATATATTTACAGATACCATGAAGACAGTATATCATAGAAAATGTTAAATTTCTATTAAAAAATCATAAAATTTTTGATGCATTTTTACTAAAAACATCCATATTGGCAGAGGATTTCTTATCATTTTCTGAAAGATAGCTCTATGAAAGTGGACAGGTTCATGTTATACTAAAAACAGTTCAAATAGAAATCAGGAGGAAATGCAGATGAGCACCAGTGAAAAAATTGCAATTGTTACAGATTCCTGCGCAGATGTTCCAAGGGATCTGGCGGAGCAGTATTCTATCTTTGTACTGCCTATGGTGATTATGACTACGCAGGGAGAATTTTCGGACGGCGTGGATATAACGGCAACAGAGATTTATGAGATTCAAAAAAAAGAGCTGCCTAAAACCGGGTGTCCCACCGGAGCTGCGGTTATGGATACCTTTGAAGAGATAAAGAGGCAGGGTTATACAAAGGTTATGGTTATTCTGCTGTCCGGCGGTTTGTCAGGTACGGTCAACAACGTACGCCTGCTGAGTCAGAATGTAAAAGAACTGGAAGTTGTGGTCTATGATTCCAAACAGGCTAGTATTGGAATCGGTGTGATAGCCCTTCAGGCAGCGAAATATGTACAAGAGGGATATAGTTTTGAACAGCTGAAAGAAGCAGTAGAGAAGCTGATAGCAGGTACAAAAGTGTTTTTCTCTATCGATACATTGGAATTTCTTCAGAAGGGCGGTAGAATTGGCAAGGTAACGGCAATGGCTGGTACGCTGCTGCAGATTAAGCCGATTCTCTCTTTTGACGAGACTGATGGAGAAATCTATACAGCAGCCAAGGTGCGTGGAAAACATTTGGTAGAATCCAAATTAGTTCAGCTTGTGCAGGAGTCTTGCGCACTGAAGCAGGACGGATGTGGGCATGATTCCTCTCGACTAGAGAGTTGCAGGTATAATCTGGTGATAGCGGACGGCGGTGCGCCGGAGGAGCGCAAAAAACTGGAACAGCGCATGATGGAAGCATTTCCCAATTATGAAGAAATATATCATGCGAATATTGGCGCGGCATTAAGTGTCTATCTGGGAAAAGGACTGCTAGGTGCGGGGATACAGTTTCTGGAATAAAAGTGGGAAGAGTTGTTGTCAGGCGCTCACCAGCTGAATTGCATCTAATAGAATCACTTCAGCAGTAAATAGGCCATTTTCGAAAAAGGTTTCGAAATGGCCTCCGTTTTTCTCCACGCATCGAATGACATTACGGATTCCAAAACCATGATTTTTTCCTTCCTTTGTGGACTGATATTCGCCGCGGTGCACAACAGGTGCGGAAGCTGCTGAATTGGTGATGGTAAGAAACAGGCTGCTTTCTAATATTTTCACAGAGACATGAACGGAGTGCGGTTTGATTTTCTCTGCTGCTTCAAAAGCGTTAGTCAGCAGATTGGAAAAGACCGTGCACAGATCCATGGAAGAAATCTGTAGTTCATTAGGCAGCAGGCCCTTCCATTCCAGCTGAACCTGGCTGTGTCTGCGACAGATATTCACCGCAATGGCGTCGACCAGTTTATTTCCGGTAGTAACGTCAGACTTTAGTTCCTGCAGGCTGATATCAAGCTGAGAAAGATAGTTTCCTAATTCGGAATAATCTTTTTCGCGGTAGAGGGCGTGCAGGCAGGTTAGATGGTTCTGGATATCGTGTCGGAATTTCCTGGTTTCCGTTTCCTTTTCCAACAGGGAGAGGTAGTAGTCCTTCTGAACCGCCAGAAGGTTCTGGGATAGTTCAGATTCTCTGCGCAGATAGGTAAGCTGGCTCTGTCTGGATAATAACAGAAATCCGGTGATTAAGAATACAATGGCGAGGATGCTGAGGCTGAGGATGATCAGTCTTTTATAAAAATCGTCGCTGTCTGAAAATCCAAGGAGCTGAAGAACAGCAATATAGTTGCCAAGGGCAATGCAGCCTATGGTGAAAAGTAGAATTAATGTTTTGGGTACATTCTTTAGTAAGCTGGCTATGTGAATTCTTTTGAATCTAAACAAAAGGAGAAGAATGAGTGAAACTGAATTTGTAAAAAAAGATTGTATAAAATTATAATACATATGTTCAGGTGTTGAATGGGTGATAAACATAACAATAGCGCTGACAATGGTATCTACGAGGCAGGTAAGGATATATGCAAGAATAACCAAATAGAATTGTTTTCTGCTGGCCATGTAGAAGATAATAATAGAACCGGGCATTATCCCAAGAGGGATACCAGAATGAAGGATGTCAGTGAAAATGGATAAAATAGCAAACAGTAGAATACTGCCCAGTGAAGCTGTTATGGCAGCAGTAGAATTTTTCAGTTGTATCTTGAATAACAAAGTGCAAAACAGAAATAATTTTGATAATTCAAGCGTGTATAGTAATGTACTTTCTACAATATTCTGAATCATAATAAATCCCCTCTCATATGTGTTTTGAATTTTCTCTGATATAGATATTTAATTTCTCTTTAAATTTCCCATTGAGTCTCCTAGAAATTGGTATGGTCTGTTTCATATAATTCATCTGCAGGTTATTACCGGCAATATGCTTAATATGCCGAAAGGAAACAACATAGGACTTGTGTGTCTGGGAGAATTGTCTGGCGTCCATAGCCTGCAGCCAGTATTTCAGTGTATAAGGACTGTCCAGAACTTCATTTGAAGTGGTATGTATGTAAGTACCGTCACCATAAGCTTCAAAACATATGATGTCTGCAATATTTACCAGATGAATAGTTCCATGGGAGTGAATGGATATTTTTTGGTTGGATAACATTTCTTCTTCTGCTTCTTTTATTACTTCTTGCAGTTTGCAGGAATCTATGGGTTTGGTTAGAAAGCGGAACGCCCTGACTTTAAAGGCCATTAGCATATATTCAGCATAACTGGTGAGGAATATGATAAAGGCAGGATTTTGTCTTTGTCGTAATGATTCTGCTGTTGCAATTCCATCTAGTTCAGGCATTTCGATATCCAAGAAAATAATATCATAGTTTTGGTCAGATTCTAATAATTTTTTGCCAGAGAGAAATGTATGAATTGTGAAGTCAGGTCTTATTGTTGACAGAAGTTGTTTGATTGTGTTACAGATAATTTTTTCGTCATCACATATAGCTATATTCAGATTCATATGCACCCTCCTCAATTTATATTAATTATAACATGGGATTTTTGTATTGACAATATATTTAATTATTTTTTTGCCGTTCGCCTTTATTTTTTTACCGTTCACCGGCCAAGTGTTGTAATGATAAATGGAATATGTTATAAGTAATTTGTCGAATAAAGAAGAGAAATGGTTTGGAAAAGGAAGTGGGAATTATGTTATATGAATCTTGGTGGTGGTGGCTGTTTGGACCAAGAAAATTATATTTTTGTAACTACTTATGAAAAGAAAATATATACAATGAAAATGCAGAAGGATTATATTTTTTATTGAAATCCTTTAAGCATTTATATAGATAAAGTAAATTAAAATAATTAGTTCTATTAATGTATGATAACTAGAGTAAAATTAATACCTTAATCCAAAGAATTTATAAAAAGGAGCAAATTTCATGATAAACCAATTGGAGTTGCCAGTAAATAAAAAGCATTTTATGCGTTCAAGTACAACACGAGCAGGATTATATTCGATTATGACTAGTGAGGATTATGCAGGCGCTGTGAATGCTAAATTTTCGGATGTATCCATAGCATTTGATAATGACAAAGTTAATTATTTTTTTCAAAGAGAGGAATTTAATAGTAGATTAGAAAATTGTAATTTGAACCATGAAGAAGTTAATAAAACAATAAGTTGTCTGTCTTCTCCATATGTAGAAGATAAATATGCCTATATATATAAAACTTTAAAATATGAATCTGATAAAAGTTGTATATGGATAAAAGTTGACTATCTACAGGATTCCAATGCATTGTCAAATATAAAAATTGTTTTTTCTAATGGAATAATTGGTTTTGATGATACTTATCATGAAGCAATATTCAATAATGAATGCTATTTAAAATTATCAGTTAGGGGCTTGCTGGTTTTTAGCTTAGATTCTTTTCATAAAAGTGAGAGGATTTTTGAACCAGGTGAGAAAAAACAAATGTATTTGAAATTAGAATATAGAAAAGCGAAAGGGAGTGTGATGGCTCAATATTCTTTTAATGGAGAGGATTTCAATACAATTGGTGAGGTTACAGTTGGAAACATAATGTTTAGCGAGGTTGGAGTATATGTGGCACCAAAAGTAAATCCATTTTTTTACGATTTTTATACAAGTCATATTCAACTTTGTATAGATCCAACCTTGAAACGTTTAACGCCCTTTCCAGATATGGAAGATCAGTATTTTTCTAATATGTTAGATGTGTATCAAGTACCAAGAGAAATAATTAATTTTGATAATAGTGCAATAGATACATTTATTTTGCTATTATCAATGGGATATTATATAAGACTAAGATTAGACGAATTTTATATACAAGGAGGATTTCATTTAGATCATGCAAATTTTTTATATGGTTATAATATTGAGCAAAAAAAATTTCTAATGATAGGATATCATAAATTTTTGGAGTTTTTTGAGCTTGATTTTGAAAAATTTTTATATGCTGCTACAGGAAAGAGAGGGATAACAGATAAAATAACTTTATATAAATATAATAGTAAATATTATCCAAATAAGTTTAATTTAGATATATTACTTTTTA
This sequence comes from Lachnospiraceae bacterium, assembly GCA_022791575.1. Taxonomy (GTDB): domain Bacteria; phylum Bacillota; class Clostridia; order Lachnospirales; family Lachnospiraceae; genus JAAVZI01. Next base: position 32,372 of record JAAVZI010000032.1, read on the forward strand.
ATTTGCAAGCATATGTAACTGGCAAAAGTGAATTTGTTCTTAATTCTAAAAAAGCTGTTATTTATGATAAAAAGCTTCCAATGATTTGCGGTGTCAAAATATATGATGAAATTATAAAAACAGAAGAATATATGATTTGTTTTGTTGAGGATATTCGAATGTCACATCAGCTTCAGGAACATAATGTTATAATGATAGATTTGTTGAATTTTCTAAAAAGCATAAAAATACTAACTGAAGAGTGCTACATTAGAAATGTTAAACGATTTCATGAAAATTTGAAATTAAGTGAAATAATGAAAAATATGGTTTTAAAGAATGAAATTAAGGCTGTAGATGGTATTTATGAGAAATTGCAAACTTCATTAAGAAAATTAGGAGAAAAAGATATGGAAGCCATGCAACTTCTAATTAGAGATTTAGAGAAAATAAAGGTGTGTATGGAGTAGTATATGTGGAAAAATAATGAAATTAAAGAGATTATAGTAGATATAATAAAAGAATTGATAAAAGATATATCACTTGATTTATTACAAGCAGATGCTGATTTAGTGGACTTAGGTCTTGATTCTGTGGTTTTTGTGCAGTTAATCGTTGAGCTTGAGGAAAAATTTCAAGTAGATGTTCCGGATGAAGTACTTTTTATATCTGAATTAAATACTATAAATAAAATGACACAGCTTGTTGAAAATTTATTAGGAGATAACTAAATAATTAATTATTAAGAAATTATAAGAGAATTTGCAAAATTGTTGATGGTAATAAATAGGATTCTGGAGAACAAAAGAATATGAGAGTTGCTTTGATTGGGGACAATTGTATTGAGTATGTAGAACAATTAATATCTTTATGGAATAGGGGAGACTGTGTTATTTTAATTGATTGGAGATTACCTTTAAAAAAAATAATTGAAATAATACAAAGTAATTCGGTCTGTAGTTGTTATGTAATAGATTCACTAGTTGTAGATAAAAAAATTATTGAATGTATTAAAGGTTATAAGGTTGATTGTGTAATAATAGAAAGAAGATTAGTGGGTGAAATAATACCGAAAGACGTTAGGTTGAAGTATAAAGAAAATTATAGTAGAACAGAAGCTGTTATATTATATAGTTCGGGAACGACAGGGGAAGCGAAAGGTGTAATTTTATCACATTTTGCAATTAGTACAAATGCAGATAGTATTCAACAATATATGAATTTAAAAGAAAATGATGTGATGTATATTATGAAATCGCTTACACATTCGTCAACTTTAGTAGGAGAGTTATTAGTTGGTTTAAAAAATAAAGTTAAAATCATAGTAAAATCAGCAATGAGTAATATTAGAAATATATTTTTTGATATAAATAAGTATCAAATTACAATAATATGTGTGAATCCTACCATATTGAAATTATTAGTAGATTCATATGAAATGTTTCAGTACCAAATTATAAATACATTAAAGGTAATTTATTGTAGTGGAGCTGTATTAGAAAATTATATTATAGAAAAGGCGAAAATCTATTTCAACTGTAGTATATTAAATGTATATGGGTTAACTGAAGCAGGACCAAGAGTAACTGCACAAAGAGGAATTAATGATTCAAAAGGATCAGTAGGTAAACCTATTCAAGGAGTGCAGATAATTATTGTAGACCATAATGGGGTTGTACAGAAACCGTTTAAAAGAGGAATTGTACATGTTAAAACAGTAACTTGTTTTAATGGTTATGTGAACAATAAGAAAGGAAAAATATCTTTATATGATAATTGGCTAAATACAGGTGATATAGGTTATGTTAATAACAAAGAGGAATTGTTCATTGTAGGAAGAGAGGATAATATGTTGATTCATCAGTCGCATAACATATATCCAGAAAGCATTGAATCTTTAATCAAATCTTTGGGAGCAGTTGAAGATTGTATGTTAGGAGAAGATGAAAGAGGAAAGTTAGTATGTTATTACAAAACAAAAAGTGGTAGAAGCTTAGATCATGCTCAATTAAAACATATACATTATGCATGTAAGAAAGAATTGGCAACATTTGAAATGCCTTTACACTATCAATGGGTAAAAGATTTTTTGTATACAAATTCTGGGAAACTTATAAGAAAATAAAGATTAAAGAAAGAATTTTTATTTAGAATTGAACCAAGCATTGTAATTTATCGAAATGATAACAAAAGAAAGGATAAAAAAATATATGAATGAGGAGATTAGAATCCTAAAAAGTTTGAAGTATCAAGATGAAAAGAACAATTACTATTCTTTATGTGGACAATATGGTAAGCAGATCATGAATTTACAAGGGAAATATATTGTTGATTGGATATCAAAAGGTGCAAAACTTTCGGATTTGTGTACTGAACTATCAAAAGAGTTTAAAATAGAATTTTATCAAGCGAAAGAAGATGTATTTCAATTTTTAATTTGTTTAAAGTCTTCAAAACTTATTGAGTTTGATGAGGAGTATTTTAATGATGTATTGTTTTTAGATGATAGAGTTAATATAGCAGGAGAACGTGAGTATAGGCAGTTGGTTAATTCTATTAAGGAAAATATAAAAGGAAATAATACGATATATTCTTATCCGCATCCTGAAAAATTGCAACATTATAATCAATATATTATTAGAACAAATAGTTTCCATAATAGTGAAAATTATTTTTTCGAATATGATGATCATAGAGAAAAAATGAAAAATATTATAGGAATTATGGGAATGGCAAAATTCAATACGCCACTTTTGATATCACTTATGCAGACTCTGGAAGATTGTAATTCGTTAGTAGAATTTTATAAAGAACTTGAAAAAAAATTGGCGCAAATGAAAAAATACAAAATAAAACTATCATTAACAAATGAACAAATTAATTCAAATATAAGTAGATTTATTGAAAAAGCAGGTTTTATTTACGAAGCAAGATTAATAAGGGAAGATGGTATTCACGATTATAATATTTATTCAAAATTACTGGAGGGTTAATATGCAAATTAAATATAATGAAAATCTATTAAAAGAATTAATAAAAGAATGTGTTTCTGTTATTTACGAGGATATAGAAATACAAGATGATACAGATTTAATTAACGATCTTGGTTTTGATTCTATTGGTTTGATGCAATTGATTTTAGAAATTGAATCAAAATTTAATATTACTTTTAATATTGATTTGAAGTATGAAGAAATATCAACGTTTTCTAATTTAAGTAAGTATGTTGAAGAAAGGATACAAATAAATGAAAATGAATGAGAATATTATTTTAAAGTTTAAACAATACTTAGATGATTTTAATTATCATTTGCTTGTTACGTTAGTACTAGGCGAAGCAAAATATTATATAAATCCGTTACCAGATTATTATGAGACAAAGAAAGAGTTGAAAAAATTAGATGAAAAAAAACAGAAAATAATTTCGTTCTTTTTATTAGGTGAACCTATTGAAAAAGAGATAATAGAGGAAGAGATGGATAAAGAAGTATTAGACTATTTATATGAAATTTCTGCGGTAAATAGAGATGATATTCATTATTGGTTTAATAGCCTAATGATAACCTCGTATTGTAACTGCTATTTTTTGGTAGGGATTCCATATTATTATCCAACCTGTCAAAATGATAACTCAAAACCATATATAGGCACAGATTCTTATTGGTTATCAAGGCTTGTTGTTAATCAAATGAGTGGAGATGTACTTGATTTATGCACTGGTAGTGGTATACAAGCAATTTTAGCTGCTAAATCAGGTGCAAGGGTTATCGCTGTTGATATAGATGATGAATCCATTAAATGGGCGCAATTTAATATTTGTCTAAATGAATTAAATGAAAAAGTTGAGTTACGATTGGGCAACTTGTATTCGGCTATAGATCAACCTATGAAATTCGATTATATTCTATCGAATCCGCCCTTTATTCCTATTCCAGACACTGTTGATTTTCCTATAGCAGGAGATGGTGGTCAGGATGGAAGAAATATAGTTAGAAAGATTTTTAATGGATATGAAAAGCATTTAAAAACTAATGGTAAGGCAATAATGATTGGACAGGGAATAGGAGATAAATATTCGGTATTTCTTTCTCAAGATTTAAAGACTATTTTAAAGACTATGAATGTTAAGGTGTATTATAGTAGTTGTTTTCCAATTGAATTGCAAGCAGTAAATTTTGCCAAAATGGCAAATAAAATAGAGGGAGATAATAAGAACGATTCTAAGCTGTGGACTGAGATATATAAAGAATTGGGAGCAGAATATCTCTATAATTTTACAGTAATAGTTAAAAAGGATGTAGCAAAGTATGATGAAAATTGGTTATATGATTGTTGGTTAAAGGAGGATATTCCTATAATAAGTTATTCCAAAATTACGCAATTATCATCAAATTATAGTGTGACTACTAGAAAAAACACCAGTTTTATTATAGATGATGAAGTAAAGGAATTTTTGGAAAAAGTAGATGGAAGAAAAGATGTAGCAGAAGTAGTTGAAAGTATGCCATTTAAGTACAAAGTAAAATATTTAGAGGATTCACAGCTAAAAATGTTGACTAAATATATGAATTTGTGTTCTGTTCTAGAGCGTGAGGGGCTCATGATAAAGAATGGAGTGAAATAAAATAAAAAGTTACATAACATGTAATTAAGAGGACAACATTAATGAGGAGCAGGGTATGGAAGAGAATGAAATAATGCAAAGATATCATTATATAAAATATATGAATTCTATGAAAAGACCGATGTCTGTCACGTTAGATATAACAAATAGATGTAATATGAGATGTAGTCATTGTTTTAATCGAAGTGGGGATAGCACAGTTTATAATTTTGATAATGAATTAACGAAAGAAGAATTAATAGATGTTGTACAGCAGATAGCTGAACTAATGCCAACTCAATGTTGTATTTGTGGTGGAGAACCGTTGTTAAATAGGAATGTATTTGAAGTTATTAGAATATTGTCAGAAAAGGGTATCATGGTTAATATGGTTTCAAATGGATTGTTGCTGACAAAAGAAGTGGCACAAAACTTAAAAAATGCTGGAATTAGTAATGTTCAAATTAGTGTAGATGGCTTAGGATATCAGCATGATCTATTTCGAAATATGGATGGTGCTTTCGACAAGGCAATTTTAGCAATAGAAAATCTTAAAAATGCTAATATTGAGACACTTGTATCCTGTTGTCCAAACCAGCTGAACTTCAGAACGATTCATACATATATAGAATTTATGATTCAATTATCGTGTAAAACGATTCGAATGATGCCATTATTGCCTTTGGGGAGGGGGAATAAGAATTTTGATCGTTTGTTAATGAATAGTAAGGAGACATTTTGGTTTGTACAACAAGTAAATAATGAACAGAGCAGGCATCCTAATATTAATATAGAGTGGGGAGATCCTTTAGAACATATATTTTTGGTTTTATTTAATAAAAGAAAGTATCCTATTATATTAGGGATTATGTCTAATGGAAATATAAATGTTACACCATATTTACCTATTGTTGTTGGTAATATTAGAGAAAAATCATTAAAACAATATTGGGAAGAAGGATATAATAAAATATGGGGTAATAAAGAAATTATGTCAGTAATAAAAGGAGTTAAATCTGTTTATGATTTAAGGAAATTTGAAGATCAATCATTTTATTTTAATATATAGTAAATGAGTCAAAGAGGTATCAATAATGGAGAGTAATTTAAAAATAGCTGATTATGCTATTAACAATATTCCGTTTTACAGGAAATATGATATTATGCCGAAATCGGACGAAGAGATATCACAAGATTGGTTTAAAACATTTCCTATACTTGAAAAAATAGATGTACAGCGAAATAGAGATATTTTGGAGGGATCATATAATAGACAAAACAAAATTTATACAATAGTAACTTCGGGAACCAGCGGTTTGCCGTTGAAGGTCGATTGGCTGCAGTCGGAATTTTTAAAATCTAATTTTTATACTTGGTATTTAAGAAAGAGATGGTATCATATACTTCCTACAGATAAATATTGTACGTTTCATTCTTGTGTAAATTCGAATAATGAAACAGTTATAAATGATGTTTTGTTATATGAGAATAATAGAATTTTATCTTTTGGAAGATATTTTTATTCAGAGGATGTTTTAAGCAAATATGTTCAGTTAATGGACGAGTTTGCACCCAAATGGATCTTAGCGCAGCCATCTGTTTTATATTTACTGGCAGATTATATAGATAGAACCAATACAAAGATAGATAGTATAAAATATATTGAACTAAACGGAGAATTTGTTGAAAATGCTGTTTACAAAAAGATAAAGAGTGTCTTTAATGTTCCAATTGGTAATCTATATGGTTCAGTTGAATTTAATGGCATAGCTTTAACCTGTCCTTATGGTCATATGCATATTTTAGAAAATAATGTGTATGTTGAAAATAGAAATAATAATGATTCTGAACTAATAATTACAGGATTAGTAAATAAGTTTATGCCTTTGATTCGTTATAATATTGGCGATAGAGGGGAAATTATAGAAAATTGTAAATGCGAATGTGGAATAATTGGAAAACAATTAAATTTATTAAGAGGAAGGAGTCATGAAATAATAACAATACAAAATGATTTTAGCTTAGATCCAGCGTTATTTATAAATATAGTAAATGATTTAAATGTAGAAGATGATATTGTGCAACAATTTAGAGTGGAAATAATAAAACAAAAAATAGTTTTGCACATGCTTGTTCAGGAAGAGCAAAAGACATATGTAGAATTAAGAAAAAGATATTTTCTACAGAAACTTTTAAAATTTAAAACAAAAAATATAGAATTTGATATTACGGTTTCGACAAATCCAAAAAAATTTATGAACGGTAATTCAAAGTTTACATTTGTAAAAATATATTAAGAGATTTGTCTGGCTTTTTAAGGAGAAAACTTATGAATTCTAAAAGATTAAAAACTATTTGGATTTATTTACAGACTTTAAGTTTTAGTTTGAGAATTACATTTGAAGCTTCCCCTATTATTATGACTTTCCGGCTGCTTGTAATGGGTTTGAGTTCATTTGTTCCTATTATAAATATTATGGCTATGAAGAATATTATTAATGGTTTAGAAATAAGGGATAGAAATTTAATATTTGATTGGTTTATAGTATTAGGGGCTACACAGTTGATAACAGCCATTGTTGGACAGATTACGTCGTATTTAGCTACTATTCATGCTGATCGTATATCTTTCAAAATAACAAATGATATTATTGATAAAATCAATGAATTAGATATTTCTTATTTTGATAATCCTAAATTATATGATGAGATGGTTAATGTTACTAGGGATATTAATTCTGTACCTTCATTGGTTTGGAAAGTTATTTCGTCAATACAAGTGTTTATACAACTTTTGACAGCTGCGGCAATTTTATTTCATTTTATATGGTGGTCTCCATTTGTTATTATAGCAGCATGTTTGCCAAATATGATACTTGATAAAAAATATGCTATGAAAATGTATTATTGGTCAAGGGATTCTGTGAATAATGTAAGACAAATGAAATATACATATAGTGCATTAACATCAAAATATTTTGGTAAGGATATTAGAATTAATAGATTAACTGATTATTTGAAAGATAAATATATTGGACAATGGTCTGTTTGGTATAAAAGTAAAAGAAAGCTTCTGAATAAACAGTTTATTGCTTCGTTCATAACCATGATAATACCTCATATAATAACTCTAGTTTTTACAGTTATAGTTATTTTAAGAATAATTTCAAGCCAAGGGACAATTGGGGATTTTTCATATTATATAGGAATTATGGGGCAATTAACAAGTTCAACTTTTGGACTAATTACTGCAGTATCTCAAATTATTCAACAAAAAGTAAAAATTGAATATTATAATAATTTTAAAGATTGGAAGCCATTAATCAGTAATAATCAAGAGGGTATTAATTTAAATGAAATTAATGTTATTGAATTTAAAAATGTTTCCTTTAAATATCCAAATACAACAGAATTAGTGTTAAAAAATATTTCTTTTAAAATAACTAAAAATGAAAAAATAGGAATTGTTGGTAAGAATGGTTGTGGAAAATCTACTTTAATTAAATTGTTGTTACACTTATATGAACCAGATGAAGGCGAAATATTAATTAATAATATTAATATAAATGATATTAATGCAAATGATTATTATAAAGTATTATCAGTTATGCCTCAGGATTATATTAATTACGCATTTACTGTCAAAGAAAATACTATGCTAGCTGATGTTGATAATAAAAACATGGTTGATGAAAAAGTTATACAAGCTTGCAGGGATAGTGATGCCTATGATTTTGTAGCAAAATGGGAGATGGGGATATTAAGTTATTTAACTAAGAATTTTGATGAACAGGGAAAAGAATTATCAGGCGGACAATGGCAAAAACTTGCACTTGCCAGATTTTTCTATAAACAAGCACAGATTTATATTATGGATGAACCATCAGCATCATTAGATATTGAATCAGAATATAAAATTTTTCATAGTGTGTTTGAAAGGCTGGGGAATTCTACATTGATTTTGATTTCCCATCGTTTAAGTAACTTACGAATGATGGATAAAATAATAGTAATGGATAATGGGAAAATCAGCGAAATGGGGAGCCATGATGAACTTGTACAATCAGAGGGTATATATGCACAATTATATAATATTCAAAAACAAAAATTGTAAATAGGTGAAACGTATATAGGTTAGAGAATGGTATGCGAGGGATTAGATTGAATGATATATCAGAATGGATATAAAACTGCTGTTAGTTACGAGTGCTTAAATGCTTCCTTATTTAATTTTATGAAATTTTGTGGCAAAAGTATTAATTGTTCAGATCTCTATTTTTCTGTTGATGTGAATGGTATTTCTGCGTGTGAGAATATGTTTTTATATCAGTCTGATATACATCAGGAAGGAGAGTTTCTAAAACAAAATCATATAGATTATTTATATGGTTGTTGCTGGAATGATGTGGAAAAATTTTTGGAGGAGAATGTGGTCGGAAGCAACATGTTAGCAATTTTTGTTATGTCAAGATGTTTAAATTATTCTGGATGGTTTCAACATTCTGGTAATAGTGGTCATTTTGTAAATGTCATTGGTATGAGAAAAGGTAGTTTTTATATTAGTGATGGTTATGTATTATCAAATGAGGAAAAATTTTTTGAGGGGTGGATTGAAAGTGAACAATTATTAAAGGCATGGAGGGGAAAGAATAATCAATATATTATATATCGAAATAAATTTGAGAATATTTATGAGAAAATACTAATAGAGAAAGCAAGTATTAGATTAGTGACAATACTTAAGTCCTATTCTAAGGGTGGATTGGTAAATGAAGATTATTTTGGCTTTGAAGTAATTAAAAAAATATTTTATAATATTGCACTAATTTTAGAAGACAAAGAAAAATGTATCAATATAATATATGCTGTGGTGCATCATTTACGCTGGGGGGGATTTTTAACTATAAAATATTTTTTGATTGATAAATTGAAAGCATTGAAAATAAATAGAAATTACATTAGTGAGTATGAAAATATTATGGAAACATGGAATTCTATTTGTATGGCTTTGATTAAAGTCGGAATAAAACCTGATAAGCAGGCATTTCAAAAGGTAATTGGAGTAATGGAGGCATTATGTGAATCGGAGAAATCATTATTATGTAATATTTATAGTAAATGCTTATAGGAAGGCAGTTGTTAATAATGAAAAAGCTAAAAATTGTAATTATATCGAACATAGTTCATGAGATGTATATTCATAAAATTGAAAATTATTTTAAAGGTTTAGGTAAGGATTTAATCATTTCAAGTATTTTTTTTGAAACCTTGTATACTGAAACGATTAGCAATAGATTAAAAGAGTCAGATATTCTTGTATTGTTATTAAATTTTGAATTCCTATATCCAAATTGTCCTGTTAATATAGTGTTAAATAAAAACACAGAAACAGATTATTTACAAAATACAGTCAATTTATATAAAAGAGCGATTGCCTATGTTAAATTACATTCAAGTGCTTTAATGGTTATCGTTGGATTAGAAAATTATTATATGCAAATATATAATGTTTGTGGACTAGTTGGAAATCAAGGTTTTATAATTGACAAAATAAACCAAGAAATAGTTTCTTTATTGGATGATAGAATGGTATATATTGATAGTAAGCAGTTAATTGCACATGTAGGCATAGAAAAAACTTATAATAAAAAAAATAAATATCGATGGGAGGCACCATATAGTATTCAATTTTATTTATATTTAATAAATGAAGTTTATAAACAATATTTAATTCATAATGGAATAACTAAAAAGTGTTTAGTTTTAGACTGTGATAATGTTTTGTGGGGAGGGATTTTATCTGAGGATGGGATAGAAGAAATATCCTTGGGAAGTTATGGGAAAGGAAAATCTTTTCAAGCTTTTCAGAGATTTCTAGTCATTTTGTATTTACATGGAGTAATATTAGCTGTTAGTAGTAAAAATGATGTAGAAGATGTTCAAAAAGTCTTTCGTACCCATAAAGAAATGATATTAAAAGAAGAATATATTGCATGTTTTCAAGTGAATTGGGATGAAAAGGTGAAAAATATAATGAGAATTTCTGAATTTTTAAATATTGATCTGAAAGATATAGTTTTTGTAGATGATTCAAAATTTGAAATCGAAAGTATTAATATGTTATTACCGCAAGTAAAAACAATTCAATACAATCCAGATAGTATTTATCGTGATCTGTCATGTTTTAATCTATCAGCTGTCAGAAATAAAATTGAAATAGAGAAGAGGAATACTACATATAAAACTAATGTTTTGAGGGTCCAATTGAAAAAGCAGTATGAAAGATATGAGGATTATTTAAATGCTCTGCATATGAAGATTACCATAAAGAAAGCATTACCTGAAGAATTTAGACGTATAGCTGAATTAACACAGCGTACAAACAAGTGTACTAATGGAATGAGGTTTACATATAGTGATTTAAAACAACGAACAGATAGATTTATATTGTATTCAATTTTTATTTCAGATAAATTCGCTGATATGGGATTAGCAGGAGCTATTGCTGTTAAAGATGAATTATTATTATTATTTAGTTTGTCATGTAGAGTTTTAGGGAGAAATATTGAAAATCGAATGATAGAGTTTATTAAAAAAGAACATATTATTAAGAAAATTTTTTTTAAAACAACAAATAAAAACATAATGCTGCATGAGTTGATTGTAGATAAGTTTAAAGATATAGAAATTATTAATTCATTATAAAAAAGGGGATAAAATGTTTCAGATAGAACAGCATTTAAATTGTATACAACAAAACATAGTAGAAATATGTAATTATTTTAATGTTGAATTTTATTATATATTTTTCGATTCTTGGAAATTTAATTATAATAAATCTTATATTTTTTCTAAATGTTTGTTAATGCCAGAAAGAACGGAAGGAGGTCTTTGCGAGTTAACAGATATAGAAATACAACAATACAAAGATTTTGATAAAGATTTGTTAGAGGTAATTTCAATGGTACAAAGTCATGCAGCTATTAAGAGCAGGTATATGATTATGCTAGATTCTTATTATTGCCCTTGGCATAGAGGATATAAAATTTTACATATCCCGCACTGGTGTTTGATTAATATTTATAATTCAAAAGAACGAAAATTTTTATGTGAAGATCCGTTTTATAAAATAAAAAATTGTCAGATCCATCTTGATGATTTAAAGATGGGAATTGAATCATTGGTAGTATATACAATGAAAAAAAAGAAAACTAATAATCAAAATGTTATAGGTGCGTTTAAAAGACATTTAAATGAAGTGGATATAAGTGTTCTGACAAGCAATATGAGCGATTTTGCAAATCGGATTTTAAATATAGAAACTATAAATGAATTATTTGATTATAAACCAGATGTTTATTTATGTAATATTTTTAGGTCGTTAAAATTTACGGCAGATATGAGATATAATATGAGTTATTTGTTTAATAAATTTTATAAATTACAATCTGATGTATTTTATAAAGTTATATCAAATAGATTTGAAGATTGTGGACAAAAATTTGAGAATATTAATTGTATAATAATTAAATTATTTTATAGTAGTAATAAGTTTGATAAGATCAAACATGAAATATATAAGATAATGATAGAATTAATACGGGATGAAAATCAAATTTATGCTATGTTGCAAGATTATTGGTATAAGTAATAATAAGGAAGGGCTGGATAGAGTTGCTAAATGATGTTAAATGTAAGGAATCGGTGAAGATTGTATGTGAAAATGGTGAGTATTCTTATAATATGTTAAAGGAGTACATAGATATATATAAAAATAGGTTATATTCTCTAGGTTTAAATGAATTAAAAACTGTGGCTGTAATAATTGAAAAGAGTTATCTGAATTTATTAGTTACTTGTGTTTTGATTGAATTTGGTTGTATTATTTTATATATTGATAGTAATAATAAGTTTTTGTTTAAAGAGATTTTGGCGGCTTATCAACCCGATTATATCATTGCATGTAAAGAAATTTTATGTTATAATTTTTACAAGGAAATTTCAAAATTAGTTTTTTTTGAACATAATATGTTTATTTATCAGTTAAAGAAAAATTCTACTATGTGGAAGAATATAATTAATAATGATATGTATAATGGGAGCTTTGTTTTTTTTACTTCGGGTACATCACAGATGCCTAAAGCTGTGTTAAGGACAAGAAACAATATTATGCATGATGCACTTCATAATATTCAAACATTTTCTATTACACAGAAAGACATAATAGTTTGTGCAGTTGCCTTTAATCATGTATATGGTTTTGGAAGTGGCGTAATGCCATATTTATTTGCAGGATCAAAAATTATTTTTGTTAATCCATTTACTACGACGAAAAAATTAACTAATGTTCTGATTGAAAAGCAAGCCACGATTTTTGTTGGACTACCTATTCACTATAAAATATTACTAGAAAGTGATATAACACAATTAGAAATTCGATTAGCATTATCAGCGGGAAGTTCTTTGTCAACAGACATAAATACTGATTTTTATAAAAAATTTGGTGTTTGTATCAATAATATGTATGGAATGTCTGAAACGGGCGCTATTTCAACGTATTATAATTTTAGGAAGCTGGCTGACGGAGGAGATAACAATTGTGGAACTCCCTTAAAGGGAGTAAAGGTAATGTGTAGAGATATTGGTGAGGGAAATGAATATGGCGTTATCAATGTTTGTTCAGATTCTGTATCTGATGGATATATAATGCCTTTTAGTGGGGAAATAAAAGCTATTAAGGATAAAGAAGGCTGGTATGGAACAAATGATATAGGATATATCGATGCGAATAATTGCATACATATTAAAGGGAGAATTGAAAATATATTTTCTATATCAGGTAAAAAGATTAATTCGGAGACGATTGAAAAGGTTGTTAAAAGATTTCCAGGTATAGAGGAAGCGGTAGTAATTGGACAAAAAGATGATTTAAAAGACACTGTTTTAATAGTATATATTGTTCAGAATGATACAGTTGCTTTAGATGAGTTAAAATCTTTTCTATATGATAAATTACCAAGTTATTGTATTCCTAAGGAGTATTATATCATTGAAAAAATACCTAAATCAAAAAATGGAAAAATACTCAAGAATAAGCTTATGATCGAAAAAGTAAATAATATCACCAACTAGCAAGAGGATTAGAAATATATATGAAAGTAATGATAAGTAAATTTACTTATTATTGAGACTGAATCTATGAATGAAAAACTTTTAGATGAGATTTTATTAAAATATTCAAAAAAGAAAGATGTTAGTATTCCAGACAATATTAATTTAATTGAATATTTATCAATAGACTCAGTTGATGCTATGCGTATATTGGTAGATATTGAGGATCAATTTGGAATAGAATTGGACATTAAAGATATTAATATGTCAATTTTTGAATCTAAATCTAACTTGAAGAAATGTATAAGAAATAGAATTTTGTTTTAATGTTTGTAATTTTGGAGAGTTTAAACTTTTTCAGGGTCTAAGAAAAGAAAGGGGGACAGCATATGTCATATGATAAACCTATTTTATCAAGTGGTAATGATGAAAATGCTCGAATGGGAACTGTAGCTATGGTTGCCAATGTAGGCGGTATTGTCAATGCAATATATATTGCAAATGTTTATGGTTTTGTACATGTAAATGTTACAGCAGTTGATAATGTAAGTATAAAGTAAGATGTTTTAAATTTGTCATAAGTAAATGTAAAGATTAGTTAATTTATATGAATTAGACCTTGAAAAGTTTTTTTGAAAGTTGAAAGCATAGAAGGAACAGTTTGTGCTGAATATGTACATTTGAGAAAGCTTGTGCCATCGGATAAGTATAGATCAGGTAGTGTGGAGATATTGTGTTAGAGTAAATGATAATATTACCCAAAAGCAATATAAAAATGGATTGCCGGTTCACTAATTGTTGCTGGGATTATGGATATTGAGATTTGCAATCATCTAATTTTTTAAAATTGAGAGGAGATGTATTATGAAGTTTTTTTTGATTAAATATGGTTTTCCTATCTTTTGGATATTATTATTGCCTTTTTGTATGTTAATTACAAGTATCAAATTCGCAGAGAATCCTCCAAAGTATAGGAACATAAGATATCAATGGTCAGGCTATCGTTTTGGTAGGGCAGGGCGAAGTAAAGAAACATGGGAATTTTCACAAAGATACTTTTTTGCTATAGAACAATGGATTTCATTTTTTGAAATATTAGGAAGTATTGCTGCTATAATTAAATGGTGGGAAAGGATATTATTAATTTCGTTTCAGTTAGAAGTAATTGCAGTGCAGCTTGTGTTATTATTAATCCCAGCTATTCCAACAGAAATAATGTTGCATAAATTATTTGATAAAAATGGTAAAGAGAAGAGTGGGTTTAAATAAAAGGTTAATTAGTATAAAGAAAAACAAATAGTTTATTGTTTAGTGATTATGATTAAGGGGGGGCATCAGGTAGATGTTAGATTTATTGGCACGATATAATTGATAATTTGGTTTATGACTTTTTTGAAAGAATTTACTATTTTTAGGGATTATACAGACCGCTCTTTTCTATATAGAACATTATAATTTTATTATATATATATTATTATAAGCATAAAGGATATATGCATATTAGTATATGTAAAATATGGGAGGTGATTTTGTGGCGTATGATAAACCAATTTTAAATAGTAGTGATATGGGGGGCATCTCAACATATGGAGTAGGTATAGTAGGAGCTAATGTCATTTGGCTGGTAAATGGTACAACTACACTCAATGTTAATGCAGTGGCAAATATTAATTCTACATATAATTATAACATTTCAGAAAAATAGAGTTAAAATTAAGGATTGGATAGTTTATATATAATTAAAGTTTTCAACTAAGAAGATGTTAAATTATATTTTTTAGTGAATTAATTTATTTGGAATTAGTTTATGAATGTCAAAGGAAGATAAGGGAATTAGTTGTGAGAATAGATGTTTGTATAGTCCATGAAAATAGTAAATATATTAAAAGTAAAATTAAAATATTAATTTTATACAGATATAATATCATGCTGGGGTCAAAACGTTGTGTTTAAATGTCTGATCTTCCAGGTTTGCGGCAAATCCTCTGAGCTGCTTTTCTGCATTGTTCCGGTAAGTGGCATCCAGATCAGAGGGATTTTGAAGGGCTTTAGAGTTCATGGTACCATCTTTTTTGTCCGCAGATGTCGCTTTCCGTTTTCAACTACCGTCTGGTCAGAAAGGCATCTTGCAAAAAGCTGGTATTTCGTTGCCTTTTCATAACCGGATTTACACAAGGCAAGCAGGCTGTCGCCATCCTTCAGCAGGATTCTTATAATTTCTTCCATATCATTGTTTCTTTAATGGTAAAAAATCCAGTTGTAATCATTCGGATCGGCATAATGTTTAAGCTGTTCCGGGAGCTTGTCTGCTCCGACCTTTATGAGGAAAACAACCAGTTTTGAGATGTAGGTATAGATCAGCTGCATGCGGCTAAGATCCTTCACACAATCATGGTAAAGATCCACTCCATGAAGTGTTTCATGATCATAGCATCTTTTCCGGAACCGACTCAGCGTTTTATCTGAAATGGGCTGCGCTTCAGAACTCGTTGTGTGGAGGGCATACTAGAGATGGAGATCCAGCATCAGATTTTCAACAATTTCATCATCCGAGTAATCAAAGAGTTCTTTGATGATAAGGGCACCAATGATCACATTCACCGGGGTATTCGGCCTGGAAGTTTTATCACTATATAAAACAGAGAAACGTTCCTCGTCAATAGCCGGGAAAATCTCATCAGCGAAAATCCGCGCCCATGAGTTCTTCAGTGCCTTTTCTCACGGGCAGTCAGGGAAATAAAACTGTCGTCTAAAGATAACTGCTGAGATGTATTTGTTTTAAAAACCATCTAACACACCGCCTTTCAGATACTATAATCATTATACCATTAAAACATGTGAAAAGCTTGTGAATACTGTATAATATTAAATTTTCAAGGAACATTTGCCTAGGCTTTTGCCCCCAGCATATAATATATAAATAATGTAAATGTTTAATTATTTGGTATGTTTGATTATAAACAGAAATTATATGTAAGTGGTGATATGTTTATAGTAAATTGGTGCAATAATGAAAATATGTGATGGTCAAGTTTATTTTAAATTAGGTAATGAATAATAATTATGAATGGAGATGTTATGAATGGGTTTAAAATGGGCAATCGTAGCAATAGAAGCATTACTTGGAATTATAGGAATTGTTTCATCGCATGGAGTTGGACATGGTATATTTAATGGAGGAGTGGCCTGGACTTACCCAGAATGTGGACGAAAAGCATCGAAGTATTATGGGATATTACAATTAATCATGTTAGTAGTCACAGGGTTACTATTTCTAATATTTAAGCCTAGTAAACTTTTAACGGTTGTAAGTGCAGTAGTAGGAAGCACCATTTCACTGTTTATTTCATTATTTGTTTTGCATAGATTGGTTAAAAGAGAAATCGTTAAGGATGAATTAGATAGAAAGGAACAAATCAAAAAAGAACAAACTACTTTTAGGTGAATAAATAAGGTTAACATGAAAGAGGCGGGAACTTGGAGAGCAACGGATTTAAGCGTTTGATTAAATTAGGAGTGTGTATAATTATGAGGAAAAAAACAAAGAACTTTGTGATAGTGTTGCTGATATTTACTTTGGGGATTACAGGATGTGGAAAAGAAACTAAAAATGCAGAAAAAGATATTTCTAAGTCAGGGCAAGAAGAGGTTGAAAAAGAAGAAAAGCAGGAGTTTGAATACGAAGAAAGAGAAAAGGGTATTGTGCTGACACAGTATAATGGTAATAGTGATAAAGTGGAAATCCCTAGTGAAATAGAAGGAAAGATTGTGATAGGGGTAGAGAAAACATTATTTGAAAATTGTAATAGATTGACTAGTGTACAATTCCCAGCATGTATAGAAAGTATTCAGGGAGGCATTTTTGAAAAATTTTCAAATGTTGTTATAATTGGTTATGAAAATACTAAATGTGAAGAAGTATCACAGGGAGAGAAAAGAGCTTTTCAGAGTCTTGGTGAAAATCCCGAGTGCATTCAGTATGTTGATATCTATGATTCTGAAACAAAAAATGTTATGAATTATACCCGTCTGATAAATGGTGAAAAAGGAAAAGAAGGTGAATACAGCGAAGGGGCAGCTTTTTCAGTAAAGGAAGGAGTTGCAACGCTTACATTAAATAATTATAATGGTGGTATGATTATGGCAGGAGGTTACGGTTCTCTTTGTATAGTATTGGAGGAGGGGAGTGTCAATTATATAAAAGCTGCAGATAAAAATATAGGAATCAATGTGTTTGGAAATTTAACAATTCAAGGCAATGGTTCGTTATCAGTTAAAGGTGGAGATTTGGGGAGTGGACAAGGAATTTGGACAGTGGGGGATTTAATTATAAAAGATAAGGTAAATCTCTTTGTAAAGTCAGGAGATGTTGAAAGCAGGCAGGTATATGGTATTGCAGCGGGCTTGGGGACTATTAAAATCATAGATGCTAAAGTAGAGATACAAACAGGAATGAATAATATAGCAATAATAGCTGGATGTAATGCACATCAGGAGGAGGGGAAAATTGAATTAGAAGATTGTAATATAGAAGAGGGTGGTACTGTAAAGGATATCAGACTAGCTACAGGTGGAGTGGAATATTATTTGGGGCAATCTGTTGCGGAAGAGTCTATAGAGGTTAGTCAGACAAATGGAAGCCTAAATGGTGCTGCTGACTATATTAGAATTAGTAATGAAAGAGGGGCAGCCTTAGAGACAGACTAAGGGGAAGAAATAGGATGTATAGTTTTGGAATGCTATATCAGATTTTAGAAAGTTATGTAGAAAATAATATTGATGAAATAGAGCATGCATTTGTATATAGCTTAAAATGGCCAGACTCTTATATTTTAAAGATAAAAGATGAAAAATTCTGGGTAGAATTACAAAAAATATATGATGTTGTAATTTCTGAAAAAGAAAAAAAGGAGATCATTACGGTAGAAGGTTTGAAAAAGTTGCTAGTATGATTTTGTATTTTTCTGTTTGTTTGGCACTATATGATTCTAGGTTTGGATAAGATGACTTCTTAATAGTAAAAGATAATATGTATAATTTATGGAGATAGGAAGCACTTGTGATTTCTATCTCTTTTTTCTATCCATATTGAAAAGTGTCAATATAGAGGGTATAATATTTGAAAAGTTTAATTATGAAAAAAGGGAAGTGATCGCATGAGCCAGTCATTTAGTTACACAACAGAAGCGTAAGCGCCAAATATTCCTGCGGATTTCCAGATCCTCAAGTATCACCTATAATTGTAGTCGATAGATATTTAGACTATTTCACTACAATTATGGAGGATAGGTTATGACAGGTACTCGCAAAGCCCGTGTTCCGATGACGG
>JAAVZI010000091.1 GCA_022791575.1 Lachnospiraceae bacterium
ATTACATATTTTTGATTAGCAAGTCAAGTAGTTTCAAGCAATTCTCACGACAAACGCATGAATGTTTATCCTTTTCATTATACTTCATTGTCAAGTCCTACAGGCTTAATATCTGTTCCAAACACTTTCTGGCACTCATGCGGGAGTTTGACAGTTGAATATTGGAAAAATGCTTTGCAGATCCTATAAAATCTGCTTTTTTGTGTCAATTATTTTGTTTTATACTATAGTATTTTATGTTATTATATGGTATAATCAGGAATTAGGAGGGATACACATGAATCTTCATATTTCCAAATCAAAAAATTCTGAATCCTTTTATATCGCAAAATCTTATGTAAAGGCTAATGGCTGCACTACGTCCACCATTGTCCGCAAGCTTGGCACTTTAGACCAGCTGATAGCCGAACATGGCCCAACCAGGGATAACGTCCTTGCCTGGGCGAAACAGGAAGTAAAGGCTGAAACTGAAAAATACAAAAAAGAAAAAGAAGCAAAGACTGTCCTGATTCCTTTCCACGCTGACAGACAGCTGGATTACGAGAAACAGGTTTTCTTCCGGGGCGGCTACCTCTTTTTACAGTCTGTTTATTATCAGATGCATATGGATAAGATCTGCCGGAAACTAAAAATGAAGTATAAATTCAGATATGATATCAATGCTGTCCTTTCCGACTTGATTTACGCAAGAATTCTGGAGCCTTCCAGCAAACGTTCTTCCTTCAAGGCTGCGTTGGAATTCCTGGAAAAGCCTTCTTACAGCCTCCATGACATTTACCGGGCATTGGACGTCCTTGGAAATGAATGTGACCTCATACAGTCAGAAGTTTATAAAAACAGCCATTTCTTAGGAACCCGGAATGATAAAGTCCTTTATTATGACTGTTCGAATTACTATTTTGAGATTGAACAGGAAGATGGCAGCAAAAAATACGGCAAAAGCAAAGAACACAGACCAAACCCGATTATTCAGATGGGGTTATTTATGGATGGGGACGGCATTCCCCTTGCTTTTTCTCTTTTCCCGGGAAATGCAAACGAACAAACCTCATTAAAGCCGTTAGAAAAGAAAGTCCTTGGGGAGTTCGGCTGCCAGAAATTCATCTATTGCAGCGATGCCGGACTGGGTTCTGAAGATATCAGGGTTTATAACCATATGGGGGAACGGGCTTATATCGTAACACAGTCGATCAAAAAACTGAAAAAAGAAGAGAAAGAATGGGCTCTGGATACAAAAGGTTTCAAAAGAGTTTCGGATGATAAGCCAGTAGATATCACCCGACCGCCTGCAGATGACAAGGGGCTTTACTATAAAGACGAACCCTATACCACAAAAAAACTTCACCAGCGTCTGATTATTACATACTCTCCTAAATATGCCCTCTATCAGAAAAACATCCGTGGCAGGCAGGTGGAACGTGCACAAAAAATGCTGGATTTTGGAAACACAAAAAAGAATCGTAAAAATCCAAATGATCCGGCCCGTTTTATTGGAACTGCAGCAGCTACAAAAGAAGGTGAAGCTGCCAGCATCCATTATTATCTGGATGAAAACAAGATCGAAGAAGAATCACAGTATGATGGACTTTATGCTGTCTGTACAGACCTTCTGGATGACGAAATCAGTGATATTTTAAAAGTCAGCGAAGGCAGATGGCAGATAGAAGAATGCTTTCGCATCATGAAAACAGATTTTTCAGCAAGGCCTGTTTATCTACAAAACGAAAACCGTATTAAGGCACATTTCCTGGTTTGTTTTCTCGCTCTGACAGTTTATCGTTTTCTTGAGAAAAAACTTGATTCAAAATATACCTGCGAAGAACTGTTAGATGCTTTGAAAGCGATGAATTTTGTCGAGGTTAAAGAACAGGGATTTATCCCAACATACAAACGGGAAACGATTACGGATGCCCTCCATGATGCCTGTGGCTTTCGAACCGATTATCAATTCATAACCAAAAGTAAAATGAAAAACATTCAGAAAAAAAGTAAAGGAAGGGAATAAAATACTATACACCGTGACAAGCCCAAAAATCGCTGTACCCAAGTAAATACGGGGGATACAGTGATTTTTTCTTTTAACAACTGTCAAAGACGGGATTATTACATATTTTTGATTAGCAAGTCAAGTAGTTTCAAGCAATTCTCACGACAAACGCATGAATGTTTATCCTTTTCATTATACTTCATTGTCAAGTCCTACAGGCTTAATATCTGTTCCAAACACTTTCTGGCACTCA
>JAAVZI010000033.1 GCA_022791575.1 Lachnospiraceae bacterium
AAGCCTAAAAGATGATGTGTCGAAATAGAAGATGTAAGCAAGGGATTCCCGTTACAGTTAACCAGTTGACAATGTAAATCTATCCACCTGTTATATTCAAAGTCCGGAATTGCGAAGATAGCAGGTTTGGATTAAGGAGGTGATACCTAAGAGAAATAGGAGTTTTCGGTTTTGAAAGGAGGAGATTGTTTTGAAATAATAGTAGTAGAATTTATAGAAAATTAAATAGAAATAGAAAGGATGAGGAAATTGGTTACTCACAAGCAGGGGTTCAAAAAAGATAAAGCTGCTACAAAAGAGAAGAATGAAAATATTTTAATATTTAAAGAGAGCGGAGTTAAGGCAGGAAGAGAGTATAAGGGCGAAATTACCAGATACCAGATTACAGAGGATGGAAAATTTCGCTTGTGGCTAAGGCTTGCGGCAAATGCAGATGTTGAGTACTTATGGACAAGAAGAAAAGAATTACACATAGGGTCTCCGTTGTTTCAACTATTTCAGAACCTAAAATTACTGGATAATAAAAACAGAGTTGACCTTAGCCTGATAGAAGGCAGAAAAATTCTTGCAGTGTTAAAAAGAGTAGGCGAAGGCACAATGCTTGTCGATACTATGAAACTGGATTCTTCTACATATATGGAAGAAAATGAAACTGAAGATATTGAAGATGAATATGAAGCGGAGGATGATGAATATGAATGAAATTAATATTAGCAGCATGAATATAAAAGATGGAAAGGAAGAATCCCGTATGACTATTGAGCAATTATATGAAAAAATAGAAACAACAGAAATTTTAGAAGCAAGGCTGACGGATGATTATATGAACGGCGGACTTATCACATTCTGTCCATGTAACATTAAGGAGAACAAGAGGTATTTGGGTCATATAGAATATTATGCCATTAGCGAAGAAGGAGCACTGGAACTTGCAATTAAGATTGATAAAAACCCAAATGCGGTATATTTATTGTCTATGGACAGTGAATTATATGTAGGCTCATCAATGTATCAGCTTTTTAAGGAGCTTAACCTGCTGCATTCGGATGGAATCACAGCTGATATTGAGGAATTAAATTATCAAAGAGTTTGGGTAACGCTGAAATCTGTAGATGACAGGCTGGTTGTAAACACTTTAGAGTATGCAGGGGCAGGCGAAAAAGAGGTGTTCACAGGAGAAGATTTTCTATTAAATGAAGAGGAATAACTAAGGGGGAATACTGTGTCAAAAGAATCTATAAGCCAAAATATCAAAACAGCGATTAACGACAACAGTATCCATCCAATGAGAAGCCTTTCTGGATTGTATCTTTGTACAATCCAGAGAGACGCTCATAAAAAGACACTGGAACTGTACAGCAAGGATTTTGCAATGGAATTTCGCTTATTTTATTCAGAAAGATTTCAAGTGTCCCCACACCAGATTGATATGTCCAAAGTGATTGACTATCTGGAAATGGAATGCTATAAAAATACATTGGATTATGAATTATGTCACAGGGTTTACAATGACAATAATCAGTGTATTGCTTATGATCTAAACAAAGATGATGAAACTGCCGTATGGATAGAGAATGGAGAATGCGAGATTGTTCAGATTGAAGACACGCTGTTTTGCAGGAGCAACATGTTTAAAAACCAGATTCAGCCGGATTTTGATGTGGAGCCTAAGAAGCTGCTTCATTTTGTAAAAAAACATTTTAACGTGGAAAGCAGGGATGAAGTCCGTATGCTCGCCCTTTATCTTGTGAGCTGTTTCTGGGGATTAAATATTAACCACCCAATACTGGTTCTTGTTGGAGAAAAAGGAAGCAGCAAGAGCACATCACTTCGGAAGCTGGAAAGAATCATTGACCCGAAGACATCAGATTTATGCGGCATTCCAAAAGGCGCTGACGGACTGGAACTGAGACTCTCTAATTCTTATTTTTGTACCTTAGACAATCTATCATCCATAAGCCGGAGCATGTCTGACTTACTGGCTAGGGCAGCCACCGGAGGAAGCGTCACAAAGAGGGCTTTATACCAGAATACCGAAGAAATTGTCCTGAATATCAAAACAATCCTTGCAGTCAACAGCGTTTCTATGGTTGTGAGGGAATCCGATCTGTTAGACCGTTCCCTGCTTATAAACCTTGCAAGAGTCCAACCAGAAGAAATGAAGACAGAGGAGGAAATTTGGAAAGAGTTTGAAGATGACCTGCCGCAGATTTTAGGCTGCTGTTTTCAGACATTGGCGCTGGCATTAAATGATAAGGAAACTATGGAAGAAACAAAGCTTATCCGCATGGCTGATTTTCATATAGTCTGTATCCGTATCGGGAAAGTCCTTGGACTGACGAAAGAAAAGGTATCAGAACTGTTGTGGAAGAACCAGAAAAAAATCAACCAGCAGACACTTGACGGAGATGTGATTGCCCAGTGCATGGCAGAATTGATGAATAGGCGGACAGGCTATAAAGGTTCTGTATCAAATTTGCTGGCAGAATTAAAAATGATTGCGGAAGAAAACAGCGTCAGCCCCAATTATCTTCCTAAAGCGCCAAACCAGCTCAGCAAGAGGCTGAACAAAATAAAATCCAATCTCCAGCAGATGTATGGAATTGAGTATGAAATAGTAAATGTTGGTGCGTTTAAGGAAATACGAATTACAAAGAAAGGACAGGAAAAGTAAAGCAAATGAATAAATATTATGAGGAATTGAAGCATATGGACTGTAACAGCGTTGTCTTATATATACAGGGAAACAGTGAAGCAGACCTGCAGAGAAAATCCAAGGATATACACAGGAATTTAGAAGAAAACCATCTGACAGACAGGCTCAGAATTACTTATTTAGAACAGTCAGGCATGGATATTCTGTTCAAACATCTGTTAGAGGACAGCTATTATCAGGCACAGCAATATAAAGCGCTTCTTCTATATCCTGGAAACTGTCTGGAGCAGCCGCAAAAAGACCAGCTCTATACAATGATGAACAGACGCAATGTAAAGATTTTTATATAGGATGGCAGCACAGACGATACCGACAGGGTATCGACAGTGCAAAAGATATTGTAAAACAAGGCTAAAATAACTTTACTGTCGGTGCTGTCGATAAAATATTTCTTTATTAAAAAAGATATATAAAAGAATATATATAAGAATATATATAAGAATTTATACACAGATTTCATTTTTTTGTGCAGATACCAGAAAAACCATACAGGGATTCTTGAACCCTAAAAGATGGCAGAAAAAAGGGCTAAACTGCCTGGAACATAAAAAATCACAAAAAAAAGTTTTTTGAAATCTATCGACTGTACCGACAGTGAGAACAAATCATACTGAAAAAACAGCGCAATCTTATTGTCGATAAGCGGGGTGAAACCGAATGTATAACGACAGTCCCATAGAAATCATCTTTGACATGA
>JAAVZI010000085.1 GCA_022791575.1 Lachnospiraceae bacterium
AACATGTAAGGAGGAAACCATTATGAACAACACAAACATGAGCAACCGTGAGGTATGCGACCTTATTTTTGTAGACTATTCTACTAAGAAACCATTTTTAAATCTGGACTTCGCCAATGTCTCTACTACAGAGCTGACCGGTGAATCCGTCTTTGCCTACGGCGGCAAAGGACACCCAAAGCGGGTCCAGTTCGCCGGGGAACGCGGCGGCACCCTGACCATTGAAACACAGATTCATACGGTGAAATTATGGCAGCTGGTAACTGGCGGCGAACTCAGCCATTCAGCCAAGTTTATCAAGCGCCTGGAAACTGTTGTAGATACAAACGGTACTTCTATCACTCTGGAAGATACACCGCTTCCAGGAACTGCCGTTGTCTACGCAGCAGATGATGACTGCGGAGCTGAACTTGCATTTACCATCTCTGGTAAAACAATCACGCTGTCATCCGCTCTGACTGACGGTGCCAAAGTCATTGTTTATTATATGAAAGAAGTGGCAGGCACTGCCAGCAGAATTAATATTAAGTCCACCAGCTTCCCGAAAAACTTTATTGTCTATGGCGATACCGTTATGAAGACCGAGAATGACGAAATTCTCCCTTACAAACTGACCGCCTATAAAGTGGCACCCCAGAGCAGCCTATCCCTAAGCTTCACCAACAACGGCGATCCCGGTGCAGTTACTATTACCTGCGACCTGATGGCAGACGAAGAGAACAATATCCTGGACCTGATATTAATCGAAGAATAACCAGACACAACGCCTACAGGATAGAGGGCAGCACAGACTGCTCTCTATCCATTCAGTAATCATCAATTTAAAAAATCATAAGAAAACGGAGGAATACGATATGTTTCAAACAATCAAACAATACATTACCTACAGGAAAGCCTATAAAACAGCAAAAAGGGAACTGGCTCTGCTGGCCGCCAAAGTCCTGCCTGCTGTCAGGACATTTTCAGAAAAGAGGCTGCAGACACTCCAGTTCATCCAGAAGCTGGCAGACAGCACCAAAAACTTAGAAGGGGAAGCATTGATCCAGGAACTGTTAGAAACGACTGCAGAGAAATTAACAGCTGCCGCCATGGAACGCAGTGAAGAATCAGAAAGGGGGAAATCCTAAATGGCCACAACAGACGAAACCATCATCAAACTTCAGGCCAGACTGGATATTTTAAAATCGGTTAAAAATATTAATAGCGATATGGTCAACCAGCTGCAGAAAAAAATCGACAGCTTAAAACTGCAGCCCGAACTGAATCCAAAGGCTGTCTCGAAACTATATAAAGAAATCCAGCAGATTGCTGGCCAGAACCTTACTTTATCCAATATTCATCTGGATGAAACCCAGCTAGCCCAATCAAAACAGCTGGTCCAGGAAACAATGAACGGCAGCCAGCCCCTCAGTGTGGGGGACTACAGGCGTGTGGACCTACTCCACACGCTGAACAATTACCTGGCAGACAACACAGCTATCAGCACGGAGAACAAACAGGCAGTAAAAGACTGGATGGCACTCCTCTCTTCCCCAGATGATATGGCCCTGGGTACCTTCAAACAGATCCACACCGACTTTAAAAAACTGGATACTGCATTGAAAAAGACGGGGGAAACCGGGCTTTCCACGCAGGATAAATTAAAGCAGCTGTGGAAACACCTGGGCAGCCTCTCCCTTGTCCCCAATGGCCTGGACCTTCTCACCGATTCCATAAAAAGAATCCCCGATGAAGTCTATAAAATCGACACGGCCATGTCAAAACTAAAAAACACCGCCCACGAATCCCAATCTGAATACAATGGATTCCTGGATACGGCAGGCGCCTATGCACAGGAACTGGGAATCCCCCTGGACAGCATGGTAGACCAGACCACCAGCTGGGCAAAACAGGGGTACTCCCTGGAAGATGCAGCCGAACTGGCCAAAACCTCTTCCCTCTATGCCAATATCGCCGGTATGGATGGGGACAAAGCCATGTCCGGCCTCCAGACAGCCGTACAGGCCTTCAACCTGGAAGCCCGTGACAGTATCCAGGTCGTTGACCAGTTAAATAAGCTGGAACAGGAATTCACCATATCCAGCGCTGATTTAGGGGACGGCCTGAGTAAATCTGCCTCTGCCATGGCTCTGGGAGGAAACAGCCTAAAACAGACACTGGCCCTGCTGGCCGGCGGTTCCGAAATCACCCAAAATGCAGACAGCATTGCCAGCGCCCTGCAGACAGGACAGCTGCGCGTCATGGGGATGAAGGACTCCCTGCAGCAGTTAGGGGAAGAATATGAAACCGTGGCTTCTGCAGACCAGATACAAAACCAGATCCTGCAGTTAACCAACAGCCAGGTAAGCATTATGGACCAATCGGACCCAGGACAATTCCGGGAATACTACCAGATCCTCAAAGACATTGCTGAAATCTATCATTCCCTTGGCACATCCAGCCAGGAAGAATTACTGGAAATCCTGTTTGGCAGCCGTTATGAAACCCAAGGGGCTGCCCTGATCCAGGCATTCGAATCCGGACAGGTGCAAAAAGCCCTGGAAGCTGCTTCCAATGCCCAAGGCTCTGCCATGCAGAAACAGGAACTCCTGCTGGACAGCCTGGAAGCAAAAACACAGCAGTTTGAAACTGCCTTCCAGTCCCTGGCCTCAACCATTTTAGACTCCGATTTACTAAAAGGGCTGGTTGATTTTGGGACAGACGGCCTGCAGCTTCTCGACAGCCTGATCGAAGGATTTCAGTATCTTGCCTCCCTGGGAGGATTACTAGACAGCAGCCTGGGAGGCACACTGGGTGCTGTCAGCGGGCTTCTAATGAATCAAGCGGGTATTGGCGAACGTACCGTGTTCCAGTGGTGAATGGTACTGCACCCACCCCTCTAAGGCAGCATAATAACGCCATGCAGCTATCGGACGGGAGCATCAGCCACGTTAAATAAGATGGATACCTTTCATTGAAACAGATGATAAACAACCGAACAATGCGGGGAAACCCTAAAGCCGGCATTCTAAAACGGAACTGGAAACGGTAAACGGCATGGAGCTAATCGCGAAAAAATTTGCCGGATGTCAAACGGTGAGAGCCGTGAAAGCGACGGGTTATCCAGAAGGATAATCAAAATGGGCGGTCAATAGTAAACGCAGCCGTACCGCTACGTCTATCTGCGGATAGATAGGTTTGTATAGTAATGTGCATATGTGGTACGGTCCAGAGGCTGGCAAGGTTTGGCGGAATACAGGCGTAATTGTATTCCGGTATAAGATACAGTCCAGGAAGGGAAACCGACCGAAAAATTACACCTCCATATGCTGGCTTCCGAAAACAGCATAAT
>JAAVZI010000034.1 GCA_022791575.1 Lachnospiraceae bacterium
ATTTCCCTCATTATAGCAATTTTACCATATTTTTTCAATTGTTATTTTAATTATACAAGAATATTTTAATAATTTGTACCATAATTAAAAATCTCGTATTAACCGTATATTTATCAATTCTCTACTAAACATAATCATTGGCACGGCATAAGTGGAAAATTTTAACTCCAAAGAGACGTCGAATTTATCAATGGCCTTCATCAAGCCAATGCAGCCAATCTGAAATAAATCCTCTCCCTCATATCCTCTTCCTGTAAATCGCCTGACCACACTCCAAACCAATCCCATATTATTCTGGACAACTTTATCTCTGGCCGTTTTATCCCCATTGTGTGATTGTATGATTAACGCGATTGTGTCCTCCATGCAATCCTCCTTTAAGCTGCCGCCCGCGTATCCATCTAATCGGATTCTCCCATGGTTTTCCACATGATCACACGGGTACCTTTTCCTACTTGGGATTCTACTCTCAAGCCTTCCATAAATGCTTCCATAAATGCAAAACCCATTCCGGATCGATCCTGCTCTGGTTTGGTTGTATAAAGAGGTTCCATTGCCTGCTTAATATTCTCAATCCCCTTTCCATGGTCAATTACTTCAATCCATACCTTTCTGTCCTCGATCCGGCATTGAATCTGCACCTTATGTACTGCCCCTTCATATCCATGAATAATTGCGTTGGTGACGGCTTCTGATACTGCAGTTTTTACATCTGCCACTTCCTCCAATGTTGGATTCAGCTGAGTAATAAAGGCTGCTACTGCCACCCTTGCAAATCCTTCATTGCAGGAACGGCTGTCAAATTCTATCATCATTTCATTTTCCATAGTATTGTTCTCCTTCCTCGTACCTACCTGTCGCCCCTGGTTATATGCACATATTTCTCTACATTTGCCAGACACAATAATTTTTCTATCTTCTCCGGGACGCGGACCGCATATACACTTCCTCCCACATAGCTGACCATCTTATAACGTCCCATTAGCAGTCCGACGCCAGAGCTGTCCATAAATGTGGTATTGCTAAAATCAAACAGAATCGCCGATACCCCCTCCTGCATAATTTTTTTGTCAATTTCTTTCCTGATTCCGTCCGCTGTATGATGATCCAGTTCACTGGGAAGATGTACGGTAAGCCTGCCCCCTGATTGTTCATACATGATTCTCACTCCTTTGATAGAATTATTGTTTAACACATAAAAATAAAAGACAACATCAATCTGCTGTCTTTTATCCTTGGTAATCCAAATGCCTTACGGCATTTCTCTATCTTTGTAATTCACTTAATGCGGAAGTAGCCTTAGCCGCATATGCTCCAGTCGGCGCTTGCTGCATTAATTTTGTAAACATATCTATCGCTTCCTGCTTCTGGCCTGCCTTTTTATATGCGCTGGCACAGTGAAACATCAGTTCTTCATTGGCAGGCTCTACAGCCAGCAGCTTTTGGTAATACGCAACCGCTTCTGCCGCTTTTCCCTGCCTGGTATACATTTTTTCTGCCTCTTCTTTAATCTTGGCTGAACAGTTATTGTACATTTCCTGCCAGCTCTGTGCAACATTTTCGGATAAACCGGTACGGTCTATCGTGACCAGAATATCAAAAGCCGCTGGAATATCGCCTGCTGCAAATGTCTTATAGGCATTCAGCATATGTTCCATTCTGGTTACAATACCTGCTTCGCCAGTATAGCTGGAAAGATTGCCATTTGCAGAATCCAACTGGCCCTGCAGTGCTGCAATGGTATCATTCATTTCATCAATCTGTGCATTTTTCTTCTGCAGCTCTTCATAACCGGTATTGCCCTTCTGACTGGTTTCTTTCTTCGCAGTCTGCCGAAATGCCGGCATAACTAAAAACCACATTAATGCCACTCCGACCGCCAGACCAATTACGATATCAATCATGGTACGGATTCCGTTATGTTCCTTGACAACTGTCGGCTGGATAATCATCTCATTACCGTTTTTATAGGAAATCTGATCTTTAGTGGAATTCAGCACCTCAATCTCTTCCTTGCCGCTTTTGAGACTGTTTTTTTTCTTCTGGCCAAAATCTCCCATTTCATTGAGCTCCTGCATCAAGCGCAGAGTCATAGTATTAGAAGAATCAATCCGCAATGCATTTTGCAGCTGCTTCTCTGCTTTTTGCAGATCATTCTGTCTTAGATATAGAAGCGCCAGCAGCTGATGTCCCTTGACCAAATTGCCATTGATCGACAAAAGCTTTTTTAACTGAATCACTGCTAGGTCATCACTTCCCTGCTGGGTATATTCTAGTGAAAGATTATACTTATGGATGGTCTGACTGATGCCATCCAATCTTCCTTGATTAGACTGAAGAGTAGTAATATACTCAATCGCAATATTATCTTCTTCCTGAAGATTACTGCTGATAATCCATTCACTTAATGCAGATACAATCTCTCCTACTTCGAAATATACAAGTCCCAGAAGGTTTCTTGCTGTAACATGCTGCTTGTTGTACTTCAGGCAGCGTTTTAAACTTACTATAGCACCGGACAGGTCACGCACCTGTGCCTTTGCCAATCCATCATTATAATACGTATTCGATAAACGAATAATTTTTTTATATAATACAACATTTGTCCCGCAGCTGGTGCAGTAACTTTTTGCAGACAGCCGGGCACCACATTTATAACAACGCATACTTTCACCCATCCCTGTCTGATTTAATCTTCGTTCTTAAGCTCCTCTATCATTTCTTTCATAATATCTGTCATATCCGTCAGATTCTGGTTATATACGAGCTCTTCTAACTCTTCGATCTCCATAATGGGTTGAAATCTCTTTAATTCTTCTTCAAAATCTATCATCATCTATTTCCTCTTTTCTATAAAAAAGGCACATTTTAACATTAATCAAACACAAATTTACGTATCTCACCGATCAAATACAGGGAACCTGTGCCAAAAATAATTCCCGAACTCCGAATCTCTTCTGCTTTTCTGATTGCTTTCTCTATCTGTTTCTCTACAAAAACGGGGCCACTATAAAATTCCTGAAAAATGCTGCACAATTCTTCTGCCTGCGCTGCCCGGGGTATATCCAGCTGTGTTACAACAACAGCCGATAACTTTATCTTCAAACATATCCATTCTATGATCTTCCTGTAATTCTTATCCCGAACTGCGGTATACAGCAAAACTACTGGTTCATTGCTCCTGGTTATTGTCTGCACTGCCTGTTCGATTCCGTTCTCATTATGTGCCCCATCTACCAGGAAATGTTCGGATAACCATTCCATTCTTCCTGGCCACTGCGTATTTCCAAGAGCGGCAGCTACCTGTTCTTTTGGTATCTGCGGCTTTATATCTAACGTCTGTATCGCAACTGCAGCCAATGCTGCATTTATAATCTGGTAATCAGCGGATGTTTCCAGATGAATCCGCATGTTATTATAATACTCATTCTGTAATAAAAAATCAATGGTTTTTTTACCAAAAATAATTTTTTCACAATTTTTCATAGTAACTTCATAAGTTTTTGAACACATTTCCCTAGCTTTTTGTTCAATTATTACAGAAATTTCCTCATTTCTGCCATCATAAACAACCGGAACTCCCTGCTTAATAATTCCGGCTTTTTCTCCTGCGATTTCTTCCAAGGTTTCTCCCAGATATTCGGTATGGTCATAGCCGATTGAGGTTATGACACAAAGTCTGGGCTGTTCAATTATGTTCGTTGCATCTAATGTTCCTCCAAGCCCTGTCTCCAGTATGATATAGTCTACTTCAGCTTCTGCAAATATCAAAAATGCCATACCAGTTAGAAATTCAAAAAAAGTGGGATGCGAATACTCTCCTGCTGCCACACCTCTGTCGGCCTGTTCCTTGACTCTGGTGCAGACATCTGCAAATACATGTTCACAGATGGGAATTCCGTTGATTTGAAAACGTTCTGTCATGGAAATCAAATGAGGTGAAATAAACATACCACACCGATAGCCTGCTTCTGTTAAGATCTGATTAATATAAGCGCAGACAGAACCCTTCCCATTTGTTCCAGCAACATGAATGACATGATTGGTTTTTGTAAAATCCTGACTTTTGGTTGTATCACCAGTAAAGATCCGTGCTCCCAGCAGACTTATAAAGGTTCGGGTATTTTCCAGAGAATTCTTGGTTGTAAACTTTGGAATTGATAATAAATACTGTTCGGCTTCTTGATAAGTCATAATGATTCCTTTCTACTCTAATTGATATAGGTAATTGCGAAAGTCTGAATCATGCGTTTTGCAATTGCCTATTAATTCCTACGAGGCCTGCGCAACAGCCATACAAAACCAGCAATGGCCACAACTATTATGTAAACAAGGGATATACCAGCTAATATATAATTACGCCTTCGCTGTCCCCTAACATAATCTTCCGCTGTCTGATCCGGCTCTACAGTAATATACGTTCCTGATTCCGGAATAGACAAAACCTTGCGCTCTACAGGCACTCCTTCCTCTACTGTTTTCTCACCACTGCTTTTCGTAACCGTTTTGACCTTCCATTCATAGCGGCTCTGATCTGTGGTCTGGTAGTAGATCATATATTCCGTTTTGGTCGAATTCATACGCCGGTGCCTCCTGGAAGTGGAAGTATTTCTCACCTGATGAGGCAGCACTTTGGTGGGAACAAAGGTATATACGCCCTTATCTTGATAACTATCTGCCGGCCGCATAGACATAAGCCCCTTTCCTGCGATATAAAGGATTGTCAGAGACACTATAAACAGCACAAGGACCACTCCAAGGCCCATACTTTTTAATCGTTCCATTACTTACCTCCTATCACCGTAATTATTGCATATCATAATAATTTCTTACAACTGTAAGAGCAAGATCCCGTTTCCCGCAATTCGGGCAGGTATAAGTGCCATAATACCAGGAAAGCGCCTGGGCCGCGTTCTCTTCCCCCAGTAAATACAGAAAATTGCTAAACCACAGATAGAGATCTTCCAGGCTTCTTCCATCCCATCTGCCAATCACCGATGGGGCAGGTGTAATTTCTGCCGGCCCTCCATCCCGAAAACCAGGCAGCTCTTCCTGTTCCAACTGGCAGCCACTGCATTTTACCAAAAACAGGTCAAACAGCATATTTTCCAGTAAAAATGCGGTCTCTCGATCGCCTAAAATCGCCAATACTGCGGTAGAAAATTCGGACTTTTCAAAAGAATCCAGCAGCTTCAGCTGTTCTAAATTCTGCATTAGAAAATACGCTGTCTTTTGCCGCAATACAAGCATACAGTTTCTGTAATTTTCTTCTATTGCCGTGTCAGCTTTGCATTTACAATCGGAATGATTGTAGGGAATATCCGTCAGCGCAATTCTGCCCATAATCGTAATCAGATTCCACTGACACCAGAAATCCTGCTGTGTCTTCTTTTGTTCCAGCAGCTTAAGCAAATATGGTACACACAGATAACTTGCCGGATAAAAGCTTAATTGATGATCCAGATTGTCACGCAGATTTTCCAGAGCATATGCCAGATCCTCCTGCGTGGGATGTTCCTTCATCAGATCCTGGATATCCGGCAGAGCACTTCCATACGCCCCCTGATACTGCTCCCACAAATCAGAATCCAGAGGGGTAGTCGTTATCCCTTTGCTGATGATCGGTTCTTCTATGTCAAAATATAGCTCCATGGATAGCTCCTTCTCTAATAAAAATTTTAGTAGGTAATTGCGAAAGTCTGAATCAAAGCGACGAGTTTGAACAAATTGTCCCCTTTATTATATCGTGGAATTACTTTAATACAAAAATTCCGCTCAAAGACGTTGATTGGACATTAGGGGATACGACATGAGGAGATATGACATGAGGAGGGACCCGCGAAGTGGGAGGAGTCCTGGTGTCAGTACTTAATTCGCTCCATATACGTCGTCAAACCAAAGGTTTGATGACCTGCGTGCGTATCAGCGTACTTCATGTTATTTGTATCGATTGCCCAAACTCTGACAGTAAAATGAGAGTTTGCAAATGCCGCCTGCCCCTTTTCATCCCCAAAACCACATGAAAATGAAAGCTTCTGAAACAGCCAGCAAATGATTCCCCTGAACTTAAAAACAAAAGCCGCCACAGCTACGCAGTTATCAAACTGCCCACGTCATAATTCCTGTGCTGCCGTTTCTGCGCTGCCCTCATACAGTTCCTCTAATTTCTGCTTATAAACCGCCAGCGTCCCCTCATCAAACAGCACCCACAAAATTCGGTCAAATGCGCCTGCATGCTCCCCGGCAAATTCCATTGCCGTTCGAAGCGCAATTTCTGCCGCCTCTTCCAGCGGGAAACGGTAAATTCCCGTGGAAATAGAGGGAAATGCGAGGCTTCGTATCCCGTGCTGCACAGCCAGCTCCAGACAAGAGCGATAACAGGAGGCAAGCAGCTCCCGTTCTTGGGAACGGCCGCCGTTCCAGTGAGGCCCCGGCGTATGAATCACATAGTCGCAGGGCAGGCGGTAAGCCTTAGTTATTTTGGCCTGTCCGGTCTTGCAGCCGTTCAGCAGACGGCACTCAAAGAGCAATTCCGGGCCGGCTGCGCGATGAATGGCGCCGTCCACACCGCCCCCGCCAAGCAGACTGGTATTGGCTGCATTGACAATCGCCTGTACTCTATGATCGTTCGTGATATCGCCTTTTGTCAGCGTCAGAATTTCCCGGATGGGTTTGCGTGGTTTCTTCTTATGCTCCAGCATAATGTGGTTCCTCCTTTTTTTTGCAGAGCAGATGGGCCACAGCGCACGGCGTATGTTCGCCGTGCAGTGCGGTCAGCCGTATTCCGCCGCCGGTATCTGTTCGATAGACCTGCAGTTCCTCTCCTTCAAAGCATTGTTCCAGAAAATGCAGCTCAAACTCCTGAATCTCAAACTGTTCGAAAAAATGGCTCTCAAATGCATTTAAACATAAATCAATATACTTTAAATTCGTCATATGCCCGGTTTTATCGAGATCCGTATAACGGACCTGGTGGGTATAGCAATAATCCCCCGGCTCCGCCGATAGTTTCTCAAACTCCGGCATCGCACACGCTCTAAGCTCTGCCATATCGGCCGGAAACGCAATCTCTCTTAGGCGTGCCAGTCTACTTTGGGAAATGTGATACAGACAGCTTTCGAGGCAACCTTTCGCATATACTTCTCCGTCCCTGGAAATCAGCAGATTCTGCCGCATAACAGCCGCCAAGCGGCCTGGGGGAATCCAGGTTTCGAGCAGCAGCTCTTTTTTAAAATCCGCTCGTTGTAAAACCTGCATTTTGTATTTTGTATACATCCAGACAATTCCGTATCGCTCCGGCAGCTCGTCATTTCCTCTGTGAAGATTGTGCATGAAATGGGTTGCCACATCCTGAAAATAATTCATATACCCGCGAAGCCCCACCAAACCATCCTGGTCCGCTTCACGAAACTGCGGCAGATATTCCTTTTGAAATATCATCGGCATACACCGCCTTTGACCTGATTTCTGAAAATTGTGTTCATAAACAATGATCCCCTTTTATAAAAAATATTCATTTTCCCTGCGGTCCTTGGTAAAGGGCGCAAGCTTTTCGTTCAGCACCTGCTGCATTGGCGGCGGCAGAATGCGGGCCTGCTGCGGACAGGCTTTGATACAGGCCATGCAGAGAATGCAGGCCTGTGGGTCGGTCTGAACTGTATGTTTCGTCATCTTGACTGCGCCGGCCGGGCAGGCCGCGGCGCAGGTGCCGCACTGGCTGCAGGACGACAGAGAGAGGGGCGGTGCGGATTTCTTCATGCCATCTTTGTAGGGGAAATTGCCAGGAACATTGACGGGATGGGCTATGCCATTTTTCAGTTTTTCCAATACTTTTTGGGCAAATGCATGTGTTTGGGCCTGGTCTTTCTCGTCAGGCCGGCCAGCTCCGGCTTCGGGCACGATGGAATGCTGTGCCAGCAGCGCGGCCGAGGCGGCAATCTGAAAGCCCTGTTTTTCAAGAAGCTGATTCAGTTCTAACAGAGCGTCCTCGTAAGCCCGATTGCCGTAAACCGCCAGCGTAACCGCCGATATCCCGTTTCCGTCCAGCTGGTGCAGTTTCTCGGCTGCCAGCGTGGGAATTCTGCCGCCGTAAACTGGTACAGCAAAGACAGCCAGGCTGCTCTGTGGCTGTCCAGCATTTGCCCGCAGGCATAGATCAACCGAGCGGACATGTTCGGCAATTCCCCGGCAGAAAGATTCACCCGCCTTTTTCGTACCGCCGGTGGGGCTGAAATAATAAAAATCAATGGTTGTATACATGACAGTTTCTCCTTTTTCTTTGTATTTTCCAAGGTTTCTTTATCAAACGATTCATAGGTAATTATGCAAAAAGATTGATACGTTTGTACATTGCCAATTTCAATTTTGCATCTTCCCAGGTAAATTTACAACGGACAAAATCATAATCGCGGTCTATGCGTTTGAGTTCCGACTGGATTGGCTGACAGTCCTCCGGCTTTTGTCCCGTAGTGCGGACATAATAATCCAACATCAGCGCGGCAGATACCATATTGCCGTCTGCCCTTGGCGGCTGTTCGCCCCGCTCTTTGGCAGCCAAATAGCGCAGATGATTATCCAGATAGCAGTTGATTTCCAGAAGCGTCATCATTCCATTCAAATCAAACAGATGGAACGGCTTGCCTCCAGCCACTTCCATCAGGCCGCCGCCAAAGAAGTACTCGGAATCCGACAGCTCATACAGAGCATTACATACTTCCGTCAGTCCCTCGTACTGTTGTTGGGTGCAAGGCTGCTGCAGAGTTTCAAATACCGTGTCTACCGCCCATTCCAGCCGTCCCAGAACCTCACAGCCAGACAGCTTGTCCAGCCGATACCCCAGGGGAACTACCCCATAAGCGCGAACTTAATTAAGCAGTCCTGGTAAAACTACTGAATGAAACTCATCATTTTGGTTTTTACGCCACCGTTGTTTTTTTGATAAATAGCGAGTATATTTTTTATCTGTTAGGTCTATAAAAAGACTCCACG
>JAAVZI010000035.1 GCA_022791575.1 Lachnospiraceae bacterium
GGGCTAATCTCTATGCTGGACTATTACACCGCAAGATGTGTTACATGTTAAGTTGATTGAACCGCCGTGTACCGAACGGTACGCACGGTGGTGTGAGAGGTCGGAAATTTCTCAATTAGAGAAATTTCCTCCTACTCGATTGAAGCATGTTTAAAAATCTTTGATGGATTGCAATACCATCAGGCAATTAACGCATCCAGGAGAAAACGATCCTGAAACGGTTTGGTTACGTAGGCGTCAGCCCCAAGTGCTTTCGCGTTCTGTATCAGTGATTATGGCTTGGCAAACGAGTGGTAAGACAGAATTCAACTGCTGGGAGAAATGCAGGATTTACAGCCAGCAGCTGAATGGCAGAATAACAACATAAAGATTAATCATGATAAATAAAAGTTGATTCATAAGCGGAAGCCCTGCGTTTGGCAGCAGAATACAGCGCGGCGGAATGGTCTTCTGGATAAAAGTCTGTGCCAAAATACAATGCTTTGTTCTCTTCCTGAACCTGAATTCGATGATCCAGAATCTTAAGCTGAACATATGTCTTTTCGATTTTTTGTTTCAGCCATTTCTCTTCGAGAATTTTTTTCTCTAACTGTTTTTTGCGTTTTTTACGAATCGCTTCTTTTTCTGCCTTCTCACGTTCCATAATTCTTCTGCGGGTCTGGCGGTCCGGTCTGGAATGTATGGTTTCCTTATAATCCGTTTCTGAAGAACCAAATGATAAAAATACCCAGGAAGCGCAGCCATCAGAAGCACAGGAGTCATAGGCATGACGGATTTTGTCTAGTACCCAGGCTTCATAAGCCGGATTTTGTTTCATGGCTGCAAAGCCTTCGTCGGAGATCGTAACCCAGACCATGTCTTCTCTGTCTGCATTTGCTGCAAATTCCTGTATTTTATTATAGATAGACCATTTATATTCAGCCATTGAATGATCTTGGCCTTTGGCAGTAGAATAAGTCTTACTGGCAGCAGGGGCACGAACAGTTGAAATATCATACATGGCAGAACCTCCTTTCACAATCGCCTCTATAGTATTATATCGTCTGGAATAAGCCAGAGATTTAGAGGGGATTAGAAAAGTATGTAAGCGCTATCTTCTTTTATATAGAAATGCTTTACACCATATCAAACAGCTGTTATAATAAACATTACCAGTTTGATGATTTGTAACAAAATTTTCCAATTGACAGATCGTTAGCAGTAATAAGGAGGATTCTCATCATGAAATGCCCATTTTGTAATCGGGAAAATACACGAGTGATTGATTCTAGGCCGGCAGATGACAATTGTTCAATCCGCCGCCGCCGTTCTTGTGATTCCTGTGGAAAACGTTTTACTACTTATGAGAAAGTAGAGACGATCCCCCTGATTGTTATTAAGAAGGATAACAACCGTGAGCAATATGATCGTTCAAAGATTGAGGCCGGAGTACTTCGGGCCTGTCATAAGCGCCCGATCTCAGCAGCACAGATTAATGAGCTGATTGACTCGGTTGAGGTCGAGATCTTTAACAGGGAGGAAAAAGAGGTGCCCAGCTATGTGATCGGTGAAATTGTTATGGATAAACTAAAGAGCTTAGAGGCGGTTGCCTATGTCCGCTTTGCTTCTGTTTATCGGGAGTTTAA
This sequence comes from Lachnospiraceae bacterium, assembly GCA_022791575.1. Taxonomy (GTDB): domain Bacteria; phylum Bacillota; class Clostridia; order Lachnospirales; family Lachnospiraceae; genus JAAVZI01. The sequence goes on from JAAVZI010000035.1 coordinate 1,626, forward strand.
GGATATTAATACATTTATGGATGAATTAAAAAAAATGCTGGATAAATAGTTTTGGCAGTTTCATTCATAATAGAAACAGGAGAAACCTATGTTTGAAAAATTTTATCCCTCTAAATATGTAAAATCTACTTATGAAATTCCATTTGAAAAACTGTTTGAGCGAGGATACCGCGGAATTATTTTTGATATTGATAATACGCTGGTTCCACATGGAGCTCCGGCTGACGAACGGGCAGTAAAGCTGTTTGAGCGTCTGCAGAAGATTGGATTTCAATGTGTGCTTTTGTCTAATAACAAAGAAGAACGGGTGGAATTATTTAAAAAGGGGATTGTACCGGTTCATTCCATTCATAAGGCCGGAAAACCTGGAATCAAGAATTATGTAAAAGCGATGGAACAGATGGGAACCGATCAGGACAATACCCTGTTTATCGGCGACCAGCTATTTACGGATGTCTGGGGGGCCAAAAAGGCTGGTCTATTCACGATTCTGGTATTTCCCATTAACCCGAAAGAGGAGATTCAGATTGTATTGAAAAGGCGGCTTGAATATTTTGTACTGCGGGAATACCGCCGGAAAATTTTAAAGACCAAAGAAAAAATATTTGATTCCATAGATTCGATCATATAGGTTTTGATTCGGGATATTAGGTACAATATAGAAAGGATGAGCGTTTTGATAAAAGAAATCAACGGAAGAACCAGACTATGCGGGCTGATTGGCTATCCGGTTATGCATACCCTGTCACCTGTTATTCATAACTACTTAGCAGAGGTGACTGGCAAGAATCTGGTCTATGTGCCGTTTCAGGTGGAAAATGGTCTGGAATATGCGATAAAAGGCGGCTTTGCCCTCAATGTTTTGGGAATGAATGTAACTGTGCCCTATAAGACAGCAGTGATGGAATACCTGGCAGAAGTTGATGAAAATGCCAGATGCATTAGTGCGGTCAATACATTGGTACGTATGGAACAGGGCTATAAAGGTTACAATACGGATTATCTGGGACTAAAGCGTGCTATGCAGGTGCAGGGAATTTCTCTGGCAGGTAAAGATATTGTGGTGCTTGGTGCTGGAGGAGCTGCCAATGCGGTTGTGTATTTATGCGGGCAGTCAGGTGCGGAACATGTATATCTTTTGAACAGAACGTTGGAGCATGCAGAGAAGCTTTGTCAGCATATTCGGGGCTTTTTCCCGAAAACGGACTGGACTGCCATGAAGATAGAAGATTATTCTCAATTGCCTGACAAATCGATGCTGGCTGTACAAGCAACCTCTGTGGGACTTCATCCGCATATAGAGCAGGTAGTCATTGATGATCCAGCGTTTTATAAGAACATAGAGAAAGCAGTCGATATTATCTATAATCCGGGGGAGACCCGTTTTATGAAGATGGTGAAGGAACAGGGCGGCCAAGCATATAATGGGCTGGATATGTTATTATACCAGGCAGTGGCTGCATATGAACTATGGAATGACCTATCCATTGAAGAGGAGAACTGCAGGAAATTATCAGAGCTGCTTGTAAAGGAACTGCAGGGATAAAGAGGAGCCAATATGTCAAATATTATTTTAATCGGATTTATGGGAGCTGGAAAAACTACGGCTGGTCTGCGGCTGGCCAAGGAATTAGGAGTTTCTCTGATTGATACGGACCAAAGGATTGAGGAAGAGCAGCAAAGAAGTATTAATGATATATTTGCGGCAGAAGGAGAGGCATATTTTCGCGGGCTGGAGACACAGCAATTGAAAAAGCTTATGCAGCAAGAACAAGCAGTTATTTCGGTAGGCGGCGGCCTGCCGGTACAGCGTGTGAATCATCCGCTGTTAAAACAGCTGGGCCAGACGATTTACCTGAAAGCCCAGAAGGAAACACTGGTAAAAAGGCTACAGGGCAGTACGACCCGTCCATTGTTAAAAGGCGGCCAGCTGGAAGAGAAGATTGCCAGCCTGATGGAGGCTAGGGAAGCGGTATATGAAGAGGTTGCTGATATCATTGTCGAAACGGATGATAAAAATTTGAATGAAGTTGTTGAAGCGATCAAGGAACAGATTGGATCATTTAGAAGGAAGGAAATAAAATGAGCAGAATCGGCAGAGTACTGCAGATGATGGAACAGGAAAATCTGGATGCTATATTGGTAGCGGATCGATATAATGTACGTTATATCAGCTGCTTTACAGGTGATACCGCGTATCTTTACATTTCCCAGAAGAGACGGATTCTTATGACGGATTCCCGGTATACCACGTGGGCCAGATCAGAGGTCAGGGACTTTGAGATTATTCAGACAGACCGGACGAACTCCTATCAAGATCAGTTAAGCCGACTTTTAGAGGAAGAACAGATCTCCTGTATCGGTTTTGAAAATAGGAAAATGCTCTACAGCGATGTGGTTCAGTTTCAGAAAAGGGCAGAGAATGTCCGCTGGCAGGAGCTGGAGGGCCGGCTGGATGCCTTAAGGCAGATTAAGGATCAGACAGAACGGGAGTATATTGCTCAGGCAGAACGGATTGGCGATCAGGCATTTGCTCAGGTTATAAAAGAAGTGTCTGCGGGTATGACCGAACTGGAATTGGCCTGGGAACTGGAAACCAATATGCGAAGAGCCGGTGCACAGGGACTCAGCTTTGAGACGATTGCGGTATTTGGAGAGCGGACAGCAATGCCGCATGCGGTGCCGGGTGGACGCCGGCTTACGGCAGGCGATTTGATCGTGATGGATTTCGGCTGTATTTATGAGGGCTACTGTTCGGATATGACACGGACAGTGGTACTGGGAAAAGCGGATCGACAGCAGCAGAAGATCTACGAAACCGTACTGGAGGCACAGTTAAAAGCGCTTTCAACGATTCGAGCGGGATTGAAAGCTTCGGATGTCGATGCAGCGGCCAGACAGGTGATTGAGGAAGCTGGATATGGGGACTATTTTGGACATGGCTTGGGACACAGTGTTGGACTAGCAATACATGAGTCACCAGCGCTGGCGCCTAAAGATCATCATATACTACAGGAATATATGTTGGAAACCATAGAACCTGGAATTTATATTCCTGATTTTGGCGGCGTTCGTATTGAAGATCTGGTTATTATCAGGGAAAATGGCTGTGATAATCTGACCCATTCGCCCAAGGAGCTGTTAGAACTGTAATCATTTGTAACAATTCAGCCCGCCGGCGATCATTTTGTAACAGAATAAAAAAAACAGTTGAAAAAATCTGGAAAGTATTATAGAATAGTACAGAATAAGATTACTATGCAGTTTACGAAGTTTAAGGAGGAATAAACATGATTTCAGCAGGAGATTTCAGAAATGGTATTACAATAGAACTGGAGAATAACGTATATCAGATTATTGAGTTCCAACATGTAAAGCCAGGTAAGGGAGCGGCTTTCGTAAGAACAAAGTTAAAGAATATTAAGAGTGGCGGTGTTGTCGAGAAGACATTCCGTCCAACAGAAAAATGTCCACAGGCTCGTATTGACAGAAAGGACATGCAGTATCTGTATGCGGATGGAGATCTGTATTATTTCATGGATACAGAGACTTACGACCAGATTCCTCTGTCAAAAGAATCCATTGGAGAGGCGTTAAAGTTTGTGAAGGAAAATGATATGGTTAAAATTTGTTCTCACAATGGAAATGTATTTGCAGTTGAGCCGCCGTTATTTGTAGAGCTGGTTGTAACACAGACTGAGCCAGGCGTAAAAGGAGATACAGCGACTGGAGCAACTAAGCCGGCGGTTGTAGAGACAGGAGCAACTGTGTATGTACCGTTGTTTGTAAACCAGGATGATGTTATTAAGATTGATACAAGAACGGGAGAATATTTATCCAGAGTATAACCAGTTAAAGGGAAGATGGTATTCCTATGAAGCAGGAGAAAAGAAAAAGACAGTCTAACAGGGGATATCAGGAAAGAGTCCATACGGAAAGTTCCCAGTTAAATAATGGAAATAATATGGAACATTTCCGTATCATTCCCAAGCAGGAAGAAGCGCCTTTCGGGAAGCAAAGTGCATCGTCAGAACATTCCCAGCAAAAGAAAACTTCTCAGCAGAGCCAAAGGTCTGATCAGAATCAAGTTCAAAGGTCTGGTCAAAGCAATGCCCGGAAGACGCAGAAAAAACAGGCCAGACCTAATCAGAAAAAAAATACGCAGAAAAATAATACACAAAAAAATAACTCAAAAAAGAATAGTGCTAAAAAAAATAACCGGAATACAACGATACAAAAAAAGAGCAATATACAAAAAAAATCTGGGCAAAAGAGAAAAGAACCAAAGCAGCAGAGCGTTCAGAGGACTCCAAAACAGGAGAGGATTTATTTTGAATATACGCTTGTATTTGTTGTGATTTTTCTTGTTATGTTTGGGCTGTTGATGCTATATACGGCAAGTCTGTATACAACGGATTTTTTTGTCAAGCAGTGTGTCATTAGTTTATTGGGTGTGGCGGGGCTGTTTATTGCTTCCTTTGTGGATTATCATTTGTATGCCAAAAAGCCCATGATCATTTTGATAGCGGCTGCTGCGATTATAGTTGTACTGCTTGTAAAAACTCCTCTGGGAATGGAATTGAACGGGGCTACCAGATGGATTAAGATTGGTCCAGTTTCCTTTCAGCCGGCAGAGCTTTTTAAAATTGCAGTCATTTTAGTGAATGCGATGCTGATTAACAGATTCAGCAGAAGAATGTCAGACTGGCGTATTTTATCAATGTTTGCGGCCATGGCGATATTGGAATTCCTGTACATATATCTGGTGACAGAGAATTTAAGTTCAGCGATTATTGTTGCTATGATTACAATGTTAATGGTATTTGTTGCATATCCAGGATACAAGCTTTTTCTGGCTTTAGGTGCAGCAGGAGCAGGACTGGCGGCTTTGGTGATTTATTATGTATTGAATGCCGGCGCAGATGGCGGGTTTCGTTCAGGCCGTATTATTGCTTGGCTTGCGCCAGAGCGGCTGGCAGATCAGAAGCTGGTATTTCAGACAAATCAGGCATTGTATGCGATCGGTTCCGGCGGCTTGTGGGGAAAAGGCCTTGGTGCAGGGAAACAGAAAATGCATCTGCCTGAGGCAATGAATGATACGATCTTTGCTATTATATGTGAAGAGCTTGGCATGGTAGGAGCATCGCTGGTATTGATTATGTTTGCCATATTGCTTTACCGGATTATGTTTATTGCCCAAAATTCTAAAGATTTGCTGGGAGGTATGGTTGCGACTGGAATCTTTGCACATTTTATGCTGCAGGTAATATTAAATGTTGGAGTTGTGACCAATCTTCTGCCTTCAACCGGTGTAACTTTGCCATTTATCAGCTATGGAGGAAGTGCATTGGTGCTATTGATGGCTGAGATCGGAGTTGCGTTGAATATCAGCCGACAGATTGATTTTGAAGGGCCGCAGCTGGTTAAGAGAAAGGTAAAAAAGTAATAAATACAGCAGAAAAATTGAACAATTTGTGAAATAACGGCAACATCCCGGAAAAAGATTGACTTCTTTCTTCGGGATGTTTATACTTGTAGATAAGCTTTTCTTTCATCAATACTTTCATTAATAAAGGGGATTCATATTCATTTTGAAATGAAGATGAGAGGAGACTTTATGAGTCAGAAAAAAATGGATTATCATGAGTTCGAGGATTTTGTGAGGGAAGCATTTCAACAGAAATATATGCAGTCTGCAGAAGTTGAAATCAGGAGTATCTGGAAAAATAACGGTATCCAGCGAAAAGGATTGTCGATTATTCCAAAAGGAAAGAAAGTAACGCCGACGATTTATCTGGAAGAATTCTATGAGGAATATCTAAGAGGCATTTCACTAGAGGGAATTATCAGTGGAATCGAATCTGTCTATTTAAGGGAAAAAGTTTCAGAAGATATTGAGATCGAATATTTTAACCAATACAACAGTGTAAAAGATACTTTGCGGGTAAAGCTGATTAATTATGAGCGGAATAAGCAGCTGCTGGATCAAATACCATATCTAAAGATATTGGACCTGGCGTTGATCTGTTATAGTGTAATAGAAACACCTACGATTCAAAATGGTGCCATAACTGTATACCGCAGTTATATGGATATGTGGAAGATAACAGAGGAGGAGCTTTTTACAGAAGCTCTGCGCAACAGCCAGCAGCATGAGAGAGAACTTTTGATAGAAATGTCAGAAGTAATTCGAGAATTTCAAAAAGATCTGGCAGATGATATACTGCTGCCAGCAGAACATGAAAAGGAAGAGAGAATGTATGTTCTAACTAATCAGCCGAAAATGAATGGAGCAGCGGTTCTCTGGTATCCGGGAGTGCTTCAGATGTGCGCGGCAAAACTAAAAACAGAGTTCTATATGTTACCCAGCAGCATTCATGAAGTCATATTGGTTCCGGCAGAAGGAAATCAGAAGCAGGAGCTTTTATCTATGGTTAGAGAAGTTAATGACGAACAGGTAGCAGAAGAAGAGATTCTGTCTTATCATGTTTATAAATATGATAAAACAGACAATACACTGGAAGATCTGGTAACGAAAGAAGTCGTACAGGTGCCATAAAGAGAGGATAAAGTCAGCCCGGCAGGAGGGGCTGTCGGGCCAGACATTTTGTGTATCTATTGTGAAAAAATAAAATTTAGTATGGACAAATGTTAAGAAACGTGTTAGTATAATATTGCTTTGGATTTCATAAAGTCAAAAGCAATGTGCGGCTGTAGCTCAGTGGATAGAGCAGCGGTTTCCGGTACCGCGTGCGGGGGTTCGATTCCCTTCAGCCGTATTTTTGATGAAAAGAATTGGAACAAAGGAAAACCGTGATTTGAATTTAGGAGGCTTAACATGAGACAAACCCGTAAGGAGAATTTTTTACTGGGAAAATTGGTATATGTAGTAATGGGAATTCTGGTGATTGTTCTTCTGGTTTTAATAATGGGAACCATATTCGGTCAATCAGATAAAAAATCAAAGTCTAAAAATACAATGATAGAATCAGGAAACAGTCTGGATATTGGAGAAGTGAAAAATGCATTAAAGAAAGATACAATTCCAGCTCTGACAGAATTGGTTCAGCAGTATTTTACTGCGATGTCTGCCTCTGACATTTCAACACTTGAGCAGATTGTAAGTCCTGTAACCGACGAAGATAAAGATATTATCCGCAGAAAAAAGGATTACATTGAGAGTTATAACAATGTCGTAGTATATAGTAAATTATGCCCGACAGATGGCTCTTATTTGGTTTTTGCAGAACATGATATCAAGTTTAAGAATGAAGATACCATGGTGCCAGGGTTGGAAACTCTTTATGTAAAGACTTCTAAGTCCGGCAGTCTGTATATTTACAAAGGGGATGACGTAGAGGCAGAAGTAAGGAATTTTATTAATGAACAGCTTGCCAGCAGTACGGTACAGACGCTGTTTGATGATGTAAACAACCGTTATGTAGATGCACTGGCTTCTTCCGCTACTTTACTTGAGTTCGTAGAAGGTTTTGAAGGAAATACAGAATTAGTTGAGAAAGCAAAGGCGAAGGCAGCTTCTTCCTCAGCAGTAGAGGCAAATGCGAGCCCTACACCAAAACCAGAGGAGACAAAGCAGCCAGAAGAGACTACAGCGCCAACAGAAGCACCTGCACAGGAACCGGCCCCGCCGGAGAATCCTCAGCCGGCAGATACCAATGAGACGGTTTTAATTACAGCTAATGTAAATCTCAGAAACGGCAATGATGAAAGTGCTGAGAGAATTACGACGATGATTGTAGGAGATCAGGCAACAAGGGTGAGTATTACAGATAATGGCTGGAGTAAAGTTCAGTATAATGGAATGGAAGGCTATGTAAAATCAGATTATGTAACTACGTTTAAAATTATGGGAGATACTGTTAAGCCTACGACAACAATCAATGTACGTCTGGAGGCAAGTGAAACAGCCAATATGGCAGGCCAGGTAACACCGGATACGACATTGACCAGATATGCAGAATGTGACAATGGCTGGAGCCAGGTTCAGTATAACGGCGGAGTAGGTTACGTGAAGTCTGAGTATCTGACTAAATAGCAATCTTATAAGCAGATTTCGACAGTAATTGTGTGCATTGTATATATTATTTATATTTTTTTGAAAATTATTACAATTTATGGTTGACAATTTGACAAAAACGTGGTATTATAATTAAGCACGTTAGGTAATACGTCAAACGCGGGAATGCTGGAATTGGCAGACAGGCTAGACTAAGGATCTAGTGTTGGCAACGACGTGAGGGTTCAAGTCCCTTTTCCCGCATTTGCGGGGTTGCCGCAGAAGAAGTTTTATATGCAGGAGTGGCGGAATTGGCAGACGCGCAGGCTTCAGGTGCCTGTGGTAGCAATATCGTGTGGGTTCAAGTCCCATCTCCTGCACTGACAAGGACAATGAGTAGATCATTGTCCTTGTTCCTTTATCTGAGTAATTTATCATAATATAGTATGGAGGGTTGATAATGTATTCAAAAGGACAGAGAATCATGGCGTGGGCAGGAATCGCCTGTCTGCTTTTGTTATATATTGTAAGTTTTATATTAGGAGTGTCTGGCAGCAAACAGGCATTTCCTATGTTTATTGCTTCTTTACTGGCAACATTTTTTATACCGACAATGATTTATCTATTTCAGCTTTTCTTAAAAAATGCCAGGGGACGGCAGATGATGAACGAAGAGCCGATAGAATCAGATGAGGAAGATTCTTCTGATAATTAATAATTAGAAATTTATTTCTTATGTATGCAACCAAAGTCATTTGTTATGGTGATATATTGGTAGAATGGAGTAACATGGAAAAGAAACCAGGTGATTCCATTCTTACAACAGATGAACCAATAACAAAAAGCAGGAGGTTGTATTAATGAACAGAAAAGTAACTTTTAAGAAAACGTTGGCCTGTATTATGGCAGCTGTGGCGATAGGTGCTGGTATTAGATCATATAAAAAGGCTGTTTGAAAAAAATGTCAGGGATCAGGGGGATGAGCATCAATATTAACGATCGCAAGACAGCCAAAACAGCAATCAAGGCCTACCGCAAATTGCCGAGCGTGATCAGCGCAGAAGTTCAGACCTACGGGAAGGCCTGCTGTTTGGGTGTACTTCGAACGTCAATGGAGCGGATACCGGCTATCTGATGACTTGCTATATCTGGAGTTTTGATCAGCAGACCTGGATCACCCAGTCCGTTTATGAAGCATCCAACTGTGCCTGGTTTAAAGTATCCAGCCTGCCCAAAGGTACTTATATGATGTATAACTGTACAGAAAGACGAATGCCGAATGGAGAGCGGCGCAAGCTAAGCTGCGATTATTACCTATTTACTTTATAAAAGGTTCAAAATACATAAGAAGAAAACAACGAAACGGATGAAAACGCATGTGAGCTCTTGAGCATTTTATAAAAGCACTCTTGAATTGATATTGTGATGATATCAAAACAGGAGTGCTTTTTACTTACAATCAATATGTTAGGAATTGGTTTGATACGAAAAAGAATAGAACAAAATACCAGCTGCTAGAATATCAAAAGATTCATTCCAAATAGAAAAATAAAAAGGATGTGCTTGACATTTAAAGACGCACGTGATAACATAAAACTATTCTATATAGAACTGTTCTATGCAGAATAGTTTTATATGGAATGGTTTTGATTAGATGATATTAGAGGTGATGGATTGGAAACAAAAGGTGGATTTTATATCACGCAGATCAAACAGCTTCAGGACCGAATCTTCGAACAACTGCTGCAGGAGCACAACATCGAAATCAGCGGCGGCCAGGGACGCATTTTATTTATCCTCTGGAAAACGGACCATCTCACGATCAGCCAAATCAGTGAAAAAACATCCCTAGCCAAAAATACAGTTTCGGCTGTAGTGGATGGAATGGTTCGCAAAGGAATCATAGAACGAAAAGTAAATCCCCAAAACCGCCGCCAGGCCATTGTATCGCTGACCGACTATGCCAAATCCCTGCAGTCCCGATACGAACAAGTATCACAGAAAATGAATCTGCTGTTCTACCAGGGATTTTCCCAAGAAGAGCAGCAGCAGTTCGAACAGTATCTGAACCGTATTTTAGATACCCTGACCGGGTATCTGCGCGCTGACAAAGACGAAAAGAGCAAGGAGGTTTCCCCATGAAAACAAAAGAAGAACTGACAGCATTTATCCAAAAACAAAAGACAGCCTTTCTATCCTCCGTTGATGAAGAGGGTTTTCCGAATATCAAGGCTATGTTCACGCCGCGTAAAATCGACGGCAGCTGTCTCTATTTTTCAACCAATACTTCTTCCATGCGCACGCAGCAGTTTATGCAAAATCCCAAGGCATGCTTCTATGTCTATCATAGAGGCCGCTTCAAGTATGAGGGCCTAATGCTGACAGGCACGGTAGAAGTTTTGCAGGACGAGGAAATCAAAAAAGAAATCTGGTGCACCGGGGATTCGATATATTATAAACAGGGCGTATCCGACCCGGATTACTGCGTATTAAAATTTACAGCAGTAAAAGGCAGACGATACCGTAACTTAAAATCAGAAAGTTTTCAGATTGCAGATTTGGCATAGCAGGAGCTCAAATTGTCAGGGTAGACGCGATATTTCTTTCCCATAAAAGAATTTTAGGCGGGCAGTACAAAGCCCGTTCAAATGTTCTTGGATTGTTACAGCCATGCACCCCATGTTGATTCGGCAAATAAAAAGTTACCGCATACAAGCATTGATAAATTTCAAGTGCTGCCGCCAGATAAGAAAATAGAAATAAAAAGACAGCAGCAGATATAAAGCGCAGTATTGTCAGAAAGCAGCAAACTGCAAAACTATAGTCGTATTTCCTCTTTAATGATCTAATTGTTAACAAAAACAAGAAACTGGTTGACAATTCGCCCCGCATCCTCTATACTGATAAAAAACTATTTCAAATAATTTCCACCGAGGTGTATATGCAGAACAGACAAAAGACAAGAGAAATCACCACAACCGCACTTATGGCCGTATTACTGGCCGTTCTGGGAATGCTGAAGCTCCCAAGTATCATTCCCGGAACCGAATTTCAGCTGTCCGCGCCCTTCGCTATTTGCATTGCCGCTTGTTTCGGCTTTAAGAAATACATAAAAATCGGCCTTCTCGCCAGCGCGGTCAACCTGATTCTCGGCGTCCATACCATAGTAAATGTCACCATTGCCATGATCTTCCGCCTGGTTGCCGGAGGATTTCTCGCTATTGCCGGCGTTGGACCGGTCACGCTTGTGGTCAGCGGCCCCCTGGGAACAACAGCGGGAAGACTGGTATTAAGCACCGTCACAGGTACAGATCCGTTCGCCCTTCTGGCCGCCGCCGTGCCCGGTATGGTATTTACCGCCGTGAGCACCGCCGTAATGTATCCGGTTATGAAACGGGTAGTACGTAAAACAGGGGTTAGCCTAGACTAACATAAAAACAAACGCGCACTTCCACCGTGCGCACAGACCATTTGCTTCCATCCATGGAACCCCCAATGCTGCCGCAGAAACTGTGAGGCAAAAGTGCGGCCTGCATTTGCAGGCGCTGCTCAGTGGCAAAACTGGCTAAAAACCGTCGCACACAAAACCAGCCACACACAAAACCAGCCAACAGGAGAATAAAGACCATGAGTACAGAAATAGAATTACTGGCCCATCTGGACCAGCTGCATACAACCGAATTAGGCGTTGGCCGTATTAAAAGCAATCTATCACTAGATACAGAGGATGTAGTAGAGTGGTGCAGAGAAAAGATCCAATCCAAGCAGGCAGTCATTACAAGAAAGGGAAAAAATTGGTATATCCACGTGGATGCCTGTATCCTTACAGTAAATGCCCACAGCTACACCATCATCACCGCGCATAAAGAAAAACCATACCCAAAAAACAGCCCGTAATGAACACATTTTGCGCTGTAAAAATCAGATAGAAGTTACCCCAAAACAGTTCCCCAGCAGAAAGAACAGGAATCCACATGAACCGTTACAGCATTAAAATGCGGGCCTCCAACAAAGAAGAAGGCCATATCTCCGGCGCCGAAAAAATCATCCCGGAAGAAGAACTGGAGCAGTACTGCACGCGGCTGTTAGCGCGCGCCTTGCAGCACAGCAAAGGAAAGCCCGATTTTATTAATCTAAAAATCGAAGCCATCAAAGAAGAAGAGATTCTGCGCCTCCCCGCCCTCCCGGTAACAACTGTTGAAACCGCCTCAGCCGAGGAGGGACAGGCAGTGGTACAAGACTACCTGCGCCGGCTGGGCCTTGCACACACCAAAGAAATACTCTCCATCTGGCAGCAAAGCTACGCCATGCGCGGCGCCATGCTTCTGCACGCCGACACGCTGCAGCGCCTAGAGCCCGACCGTGCGCGCGGAATCCGCGCCACCTACATGGATCTGGAAACCAGCGATCCGGCCGCAAAAACTGCCTGCAGCGGTAAAAACCATTTTAATGAAGCACTCGTTCTGGCTACCAAAGTCGTCAGCCATCCCAATATTGTGGCCGAGCTGTGCATTTCCGACGACCCCGATTATGTCACCGGCTATATTGCCTCGAAACAATTCGGCTACGTGCGCATTACAACCCTCAAAGAAATGGGAAGCCCCCAGGGCGGCCGCATTTTTCTGTTTCGTGGAAATGAACAGGAATGCAGCGCCTGCATAGAATACTTGCAGCAGCAGAAAGTGCTCGTGCAGCGGACATAACATGCCCGACATATCCGTAATCGAACGTATTTGAACAAGCATTTACGCCCGCCGCATTTCCCGCTTTGCGGGCAGTCTGCAGCAGAGGAAAGGAAGAGCCATGAATAAATGGAAACGAATGGAAGATCATCTGTGTATGCTCCGGGAATCCCATCTGTACCGTACGCTCAAGGTTATTGAAAGCGCCCAGAGCTCCCACATCCGCTATCAGGGCCGGGAACTGCTGATGTTAGCCTCCAATTCCTATCTGGACTTCTGCGGCGAACCACGCATAAAACAGTACGCCGCAGAAATATTAGAACAATACGGAGTAGGCTCTGGCGGCTCCCGGCTGACTACCGGGACGACCGATTTACATATCAAACTCGAAGAACACCTGGCCCGTTTCAAAGGACGGGAAGCGGCCATGGTCTTTAACACCGGCTTTGCTGCCAACAGCGGCGTCCTGCCGGCGCTCTGCCGGGACGGCGACGTCATTTATAGCGACGAATACAACCATGCCAGCATCATAGACGGCTGCCGCCAGTCGCGGGCAGAAACGGTCATTTACCGTCATAACGACATGGACGATCTGGAGCAGAAAATCCTGGCTCGACCAGGACGTTTTGGATTGATTGTCAGCGACGGCGTATTTAGTATGGATGGAGATATCGTCAATCTGCCGCGGCTGGTCAGGCTGGCCGACACCTATGGCCTGCTGTCTATGATCGACGAAGCGCATGCCACTGGCGTCATTGGAAAGAGCGGCCGCGGCTGCGAAGAACATTTTCAAATGGAGGGCCGAACAGATGTTCTGATGGGAACTTTGAGCAAAGCACTTGGCACAGAGGGCGGCTACATCTGCGGCCCGCGCCCGCTGATTGAATATCTGAAAAATACAGCGCGTAGCTATATTTTCTCCACCTCTCTTTCACCGGTCACCATGGCGGCGGCCAAACGCGCACTGGAGCTGATCGAAGCAGAACCCCAGCGCATACAAAGGCTGCAGCAAAATATCCGCTGGTTCTGTCAATGTCTGCAGCAGCAGGGTCTGAACGCCCAGTCCGAGACGGCAATCATTCCTATACGAATCGGTGACGAAGCGGCAGCTCTCCAGGCTTCCGAATGGCTGCTGCAGCACGGTTATTTTATCCCCGCTATCCGCTACCCCACAGTCCCCCAAGGCCAGGCCATGCTGCGCGCCGCGCTGATGGCAAGCCATACCAGAGAAGAGCTGGCCGGGGCGGCGCAGGCCATTGCCGAGGCAGTCAAAGCTGCAGGATAAACAGCAAGGCCTATCACAAATTTTATTAGTAATTGCGTAAGTCGTATTTTAGGCGGTGTCAGTACTTGATTCGCTGCATTTTTGTATCGATTGTCCAAACCCTGACAGTGAAATAAGAGTTTCGCAAGTGCCTAACAAATTTACATAGAAAAGAGGAGCAATCATGAGTATCGTGCAGGATTTAAAGGAAAAGGTATTAAATAGCGGACAGATCAGCAAAAAAGAGGCGCTAGAGCTATCACAAGCCCCATTGGCAGAGCTGACAGAAGCTGCAGATGAGATCCGCCGCAGATTCTGCGGCGCAGGCTTTGACCTCTGCACCATTGTCAATGGCAAATGCGGCCGCTGCTCGGAGGACTGTAAATACTGCGCCCAGAGTGCCTATTATCAGAGCGAAAGCACGCAGAGCTACCCGCTTTTGTCCACAGAAGCGCTTTTAGAGGAGGCCAAACACAACGACGCCCAGGGGGTGCTGCGTTATTCGATTGTAACCTCCGGCCGGAAGTTATCGGACCGCGAGGTGGAACAGGTCTGCGAAAGTATCCGTGCCATTAAAGCCCAGACCAGTCTCCAGGTCTGCGTATCGTTCGGTCTGCTTGAAGAAGAATCGTTTCGAAAACTCAAGGAAGCCGGCGCCTCCCGCGTGCACTGCAACCTGGAATCCTCAGCCGCATTTTTCCCCAGCGTCTGCACCACCCACACCTACGAGGAAAAGATAGAGACGCTCAAAGCGGCCAAGCGGGCCGGCCTGTCTATCTGCTCCGGCGGCATTCTAGGGCTGGGCGAAACAATGGAAGACCGCATAGATCTGGTTCTGACCGCAAGAGAGCTGGGCGTTAAATCAATCCCAGTCAATCTGCTCAATCCCATTCCCGGCACCCCTTATGAAAATAATCAGCCTCTGAGCAGCGCAGAGGCGCGCCGCTGCGTGGCGGTGTTCCGCTTTCTGATTCCCGATGCGTCCATCCGCCTGGCCGGCGGCCGCGGCCTGTTGGGGGATAAGGGAAAAGGTTGTTTTCAGAGCGGCGCCAACGCGGCCATTTCCGGCGATATGCTGACAACGGCCGGCATTACGGTAGAAACGGACTTACAGTTAATCAAAGAATTAGGATTCGAGGCGAGACTTTGCAATGAGTAAACAGATATTTATAACGGGAACCGGTACCGACGTCGGCAAAACGTTTGTGACCGGATTGATTTTAAAGAAATTACAGGAAAGCGGCAGAAGCTGCGGCTACTATAAAGCCGCCATGAGCGGCAATGAGCGGCAAAACGGCACACTGATTCCAGGGGATGCGGTGTCTGTGAAACGTTGTTCGGGAATCAGCCAGCCCTTGGCAGAAATGTGTCCTTATGTCTATGAGCATGCCGTATCCCCCCATTTAGCGTCGCGGCTGGAGGGCAGTCCGGTGCGGCTGGACGTGGTGGAAGAGGGCTTTCAGCGGGTGTGCCGCACATATGATTATGTTACTGTGGAGGGCAGCGGCGGCATTGTCTGCCCGCTTTGCTTTGACGAGACGAAGATTGGGCTGGAGGACGTGATTAAGCGGCTGGGGCTTTCCTGTCTGCTCGTTGCCCACGCCGGACTGGGTACAATCAACCAGGTTGTGCTGACCGTAGAATATATGCGTGCCCGCAGCATTCCGCTAAAAGGAATCATTTTCAATCATTTTCATGCAGGAAATGTCATGGAGGAGGATAATCTGCGCATGTGCAAATACCTGACCGGGCTGAACGTGCTTGCCTGCGTCGAGGACGGGGCGGAGCAGCTGGAACTGGAGGCGGATGACCTGGCTTCGCTGTATGAAGAGTAGAAACGCTGGAAAATATCGTTGGCAGGTAAAATCCTGCCATCTTTTATGCGCAAAATGGGGAAAACAGAGAGAGGTTCCATTAATGGATGTTGTATGTTGACTTTTCGTTCTAAGTTTTATATAATTAAAACAGATGTTATAGAACAATGGTTTTAGAAAGGGGCTGACCAATGTGCCACCAAAAGCAAAATTTACCAGAGCACAGATTACACAGGCTGCTTTAGAGCTCGTGAGGGAAGAGGGGATTGGCGGATTGACTGCAAGAACGCTTGCGAAGAAGCTTGGAAGTTCTTCCTGCCCGATTTTTACGGTATTTGAAAATATGGAAGAGGTACAGCAATCGGTGTTGGAAGCTGCCAAAGCCTGTTACAAAGGGTATGTAGAGCAAGGGCTTGCGCAGGCCGCTGCCTTTAAGGGCGTAGGGACGCAGTATATTCTTTTTGCCGTTCAGGAGCCGAAGTTGTTTCAGCTTCTGTTTATGAATGAGCAGAGCGCGGTTCCTGATATTGACGGAGTACTGCCCATAATTGATGAAAGCTATGAAAAAATCCTTGCTTCTATAACAGAGGGATACGGACTTGACAAGGAGAGCGCCGAGAAGCTGTATCGCCATTTATGGATTTACTCGCATGGAATTGCAGCCCTGTGCGCTACAAAGATGTGTCATTTTTCAGGCGAAGAAATAAGCGGAATGATGACAGAAGTAATGGTTGGGCTGATGGAACGTGTTTGAGTATTAAATTATGTCAATCATATTTTAGAGCAGGACACATGCATTACGGAAGGCCCGTTCGGGACTAGTCAGGAGGAACGCAGTATGGATTTATGGAAAATATTTGAAATGGACGAACATTTAACAGAGTTGTGGAAGGAGTTAGGCATGAGTGCAGGGACAGCAATTGTTGTTCTGATTGCCTTGTATTTTGTGATAAAATGGGCGGTTAAAAATGGAATATTGGAAGCCCATAAAAAGATGGAAGAAAAGAAAATCGAGCAGAAGGCAGTAATGAACAAATAAGAAGTGGTACAAACGAATGAAAGAAACAAGGTTTTCAGTTAAGGAGAGATGAACTATGATTTGGTATCCATACCAACAAATGAAGACAATGAAGACGCCATATAAAATCATCGACGCCCAGGGTGTTTTTCTTTACACGGAGGATCAGAAGCTGATTGATTCGGTTTCTTCGTGGTGGAGCGTGATTCATGGCTATAAGCATCCGGTTTTGACCGAGGCCATCAAGGCGCAGGCGGATCATTTTTCCCATGTCATGCTAGGCGGGCTGACGCATGAGCCGGTACAAAAATTAGCCGACAAGCTGGCACAATGGCTGCCGGGGGATTTGGATTACTGCTTTTTCTCGGATTCCGGCAGTGTGGCGGTGGAAGTGGCATTGAAAATGGCGCTGCAATATTATGTAAACCAAAAGGACTGGAAGCGAACCAAGGTTTTATCACTGACCCATGCGTACCACGGCGATACATTTAAGGCGATGGAAGTGGGGGATGATGAGGATTATCATTTTATTCTGGAAGCATATGGCGAGAAGAAAGATGTCATTCATATTCCTACGCAGATTTCAGCGCTGGAGGAAGCATTTTCCAGGTATCACGAGGAGCTCAACTGCATGATTGTAGAGCCGCTTCTGCAGGGTGCGGGCGGCATGCGCATGTACGACGTGTCATTCTTGCAGCGGGCAAGGCAGCTGTGCGACGAATACGGGGTGCTGCTGATCTTCGACGAGGTGGCGACAGGCTTTGGGCGCACCGGAAATCGTTTTGTCTCGGATCTGGTGCAGCCGGATATCCTTGTGCTGGGCAAAGCGCTGACCGGCGGTTATATCGGGCATGCGGTCACAATTGCCAATCATAGGGTATATAACGGCTTTTATGGGGATGAGCCGGACAAGGCGCTGATGCACGGGCCGACCTTTATGGGAAATGCGCTGGCCTGCAGTGTGGCCTTAAAGTCTATTGAGCTGTTTGAGCAGGGTGATTATCTGTCCAAAATCGCCCGCATTGAGGAGATTACCAAACGGGAAATGGCAGGGCTTTCACACCCGCAGATTCGTGAGGTGCGGATCATGGGCGGCTGTGTCTGTGTGGAGGTAAGGGGCGCGGCTTCGCTGCAGGGATTTCAGCAGTTTGCCTATGAGCGCGGCGTGTTTAGCCGGCCGTTTCTGAATTATATGTATGCGATGGTGCCATATGTGCTCAATGAGGACGAGCTGGTGCAGGTGCTGACTGTAATGAAAGAGTGGTTTCGGCAGTAAGGAGAAGAACGATGGGAAAACGAGATAAGTTAAGTGTATTTATCAGCCTTGTGCTGCGGCATAATCCTGGTGCGGCTCAGATTACCTTAGACGAGCATGGCTGGGCGGACGTGAAGGAATTGCTGGCAGGAGTGAACAACACAGGAAGAAGCATTGACCGGGAAACGTTGGAGGAGATTGTTCGAACGGATCAAAAGCAGCGGTATTCTTTTAGTGAAGATCATTCGTTGATCCGCGCCAACCAGGGGCACAGCATTTCTGTGGATGTGGAGTTAAAGGAGCAGGAGCCGCCGGAGGTTCTATATCATGGAACGGCGCAGCGGTTTTTGGATCTTATCCGGCTGGAGGGATTAAAGCCAATGAGCCGACTGTATGTGCACCTTTCGAAGGAGATCGAAACTGCGGCTCAGGTTGGCAGACGGCATGGGCAGGCAGTGATTTTGCAGGTCAAGAGCGGGCAGATGAGCCGTGACGGCGGGAAGTTCTATCTTTCTGAAAATGGCGTGTGGCTGACGAAGAGGGTGGATGTGAAATATTTGAAGAAGCTGGATGGGTCAGGCTGTGAAGAAAGGGAAGTTTGAAACTACTTCGATGAATGAGAGGCTGGGTAAATGTTAAGAAAAAACTGGCACATGCATAAGCTGTATTGAAAAAATCGATGCTTGTTCAAAAAAATTAAAAATCAGAGGATTGAACCAGATTGGAATCAGTTGTGAAAATCTTTGCAGTTGGCAAAACGCGATAAATAGTGCTGCTGCAAAGATTTTTTTATGGTAAATATTATTTTGGATATAAATTGCCAATTCAGTTAAAAAATGTATGTTGATATATAGAAAAATTTTAAATTATTTAAATTACAGTTTATTTAATTACAAATAATGGTATAAGTATTGAAAATGTGCTGTAATTAATTTTCCAAAAATATATAAGAAGAAATGAATTTAAAAAAAAGCCTTTTTTCAAACAAAATTTGCGAGAGACCATGCTTACACAAGCATTTATATCTGCTATTTAGGGCGGAAATAATAAGGAACTACAATAAAACAATAATGATACGAAACAAAATAAAAAAATTTTATTGAAGTGCAACCAAAACAGATAATTACGATGTTATATAATAAGGTGCAATAAAATTAGAAAATGTAATAGTTATCATTATTCTGATGTACAGTGAGACAGAATTTGAAAGCATTCAATGCTGACAGAAGAGGCGGGTGAGGCCACATATATTTAAGTATGGATTACTGACAGAAAACAAAAAGGAGGTTCTATGAAAATAAAACAAATGAAAACCAAAAGTAAATTATCTATCCTGCTAATCGTAGGAATGTTAGCCATAGGAAGCTCTCTTTGTACTGTTCAGGCAAAGGAAGTTTCCGAAGAAATTCGGGTGAATTTCGTTGGTAAAGAAGCGCTACAAAATAAAATGCAACCATTCTATTATGAAAATGATGACCCAGATGATATTAAAAATGTAAACATCACAACCCAAGAAGCGATTGCTGCCCAAGAAGAAAGGACAGTTGGAGAGGTTGGATTGGGGTATAGTCCTGGTATCATTCATGTATATTTTGATCGTAAAAAAGCAGGCGAAAAAGTTATAGAACTTGGATTGGAAAATGAGACAGCTCTTTATCAAAAAGCTTTAAAAGAATATGGAGATAACGATATATCCGAGCAAATGAGCAGTAGCGACACCATGATGGTTCAGATCAGCCTGAACAAAAATAAAACTGTTTCAACAGCAGTAAAACAATATTCTGCATTACCTTATGTTACAGGTGTATATCCCATTAAGACAACTCATGAAGTGGAGCCCTTTGAACCGCCCTCAAACTTTAAACCAGATGGCATATACCCGGTTTATAATGACGATTCCATATCGCTTGGCTGTGTCTGTCCAAATGCCTCTTTTTATACAAAATACCGTTGGGAATACTGCAAAATAGGAACCAATGAATGGAAACTTCTCAGCGACTGGAGCACAAGCGAATGGTGCACCTGGTATCCAGATGCCAATGAAGATTATGCAGTCGTATGCAAGGTATCTTATCATGGCCGCGGAGAAATAACAGCACAAACCGTATGGTATGCCTCCCGACCACAGATGAAAAAACGTATTACCGGCCGCTGTGCACTGCCAGACAAAGATGGAATCTTATTCGGCTGTACATCCACTGTCGGAAAAAATGATGCTGGCTACTTAACAACTTGTTATATCTGGAGCTTTGACCAGCAGAG
Organism: Lachnospiraceae bacterium; assembly: GCA_022791575.1. Lineage (GTDB taxonomy): Bacteria > Bacillota > Clostridia > Lachnospirales > Lachnospiraceae > JAAVZI01. The sequence goes on from JAAVZI010000035.1 coordinate 21,938, forward strand.
CTGGATCACCAAATCCGCCTATGAAGCCTCCAACTGTGCATGGTTCCGTTCCTCTGTTCTACCCAAAGGTACATACATGATGTACAATTGCACCGAACGGCGGCTGCCAGATGGAACGCTGCGCAAATTAAGCTGCGATTATTACGTATTTACAATATAACAGTTCCGAAGTCGTTCGATTAATAATATACTCTCCTTATAGTGATAGATGATTAGTTGCCTGTCTACTATAAGGGGAGTATATCATACTATAAACCGCTTGATTGACAGATCAATCAATACGTCTGGAACTTCGCTCCGGAATTTGCACAATAGTTTCAACCACTATATACAAACCATGGCAAAGCTGAAGAGCCACAAAGGCGTACATAGTATTATTTTCCAGAAAGTTCAGGAAGTGGATCTGGAAAACTATGATATTACGAAATTCTATAACGATTATATCTGGGCTCTGGAAAAGGCGGATACCCAGATTCTAAGCAGCTATGAAAATCTGTGCCATTTTTACGAGGCATTTGGCAATGCAGCCGCCCTTTTTTCGGTAACTTTGTTTTATCGACGAAGCTTCCAGCGCGCTTGATCCGATTTCTGAAGCTTAGATTAATCAGACAATTATGGAACAGATGAAAGAAAAGAGCATGATTATCATTTCCCATCGGCTTTCAACAATCCAGCATGTGGATACCATATATTTTTTGGAACAAGGACAGGTTCTCTAACAGGGTAGCCATGAAGAATTAATGGCATACAATGGAAAATATGCGGAAATGTACACCGTCCAGGCGCAGCAATATGTTTTGCCGTCTGGGTGCAGATTGTGCCGGATTGGTGCAGAAGAACATTTCCCCGCGGATGTATGATACAATAACGGCAGAATTTGATAAAACCAGCAGGCGGGCAGGAATTTCCAGTTCCGCAGGCCGGTCAACGCAAGGAGGAGAATTATGCCGTTTATTCATTCCAGAGTCAGCGCCACTATGACCCAACAGCAGAAGGAAACCATTATAAAGGAGCTGGGAGAAGCGATTGCCATCATTCCAGGAAAATCTGAGGAGTGGCTGATGGTAGAGCTTGCCGACCAATGCGATCTCTATTTTCGAGGAAGAAGAGAGAAAGCACTGGCCTATATTGAAGTAAAGGTGTTCGGCAAGATTTCTGCGGACGCCGCACGCAGCCTGACAGAGCGTATCTGTGCTATTTACGAAACGCATCTGCAGATTGAAAGGGACTGTGTTTATATAAAATACGAGGAAGTCAGCAAATGGGGCTGGAACGGAAGTAATTTTTAGTGCGGATTTGGAGGTGCAAATTCGCTTTGGGAATGTAACAATAAGAATCGGGCATTGGGGGATGCTGGGTTCTTTTTTTCGTATGAATTGTTCTGGCAGGGATTTCATGCTATAATTGAATGAAAACATTCAAAACGATGTTAGGAACGATTTAAAAATTATTTCTTAACAGTTTCTTGGAGTAAGAAAGGGGAACAGCCATGTCAATACTTGCAGCCGTTATGCTTCCTCACCCTCCGCTGATTGTGCCTGAGATCGGCCGGGGAGAGGAAAGGAAGATTCAGGATACGATAAATGCTTATGAGGAGGCCGCTGAGAGAATCGGTGCGTTAAAACCGCAGACGATTGTTTTGCTCTCTCCGCACCAGACCATGTACGCGGATTATTTTCACATTTCTCCAGGAGATAGGGCGGTCGGGGATTTCGGGCAGTTTGGTGCTGCCAAGGTGCAGGTAGAGGCCGTCTATGATACGGAGTTTGTAGAGGAACTATGCCAGCTGGCCGGATGGGAAGGGCTTGCGGCCGGAACGGCGGGGGAGCGTGAGCCGCAGCTGGATCATGGGACGATGGTGCCGCTTTATTTTGTGCGTGCACAGCTAAGTGGGTATCGGCTTGTGCGTATCGGACTTTCGGGTTTGCCGCTGGCTGCGCATTATCGGCTGGGGCAGCTGATACAGGAGGCGTCCAGGAAGCTGGGGCGCCGTACGGTAGTGATTGGCAGCGGCGATTTGTCGCATCGTCTGAAGGAGGACGGGCCTTATGGATACCGCCCGGAGGGTTCTCAATATGACCAGCGTATCATGGATGTGATGGGAAATGCGGATTTTGGGAAACTGCTGGATTTTTCAGAGTCGTTTTGTGAAAAGGCGGGAGAGTGCGGGCATCGTTCTTTTACGATTCTGGCGGGGACGCTGGATGGGCAGAATGTGGCGGCAGAACGGTTATCTTATGAAGGTCCGTTTGGCGTGGGATACGGAGTGTGCTGGTTTACGCCCAAGGAGCCGAATTCCGGGCGCAAGTTTGGGGAGCAGTATGAACAGCGCCAGCAGCAGTGGTTTCGGCAGCTGCGGGGCTGTATCGGCACGATTGCAGCTGTGCAGGATTCCATTGCAGAAGAAATTATAGAAAATGCCATCAGCGCTTCGCAGAGAGACCCAAGATTCGAGCCGATTGTCGAGGACGAGCTGGAACGGCTGGTAATCAGTGTGGATGTATTGGGAGAACCGGAGCGGATTACCTCGGCAGCGGAGCTGGATGTGAAGCGCTATGGCGTAATTGTGACGAAAGGCCATCGGCGTGGCCTGCTGCTGCCGAACTTAGACGGTGTGGATACGGTCGAAGAGCAGGTGGCTATTGCCAGAAGTAAGGCGGGGATTGGCGAGGAAGAGGACGTGGAGCTGGAGCGGTTTGAAGTTGTGCGGCATTCGGTGACTGGGTGATGGGATCGAAGGAGGTCTGCAGTATGTATAAGAAAGCGGTTTGTCAGGTATGTATGCACCAGTGCCGGCTGGAGCCGGGACAGAGGGGGCTCTGCCGGGCGAGGAAGAATGAGAGCGGGGTTGTGGTTTGCGAAAATTATGGCAGGGTCATTTCACTGGCCTTGGATCCGATTGAGAAAAAGCCGCTGCAGTTATTTTATCCGGGCAGCCTGATTTTATCGGTGGGGAGTTATGGCTGTAATCTTTGCTGTTCGTTTTGTCAGAATCATGAGATTTCTATGGTAGATTCGGAACATGCGCAAAGCGTTTACATTTCCCCGCAGGAGCTGGCCGAGAAGGCACAGGAGTATCGGGCTGCGGGCAATATCGGTGTGGCGTTTACGTATAATGAGCCTCTGGTGGGCTGGGAATATGTGCGCGATACGGCCAGGCTGGTCCGGGAGTCTGGCATGAAAACGGTACTGGTGACGAATGGTTCGGCTTCGTTAGAGGTGCTGGAAGCGCTTCTGCCGGATATCGATGCGATGAATGTTGATTTGAAAGGCTTTCGGGAGGAGACGTATCACCGGCTGGGCGGAGATTTGAAGACGGTGCAGAGGTTTATCCGCCGTGCGGCGGCGGATTGTCATGTGGAGCTGACAACGTTGATTGTTCCGGGGGAAAATGACAGCCGAGCAGAGATGGAAGAGGAGGCGGCATGGATTGCTTCTATTAATAAGGAGATTCCTCTGCATGTGACACGGTTTTTTCCGTGTTATCGGATGCTGGATCGGGAGGCGCCGGAGGTTCAGACGGTGTATGCGCAGGCAGAGGCTGCGGAACAGCATTTAGAACATGTATTTGTGGGAAATGTGTGAACAAGGAGGAGTGCGGTTATGCATTTTGTAGTGGCAAAGGGGATATTGTCATCTGGAAATGGAATGAATATTTACCGCGGCTCTGCCAATATTTGGAAAAAAGGTTGACAAATAGAAAAAGACAGGTTACAATATATTTAGCACGTGCGCACGTAAGCGATTTGGGAATTATATTTTAGGAACATGTTAATAATCTGTTAATACTGATATTTGTAAAACTAATAATAGACAGAGAAGGAACGATTATGGATACGATTCAAGAACTACAGAATTTCCGAACACAGTTAATTCAGCAAATTAATGTACAATTTGATGATCTGATTCAAAAAATGCGTATGGAACAGGACATAACAGAATCTGTTCCAGAGATCAGAAACTATGAAAGCATATACCCATTAACAACTGCTACAGCCTTTTTTAAAGGAAAGAAGCCAACCGGAGTGATTTTCTCTGATCAAACAAGGGAGGATGTTTCTACCTGGAAACGGGCAGTGGAAGTGGTTTTAAAGAAATGCAACAGCGATGGTGCGAAACACAGGAAGCTCTTGGAACTTCGCGGCAAAGTGGCCGGCAGGAACCGGATATTTCTTGGAAAATCAGCGGAATCCATGCGCAGTCCTTTAAAAATTGATCAGGACCTTTGGGTAGAGACCCACTATGATACAGAAACACTTTTAAGAATTCTAAAGGTACATATACTAGAGCCGGTGGGGTATGATTATAGTGGAATTACCATAACCATACGTAATAATTAATAGAAAAAAAGAGAATCTGTCATACGAATTTTGAAATAATAGGTAAAAACGCCATGAATCTGCACAAACATTTTTCAAGAATAGCAGAAAATCTATCTAATTCACTTAAAATCCTGTATCATGTGTGGATTAACTTGACATACCAGGGTAAATCGTTGTAAAATCTCATTAGATTTAGGCACTTATTTTAACAATTAGTTGGTGGACAGAATCTATATACAAAGATAAAGTAAAATAACGAAAGGCAGGAAAAAAAATGAGTAATATCAGCCCGAAATTCGAAAAAGAGAATTTCAAAAAGGAAGTAAAGGAAAATGTAAAGACTTTATTCAGAAAAACCATTGATGAAGCAAGTCCGCAGCAGGTATTCCAGGCTGTTTCTTATGCCGTAAAGGATGTTATCGTTGATAACTGGCTGGAAACACAGAAAGAATATGAGAAAAAAGATCCGAAGACAGTCTATTATCTCTCTATGGAATTCCTCATGGGAAGAGCGCTGGGTAATAATTTAATTAACCTGACCGCTTATCAGGAAGTGAAAGAAGCATTGGATGAATTAGGTTTTGATATCAATGCGATTGAGGACGAGGAACCGGATGCAGCGCTGGGTAACGGCGGTCTGGGACGTCTGGCAGCTTGTTTCCTGGATTCTCTAGCAACATTGGGATACTCCGCTTATGGCTGCGGAATCCGTTACCGTTATGGTATGTTTAAACAGAAGGTAGAAGACGGATATCAGATTGAAGTACCAGATAACTGGTTGAAGGACGGCAATCCATTCGAGCTGAGAAGGCCGGAATATGCCACAGAAGTTAAGTTTGGCGGTTATGTACGCGTAGAAACAGACGAAAAGGGCAGAAGTCATTTTAAACAGGATGGTTATCAGTCAGTCATGGCGATTCCTTATGATCTTCCGATCGTCGGTTATGGCAACGGCATTGTCAATACCCTGCGGATCTGGGATGCAGAGCCAGTCAGCTGTTTCCAGCTGGATTCTTTTGATAAAGGAGATTATCAGAAAGCCGTAGAGCAGGAGAACTTGGCAAGAAATATTGTAGAAGTTCTTTATCCGAATGATAATCATTACGCAGGAAAAGAGCTTCGTCTGAAACAGCAGTATTTCTTTATTTCAGCTAGTATTCAGACAGCTGTTAAGAAATATAAGGATAAGCATGGAGATGTCCGCAAGCTGTATGAGAAGGTGACATTCCAGCTGAACGATACGCATCCGACCGTTACAGTTGCTGAATTAATGCGTATTTTAATGGATGAGGAAGGTCTGGAATGGGATGAAGCATGGGAGGTTACCAGCAAAACTTGTGCTTATACCAATCATACCATTATGGCAGAGGCTTTGGAAAAATGGCCGATCGAGCTATTCTCCAGACTGTTGCCAAGAATCTATCAGATTGTAGAAGAAATTAACCGCCGTTTTGTCCTTGAAATTCAGAAGAAATATCCGGGCAACCAGGAAAAAGTTCGCAAGATGGCAATTATCTATGATGGACAGGTGAAGATGGCTCATCTTGCGATTGCTGCCGGTTATTCCGTAAATGGCGTGGCACAGCTTCACACAGAGATCTTAAAGAAACAGGAATTAAAAGATTTCTATGAAATGATGCCAGAAAAATTCAATAATAAAACCAATGGTATTACACAGAGAAGATTCCTGCTTCACGGCAATCCGCTTCTGGCAGACTGGGTGACTGACCATATTGGAAAAGAGTGGATTACAGATTTGTCCCAGATTAATAAACTTGCTGTATTCGCAGATGATGAGAAGGCACAGCAGGAATTTATGAATATTAAATATAAGAATAAACAGCGTCTGGCAAAATATATTTTAGAGCATAACGGTGTAGAAGTCGATCCTCGTTCAATTTTCGATGTACAGGTAAAACGTCTGCATGAATATAAGAGACAGCTCTTAAACATTCTACATGTGATGTATCTCTATAATGAGATCAAAGAGCATCCGGAAATGCCGTTCTATCCAAGGACTTTTATCTTTGGAGCTAAGGCTGCTGCTGGTTACAGACGTGCCAAACTGACCATTAAGTTAATCAATGCCGTTGCGGATGTTGTAAACAATGATAAATCCATTAACAATAAGTTAAAAGTGGTATTTATTGAGAACTATCGTGTATCCAATGCCGAATTAATTTTTGCGGCTGCAGATGTAAGCGAGCAGATTTCTACTGCTAGTAAAGAAGCTTCCGGTACTGGTAATATGAAGTTTATGTTAAATGGTGCATTAACTATAGGTACGATGGATGGTGCTAATGTGGAAATCGTAGAAGAAGTTGGCGATGAGAATGCATTTATCTTTGGTATGGGTTCGGACGAAGTCATTAATTATGAAAATAACGGCGGATACAATCCAATGGATATTTTCAACAGCGATCAGGGAATTCGCCAGGTGCTGATGCAGCTGATCAACGGATTCTATGCATCCAATGATCCAGAATTGTTCCGTGAAATTTATGATTCACTGCTGAATACAAACAGCAGCGACCGTGCAGATACCTACTTTATCTTAAAGGATTTCCGTTCTTATGCAGAAGCTCATAAGAAAGTAGAAGAGGCTTACAGGGATGAAGCAGGCTGGGCAAGAAGTGCTATTTTGAACACTGCATGCTGCGGTAAGTTTACTTCTGACAGAACTATCCAAGAATATGTGGATGAAATCTGGAAGCTGGATAAAGTTGTAATTGGCGAATAATTAATGATCTATCCTTAAAAATAAACTCTACAGGAAAAAGGACTGTCTTATGACAGTCCTTTTTGAACGGGCTGTATCACCCGCCTGCCTGTATTTATATAATAGGAAGAATTTAACGATAGGCCTGTATGACACCGCAGCCAATCTTAGTGCCGGAATCTCCAGAAGGCTGCGAGGTAAAGTCATCTCTTTGGCTGTGGATGATGATGGATTTTCCAATGATCTGCTCCAAAGTAAAACGTTTATCATAAAACACACTGTACGCATAGCCCTGATTACCGAATAAAGGCGGCAGATCTCCAAGATGGTCGGGATGTTCCTGCCCGGATGGATTAAAATGATTTCCTGTATTTTGAAATTGATGAGAGCAGTCCCCGTATTCATGAATATGCATGCCATAGAACTGCGTGGATTGCGGAGTATTGACATTGGGCAGGTTAAAGACTTCTGCTTCCACCAGAACACCTCCATACTGCGTCTGGTAGAAATTAATAATACCACTTAATTGGAGATTGGGAGAAGCGCTTCGAACCCAGGCCTGAGCCTGTGGTGGATAATGGGAAAGCAGATCGACAAAAGTATCTGCTGGCGTAGGATATGGCATAGATCGTTTCCTTTCAGGTCGGCCCGTCATACGGGATGGTTCTTTGTATGACAAGGGCGGAATCTTCTGGTAATAGGATATGCACAAACAATAAAAAGGTTACAAGAGAATAATGATTTTACAATATTTAGGCATAAGCGCCAATGAAAAAATATGGACAATATAGTGCAAGAAAAGAAGAAAAGTCTGCAAGACACACAAGATTATTTCTGATATGCTTTTATATACAAGTTAGGGATTTGCGAAACTCTTATCTCACTGTTAGGATTTGGACAAGATATACAAAAATGTAGCGAATCTAAAATGTCTTTGAGCGGAATTTTTGTATATCTTGTTCAAATCCGTCGCTTAGAATACAACTTTCGCAATCACCTATATTATACAAGTAGAGTAAAGGAGCAGGAATCATATGAAAAAGTTAAAATTAGGTGTGTTGGGACTTGGGGAAGGAAGAAGTATCATTTCAGCAGTGCAGCAAAGTGCATACTGGGAACTGGGAATGCTGTGTGATCTGAATGAGGATCTATGCAGGCAGCGCTGTCAGGAGTTTGCGATAGAACCCTGTTATACAACCGATTACAAGGAAATGCTGGCAGATCCGGAAATTGATGTTATAGGTGTATATACACCGGACCAGCTTCATGCATTACATATCAGAATGGCATTGGAAGCAGGAAAGCATGTGATCTGTACCAAACCTTTAATGATTAGCCTCGACGAAGCAAAGGAACTTCTGGAGGTTGAGAAAAAGAGCGGCAAACTGGTGTTCGTAGGACAAAGTTCCCGATATTTTGAGCCTATGCGGCATCAGAGAGAAGACTTTGAAGCAGGCAGACACGGAGAACTGGTGACATTGGAAACCCACTATATGAGTGATTCCCGCTGGTTTTTGGAAAGGGATTGGAGCCATAGCAGCGGATTTTCCTGGATGTATAATTTTATGATTCATGCAGTAGACTTGGCGGCATGGTATCTGCCTGAGATTGAAGAAGTCTATGGTATGGGAATGGTCAGTGCGAATACTAGGGAGCGGGAGTTGGAAGTTCCAGATACCATGAAATTTCTTATGAAAAATAAAGATGGCAGATTTGCTTCCGTTACAGGAGCTTATGCCACTCCGACATTAGGCAGTGCCATAGAGCAGTCCATAAGCTGTACGTTGCGGGGAACGAAAGGAATCAGCCGAGCAGGCTATCCAAAGCTGCAGTATTATACGAATTTTGAGCCGATACAAAAAACAGCGAGTCTGCATAGCTATGAAGAAAAGCATGACTATTATTTTCGCTTCGAAGCAGAGAATCATCATGCTGGTGAATATCAGAATTACATTGAAGAATTTGCACAGGAGCTGATTGCCGGTCGAACACCAAAGCCAGATTTAAGAGAGGGCATTCATACACTGGCAGTGATGGAAGCCATGGAGGAATCGTTAAAGAAGGGAATGCCGGTTAGAGTAGAAGAGATTCTGGCGCGGAGGGGAATCGTGCTTTAAAGCCTCTGATTGGGTGGGACAGTACTTTTTGTGCATTCTCTGGAAAAATATAGAAAAATTGTTGTTCCGTTACCGAAAAGATAGTATAATAAATAAAAAATATTATTTATTCAGGAGGAATTGACATGCATAACTTTCAACCGGTTCCGGTAGATTTTTTTGAGAAAAGTCCATTTGAATTGATAGGAAAGGACTGGATGCTGATTACAGCGCTTAAAGATAACAAAGTCAATACCATGACAGCTTCGTGGGGCGGTCTCGGTGTAATGTGGGGAAAAAATGTGGCGTTTATCGTTGTTCGAAACAGCCGTTATACCAAGGAATTTATTGATGGTTCAACGACCTTTTCCCTAAGCTTTTTTGATGAAAAATACAAGACAACACTAAAATATCTGGGTGCAGTATCCGGCCGGGATGAGGATAAGATATCGAATGCAAAGCTGAAGGTTCAGATTCATGAGCCAGGTGAAACGCCATTTATTGATGAAGCGAATCTGGTACTGATCTGCAGGAAGATGTATATGGGCGAACTGGGACCGGATGGTTTCCAGCTTCCGCAGATTCAGGAACAGTGGTATAAGGATGAAGATTATCATGTTCTGTATATCGGGGAGATTACGGAGATTCTGGCAAGATAAGGTCTTTTTGTAAATTTAGGGACAGCAGTCATATTTTCAGGCAGGATTCATATATATGAAATAAGGACGATAAAGCTTTATGGAAGGGGAAATATATGAAGAATCCAATGCTTAGGGATGTGGCTGCTGTTTTTGTCATTCTTTTTCTGCTTCCATATGTGGTTACGATTCTGGCTTTTGGTTTTCCGGAAAAGAACAGCAGCAGAAGCAATTCTGCCGAACAGAGTGTATACATATCTTATGACGGCAGACAGGAGAAAATCACGGTTACACAGTATCTGACAGGAGTTCTGGCGGCACAGATTCCAGTGGATTATCAGATGGAAGCACTGAAAGCCCATGCGGTGCTGGCTCGAACGTATTTTCGGCTTCATGTGGGTAAGGATACTGTGATTGAGAAGGATACCGCAGCGCAGACATTTCTAACAAAGGAACAGATGAAGAATCTCTGGGGGGACAAGTTTGAGGAGAACTATAAGAAGCTGGAGCAGGCGGTTACAGATACCGGTGATGAGTGCCTGTATGCAGATGACAGGCTGGCAGAACCTTATTTTCATGCGGCCAGCGCAGGAAAGACAAGAGATGGTACGGAAGTGTTCGGAGAAGCATCTTATGCGTATCTTGCAGGATGTGACTGTAAGAAGGATCTGCAGGCAGATAATTATGTGACAATTCGATCATTTACCGAGGAAGAAATTGAGGAATATCTGGTACAGCTTTCCGAGAAGAGCGGAATACAACAGGAAACGGTACAGACAGAAGAGAGTACGCAGGAGGGAGTGTCAAAGGAATCGTCTTCGGCACTGATCGACTTATTTCAGGTACTCAATCGTGACAGCTGCGGGTATGTAACCCGTATTCAGGTACAGGGACGGACCGTACATGGGGAGACATTTCGCAATGTATTCGGTCTGCCTTCGGCTGCTTTTCAGATCGAAGAATGGGAATCGGGCCTTCGCTTTGTCTGCAAAGGGCTGGGGCATGGTCTGGGAATGAGTCTGTACAGCGCCAATGAAATGGCAAAAGAGGGGGATACTCATAGGGAAATTCTGCAGTATTTTTTTAAAAATATTTCGATAAAAAAATAAAGCAGAAACCGTTAAAAAAATAACTATTACAAAATTTATCTCGAAACATTTGACACCTTATGAATAAAAGTAATCGAACAGGCAATGCTATGAGTACGGAAAAGTTTCTGTAGATTTTTATTCAGAGGTGATAGGATGAGAAGTAGAAAAAAAGCGTTTTATAAAAGAAGAACCGTCATTGTGGCAGCCGCCCTCTGCCTGCTGTCGATCTTGGGGCTTGCCGGAATATACCGGCTGGAAAGCAATAAGAATAAGCAGGACAAAGAGCTTGTGAACTGGGAAGAGATTGATGACACAAGGCAGGCAAAGGGCAAAGATTCCCTCAAGGAATCTCAAGAGAAAAAAGATACACAGGATGAGAACCGTTCAGGCTTAGTGAATAAGGATGAAGCAGACGGGCAGGAGAGCCGTCTCGGAGAATCAGCAGCTCCAACACCGGTTCCTTTGGCAAGTGCGGAACCATCAGAATTGCCTGTAATAGAAACACCAGTTCCTCAGGAGAGCCCTGTACCACAGCCAGCGGCAGAAGAATCATCAGAGGGAGAAACGGCACAGGCATCGGTCCAGAATGCAATTAACCTGAATTTTAAACCGGAATCTGGTATGATCTGGCCGGTTGAAGGAAATGTAATATTGGATTACAGTATGGACCATTCCATTTATTTTCCTACATTGAATCAGTACAAATATAATCCGGCAATTGCCATTCAAAGTGAGACAGGCACTCCCGTGTTGTCTGTTGCCAATGGGGTGATTGAGTCTATCACAGAAACCGATGAGACCGGGCTGACGATGACCGTGGATCTGGGGAGTGGCTATCAGGCTGTGTATGGACAATTAGCAGAAGTATCCTTAAGTACAGGCAGCTATGTGGAAGCCGGGAGCCAGATTGCTACAGTAGCAGAACCAAGCATATACTATCAGGTGGAAGGTGACAACCTGTATTTCCAGGTGCTGAAGGATGGCCAGCCAGTAGACCCATTAGATTATATCAAATAAGAAGAAGCAGAGAGAAAGGTGTTGCGCGGCAATGCCTTTTTTCATTGTGCTCAGTTTGTGAAGTAAGAATTCGAAATTTCTGTGTTTTACATTGCAAATGTAAAAATGGTATGATAGAATGCTACGTAGTGGAAATATAAGGTAACTTTTGTATTGGTACAATAATTGCGAAAGTTGTATTCGGGCGACGAGTTTGAGCAATCAATACAAAAATTCCGCTCAAAGACGTTTTTAATTCGCTGCATTTTTGTATTGATTGCTCAAACTCTGACAGTGAAATACAAGCTTTACAAATGCCTATTAGTACAATGACCTTTTGACACCCTAATTCTAAAGTACAATAATAGGTATTTACGAATTTTAATCTAATGTCAGGGTTTAGACAATCAATACAAAAATGTAGCAAATCAAGTACTGATATCAGGACTCTTCCCACTTCGTGGGCCCAGTGACACCAGGGCTCCTCCCACCTTGTGGGTCCCTCCTCATGTCCAATCAACGCTTTTGAGCTGCATTTTTGTATTGATTGTTCAAATCCGTTGCCTTGAATATAACTTTCGCAATCATCTATAGTACAATAATAGATAATTGCAAAACTTAGGATTGAACACCAGATTTTAGGCAAATCCTACAAAAACAGAGCGAATTTAAAACGCTTTTGAGCGGCGTTTTTGTAGGATTTGTCTAAAATCGTCGCTTTGATTCAAACTTTCGCAATTACCTAATAGTACAATAACACAGAAAGGAGATAAACATGTTAAACATATTTCGTTATTTGAAACAGTTTAAAGGGACGGTGCTGATTATTTTTCTTCTGCTGATGGTTCAGGCCTGGTGTGATCTGGCACTACCTACTTACACATCTAATATTGTAGATGTAGGTATTTCGCAGAATGGAATAGAAGAGACCGTACCGAAGCAGATTCGGGAGAGCAGTATGGAGGATCTGAAGTTGTTTCTCGAAGAAGAGGAAGGGAAGCTTCTGGACGACTGCTATGAGAAGACTAATCAAACGGTAAAGACCAAACCTTCTATGATTGGAGCCAAGGCAGTTGAGAAAATGGCTGAATACGCAGAGCAAATGCAGCAGAATGGAGGAAACGATCAGGTTACGGCAGCGCAGAATGGCCAGATGAAAGAAGATCCTTCTGCAATGATTGCGCAGCTTTCGCAAGGGCTGGAGGAGATCGAGACTCCGATCTATGAGTTAAAAAAACAGATTTCCCAGGAAAAGATAGAAGAGCTGGAGAAACTTCTGGAAAAGCCGGAGATGTTCTATGGCATGATGAATGCTGCTTTGATGGAAGGAGAGAACGCCAGTTCGGAGAAAATGGAAATAACCGAAGAAGAGATGCAGGAAATAAGCAGTCAGGTCATGGAGATGATCAGTCCTCAGACGCAGGTCAGCCGTAGAAAGGAAATCCTGGATACTATGATGCGCCGGTATGAAAGTATGTGGGATACCATGTCTAAGAGCCTGACTGCTATGTATATAAAAGGCGAATATGAAGCTGCCGGCATTAATATGGAAGAGTATCAAAAAGATTATCTTTTATTTACTGGGTTTAAGATGCTGGGGGTTGCCATGGGTGTGATGGTGACGATGATTATTGTCGGTCTGCTGGCTTCTAAGGCAGCGGCAGGGGCAGCCATGAATCTGAGAACGAAAATGTTTGCCAATGTACTGCGGTTTTCCAATAAGGAACTGGATCAGTTTTCGACAGCTTCGCTGATTACAAGAAGTACCAATGATATTCAGCAGATTCAGATGGTTCTGGTTATGCTGATGCGTATGATCTTATATGCGCCGATCTTGGGTATCGGTGCTGTATTTAAGATTCTGAATGACGGCAAAGCGTCTATGGCTTGGATTATTGTAGTCGCAGTTGCGGCAATTCTGTGTTTGGTAGGAGTCCTGTTTGCAGTTGCTATGCCGAAATTTAAGAAAATGCAGATATTAGTAGATAAGCTGAATCAGGTGGCAAGAGAGATTTTAACCGGTATTCCGGTAATCCGTGCGTTTTCTCGTGAAGATCATGAGGAACAGCGTTTTGAAGCTGCTAATAAGAACCTGATGCGTACGCAGCTATTTACCAGTCGCGTGATGACAACGATGATGCCAGCTATGATGCTGATTATGTATCTGGTAAATATTATGATTCTTTGGTTCGGTGCTAAGGGAATTAATGCCGGAGACCTGCAGGTAGGTGATATGATGGCTTTTATTACGTATACCATGCAGATTATTATGTCCTTCCTAATGCTGACGATGATGTCTATTATGCTGCCGCGTGCAGGAGTAGCAGCTAAGCGTATTGATGAGGTAATCAGCGCTGAGCCCAGCATTGTAGATCAGGACAATGCAAAGACAGTTACGAAAGAAGGATTTGTTACTTTTGATCACGTATCCTTTGCCTATCCGGGTGCAGAAGGAAATGTTCTGACCGATATTTCCTTTACGGCAGAGCCAGGCAAGACAACGGCTATTATCGGAGGGGCCGGAAGTGGGAAATCGACTTTAGTGAATCTAATCCCCAGATTTTATGATGTGACAGAGGGTAAAATACTAATTGATGGAACTGATGTTCGGGAGGTCAGACAGGCGGAGCTTCGTTCTTTGCTTGGCTATGTACCGCAAAAGGGTGTACTGTTTTCCGGTACGATTGAGAGTAACATTAAATTCGGTAATCTGACAGCTTCAGAAGAACTGATGAAAGAATCGGCTGCTATTGCCCAGGCTGCGGACTTTATTGAAGAGAAGAACGATCAGTATGAAAGTGGAATTGCCCAAGGAGGAACTAATGTTTCCGGCGGACAGAAACAGAGGCTTTCCATTGCCAGAGCCATTGCCAGAGAACCGAAAATCTATATTTTTGATGACAGTTTTTCCGCGCTTGATTTTAAGACCGATGCGGCACTGCGGAAAGCATTAAAAGAGAAAACGAAAGATAGTACGGTTTTAATTGTTGCCCAGCGGATTAGTACAATTATGCATGCAGAACAGATTCTGGTTCTGGATGATGGAAAGCTGGTTGGCAAAGGAACTCATCAGGAACTGCTGCGAAACTGCGAAGTCTATGAGCAGATTGCAAGCTCCCAGCTTTCTCAGCAGGAGATTGAAGAGACAAAACGGGCAGCAGGAGGAAAGGAGGCCAGTCATGAGTGAGGAAGTAAAACAGGAAGGAAAGAGGCCGAGAGGCCCGATGGGGCACGGCGGCGGTCCGATGGGTGGCGGCGAGAAGCCAAAACATTTTAAGAAAACCATGCGCCAGCTTTTGAATTATGTTGGCAGATATAAAATCGCACTGGTGTTTGTCACGATCTTTGCAATTGCCAGTACCTGTTTTAGTATTGTCGGCCCTAAGATTATGGGTAAAATTGCAACTAAGATTGCAGAGGGTCTGAGCGATAAGATCATGGGCAGCGGCGGGATTGACTTTGACGGAATCTTTAAGATTATCCTGATTTTGATTGGCCTGTATGTAACCAGTTCATTGTTTTCCTTTATACAGGGCTGGCTGATGACTGGAATTTCCCAGAAGATCAGCTACAGGCTTCGTGCGGAGATGTCGGCTAAGATTAACCGGCTGCCGATGAACTATTATGATACCCGGACTCACGGTGAAGTGCTGTCCAGAATTACCAATGATGTGGATACGCTGGGAATGAGTCTGAGTCAGAGTATCGCTCAGCTGGTTACTTCTGTGACTATGGTAATTGGTATTTTAGTCATGATGCTCAGCATCAGTCCGCTGCTGACTCTGCTATCCCTTTTGATTCTGCCGATATCGGTAGCATTTATGGGAATTACAGTGAAGAAGTCTCATAAATTTTTTAAACAGCAGCAGGAATATTTAGGGCATGTCAATGGCCAGGTAGAAGAGGTATTCAGCGGCCAGAATATTGTAAAGGCTTTTAACCGAGAAGAACAGGCACTGAAGGAATTCAATGAAACGAATGAAATTTTATATAAGTCTGCTTGGAAATCTCAGTTTTTATCCGGCATGATGCAGCCGATTATGAACTTTGTTGGTAATCTGGGATATGCCGGAGTTGCCATTGTCGGCGGTTTTCTGGCTATTAATGGTAGCATTGAAATTGGTGATATTCTTTCGTTTATTCAATATGTAAAACAGTTTACACAGCCGATTGCGCAGATTGCCCAGGTGACGAATATGCTACAGTCTATGGCAGCGGCAGCAGAACGTGTGTTTGAATTTCTTGAAGAAGAAGAGGAAGCACAGAAGGCAGAACATGAGATTGGCGTGACAGAAAAGGATTTTATAGGAAATGTTTCCTTTAAAAATGTCTCATTTGGCTATAAGCAAGACCAAACCATTATCCATAACTTTAATGCAGAAGTGAAGCAGGGGCAGAAGATTGCAATTGTTGGGCCAACTGGTGCTGGTAAAACGACCATGGTAAAGCTTTTGATGCGTTTCTATGATGTCAACAGCGGGGAAATTCTGGTTGATGGATATAATATCAGGGATTTTGACAGAAGTGAGCTTCGTAAAGCATTTGGCATGGTATTGCAGGATACATGGCTGTTCCAGGGAACCATTATGGAAAATATCCGTTACGGGCGTTTAGACGCAACCGATGAGGAAGTCATTGCAGCAGCTAAGGCAGCGCATGCCCATCACTTTATATCTACATTGCCGGGCGGTTATCAGATGGAATTAAATGAGGAAGCCAGCAATGTCAGTCAGGGCCAGAAGCAGCTTCTAACGATTGCCAGGGCAATTCTGGCAAATAATAAGATTCTGATTTTAGATGAGGCCACCAGCTCCGTTGATACCAGAACAGAAGTTCGGATTCAGAAGGCAATGGATAATCTGATGAAGGGCAGAACTAGCTTTATTATTGCTCATCGTTTGTCCACAATCCGGGATGCAGACTGCATTCTGGTTATGAAAGACGGCGATATCGTGGAACAGGGGAACCATGAAGAGCTGATGCAAAAAGATGGATTCTATGCGAATCTGTATAACAGCCAGTTTGAGAGGTCAGCGTAATAAGAGGAGGCATATGTAGAGAAGGATGGAATGGGAAAAATTTAATTGGGATGAAGTTGCATATTATTGTAAAAGTACAAAGTCACTGGCGATTTTTCATTGTGGCCCTTTGAGTTTTCAGCTGGAGGAAATGCTGGGAATTTTTTGGCATTATGACATTCGGAGTTTTCAGCTGGAGGATCTGCAAAGGATTTATTCTGTACTGCAGATTCCTAAAATGAAAAGCGAGGGAATTCTGCTTCCAAGTCCAGGTAAGCTGCGGACAATTCTGGAGCGGCTTGCCGCTAAGAATAAGGTGATTCTGGAATTACCAGATTATGTGATTACTGATGTCAACAAAGACCGGAGTGAAATCTATCGAAAGGAGATAGATGAAGGTTACCAAAAAGATTATATCAGCGGGTGGATTACTTATGAAAAAGAGCATTCCATTTTAAAGCGAGAGTTTATGCCTTAGATATGTTTCCCAGGAGCTCTAAATATTGTCAGACGATTAACATGTAGATTAGCAAAGGCTGTATACTGGAAGAGCAATCACAGTATACAGCCTTTGTTGACAAAATTTTGCAACAGAACAAATGTTCTTGCAATAATCTTTATTGCTTTAAAGAAAGTTCGTAAGCTTCCCTGCATGCTTTGGCCAACTGGTCGGCACAGGAAGTACCTCTTCCGTTACAGGAAATTCCCTTTACTTTCTGTTCAATCTGTTCAACCGTCAGTCCTTCTACTAACTTCGGGATTGCCTGAAGGTTGCCGTTGCAGCCACCAGTAAATGCTACGTTATGAACAACGTCTCCCTCAATATCAAGAACAATTTTGGTGGAACAGGTTCCGCGTGTTTGATAAGTATAATGCATATTGACCTCCTTATGCTTTTCTTTCATTGATGGCATGTTCTATAAAGCCTTTAAATAACGGATGAGGACGGTTTGGACGGGACTTTAATTCGGGATGCGCCTGGGTTGCTACAAACCAGGGATGATCCTTTATTTCTACCATTTCCACAATCCGTCCATCCGGTGAAAGGCCGGATAACAGCATACCATATTTGGTTAGATCCTTGCGATAATCATTGTTAACTTCATAGCGGTGACGGTGTCTTTCATGGATGGTTTTTTCACCATAAACTTCATAAGCCTTAGAGGATTCATCCAATACACAGGGATATGAACCAAGCCTTAAGGTACCGCCAATATCCTCAATGCCATCCTGATCCGGCATGAGGTGAATTACCGGGTTTATGGTATCCGGTTTTAATTCCACACTGTGGGCATCTTCGTAGCCAATTACATTGCGGGCAAATTCCACAATGGACAGTTGCATGCCAAGACAGAGACCGAGAAACGGTATCTTGTGGGCCCGCGCATAGTGGATGGCGGCAATTTTACCATCAATGCCTCGATCTCCAAAGCCGCCTGGCACAAGAATGCCATCTGCATGTCCTAAACGTTCTGCTACATTTTCTTCTGTCAGTTCTTCAGAGTCAATCCAGCTGATATTTACTGTGGCATGGCTGGCGATACCAGCATGCTTTAACGCTTCTACCACGCTGATATATGCATCATGAAGCTGGATATATTTACCAACCAGAGCAATATGGACCTCTTTCGTTGGATTTTTCAGGGAGTGGACCATTTCTTTCCATTCTTCCAAATCCGGTTCTGGACAGGGCAGATGCAGACACTCACAGGCTACCTGCGCCAAGTTTTCTTCTTCCATGGCAAGGGGGGCCTCATACAGATATTCTACATCCAGATTCTGAAGAACATGTTTATTAGGCACATTGCAGAATAGGGCAATTTTGTCTTTGATGCCTTTATCCAGCGGGTGTTCAGAACGACAGACAATGATATCTGGTTGAATACCCATTCCCTGCAGCTCTTTGACACTTGCCTGCGTGGGTTTTGTTTTCATTTCCCCAGATGCCCTGAGATAAGGAATCAGTGTAACATGAATCAAAATGGCATTGTCGTGTCCAACCTTGTGCTGAAATTGGCGGATGGATTCTAAGAATGGCTGGCTTTCAATGTCACCGACAGTTCCCCCGACTTCAATAATGGCAATCCGCATTTCATCGTCCTTGTAATTTCTATAAAAACGGCTTTGTATTTCATTGGTGATATGGGGAATCACTTGTACGGTTCCTCCGCCGAAATCACCTCTTCGCTCTTTGTGCAGCACAGACCAGTAGATTTTACCAGTTGTAACATTGGAATTCTTGTCCAGACTCTCATCAATAAAACGCTCATAGTGGCCAAGATCCAAGTCCGTCTCAGCGCCGTCGTCAGTCACAAAGACCTCACCGTGCTGAATGGGGTTCATGGTTCCTGGATCAATATTGATATAAGGGTCGAATTTCTGCATGGTAACCTGGTAGCCACGGGATTTTAAAAGCCTTCCCAGGGAAGCGGCGGTTATGCCTTTACCAAGACCAGATACCACGCCTCCTGTAACAAACACATATTTTACTGCCATGAGTTGGGACCTCCTTTGTATTTATAATACAACAATCTCTCTAAGTAATACATTATACAACGAAAAGCAAGAGAAATCTACTGTTTTCTGGAAAATTTTATAGGGGAATCATTTGTGAAGTATTAGTGAATCTGCAAATGGAATTTTATTGACGCTGTCAGGCGATTATGTTATGCTTAATATAACAGCAGGAAATGTTAATAGAAAGCTGCAAAAAATGTTAGAAAGGATATCAGATATGGACAATCGAACAAATTACAATGAAAACAATACTCAATACACCGAATATCAAAGCGGCAGCAATTATGATTACCAGCCGCAGGGAACGTTCAATGGAAATGCTTATGAAACCAGCAGTTATTATGAAAGTGCTGCCGACCGGGCGGATATTAAGGCTAAGGTAATCAGCCGTTCCTTTATCGTAATGTTTCTCTCCCTCTTAATTACAGCATTTGCAGCAACTATGGTGGCTATGAATCCAGAATGGTTTTACCAAGTGGCACAATCATTTGGAATATTTCTTGTCATAGAACTGGTAGTCGTAATCGGCGCTTCCTTTGCAGTCAGCAAGAGAAAGGCAATACTTGCAGGAATTTTGTATACTATTTATACGATCATAAATGGTATGACCCTTTCCATTATATTTTATGTCTATGAATTAGGCTCCGTGCAAGAAATATTTTTGATGACAGCTGTATTGTTCGGAGTTATGGCAGTTCTGGGTATGACAACTAAGATTGATCTCTCGAAGGTAGGTGGAATCTGCACCATGCTGCTAATCGGTGCCTTAATTGTCACAGCAGTCAATTTCATCTTCCTGCACAGTACCGGCCTAGACTTATTACTGGATTATCTCGTAGTAGCAATCTTCGTTGGCCTTACTGCTTGGGATACGCAGAAAATGAAACGAATGGCAGAGACCGCCGGAAACAGTGAGGTAAATGTAATTGCCATATATTGCGGAATGGAATTATATCTGGATTTTATCAACCTCTTTTTGCGCCTGCTTGCTATATTTGGCAAAAAAAGAAATTAAACGATATCATAATAAGAAAATAGTCAGAAGATCCGGCAGAGTGTCGGATCTTTTTTCATCACAGCCTATTGCTGTTAAAAAATGCCAATCTGTATTTTCAGCGGGTACTTTGTTAAAAACACATTGGCATTATGTTGTTTTGTGTGGTTTTATGAAAACGATGGGAATTTGTGTAAAAAAATACTAAATTTTTCTATCCTGCTTCTTTCATTTTGTGAAAAAAACCTAGGATTCCTGCTATAAATATCTGAAAAACGGTTGCTTTTTTGTCCCAAAAGTGATAAAATAGAGTGAACCAAAAATAAAACAACATAATCAAACATAATTTATAAGGAGGAATCAATCAATGGCAAATGAGTATGAAATCAAAAAACAAATCTGTGAGATTGGTAAAAGGATCTATGACAGAGGAATGGTAGCAGCAAACGATGGAAATATTTCCGTAAAGCTCAACGACAATGAATTCCTTTGCACACCCACTGGTGTATCCAAAGGCTTTATGACACCGGAGTATATCTGTAAGGTAGATGCAGAGGGCAATGTAATCCAGGCCAATGGCAATTTCCGCCCATCTTCAGAGATTAAAATGCATATGCGGGTATATAAGTGCAGACCAGATGTAAACTCTGTAGTACATGCACATCCTTCCTATGCAACCAGTTTTGCAATTGCAGGTATTCCGTTAACCGCACCGATTATGCCGGAAGCAGTGATTGCATTAGGCTGCGTTCCCATTGCTGAATATGGTACACCTTCTACAAATGAGATTCCGGATGCAGTAGAAAAATATTTACCATACTACGATGCAGTATTATTAGAGAATCATGGCGCATTATCTTTCAGCGTTGACCTTCTGGCTGCATACCACAAGATGGAATCCTTAGAGTTCTATGCAGAATTGCTGTACAAAGCACGTCAGTTAGGCGGACCAAAGGAATTAAGCGAAGCACAGGTTCAGAGATTATACGAGATCAGAAGACAGTTCGGACTTCCAGGCAAGCATCCGGCAAACCTTTGCGCAGAATTAGGCGGAAAATGCGGCGGCGGCTGTCATGCACACTGCAAGAACAGCGGCAGTGCACAGTCCGGTGATGCAGATGTAGAGAAGATTGTGGCAGAAGTAACTAAGAAGATTTTAGCTCAGATGAAATAATCTGAGAATACATATTTGAGAGGTGCCAAACATGACAGAACAAGAAATTAAAGATGTTGTCCGCGGCGTACTGCAGAACATGGGAACCAACCAGGGAAATGCATCCAAAGCCGCAACTGCACCATCCTCCGGCAGACAGATGGGTATCTTTGTACATATAGAAGATGCCATTGCAGCGGCTAAGAAAGCACAAAAAGAGATTCAGCCGATGCCTCTGGAATTCCGGGAGAAGATTATTGCCAATATTCGTAAGAAAACACTGGAGAATGCCAAGACATTGGCAGAAATGGGTGTGGAAGAGACCAAGATGGGAAATGTGGGCCATAAGATCTTAAAGCACCAGCTGGTAGCTGAGAAAACTCCGGGAACCGAAGATCTGACTACTGTTGCATGGTCTGGAGACCGGGGACTGACATTGATTGAACAGGGACCGTTTGGAGTCATTGGTGCGGTAACTCCGTCTACCAATCCTTCCGAAACTGTAATCTGTAATTCAATCGGTATGCTGGCAGCCGGCAATGCAGTTGTATTTGCCCCCCATCCAGGAGCTAAAAATGTTTCGAATTTTGCTATTGATATGATTAACCGTGCCAGTGTAGAAGTCGGCGGACCGGAGAATCTGGCAGTAGCCGTTCAGAATCCGACCATGGAAGTCAGCAAGACCATCTTTTCACACAAGGATATTTCCTTGCTGGTTGCTACAGGCGGCCCTGGTGTTGTAACTACCGTATTATCAAGCGGTAAGAGAGCACTGGGAGCAGGAGCAGGCAATCCTCCAGTATTAGTGGATGAGACGGCGGACATTAAGAAGGCAGCAGAAGATATCGTTAATGGATGTACATTTGATAACAATCTTCCTTGTATTGCTGAGAAGGAAGTCATTGCGGTAGATACGATAGCGGATGAATTGATTTACTATATGGAACAGGTAGGCTGCTATCATGCCAGCAAGGAAGAGGTTGAAAAATTAACGAATACCGTATTTACAACGAAGAATGGCAGACAGATCCTCAACAGAGAATGTGTGGGCCGTAGTGCTAAAGTAATCTTAAGCAAGATTGGAGTTACCGTTGGAGATGACGTGCGCTGTATTATTTTCGAAGGCGATAAGAAACAGCCGATGATTGATGAAGAGTTGATGATGCCGATCCTGGGTATTGTCAGAGTGAAAGATGTGGATGAGGGAATTGAGACTGCCGTAGAATTAGAGCATGGCAACCGTCATTCCGCACATATGCATTCCAAGAATATAGAGAACCTGACCAAATACGGCAAGGCGTTAGATACCGCTATTTTTGTGAAAAACGGCCCATCCTACGCAGCACTTGGCTTTGGCGGTGAAGGCTACACAACCTTTACCATCTGCAGCCGTACTGGTGAAGGGTTAACTTCTGCAAAGACATTTACAAAGAGCAGACGCTGTACGATGTGTGATGCCCTTTGTATTAGATAAGGAGTGAAAAAAGTGGATATAAATATTGAACAGATTGTAAAACAGGTATTAACAGAGATGAACGGCGGACAGTCGGTTGGAAATGCTTCTGCTTCTCCTTCCAGAACAACAGCGCCGGGAGCAATCCCTAAGACTTCCCGTGTTGCTATGCTGACAGCTCTGGAGAATTATGAGATTCAGGAATATCCGATTCCTGAACTTGGTGATGACGATATCCTGGTAAAAGTAGAAGGCTGCGGCGTATGCGGTACCGACGCCCATGAGTTCAAGAGAGACCCATTTGGTCTGATTCCTCTGGTTCTGGGACATGAAGGAACCGGCGAGATTGTCAAGATGGGTAAAAATGTAAAGAAGGACAGTGCAGGAAAGCCGTTAAATCTTGGCGATAAAGTGGTTACCTGTATGATCTTCAAGGACAATCCGGATATTACGATGTTTGATCTGAACAAACAGAATGTAGGTGGAGCAGATGTATATGGACTACTTCCAGATGATGACATTCATTTGAACGGATGGTTTTCAGATTACATATTAGTTAGAGGCGGTTCCACGATCTTTAATGTAAGCGACCTGGATTTGGATTCCCGTATTCTGATTGAGCCCTGTGCAGTTTTAATTCATGCCGTAGAACGGGCTAAGACAACTGGAATCTTAAGATTCAACAGCAGAGTCGTTGTACAGGGCTGCGGTCCGATTGGTTTAATCTGTATTGCTATTTTAAAGACTATGGGGATACAGAATATCGTAGCAGTTGACGGAGAGCAGAAGCGTTTGGATTTTGCACGGGAAATGGGTGCGAGCGGGACTGTCAACTTCAAAGATCATAAAGGAATTGAAGCATTAACAGAAGGTGTGAAGGATCAGTTCGGCGGATATCTGGCAGACTTTGCATTCCAGTGTACAGGTTCTCCGATTGCACATGCCAACATCTATAAATTTATCAGAAACGGCGGCGGCCTCTGTGAACTTGGATTCTTTATCAACGGCGGAGACGCAACGATCAATCCGCACTTTGACATTTGCTCTAAAGAAATCACAACCGTTGGTTCCTGGGTATATACACTCAGAGATTATGCAACGACCTTTGATTTCTTAAAGAGTGCCAAAGAGATTGGACTGCCGATGAGCAAATTGATTACACACCGGTTCCCGTTAGACCAGATTAACGAAGCGCATAAGACCAACCTGGCTATGTCCGGTCTTAAGATTGCAATTATTAACGAATAGCAGGATAGATTTCCGGAAGTTCACATTTGCTGGACTTTCCTGGTAAGAGAGAAAAGGAGCGGCAGGCAATGGAAGCAGTAGGTTTATTAGAGGTATATGGCTGCTGTGCGGCCTTTGTAGCGGCAGATGCGGCCTGCAAGGCAGGAAATGTCCGTATTGACGCCCTGGATAAGAATAAACCAGCACATGCGGAGACACTTCCGGTACCGCTTGTTATGGTGGTTAAGATGCGTGGCAGTGTTGCAGATGTGGAAGCAGCCATGGAAGCGGCAGAAGAGGCTGCCAAGAGTCTTACAGGAGTTGTTTCAAGGTATATTATTCCGAATCCGACGGAGGATACGGAGAAATTATTAAGAATTAGTGCCATTTAACTGGCATAGCGTAGATCAGAAGCAAAGAAGCACAGTTTAGATGCTTCGTACTAAATTTACGAAATAACACATATTTTAAGGAGGATTTATATTATGACACAGGAAGCATTAGGAATGGTAGAAACAAGAGGATTGGTAGCGTCCATCGAAGCAGCAGATGCTATGGTAAAATCAGCAGACGTTACATTAGTAGGAACAGAGAAAATCGGTTCTGGACTTGTAACCATCATGGTTCGCGGTGATGTTGGAGCTGTTAAGGCTGCTACAGAAGCTGGTTCTGCTGCAGCACAGAGATTAGGTGAATTAGTGGCTGTACATGTAATTCCAAGACCACACTCTGATGTTGAGAAAATCTTACCAGTTATCAAATAATTTGGAAGAGTTGATTCGCGTATGAATAAAAAAGCGTTAGGTTTAATTGAATTACCAAATTGTGCAGATGCGGTGGAAGCATTGGATGTCATGCTGAAGACGGCAGATGTGGAGTTTCTTACATGGGAGAAAAAATTGGGAGGAAGATTGGTAACAATCTTCCTCCAGGGTGCGGTATCTGCGGTGACAGAAGCTGTGGAGGCTGCCAAGAGAAGTGCAAAGGGCAACATTGTTGCCAGCTATGTAATTGCCAATCCCCACGAAGAAACAATGCGGCTTGTGGAACTGAGCAGGAAGAAAAATAAGTTTGCTTAGGCAAGTGAGGTATCTAATATGGCAGATGAAAAAGAAGTAAAAAGCGGTGCCAAAAAGGCGCCGGCGAAGAAAACTAAGACAAGTACGAAGAAAGCTGCTGCCGAATCAGTGCCAGCAGCAGAAACCGTAGTTAAGGAGGTAAAGAGAATGGAACTTCAGGCATTAGGAATGGTGGAGACAAGAGGACTGGTAGCATCCATTGAAGCAGCAGATGCTATGCTGAAGGCTGCAAACGTTGTATTAGTAGGAACAGAGAAGATCGGTTCCGGTCTTGTAAGCGTTATGGTCCGCGGAGATGTAGGCGCTGTTAAGGCTGCTGTAGAAGCAGGTTCTGCAACCGCATCCAAGTTAGGCGAAGTCATTGCTGTACATGTAATTCCAAGACCCCATGGAGATGTAGAGAAAATCTTACCGCAGGTATAGGGTGAAGGAGTGAGCATATGCAGGAACAATTAGTGCAGGAAATTGCCAATATTGTCCTGAAACAGCTTCAGGGCAGTGGGGCAGTGGAAGCAGAAGAGAGAATACCAATCGGCGTTTCTGCAAGACACGTGCATTTATGCCGGGAACATATTGATGTCCTTTTTGGCAAAGGGTATCAGCTCAATAAGAAAAAAGATTTAATGGGCGGGCAGTACGCAGCACAAGAATGTGTGACTTTAGTCGGAACGAAGCTTCGCGCCATTGAAAATGTCCGTATCCTTGGACCCGAGAGAAAGGCTTCCCAGGTAGAAGTTGCGAAGACCGATGCCATCCGGCTGGGTGTGAATCCTCCGATCCGCGAGTCAGGAAAGATCGAAGGTTCTGCGCCGATTGCACTGGTAGGACCTAAGGGAGTCCTATATCTGGAGGAAGGCTGTATTGTCGCTATGCGCCATATTCATATGTCGCCAGAGGATGCGAGACGGTTTGGTGTAACAAACGGACAGATTGTGAATGTGCGTTTTGACGGTCCGAGAGGCGGTACGTTTGAGGATGTGCTGGTTCGCGTCGATGCCTCATTTACATTAGAGATGCATATAGATACGGATGAGGCAAACGGCCTGGATGTTGGAAAGACAATGGGAATTTTGCTGAAGTAACCTGCAGGAGGTTCTTATGATAATAGGTAAGGTTGTGGGTACAGTGATTTGTACCCGTAAGAATACAAATCTTGTTGGAAGCAAATTTCTGATTGTTGATCCTATGGAGAAGATGACAGCAGCGGTCGGAGACCGGATTGTTGCTGTAGATAACGTGGGCGCCGGTATTGGTGAGATCGTACTGGTGGCCACGGGAAGTGCGGCGCGAGTGGGCTGCGATAATGAGGATTCTCCAGTCGATGCATGTATTGTCGGTATTGTAGATGATCCGGAAAAAATAATAATAGCATAATAGAAATAGGTTGGAGTGAGCTTAATGGATATAACAGAATTAAAAAAGGCTTTATTCGACGGTGGAGTAGTCGGCGCCGGAGGTGCAGGGTTTCCAACACATGCCAAGCTTTCTGAGCAGGCCGATACGATTATCTTAAACTGTGCAGAATGTGAACCTCTGATCAAGGTTGACAGACAGCTGATTACAGACTATGTAGAAGAGGTTCTTTCCGGTATGCAGTTACTGGCAGATACGCTGGGTGCAAAGGAAGGCATTATTGCAGTTAAAAAGTCCTACACTGCTTCCATCGAGGCTGTAAAAAGCAAAATTGGCGAATATAAAAGCCTAAAACTTCACATTTTACCGGATATCTATCCGGCAGGTGATGAAGTGATATTGATATATGAGACAACCGGCAGAGTCGTTCCTCAAGGTAAGATTCCGATTGTAGTCGGATGTATGGTAGTGAATGTAGAGACCGTACTCAATGCTTACCGTAAGGTGACAAGCGGCACGAATGTCGTTACGAAGTTTGTAACGGTAGCCGGACTGGTTAAGAATCCGCTGACCGTCGAAGTGCCTGTGGGAATTACCGTACAGGACTTAATTGACATGGCAGGAGGATTTACTACCAATGACAGTGTTATGATTATGGGTGGACCAATGACAGGACGAATCTGTTCCACCGGCGATATCGTAACCAAGACTACAAAGGCAGTTTTGGTACTGCCACCTGCCTGTCCGCCGATTACTAAGCGGCAGAGCAGTTCCAGATTAAATATACGAAATGCAATGAGTGTTTGTTCACAGTGTTCCATGTGTACCAGCCTTTGCCCTAGAAATCTTCTTGGTGCAGCGATTAAGCCTCATGAATTTATGCGGGCAGTTGGCAATGGATTAACGCACGAGGTGGATACATTCCTGAACTCATTCTTCTGTGTTTCCTGTGGATTGTGTGAAATGTATTCCTGTCATCAGGGATTATCTCCGCGAACCTTATTGGATCAGTATAAAGGTGGCTTAAGAGCCAACGGTGTAAAACCTCCGGAACGGGCAATGAAGCCGGTGAACAGTATGCGCGAGGAGCGTAAGGTTCCAGAGCATCGACTGCTTCTGCGTTTAGGGCTGGCACCATATGATGTTCCAGCACCAATGGGCAAGTGCACGGCAGATATTAAAGAAGTGAAACTGATGCTTCGTCAATGCATTGGAGCGCCTTGTGCAGCAGTGGTGAAGGCCGGTGATACCGTGGAAGTTGGCCAGGTGGTCGGAGAACCTCCGGAAGGTGCTTTAGGTACATCGCTGCATGCAAGTCTTGCAGGTAAGGTTACAGCAGTCACTGATAATTATATTACAATAAGTAAATAGATGGAGATGATATAGATGAGCAGAGCAATAGGAATGGTAGAATATAAAACTGTCTCCACCGGAATTAAGGCAGCGGACCTTATTGTGAAGACAGCAGAAGTTGAATTAATCCAGTCCCAGACTGTCTGCCCAGGCAAATTCATTATTTTATTTGCCGGAGATTTAAGTGCAGTCAGGGTATGTGTGGATGCAGCAGAGAAGAATTATCCGGAGAGCCTGATTGACAAATTTGTGCTTGGTAATCCTCATGAGTCGATTTTCAAGGCTCTGACCTGTACGGCAGAGATTGAGAATGTGGCGGCTTTGGGAGTATTAGAGACATTTACGGCAGCCTCCATTATAGTAGCAGCCGATCATGCAGCTAAGACTGCAGAGGTGGATTTGTTTGAGATTCGTGTGGCAAGAGGTATGTGCGGAAAATCCTATTTACTGCTGACCGGGTCAGTAGCGGCCGTTACAGAAGCCATAGAGTCTTCCTGCAAATTAATTAAAGAAGATGGACTGCTGTTAGATTATGCAGTGATTCCAAGTCCATCTAAGGATTTTGTTAATACATTGATATAACAGAGATCCTCTGAGGACCCAGCTGGGTTTGTAGGAATTGGAGTTACATAATGTATGCAATCAAAGGGAGTATCAGTGAAAGCTGGTACTCTTTTTTAAGACAGGAATAGAACATTGGAAACAGCAAGTATTCAATCTTGCTGATAAGGAGATTATTCATGAAAGAAAAGTATTTTTTGGGCATTAGTTTTGTACTAAGCTGGGGGATCGAACTGGTTTTAATTCTCACCGGACACACCAAGGATGCCATGTTCAGTTATCTTTCCCCATTGATCGTGCTGGCACCTGCATTAGCGATACTGGTAACCAAATATGCAATCAAAGAACCATTGTGGATGAATTTTTGGCTGAAGCCGGAAGGACGCGGTACAGTTAAGTATTCATTAATTGGCTGGTTGGCACCAGTACTATTAGTTGTTGTCGGCACCGGATTTTATTTTCTGATTTTTAGAGACAATTTTGACAGTTCTATGTCTTCCTACATTGCAGCGCTGCAGGAAAAGGATGAGGCTTTAAAAGAATTCAATAACAATGAAATACGTGATACTTTGATTTATAATATTCTATTAAATATTCCGCTGGCACCATTCTTGAATTTGTTCACCTGTGTAGGAGAAGAGGTAAGCTGGCGCGGTTATTTCCTCAATATGCTTTGTAACAAGCATCCGAAGTGGCGGGCGGTATTGATTGACGGTATCGTCTGGGGAATCTGGTATTTTCCATTGGTGATTGGAATGGGGCTTTTCTATGGAAAAGATTACGCCGGATATCCATTTATAGGCTGTCTTAGTACATTGGTTTATTGTATGGTTATGGGAACCATCTATTCCTATTTGACGATTAAGACTAACAGCTGTATACCGGCCATACTAGCGAATGCCTGTGTGAGTACCATGACGCCTGTCGGAAGTGTTTTTCTGAAAGATCCTGATCGTGTTGGTGTATTTCTGAATTATATGCCAACCAGTATCATAGGCGGAATTGGTTTTATACTGACAGCATTGGTACTGATGTATTTCTTTATCAAGGACAGAATCGGACCGGAACCGATAAAACTGCCGGGTGTTTCCAATAAGAATTACTCAGGAACATCTATGAAGCAGCGAATGCAGAATGAGCATTTAAAAAGAAACCGATCATAGAAAGATTTGTTCAAAGCGGAAGGAATGGGAGGAGTTCCATGCTTGCAATTGAAAGAAAAAGTGAGATTTTGGCGATCTTGCAGCGGGAAAAGAGCGTTCTGGTAGCAGAGCTGAGCCAGAAATATAATGTGACAGAGGAGACGATACGCAGGGATCTTGATAAGCTTGAGAAGGAAGGATATGTGAAGAAAACCTACGGCGGTGCTGTACTGAGTAAGAATACCAGTATGGAAATGCCGTTTAAAGTAAGGGCCAAGACCAATAAACAGGAAAAGCAGACTATAGCCCGCCTGGTGCAGGGAACTATTGAAGAGGGAGAGAGTATTATGCTGGATTCTTCGACTACATCACTGATGGTTGCCAGAAATCTAAAGCAATATAAGAATCTGACAGTTATTACCAATTCAGTAGAAATTCTGTTAGAACTGTCTGACTGCAAAGGAATAAAGGTTATCTCTACAGGCGGAGAGCTGCGGGATTCTGCACTTTCTCTGGGAGGGAGACAGGCAGAACAGATGCTGGAGCGCTACAATGTAGATAAGGCGGTACTTTCCTGTAAGGGCGTCAGTATGGAGAAAGGCATTACAGATTCGAATGAGCCGGAGGCTCATATTAAAGGCACCATGCGCGAATGTGCCAAAACAACGATCTGGGCCATCGACAGTACGAAATTTGACAACGTATCATTTGTCCAGCTGGCCAAGTTTCAAAAGGGGGATATTGTCGTTACCGATAAGCCGCTGGAGCAGCGCTGGCAGGAGTTTTTTCAGGATCATGCGATTCAGGTTGTTGCCTATCGAAAATCTGATAAAGTGATTGATTGAGAAGGTAGAATATGTTAAAATATACAATAATAACAAAAGATTTTAAAAGGAGGATTCGAATATGAGCATAATTTACAATTTAGCGTTCGATTTTGGGGCATCCAGTGGAAGGATGATACTCAGCAAATTCGAAAATGGAAAGATCGAACTGGAAGAACTGCATCGTTTTGCCAATGAACCAGTAAGAATTGGTAAATATTTCTACTGGGATACGTTCCGCCTATATCATGAATTAAAAACTGGTTTGAAAAAAGCAGCAGCCAGAAAAATTCCCATCAGCAGTTTGGCCATTGATACCTGGGGTGTGGATTATGGTTTGATTGACAAGCAGGGGAATCTGATCGGCAATCCGGTAAATTATCGAGATGACCGTACGATTGGAGTGATTGACGAAGTGGATGCTGTGGTGCCGTTAGAGGAATTATATGCCTCTACTGGTATCCAGTTTATGAATTTTAATACCGTCTTTCAGTTTTATGCAGATAAGAAAATGAGACCGGAAATCTATAATAAGGCAGATAAATTCCTGATGATGCCGGATTTATTTAATTATTTTCTGACGGGAAAAATGTACAATGAGTATACTAACGCCAGTACAGGACAGCTGCTGGATGCAAAGAAGCGTACTTGGGATATTGAGTTATTAAAACGGATTGGAATTCGTACAGATCTATTCTGTGATATGATTCAGCCGGGAACGATTGTGGGCGATCTCATTGATGAAGTAGTGAAAGAAACTGGGCTGGAGCATGTCAAGGTGATTGCAGTAGGAAGCCATGATACCGCCTCTGCAGTTGCTGGAACTCCATTTGAGGAAGAACATGCGGCATTTTTAAGCTGTGGAACCTGGTCACTGCTGGGAATGGAAATGGATGAGCCAGTATTGACAAAAGAATCATTTGATTATAACTATACAAATGAAGGCGGTGTAGAAGGGAAGATCCGTCTGCTTAAGAATATCAATGGACTTTGGATTATGCAGAATCTGAGAAAGAACTGGTGTGAATTCGAAGAACAGGTATCCTTCCCGGATATTATTAAAGCGGCCAGAGAAGCAGAAAATAAGACATTTACCATTGACCCGAATGATGCCAGATTTACAGCCCCTTACAATATGATGAAGGAAGTAATCGCCTATTGTGAAGAGAGTTTACAAGGAACACCTAAAGGCCTGGGAGAAATTGCTATGGCTATTTATAATGGATTGACGAAAGAATATGCAACAACTGTTCAGAACTTAGAAGTGATTACTGGAAATAAAATTCCTTGTATTAATATGGTGGGCGGCGGAATTCAGGATCAGCTTTTGTGTGAATTGACAGCTAAAGCAACCGGTAAAAGGGTAGTAGCAGGTCCGATTGAAGGTTCTGTATTAGGAAATGTTATGATGCAGTTAAAGACATTAGGTGCGATCGCTTCTCTTGAAGAAGGACGAAAAGTGATTAAGAATTCCTTTGAACAGAAGATTTACGAACCATAAACAGCGCAATTACATATAGAAACAGCAGGTGGCTTATGAAAGAATTACAGCAGGAATTGAATAATGGATTGCTTCAGTCGGTATATCTGCTCTACGGTGAAGAAGCTTATTTGAAAAATCAGTTTGAACAGAAGATTAAACGGGCTTGTCTCCACGATGGGGATACCATCAATTTTCACCAGTATGAGGGCAAAGGAATCGCAGTAGGAGAAATTATTGATTTAGCTCAGACAATGCCCTTTTTTGCAGAAAAGAGGCTGATTCTCCTTAAGGATACTGGATTTTTCAAATCCGCTTGTGATGAACTGGCTGACTATATCAGTGAAGTTCCAGAGACAGCCTGCCTGCTGTTTGTAGAGGAGGAAGTAGATAAGCGGACCCGGCTTTATAAGGCAGTAAAAAAGGCTGGAAAAATAGTAGAGTTTAAATCCCAAAATGAAAAGACTTTGACTACATGGATTCTGTCGATTCTAAAAAAAGAAGGAAAACAGATTACACAGGCAGATCTGAGGCTGTTTCTTGAAAAAACAGGAATGGATATGAATAATATCCGCCAGGAGCTGGAAAAGCTAATCTGTTATACGTATGAACGGTCCGTCATTACCAGAGCAGATATAGAGAACATATGTACGTCACAGATTACCAATCAGATCTTTGATATGATTAATGCTATGGCAGAGAGGAAGCAGAAGAAAGCATTGGACCTGTATTATAATCTGCTGGCATTAAAGGAGGCGCCGTTAAAGATTCTGGCCTTAATTAACCGTCAATTTAACCTGTTAATGCAGGTAAAGGATCTGCTGCGCCTGGGCCGGGATAAATCAGAGATTGCGTCCAAAGCCGGGCTGCCGCCGTTCTTTGTAGGACGCTATATCAGCCAGTCCCAGGGATTTACGATGGAACAGCTCCGCTGTGCATTAGAAGATAGTGTACAGGCAGAAGAGGATGTTAAAATGGGCAATCTAGCAGATCAATTAAGCGTTGAGCTGTTGATTGTGAAATACAGCAGTCAAATAGAATAAGAAGCTATTAATAATCAGAGCGTTGCTGTTAAATTGGTTCAGCAACGCTCTGGTTGGTTAGGAACTGTTTAAAAATAATTTTTAAATAGTGTTTGTCTTTTTCTCGAAACTGTAATAAAGTTGTCAGAACATGACTTACTGTGTAACAGCTTCAGGAGAAACCGGTTCCTGCGGTGCGGAGCCGGGAAGAATCAGAGTATCGGGAATGATAATATCTGGTTCTCCCTGCACTTTGGAAAGAACGGCCTGCACAAGATACCGAGTCTCTGAGTTTCCGGTACAGGTCTGCAAGGTAATGATTTTATTGGCAGAATTCAAGTTCATGCCAGTATCAATGTGGCCTTTCTTCATCATAACTGCTCTTAAATATTCTGTATATACATTTGGATTAGAAAAATCATAGGTATACAGCAGATGAGCGTTATCTGAAACATAGGCAGCAAATATGGTGTATTCTAAAATCTGTGTTGGTGTGTATATATACATGGTACGATGTGTATCAAAAAAGCTGCGGTCTTCAAATTTATGTAGATGCTTGAACATGGAACCATTTTTCATATTATGTCCATAGATAATCGTATTTGGATCGTTAAAGTCCTTGGTATTATAATTCTCTGTATAAATAGAGCCTTCGGTTTTTTGTTCACCGAACATGGTATGTGTCAGGTAGTAGGCATTATCTTCCGGATGCTGCAGAATTGGGTAATTGATATTTGTATCTGGAATCTGTATCCATGCATATACATGGGGATTCTGTGCCTGCAGGGAGGCAAAGTCAATAGGGATCACCAAAGGGGGTTTTGTAGGTACCGAAATCGCTTCTGCGGAAAGCTCTGGAACGGGTCTGGCAGTAGGAGCCGGCGGCGGATTCTCAGGTTCTTTGCCTGATACCAGAATGATAACGACAGCTGCAACAAAGATGAAAGCCGAAAGAGAAGCAATCAATAGCGGCTTTTTTTTGTTTAGTAAATCTTTCATATATGGAACCTCCTTCTTATGTGAATCACTGATTCTATTCTATCATATTCAGAATTAGATGTCTATTTGATTTTTATTTTTTGGATTTTAAGATTTCTTAAATTTACAGGGCTTGCATATTTTCATAAGGATGTTATAATAGACGGATAGGACAGAAGGTGGTTTCTGTCTGCAATGTCTGAATAATAAAGATTAAGAAAGGGGAATGCTGTATGCCTATTAAGATTCAGAGTGATCTGCCGGCTAAGGAAATTCTGGAAGCGGAAAATATATTTGTAATGGATGAAAATAGAGCCATGCATCAGGATATCCGTCCCATTCATATATTAATACTGAACTTGATGCCGCTGAAGCAGGACACAGAAATCCAGCTTTTAAGGGCTTTGTCGAATACCCCCCTGCAGGTGGATATTTCATTTTTACATATGAGCAGCCATGTATCAAAGAATACGCCGGCCAACCATTTGAACAAATTCTATCTGACTTTTGGGGATATTAAGAAGGAAATGTTTGATGGAATGATAATTACTGGTGCGCCGGTAGAGAAAATGGAGTTTGAAGAGGTGGGGTATTGGGCCGAGTTAAAGCAAATTATGGCTTGGTCCGATTCGCATGTCACCTCCACCCTGCATATTTGCTGGGGAGCACAGGCGGGGTTGTATTATCACTATCAGATTCAGAAGCACGAACTACCAGAAAAGTTGTCAGGTATCTACAGCCATCAGGTTATGAATCGAAAAGAGCCGCTGGTAAGGGGATTTGATGATGTCTTTATGGCGCCGCATTCCAGATATACGGGAATTGATGAGAAAGCGGTGGAGGAGGATAATAGATTGAAAATTCTGGCGCGTTCCCAGGAGGCTGGAATCTATATTCTTATGGCGGAAGAGGGGAAACGTATTTTTGTGATGGGGCATCCGGAATATGACAGGATTACTTTGCAGCAGGAATATATACGGGATAAGGATAAAGGTCTTAAGATTAAAATGCCTGTGAATTATTTCCCGGAAGGGGATGAGACAAAGCGGCCGCTGCTGCAGTGGCGTTCGCATGCCAATAACCTTTATACAAATTGGCTGAATTATTATGTCTATCAGCAGACGCCGTATGATTTATCTAGGAATGAATGATATCGCTGTTTT
The DNA here is from genome assembly GCA_022791575.1 of Lachnospiraceae bacterium. Classification (GTDB taxonomy): domain Bacteria; phylum Bacillota; class Clostridia; order Lachnospirales; family Lachnospiraceae; genus JAAVZI01. The sequence continues at coordinate 57,117 of JAAVZI010000035.1, forward strand.
AGTTTAAAGAAGTTTATATACAAAATGGATGAAATTGGTATTGTTTCACAATAAATTGCAAAAGAGGGGAAGTAAGATATGAAAAATATTAAAGGTTTAGTTTTGTATAGTTTCTTCATTATGTTGGTGCTTTTATTTCCAATGGCATCATTTGCTCATTCTGGAAGAACAGATAGCAGTGGCGGGCATAAAGATAATAAAAATAAAAGTGGACTGGGTTCTTATCATTATCATTGTGGTGGACATCCGGCACATTTACATACAAATGGGGTATGTCCATATAGCAATAATGGAGGCAGTTCAAAATCAACTGTGAATACTCCTGCGCCAACACCGGTACCAACACCTGTGCCTACGCGTTCGCCATCCATTTCGTTAAAGAGTTATCCTAATATTCTTAAGGTTGGTGAAAGTTCAAAAGTAGAGTATTCCATAGAACATGCAGCAGATAGCAAGAGTGAGATCATATCAAGCAGCCCGGAGATTGTTAAGGTAAATAAGGATGGTACTCTGACTGGAGTAGGAGTAGGAACTGCGGAAATAACAATCAAAGCCTCGGGTGTTGTGCAGACATTTCCTGTGGAAGTACAAGCAATACCAGTGGATCATATACAAATTACTAATGTTATAGACAAGCTTCAGTTGGGAAAAACATATAAATTTAATATTTCTGTGTTACCTGATAATGCTACAGACAAAACGGTTACTTGGCAGTCTGATCATACGGAAATCTTAGACGTAAATCATGATGGAACGATTGTAGCCAAATCAGCAGGTGTTGCTACAATTACATGTGTATCTTTAAATAATATAGAATGTAAAGCAGTTGTTGAAGTGTATGAAATCTTACCGCAGGAGATAAGATGTGAAGATTTTATTAAAGTTACTATAGGGGATACCTATCAATTGTCTATTGATATTCTCCCAAAAGATACAAATAGGAAAGAGTATACTATTATTAGTGATGATGAGGGAATTGTAAAATGTTCTGATTCGTCTATATCTGCACTTAACGAAGGTACGGCTACTTTATCTATTGAAACATGGAATGGAATCAAAAAAGAGATACCTGTACAGATTGAGGCAATTCCTGTAAAAGATATAAAAATTCAAGATACAACCGATTATATGTATTCGAATATTATTAATACATCTGATAAAATATTGCTTGATGTTGAAATAAGCCCAAGTAATGCCACACATCAAGATGTTATATGGAAGAGTTCTGATAAAAGTATTATTGATATCGAACATAATGAATTTATTATTAAGGGTACAGGGAAAGTAATACTTTCATGTATTGTGAATGACAGTATTCGTGAGGAGATTGAGATTGTAATTATCAATAAGAATTTGATTATTGGAATAAGTATGGTGGCAGGAATAATTATTGTTATTGTATGTTTCTTTATTTATAAAAAGGTAAGTAAAAGAAAAATGTCAATTTCTAATTAAATATATTATTAAAAGATTTATAAATATTTGTATTATATGATATAAAGTATTCAACGTATTTTGAGGTTAGGTATTGTGTCATAAATAGAAGCTCATGACTTTTAGGCTAGGATTAAGTAATTGAAAAATACCTATAAAAATAGAACTGGCAGATTTGATAATTTCTGCCAGTTCTATTTTGAATCATTTGAAATGGTTTTATTCTACTACTTATTATTTTAAAATTACAGAAATGATATGATCGTTGATTCGTTCGATTACCATATATGTGTCAAAATCTCGTTTGGAAGCATAAGTTGCGATTCCGTCGGTTCCGCATTTGCATAAATGTCCGGCAATGCAGGTTCCGTCATCGCGGACTGGAAGTACACCGATCATGCCGACATAGTCCCATTCTCTTCGGTCTTTTCGTTCTACATAGGTGTTCTGACGGGATGGATCATAATTAGCAGATTGCTTCATTTTTGCATTTTTTAGTATATTTCCAGTTTCTATTTTAATTGGCTGATTTGTTTTTTCATCATAGATTACATTTCCATTTTCATCTGTTTTTTCGATAGTTTCAAGTATATCCTCCATAATAACCCGGTTGAATTCATCTCGTTCCCAGCGCCAGTAATAATCTTCATCTGCATTTCCGACAACAGATGGACAGCCGGAGGTGATTCCTGCAATCAGATCTCCTTCGTTGGCTTTGTGAAGCAGTCCGTTTTTGACAGTTACAAAATATCCAACCCGGTCTTCGTTCTGTTCATTGTTGTCGTGCCAAGGTTTGATGAATTCGGCATAGTCAGCGCCGGAGGATTTAAAGGCGGATGTGCCATAAACTTCGCCACTATAGGTTACACGGAATGCGTTAGAGCGGGCAGTGTCGGAGGTGCCGTTGCCTACAACGAAACAGTCAGCTGTTTGGTTGTCTTCTTCAAATGTTTGACCTTTCATTTCTTTATTATATTTTCCACTAGCATGAGAACCGATAGTAATAGCTCTAGTGTAATAACCTTCAGCATGAGAAGCAGGATTACTTGTATAGGTGTGAGAACCCTCGGAATGACTTCCATATCCAGTAGAGATACAACTATTTCCTTCTGCATGGCTGTTGCTTCCTGATGCTTTACAACCATCTCCTTCAGCATGTGAACCATATGCACTGGAAGTACATGCATAACCTTCAGCATGTGCATAATTATAGGTTGCTTTACAACTTCTGCCTTCAGCATGAGAAGCTAATCCTTCTGAAATATTTCCATAGCCTTCAGCGTGAGAAGCTTCGCCTTTTGAATAATTTCCCCTTCCTTCAGCAAAAGAGTATTGTCCACTGGCTGAATTAATAAACCCAACTGCACAACTGCGTTCGCCAATTGTGGAATTTAATTCTCTTCCTAAATTAATCGTTGTATCACCATAAATACTTTTCAAAGCATATGCATTTGTATCTATATCACCTGAACTATTCTCCCACGGAACGTTAACAAATGCATTATGATTACTATCTAACTGTACCTTATAGTTTTTCCCATTATTGTTATATCCTGTCTTTATTCCACCCAATATAGAAGAAGCGGCTGCAGGCAGAGTATAGTTATTTGCATCCGCTGAAATATTATTCAGTTTAGTAACCATTTCAGAAGTCATAAGTCCGTTAGTGCCGGGAGTGGCGGCAGTATAGGTAGTATCGGTATCCATAACAGTGCTTTCAGAACCATCGCTTCCAGTTAATTTAATAGTAGAGCCGGATTTTGAAAGATTGTAGGTAACCGCATTACCTGTCAGATGACTTAAGCTGTTTTCCTTGTCGCCATTGACATAAATATCGCCGCTTAAATACAGATTCCCTTCCCAGTCAAGGGTAGAAATATTCTTTCTGTCGCTGTTGCTTGTGCCACCTCCGATAATGTCAGCATATTTTCCTTCGGTGTCTTCTATGTTGTATTTTCCCTGGACATGCTGGCAGCTACATGTTTCTCCGGTTATGGTTTCCCGGCCTTCTGCGTGGGAATTGGTTCCTTTAGCGATGGTTTCTTCGCCTTCTGCATGGGAGTTTGAGCCAGAGGCAGTTGAGAAGGAGCCTTCCGCATGGGAAGAATGTCCCTCAGTGGATGTATAATTGCCTTCTGCATGGGAGCATTGTGCCAAGGAGGTTGTTCCAAAACCTTCTGCGTGTGAAGAATCCCCAGCAGCAGTAGAATCCTGTCCTTCCGCATGAGAATATTCACCAGAGGCAGTAGTGCTTTTTCCTTCTGCGTGTGATGAGAATGCTTCTGCCTTTGTACTTTGCCCTTCTGCATGGCTGTCCTGTCCAGAGGCGATGCTTCCCCAGCCTTCGGCATGAGAATTTGCTTCGCTGGCAATTGTTTGAAATCCTTCTGCGTGAGAATCGGAACCAGAAGCTTTTGTTTCGGTTCCTTCCGCATGGCTGCCGTCACCGGAAGCAGTGGTGCTTAATCCTTCCGCATGGCTGTATTGTCCAGAAGAGGTGGTGTGTGTCCCTTCCGCATGAGAACTTTCACCAATGGATGTAGTGTTATTTCCTTCCGCATGAGAATATTCACCAGAAGCAGTAGTGCTTTTCCCTTCTGCGTGTGATGAGAATGCTTCGGCTTTTGTGCTTTGTCCTTCCGCATGGCTGTCCTGTCCAGAGGCGATGCTTCCCCAGCCCTCCGCATGAGAATTTGCTTTACTGGCCGTTGTTTCATGTCCTTCGGTATGAGAATATAATCCAGATGCTAATGTTCGATAGCCTTCCGCATGGCTGTTTGGCCCAGAAGCAGTCGTATGTTCTCCTTCTGCATGACTGTGGTTTCCAGATGCAACGGAATCCTTCCCTTCGGAATGTGCATGATCGCCTGTAGCAGAACTTCGATAGCCTTCAGCATGGGAACTAACGCCACTGGCAGTTGTGCTGCAGCCCTCTGCATGGCAGGCTGCACCTTCGGCTTTTGTGTTTTGCCCTTCCGCATGGCTGTCCTGCTCTGAGGCAATTGTATAACTTCCTTCCGAGTGGGAATCTATACCGCTGGCAACAGTTTCAATCCCTTCAGCGTGACTAGCATATCCGCTGGCAGTAGTATTGTTTCCTTCAGAATGGGAGCATTGTGCTGTGGCTTTACTAACAGCTCCTTCCGCATGCGCCCAAGCGCCGCTGGCAATAGATTCTTCCCCTTCTGCATGGGAGCAGTCCCCGCTGGCTTCGTTGTTGCGTCCAAAAGAAAAGCTGCTGTTTCCGACAGTAGTATCTGCTTTGCGGTTCATATTCACGGAACTGCGGGAATAGATCCTGCCGTCAGCAAAATTCGGGGAGTTCGTTACATCCCTGATTTTATTGTCTATTTCCTGGGAAGTATAAGTTCCAACCTGGGAAGCTGTGACCTGATGCGGATTTAATTTATTAGTTACATGATTTTCGTATTGAGTTACTTTTTCTTCAAATGTATCGATTTTGCCAATAAAGTCTTCGAATCTTTCATATTCGCTTGATGACACCACATCTTCTTCTCGCTTCACTCCAGCTTCTACACGCATTTTGAATAATACACTTTTTAATGTTGTAGTGCTGGATGCGCTATTCCCTTGAAGTATGGATAACTTACAGTGCAGTATGCCTTCTACTGCGCAGGTATTTTTTCCAACGGTATAATTTAATATTAAAGGGGTGGTGCTTTTGATCCGAATATGGTTGTGATCTGTGATTTTATCAGTGGTGGACGTGATGATAGTTGTGCCGTCCGGTTTGTCAATCTGTAGTTTGCAGATGAATTGGTCAGTGGTGGCTGCAAGAGGAGTGTAATCGGCTCCATTTTGCATGACATGGAACTGAATTCCGCGGCCGCCGTCTTCCCCCTGCTGAAGTGTGCATAAAACTTTATCCGAATAGGAATTTAAGTCAATATCTAAATTGTAGTTTATCATAATTGTAAATCCTCCTTTTAATTAAAAATAAAAGCTGCTGCATTGGAACATAGGAAGTTTCATGCAGCAGCATAGTCTTTGAAAACTATTCTCTTTTGGAGTAATAGTTTTTGTAGGTTATAGTTATTTTTTGTTTTTTCTATACGCATAACCGATTTTGCGCATAATAGAATCGTTTTCTTTTACAGCCAGTGAACTAATGTTATCGCAGGTAAAAGAAAAATTTTTCTCTGGGTCCGAGAAATCAATATGAATTTCTTTTATTGTTACTTGTAATGTGTAATCATTGCGCAGGACAATATTGATTTTATTGCCTAATGAAAAAAGATGTTTTTGAATCACCCCCTTAAATTCTTCTCGCATAAACAGGTTGGCCGTATCTGCAGTAAAAGAAAGAGAGGGTTTATTTAGCTCGCAGATTTTTGTTAATCCATTCTGGTATAGTCTCTGGGAATTCTTAAGGATTTCTGCACGGCTATCATCCTTATGGAGTTTAAAGTTACTGTCCCGGTATTCATCCTCAGATTCAAGTGCTTTTAGGATACGGATTTCATCTTTAGTAAAATAAGGTTTGCCACAGATTCCCATTTTCTCTTTGATCTTATCATTGGAAAGATCTCCGTTCGGGTCCATAAATGCAGAATAGCAAAGATCATAGATCCAGCTGTTGCAGCCATGTCCATCAGAACGATAAATAAATTCTATGGGTTCCAGCGGAATGGTTTCTTTATGAACGGAAGAAGAACTGTTTTCTTCGGAATATTCATAATTATAAACGGTTTTCTCCAAATCCTTGCATATATCATTACTCCATCCATAACCGAATGCATTTCCGCCTGCACCTAATTCAGAAAAATGTTCAATAGCTCCCAAATATTGTGTTTTGGCAATGATAAATTCATAATTGTCATTCACAAATAATTTGTTATTGAGAATTTGGTTTTCTTCCCATTTATTAGATTTGAATATATTGTTGCTGGTGGATGGAAAATCGTTGTCATGAACAAAACCTTCATAGGAATAATAGTTACGCAGGACTTCAGACATATGTCTCAGAGCCGGAATGATTTCATTTTCATAACGTATTCGAAGAATGAAATTTTTGATAAATAATCCATTGGAGTAAAATTTCTGAATGGACTTGTAAATATGCTCTCTGGAATATTCCTGCTCACCTGAAGTTCGTTTTTCCATTTCTGCTTCAATCATAGTATCAAGAGTACAGATACCTTCTTTTAAATAGTTAATTCCATATTCAGGAAGGCACAAGAGCTGTTTTGTGTCAACCAGAGATTGAACTTGCTTTTTGACATAATGCTTTATATAACGTCTAAGAAATATAGTTTCAAGGGTATATTTATAATTCTCAGCCTCTTCTCTCTTTTTTTCTGCTTCTGCCCAATTTCCTTCCGCTTCTTTGTCTGCCATCTCCTTTTCTGCTTTGGCAATAGCTTCTTCATACATATCAAGTATTTCATAATTATATTTGCTAAACCATTCCCACACATGCTGTCCGTTCTCTGGGTAATTATTCTGCAGGGCCGCCCATCTTTTGGTAAACAGATCCAGATATTTCTGTACTTCGGTATAGTATTTTAGACGTTTTGTCCGTGTGGCTAGATAGTATGGATACTTCCGGGCCAGTTCTGCGCCCATCCATTCTTCCACCGCATAATTGCTAAGATCTGTAATCGTGTCGCTGCCCCCATTTAGGTCGGTAATATAAATATTTTCTCCTTCTACTCGGAGGGCAGTTTTGATATCATCTTCCGAATAGGATACCTCTGCGTTGGACAGCAGATTGTCAAAGGTAATGTTCAGGCAGGTATCTTCTCCTACATGATCCGCATCGTAGATGTAAATCTGAAAGTTTTCAATATCAAAGATAAACCTGCAGTTACAGAATTTGGCAAGGTCTTCGGTAATTAAATCATAGATGGAAGACCGGTCTATATCCAGTACGACCTTTTGCCTTGCGACGGATTCGTCACAGTATGCCACTGTCCAGTTTGTACCTGCCAAAACTTTATGCATGACAGACAGGGAGGGCTGGTCTGCATGATACAGAACCATATCATCTCCCTGCTCATCAATGCGGACCTTAAGCATATTGAGAAACTTGTGCGTCAGTTCATGCTCCGCGCTGTATGCAGTGACATGTTTATATTCCATCAAACCGTCATGTTCTATATTGACAGAGGAAATATGGAAAAATCCCACATCATTCAGATGAAGGTTGCGGAAACATTTAATATAGTCGTAAACAGGGTTGCGGTATCGTTCCTTAGTGACCTCATTTACATAATAATAGGGGACATCAAAGGAAAATTCGCAGAAATCATCCAGCTTTAAGTCCAGCTCAGCCTGATAGGGCTGAAAGGATAAAATCGGATCATAAAGCATGTTTGCAATATAGGAGTTACAGTTTTTTATATCAAATTTATCAAATATTGCGATTCTCATTAGAACACACCTGCCTTATATTTTTCTCTGTACTGGAGATATACCGTGAAGGAAGCATTTGTCAAAGAATCCTCTGCGGTCAGTCCGTCCAAGATCTTTAGTTCTAAATGAATCTCATTATCTCCCTTTTCCAGCTCCAGCAGTTTTGTATCGGGTGCTGCGCTGTGCCCATAGACAGGGCTTTTTTCATAAATTACTTGGTAATCTGCCTGAAACTTTCGGTTTTCTTTATTACAGCCGCATAATAGCCAGTTGTTTAGGTCTATCATGACAAGACTGTGTCCAGTCCCGCCGCTGATGGAACCTTTGACGGGGAAATTGCCCACTTCAAAGCCAGAATTGTTCTGGGTGTTGGATACAAGAAGATTTAATTCTTTCGTTAAAGCAGAAAGCCCCTGGTGTTCAATAAAAATATTCGGACATATAGGGACGTCTGTATCAGTATAGATATTCCGTATCCTGGTGATTCCGGTGAGCATTTGCTCACCAGAAGGCTTTTGAATAGCCAGTTCATCCAGTTTAACCGTTTTGATATCTGAATAGGCATAGGGGGAATCACAGGTAACTTCAAAGTTAAAACCAATGACCCTGCCACAGAGCTTCTTGGTCTCAATGTTGGTAAAGCGGCAGAAGTACCAGTATTCCATGTCGTCTTCATCATAGAAGGACAGCCATTTCAGTTCTTTTGAGGAAAGCCAGTTGACGATTTCTCTTACCTGATATCTGTCAAATGCTTGGTTTTCCTGTCTGTCATCCAAACATGCGGAAAACTGAAAGGTAAGAACCTCGTTGTATTTTCCGCCGTAATCAATTGTATTGTCTCTTAGTTCCATAGTAATGGCTTCTATGCCAAGTCCCATGGAAAGGTCTTCATCTTGTGCTCCGTCGAAGGAACACAGGAACAGATTGTAATCTCTCGAATCTGCTCCGTCAAATATAAAATGTGAACCAAAAACCATATTAATTCTCCTTTCTGTTATTTGATACCCATATAGGTACGTAAGGCTACATTTTGTTTATGCTGCAGATGGTTTAATTTTTTATCTACCATCTTTTCAATATGTTTCATATCCTCATGATGGATACTGCCGTTTACTTCAACCAGCGGAGCGTTGAGGGTGATGGAATTGTCGACGGGCCGGCTGTCGCTAGGGAAGGACGGGTAGGGGTTGTCTGAATGGAAGCCAGGAATATCCAGATGTGCTGCTACAATATCTGGGACAGATTCCATGAACTTTTCAAATGCTTCATTTTGTTTAGGCGTTAAGATTCGTTCTCCGTATCTGGCAGCAACCATGGTATCTTCTCCGACTGCGCGGGCAAGGGGTTTTAAGTAACCATGCCTGCTGGTGATAACGCCGCCTTTGGCAAATTTTGCACCCCCGCCAGGTCCTCCGCAGTTTCCGCTTAATCCTCCGTTTGCCAGTGAGGCAAGGCCGGCAGCTATGTAGTTATTTTTAAGCATACCAGATATCGTGGAGGTAGCATTTATGGCATTTTTGATAGAATTAGAAGTTGAATTTAACATACTGTTAGTGGCCTGCTCTACCGTTGTAAGAGAATTCAGGCTGGAATTAGTAATATTTTCTAATGCATTTGTGGCATTCTGACTTACGTGGCTGAAAGAATTTCCAATATTGCCAACTGTATCGTTTAATTAGCTGGTAGTATTAAGAAAGCTGCCAGCTGCAAGATTGGCATTGGATATCTGCGTGATCAGAGGCTCAGAAGATATACTAGTAAAAAGATAAGATAACTGATTCTGCAGATCCTCTGCTCTCCATGTATCATTATTAAGTCCAGACCATATGTAACCCAGTTCACTTTTAAGAAATTCAGCACTGACATTGAAAGTATTCATCAGCTTCTGAGCTGTTAGATCGGCTTCCAGGCCATCGTTATATATATGCTGTTTCACATTATCCAGCATAAGGTTGAAGGAACCTGTTTGGAAGGTCAGGGCATCATTGTATATGCCAAGGGCATTTTCTCCGTTCTGCCAAGGTTCTGTAAGAATGGCGGAAGCGGTAAGGCCATATTCGGAACAGAGATTGTTCAAGCCCTCAAGATATTGGCCGGACTGGCTGCTTACAAATTCCATCGTATCTGTAAAGATCTGTTTGATGGTATCAGAACCTCCTTCTAAGGATTCTTCCAGCTTTGTAATCGTATTATCGCAGTTTTCGGAATAATCTTCATATTGTTTATCCAGGGCTTCCTTTTGGGATTCAATGGAATGATTGTAGAGCATTTCATCCAGTTCTTCCTGTTTGTCCTTCCGTTCCTGCTGCAGTTCTGCTTTTAGAGCCAGAGTATAGTCATCTTCCCCGGTAAGCTGATTAATCTGATGATCCAGTGAAGAGAGCTCTTTTTGCAGGCTGGACAGTTCCTTCTGGAAATCGTGGTTGTCTGATTCTTGATCCAAAGCTGCCTTTTTCATATCAATATAGTCTTTATAGGCGTCCCTGGCTTTGTTCAGGTTTTCGATCTCCTGGTCGATGGTTTTCTTATGGTAATCCATGACCGAATCCTGGACACTTTTCTGAAGATGTATAGACTGGCTTAAGCCATCATTTAAGTCTCGGTGCAGTTCCAGGTATTCTGTAAAATTAAGTTTTCCTTTTCCATAGGCATCATCTAATGAGGAGATTGCTTCCTGGTATTCTGTCTCTTTTCTTTTTGCAAGGACGTATTTGTCGGCTAACAGTCCCAGCTGGGTGATGGCAGATTGTGTATATTGTCCTTGTTCATTAACAATTGGTTCCTCTTCAGATAGTGAAAGAAGGAGGTCAATTTCATCTTCAATATCTCCAAACCCATCCATGACCTTTTTAAAATTAGAAACGTCGATTTCACGGATGGAATCTGCAAAATCCTCCATTGAACTGGTGCACTGGATCAGCTGTGTATCAATATCAGCTAAGGTAGAGGTCATTTCAGCCCATTCTGTAGAACCAGCTGTAATACCGTTAGCTGCGGCATGCTGCATCTGCTGTTCCAGAGCAGCCTTTTCCTTTTGTAGGTATTCCATCTGGATGCGGAACTGGGTAATCAGTTCTTCATAGAATTTTTTGCTTACTACGCCGTCTGTTTTTTCCTGTGTATCCATTAGTGTGTTGATCCGGTCTGTAGATCGGGTAATCTGTTCCAGAAGTTGGGTGTAATCATCCGCCATATTCTTAAATTTGTCCAGTTCCAACTGTCGGAGTGTAGTATTCAAATCTTCGATGCTGCCAGAGGTTTCGTCAATCTTTTCTGCCCATCTACGGTAATTCTCGATAGATTCTGCTATGGTGCCATTTTCATCATCTGCGGTTTCTATAAAGTCTGTAATATTAATGGCGCCGTCTTTGGCCATATCCTGCAGGTCTGCTGGTATGTTTGCCAGTTCTGCTTCTGCCATATGTGTATAGAGGGCAAGGGATTTCTGCAGGTCGGACTGTTTGCGGGTATTGATGTGAATCATAGTATCAATGGCCAGGTTCTTAGAAGAAGAGCCAGTGAAATTATTCATATGGCTTTCTACTGTATCAATGGCATTGTCCAATTCCTTTAGGCGGTATTCGAAGAAGTCGATTTGCTTTTTTGCTTTGGATTTTTCGGATGTTTGTTCGGATTTTTCTTGTCCTTTATCTGCGATCTCTTTTGTAGCTGTTCCCCCTTTATAATCAGCCAGAAACTGTTCTGGGTTTAATTTATTGTTGTATATATGTTTCTCGATATCTGCCAGATACTTCTCTGCGGTTTCTTTAGCAGAAGCCTCCAGGACTTTTGTACCGCTGATGGCAGCCCCTTTAGCTCCGTCTGCGAAAGAGCCGTTTACTTCTGAATTTTGTATCTTTTTAACACTTTCCTGGGCTTTTACTAAGTTTTCTAAAGCTGTTTGGAGTGCAACCACATATCCTTTTGAAGTCCCTGCAGCATTAGCAATCGCTATAATTCCCCTGACATCATCATCCGTATTAATTGGGGTGTTTGTAATATCAAATTTAGAGAGTGCCAGCTGTGCCAGATAGGTTTGTGTTTCCACTGCGGCTTCCCCTTCCACAAGGATAGCCTGGATTTCCTTCCATGTGGCTTCGGCAAGGTTTTCTGACTGGATGGAAGAATCTTTTTTCTTTGTTGTAAGAAATGCTTCCTGTGCGCTCAGGGCTTTCATAACAATCTCCTGGGCGTTTGCAATCCCCATTTGTTCCAGCATTTGAATGGTTGTGTCTTTTGTAGATTCAGTTATTTCGTTTAATACACCAGTTCCATAAATATAGGCTCCTGTCAATCTGTTGAAGGCATTTTGGCAGGTGGCTATGTCATCTGGTGACTTGGATATGGTGTCTAGGAAATTGTTATATTCTTCTGTATATTCTCCAAAGGTTTTACTGAATGTATCGTTATTCAGGATGGATGACCAGTCAAACTCTTTCTTGTCATAAACATCTGCATAGATTTTATCCAGCTGGTCTAGCCCTTCGGTAAGCTTTTGTACATCTGCCAGTACATTTCCGGTAAGTGGGAAGCTGGCGGTATTTTGAGCTTCTTTTGAAATATCTTCTAAGACTTGCTTTAAGCGTTCCAGTTCATTTCTGGTTATTTCGTTTAGGTTCTTTGTGTTAAGGATTTCGTCTATCTTAGCGATGATAGTTTCTGCTTCGAAATCCATCAGACTTTCGATGTTCTTTATAATATTTTCTATAGAGTCTCCTGTAATTCCAAAGTTCTTTGATAAAGTTAATAAGTCGGTAGAAGAGTAGGAGCCGTCTTTGAGCTTATCTAAGTAGGATTGGAGCGTGCTGATTTTTTGGGTATAATCGTCTATGGTTTCTGTTCCAATAGAGCCAAAGAGGATTTCGTTAAAAGTAAGTTTTTTTTCATTTTTCTTTCTTAGCTCTTTTGTTTTTTTTATTTTAGCAATAAGTTCATTCCAAGAAAGAAGTACATCATCTTCCACTTTTAAACCTGCTGCAATTTTTAAATCTTCATAGGAAAGATTTTGTGCATTTGATTCAAATGCGTCTTGCAATTTGTTCTGCACAGATTGTAATAGGGAACCCATATCTTCATTTATATCTGAAAGTCCGAATAGGCTTAACAGATCTTCTTCGTTGAATCGGTTTCCAGTACCTTCTTGGATGGTTTTAATATTTTCTTTCAAGCTTTCCATCAATTTACTTACAGGAACATCTGCATTTTCTGTATCAAATTCTATTAGATTTTTATATGCATTTTGTATTTCTTTATTGCTAAAAGAGTCAATCATTTCTGAAATAAATCCAGTGATTTTATGTTTCACAAAGTACCCATTTTCATCTAGCATATTAGCTGATTCCAGCATGTCATTGGACATATTCATCAGGAAATTCGATATATATTCTCTTGATGATTCATCCAATTTCCAATATGTATCGTCAGATAGGGCAAACTGTTGTAAAGAAATACGAAGCTGATCATACATAGTATTTATTTCATTCTGATATATAGCAATTTGATTTCTCATTTGATTTCTAAAATCTTCAAACTCTTCTTCAGTCATATCTCCAATTTCGCTTTGGTCGATTCCAAAAATATCTTCAAATGCAAAACTGGCATCATCTAGTGAAGCAAAAAATGAGGCCACTTCTTTTTGGCTTTTTTCAAGGAGTTCATCTAATTTCTGGAGGCCATAAATAGGTGTTATCATTTCATCACTTGTATCTGCAAAACCCAAGGTAAACAGTTCTTTAAATGCTGCCCAGGCTTGACTTTTTAATAGGCCTTCCCCTTTTAGGTTTTTGTTGATGTTGTCAATAACTGTATTCACTGTATTTCCATTTTCATCTCCGACTCCTGAAACAAATCCTTTTGCAGTCCTTTTCCTATATTCATTATATTCCTTGTTCAAATCATGAAGGTTATTAGAAATAATTTTGATTTTTTCGCCATTTTCGTTATATCTGACATTTAGGTCAGGCATAATACTGCTGATCTGTGCAATGAGATCTTTGTATTCCTTATATTCTTCATTTGTAAGAATTAAATTATGACCTGCTTTATCTACACCTTTTGATAGTTCCTGGAATCGTTCATTTAGTTCAGATATAACTGTAGTATCTGAAACTGCTTTTTCATTGGATTCCCTAACAGAGTTTGTAAAGCTGTTGGCAGCTTCTTTAGCTTCTTTAGCTGTTACAATCAATTGATCGAGACCATATGCGACCAATCCTATTATTTCACCGATAGCCCAGTTTACTGTCATGGAACCGAGTAGAGCACCAAAAGATTTTATTACTGAGGCTGCGTTGCTTGTTATTTTTGAAAAGGTCGATTGTTCTTTTTGAATTTTAATTAGGTAATTCTGATAAGTTGCTAAATTTTTTGTTGCATAGTTTGTATCGTTTAAAAATTTAATTAAGGATTTATCTGCAATGCCTGCATTTATGGCCCACTGTTGCATACCTTCCGGATCTAATAGTTTCATTTCTTTGTTAGTATCGAATGAGTCAAAGAACTCTTTAATCTTATTACTTATTTTAGGTATTTCTTTATTTATTCCAGTTATATGGTTAAAAAAATCAATTGCCCATCCACTTAATCCATTTGTAGAATTGTATTGTACTGCCAATCAAATTCTGATATAATAAATGATGATACTTCCGATATCATAATTTAAGGAGGATTGATATATGTCATTAATAAATTGTCCCGAATGTAATAAAGAAATATCTGACAGGAGTGTGGTTTGTATACATTGTGGATATCCAATTAAAAAAAATACGAAATGTGTTATAAATGGTGTAGAATATGATTTATCTTTTATTCTGGAAGAGGCTAATAAAGCAGAAATTCTGGAAGAGGTTAATAAAGCAAAAATTATAGGTATATTTATGAAAATCGCAAATTGTGGTTTAAAAGATGCTATATCAACAGTTAATAAAATTATTGAGGATAACGAAATACCTAAATTTCTGTTTCTTAAGCCAGAGGAACCAGATGAACAGATTATACAAAATAAACCACACTGTCCCACATGCAGCAGTACCAACATTAGAAAAATAAGCGGCATTTCCAAAGCAGGTTCCATTGCCATGTGGGGGATATTTTCAAGGAAGGTGCATAAGCAATGGCATTGCAATAACTGTGGCTCAGAATGGTAACACCACATCTTCCGATCAATCATTGATAGTACGATCATTTATCATAAATTTATGAATGGTTTTCATTATGCTGTTTTCGGAAGCCAGCATATGGAGGTGTAATTTTTCGGTCGGTTTCCCTTCCTGGACTGTATCTTATACCGGAATACAATTACGCCTGTATTCCGCCAAACCTTGCCAGCCTCTGGACCGTACCACATATGCA
>JAAVZI010000092.1 GCA_022791575.1 Lachnospiraceae bacterium
AATCCCGAGTTTAACAGTTTAGCAACAAAAAAGCGCTATAATGTCCCATTTTATGGTACTTATAGCGTTTTTTTCTTTTTCGCGCTCTTTGGTAATTTATTTCCTGCATTTACTTTTTTTCTGAATGTTTTTCATCTTGCTTTTGGAGATGAACTGGTAGTCTGTCCGGAAACCACAAGTATCATGCAGGGCATCGGTCAGTTTATCGCGTTCATATAATGGCATGAATCCCTGCTCCCCTACATCCGCAAAATTCATCTCTTTTAATTTGGACAAGATTTCTTCACAGGTATATTTATGGCAGAGTTCCCTTTCCAACAGTCTATATACCAGCAGACTCAAAAAGCAGGTCAGGAAATGTGCCTGTATCCTTTCGCTACGCCTGACATATACCGGACGCGCTGAAAATTCAGTTTTCATAATCCGAAAACAGGCTTCTATCTGCCAGCGTCCCTCGCTGACCGCCAGAATATCAGACACGCTGTCATCAAGAAGGTCAGTGCATACGGCATACAGACCATCGTAACGGCTTTCTTCCTCTATTTTTTCAGTATTAAGTTCATAATGAATATCCGCACATTCCCCGTCATCTGTGACAGCAAATTTATTGATAAAACGTGCAGGGTCATTTGGATTCTTCCTCTGTTTTTTATACGTTCCATTAGCAACCATTTTTTCTGCACGCTCAATCTGCTGGCTGCGGATCTGCTTTTGGTATGCCGCATACTTGGGCGAATATGTGATGATAAGAAGCTGGTCCATATTCCCAGACTCGTAGGGGATTTCTTTATAAAAAAGCGTATTCTTATCCGTTTCGGGCAGCTTCGTGATATCTATTGTTTTGCCATCTGTTATCCTTTTGAAGCCAGTCATGTTTAAGGCCCTTTCCTTATATTCTTTTTTTAGTTTTTTGATGGACTGCGTGACGATAAAGGCCCGCTGGCCTCTGTGGTTGAATTTACGGTTTGCGGCTGAACCAAGGCCGGCATCGCTGCAGAAAACAAATTTCTCACAGCCGAAATCATTAACCACTTTAGTCTCCAGCGGCTTCAATGATGTCTGCTCGTTTGCATTTCCGGGAAAAACAGAAAAGGCAAGGGGGATGCCGTCCCCATCAGTGAACAGGCCCATCTGTACAATAGGATTAGGCCTGTGCTCTTTACTTTTGCCGTACTTTTTATCATCTTCCTCCTGCTCAATTTCAAAGTAATAGTTGGTGCAGTCGTAATAAAGTATATGGTCATTGCGTTTTCCGAAGGCGCGGCTGTTCTTATACGCTTCTGCCTGAATAAAATCCGCTTCTTCGGCAAGGATACTTAATGCCCTGTATACGTCGTGCAGTCCATAAGAAGGCGGTTCAAGGAAAGACTGCACTGCCTTGTATGATGAACGCTTGCTATCCGGGCTTAGGATACGGGTGTAAATCAAATCAGACAGGATTGCATTCAGGTCGTATTCGTACAAATGTCTGGCCTTGATTTTACGGCAGACCTTATCTAGCCCCAGCCTATAATAGATATGCTGGAGAAACAGGTAGCCGCCGTCAAAACGTTTCTGTATACCGTAGTCAAGCATGCGGTTTTGGTGAAATGGGATCATTACAGTCTGTGATTCATTTTCGCTTTTGTATTTTTCGGTTTCAATGCGTGCCTGTTCCTTTGCCCATGCCATAACACCATCCCGGTCAGTACCTAACTGTTCTGAAAGTTCCTGAAGAGTTCCCAGTTTGCGGATGACTTCCGATGTAGTGACACCTTTTGATTTAACATAGGAACGGGTAATGTAAAAAGATTCTGCATTTTTGGACTTCGTAGTAGTAACCCGCATAAGAAAACACCTCCTAATTCTTATTATATCATACATTGCCACGAATTACCATACTATAAAACAAAAAATTTGACAAAAAAATGCAGGCATTTCAAGGCCTGTAGCGTTTTTTTTGATATTAGACTGTTAAACTCCCG
>JAAVZI010000036.1 GCA_022791575.1 Lachnospiraceae bacterium
AAATAGTACGTAATCAGTTAAAAGAATATTTCATTTCTTAAGATATGGCATTCTAAATAAAAAAATGATATAATTGATACAATTAATGGGTAATTGCCAAATTCGTTGCTTTTAATCAGAATTATACAATTCTTTTTGGTTTGGTTTTTATTTGAATATTTTAAATGGTTATCAAAAATAATTATATAAAATTAATAAAAAATTTGAACCAAATCCGTTTTTGTTACACTATATAAGTATACAAACATTTAATAATGAAATAGTACGTAATCAGTTAAAAGAATATTTCATTTCTTAAGATATGGCATTCTAAATAAAAAAATGATATAATTGATACAATTAATGGGTAATTGCCAAATTCGTTGCTTTTAATCAGAATTATACAATTATCTAAATACATTTTAACATTTGTGAGACTCGTTGTCTTGAATACGAGTTTCGCAATCAATCATAATATTAGGCAGTTGTGAAACTCTTATTTTACTGTCAGAGTTTGTGCAATAGATACAAAAATACAGCGAATCAAGTACTGACACCAGGACTCCTCCCACTTCATGGGTCCCTCCTCATGTCGTATCTCTTCATGTCGTATTTCCTCATGTCCAATCAACGTCTTTGAGCGGAATTTTTGTATTAAGGTAATTCCCCGATATAAAATCAGGGACAATTTGTTCAAACTCGTCGCTTTGAATACAACTTTCGCAATGATCTCTTAATAATTTTAGATAATTGCGAAACTCAGGATTGAACACCAGATTTTAGGCAAATCCTACAAAAACAGAGCGAATTTAAAACGTTTTTGAGCGGCGTTTTTGTAGGATTTGCCTAAAATCGTCGCTTTGATACAGACTTTTGCAAATGCCAAATTAATAATTTTAACAAAAGGAGTGAGCGCATTGAAGAAGAAACCAATGGCATTCGCTTTATGTTTAAGCATGGGGTTGCTTAGCGGATGCGGTATTTTTCCAAAGGAGGAGGAACTACAGAGAACGCCGATTATTCAGGCCTATGAACAAGAGCCGTTTCGTAAGGTGCAGGTTCAGAAAGGCGAATTAAAACAGTATGAAAAGTTGGATGTTGTCTGTATGAGCCTTGGTGAGAAAAGGTATTCTTTTTCTGTAAATGATATGGCATATAAAGGTATCTATGTCAAGAACGGAGATTATGTTAAGGCGGGGACGCTGCTGGCAGATCTGGTAGAAACAAATTCTGGTCTGCAGGCAACTAACACAGGTTCGATGAAACTAATTGCAGAAGAAGATGGAAAGGTAACCTTTGTAAAAGGCCTTGAACAGGGTGAACGGTCTGTTTCCGGTCAGATTGTTGTTACAACAAACAGCAGAGAGGGCTTTTTTCTGAGCGCCTCTACCAAATACTGGGATCGGTTTACGGTAGGACAGGAAGTTACCATACGAATCAGAGGTAAAGAATATACCGCTGTAGTGGTGGAAGCACAGGTGCTGGGAATTGAATCACCAATGCGGCCGTCGAATCCAGAAGAAGAATCGGCGGTATATTTTCATTTGACAGATGAATCGGCGTATTTACAGAGCGGCGACAGTGGTGAAATCAATCTGCTTGTATCCGAGAAAGAGAATGTTTTGTATATTCCCAATAGAACCGTGACGACGGTGAATGATCGGAAGATTGTCTATGTGGAAGATGAGAATGGCATCCGCGGAGTAAGGGATGTAGAAACCGGTCTTGTGACAGATAAATATATCGAGATCGTCAGCGGCTTAAAAGAAGGAGACAGTGTGATTGTAGAATAGGAGACGGAAAATGAAACGGAAAATGTTATTAGGATTGGGTTTATGCTTTCTGCTTGCAGGCTGTTCCGGTTCCAAAGCACCGGAATTGCTGGCTCCTGTAGGAGAAACTGCGGACAGTGCTAAGGTGACAAGAGGTGAAATGTATAATATTGCCGCTTATAATTCGGCTGTAACCAGTGAATATAAAGAAGTCCGGCTGCCAAGCGATGCCATTGTAAAACATGTCAATGTTCAGATTGGAGATAGTATCAGTGCCGGCAGTCCTATTTTGACATTAGATAATGAGGGAGCTGGAGAGCAGGTTACAGATGTGGATGCGAAGATTGCAGAATTGGAAGCCAGCAATGCCTATCTAAATCAAATTGAGGAATATGATATTCAGCTTCTGGAATATGAACTGCAGATGATTCGGGAAAACGGAAATAATGTATATGATATCCAGAAAAAAAGCGGAGAGATTGCTGAACGGCGCAGCAGGTTGGAAACAACCAGGATTGAGCAGCAGAAAGAAATTGCAGAGCTGCAGTTGAGTAAGACAGAGGGTTCCCTGGTTAACGGGGAAGTACTTTCCCCCTGGGATGGAACGATTGTATACCTGAATACGGGCACAAATGGTTCGATCCTAGAATCAGGTACTATTGTAGCAATCGTAGCAAAAAAGGATTCTAAAATCTTATTTGGTGATTATGTAGAAACCGAGGTCGCCCAAAATGCCCATCGTATTTATGCCAAAATTGGAGATAAAGAGTACAATGTGACACATGTTCCTTATGACCAGATGGTGATGAGCCGGCGGGTATTCTTAGAACAGCCGTTGTATTCCACCTTTTATCTTGAAGATTCCTCCAGCGTATCGCTGGGAATGTATGCATCCATTGTAGTTATTACCGACTATAAGGAGAATGCACTGCAGATTCCGGAAAATGCATTGCTATCCGATAAAGAGGGCTATTATGTATATAAGAAAAAAGGCAAAGAATATGAACGGCAGAATGTCAGTGTTGGACATATGACAGAAACAGCGGTAGAAATAACGAAAGGACTGGAGGAAGGAGATGAGGTCTATGTCAAATCATAAGAATAAATGTCTGCTTCTGCTGCTGGGTGTACTGGTACTGGGCGGCTGTACAGACAGTAAAAAAAGCAGCATTATTTCATCAGAACTTGTCTCTGAAGAGTCCGGTTTCGGAATTGATGAAGCCAAAAACGGGGATTTTGTGGATGAAGTTACTTTAGAAGCAGAGCGTATGTATCCGATGTCCGATCATATCGCTGTGGAGTATGATGGGGTAAAGCTAAAGGAAATCAATGTTAAGACCGGCCAGACTGTGAAAAAGGGAGATCTGCTGGTTACGGTAGAACCTGTCACAGAAGCCATTATGGCAGAGAAAGAAGCGGCGATTACCAATAACCAAGAGGAGAGCAGACGCGTTCTGGAAAGTTATCAGACTACTATAGATAATCTGAGAAATGATATTGCTGCCTCTACAGGAACACAGCAGAAGTTGTATCAAACACAGCTGGAAAAGGCTCAGAAACAGTATGAATGGTATGAACAGGAAGCCAGCCGCGCCCAGAAAGAACTAGAAGCGGAACGGGATCGTTTTCGCTCGCTTCCGGCAGATCTGAATATCTATGCTCCTTATGATGGTGTTGTAGATAAGATCAGTAAGATAGAAAGTGGTATGGAGCTAAGTTCAGATAAAGAGATTATGACCATACATTCAGAGGAGCAGGTACTTTTGAACATTAAGAAAGGAAGCCAGCTGCGCTATGGACAGCAGGTCAAGGTAGAAACCGGCAGCGGAGAGAACCTCAAGACTTATAAAGGAACCATTATTTCAGCAGATAATATCAGAGGTGACGACTTTAAGAATGGCAGCGCTATTGTACATATTGAAGATAAAATTCCGTCAGAAGAGCTGGGTAATGTTCGGGTTAAAGCCAATACCAAAGAACTGCATAATGTGCTGCTTGTCAGAAATTATGCGGTAAATACGGAAAAAGAAAAGGATTACATTTCTATTTCCGAAGGAGATAAAATTATGAAACGCCGTATTATAACCGGTGGCAGCTGCGGAGGCTATACCTGGGTTTTACAGGGAATCAAAGAAGGCCAGTCCGTATCAATACAGTAGGAGGTGCAGACATTGTTTGAATTTGTAAAACAGAAAATGTTAAATAAAAAGTGGATGATGCTGTGCCTGATTATCGGAAATATTTTTCTGGTGGCAGTAGCAGGCTGTAATCCCATGTATACCGATGCGATACAGCAGAAGGTTCTGAAGACAGCCATGAGCAATTACATCATTGACCAAAATGAGTATCCGGGAGAAATCTGTGTGAGTGCAGAAGTATCTGTAAACGGACAAAATACTTCTGCCAAGCGTTTTTTTGAAGCGCAGGATAAGGTAGAAGAGATGAAAAAGGAGCTGGATTTGAAGCTGGCACAGGAAGTAACGCATTATTACCTTCCTAAAAATACCTGTAAGACCGAATCGGTTTATAATGGCAAGGTGGCTTCTAAAAAACTGACCGTAGGTATGCTCAAGGAATTAAAAGATCATGTCAAAATGGTCTCTGGGGATATGTATGCAGACGAGGCAGATCAAGATGGCATTGTCGATGCAATTATCAGCCAGAAAGGGCTTGTATCACAGAAACTGCTGGTAGGAGAGGTGCTGATATTTGACAAATTAAAGGCACCGGACGGCCAGCCGTTGAAAGTACGTATCAGCGGTGTATTTGAAAACAGTAAAAAAGAAGACCTCTATTGGGTAAACAGTCCCAATACCTTTACTTCTGAAATACTCATATCTGAAAAAGTATTTGAGAAATATTATGGGGATTTTGAACATACTCCCTATAAGACAAAGGGACTCTTTTATCTGCTCTTTGATTATGAACAGATGGATGGCAGCAACAGTGAAGAGATTTTAGCTCAGGTACAATCCTATGTAAATTTCTTTGGAGGCAATACGGCCTATTCCCTTTATGTACCATTTAAAGGAATTTTAGAGGAACATATTGAGAATGCCAGCCGGGTATCTGTCACATTATTTGTATTACAGGTGCCGATATTGGTACTGCTGGCAGCATTTATATTCATGGTCTCCAGACAGATTCTGGAGATGGAGCAGAATGATATATCCATTATTAAGAGCCGTGGTGCCAGCAGAGGGCAGATTATCCACACCTATCTGATTCAGAGTGGGATTGTGGCAGTGATTGGAATTGTGGCTGGTATTCCGCTGAGTATCTTTTTATGCCAGGTATTTGGTTCCGCCAATGCATTTTTGGAATTTGTACAGAGGCGTGCGCTGAGCATCCGCATTTCCCTGGAAGTACTTTTGTATATGGCGATTTCCGCTCTGCTGGGAATGATTGCCATGCTGATTCCGGCAGTACAGTTTTCCAGGCTGTCCATTGTAGAGACAAAACAGAGAAAAGCGCGCAAGAATACAAGGGTCTGGTGGCAGAGGTACTTTATAGATCTGGTGCTGCTCGCTGTTTCCATATATGGCCTTTATACATTCAGCAGCCAAAAGCAGGCACTGGCTGCCAAAGTGGAAGCTGGCGGTGCGTTGGATCCATTGCTGTATTTTAGTTCTTCCCTGTTTATTATCGGAGCGGGGCTGGTAGCGCTAAGGCTGCTTCCCTTTATCAATTCTTTGATATTTAAAATCGGTAAGAAGAAGTGGAAGCCCTCTGGATATACTTCCTTTTTACAGGTCATCCGTACCCGTTCCCGCCAGTATTTTATTATGGTATTCCTTATGCTGACGATTGCTCTTGGGATCTTTAATGCGAAATCAGCCAGGACGGTCAATACCAATGAGGAAAAGAGAATCAGCTATGCCAACGGCGCGGATATAGTTTTAATGGAGCAGTGGGACGGCATGGAGGAAGAACAACAAGAAGAGGACGAAGACGAAGATTCAAAAAAGAAAAAAGAAGGCGAAGGAAATACCATTAATGCTGATGATTATACGGAGCCAGACTATGAAAAATTCAAGAAAATTAAAGGCGTAGAGAAAACAGCAAAGGTATATATCACTAATGAAGCACAGATTTCTGTGGAAAATAAAGAGTCTGGCACAAAGGGGCAGAAGGTGACTTTGATGGGAATCCATACAAAGGACTTTGGTGAAACAGCCTGGTTTTCTGATGAACTTCTGGACCAGCACTGGTATCATTACCTGAATGCCATATCTCAGAATACCAGCGCGGTGTTAGTTTCGTCTAACTTTAAGACCGTACTGGGATATAAGCTGGGAGAAGTAGTAAACTATACAACTGTAACTGGGCAGCAGGTCCGCGGAGTGATCTATGGATTTGTCGATTACTGGCCAGGCTATAATCCAAAGACAATAGAATACAATGCCGATGGTTCTAAAAATGAATTAGATAGTTTCCTGATTGTTGCCCACTTAAGGAAATTGCAAAATGTAGATGGTGTGCTTCCCTATGAAGTCTGGATGAAAGTCACTGATTCTACACAGGGAGTTTATGATTATATTGAAGATAAAAATATAAAATTGGATCATTTCAAAGATACACGTTCGGATTTGATTGATATGAAAAATAACCCGGTAATACAGGGGACGAATGGTACACTGACGGTAGGCTTTATTGTGGTGCTGTTGCTGTGCTCGGCAGGATTTTTGATTTACTGGATTTTATCTATTCGTTCTCGAGCGCTGCAGTTTGGTATTTACCGTGCTATGGGTATGACCATGCAGGAAATACTGCGGATGCTGGTTTATGAACAGATTATGATTACGGTCCCCGCTGTTATTACAGGTACAGTGATCGGCCTGATTGCTTCCAAATTATATATTCCGCTGATACAGATTGCATATTCAACTTCAGAAGAAATTATTCCTGTTCAGGTGATGGCTGCAGGAATGGATTTATTGAAGATGTATATCGTTGTTATCGTGGTAATCGGCATCTGTATGGGCATTCTGGGCTGGTTGATTTCCAAGATTAAGATTGCACAGGCTTTGAAGCTGGGAGAGGACTAGGTGAAGGATATGGAAGAAATGATAATACAGGCAAAAGGTGTAGAACGAGCATATCCTCTGCCGGATGGAGAAGTATTCTATGCTTTGAAAAAGATTGATATGGAAATTCCTAAAGGAAAGCTGACGATTTTCCGCGGAAAATCCGGTTCCGGGAAAACGACGCTGATGAATCTGCTGGGAGCTTTAGATCAGCCTACAGCTGGCGAGATTATACTGGATCAGCAGGTGATTACAAAGATGAATGAGGAAGAGTGCGGACAAATCCGCCGTAAAAATATAGGATTTGTCTTTCAGTCCGTAGCGTTGATTCCCATTATGTCCGCCTATGAAAATGTTGAATATGCTCTGCGTCTGTCCGGCTACGAAGGCGATTATGAAACACGTGTACAGGAATGTCTGAAAATGGTCGGCCTTGGTTCGAGAATGAATCACATGCCGCAGGAAATGTCCGGCGGAGAACAGCAACGTGTGGCAATTGCACGTGCAATTGCCCATAAGCCGGGAATTGTCTTTGCAGATGAACCAACGGCAGAGCTAGATACGAATACCGGCCTACAGGTGGTTAAGATTTTTAAAGATCTTGTAGAGCAGGAAGGTGTTACGATTGTTATGACCACCCATGATGTGGGGTTGATGGAAGTTGGAGATAAAGTATTCGAGTTAGAGGATGGTGAGATAATTAATGCAGAATGAATCCGTTATGCCAGAAGCAATGATCCGCTGCGAGAATCTGGTAAAAATATATAAGACCAGGGATTTGGAAGTACTTGCCCTGCAGGGAATGGATATTAATATTGCGCCGGGAGAATTGATGGCAATTGTAGGAAACAGCGGAAGCGGTAAATCCACATTTCTGAATATGCTGGGAGGCCTCGACCGTCCGACCGCCGGAAAGCTCTATGTAGACGGCAAAAATCTCTTCAAGATGACTGAGAAAGAGCTGGTAGAATATAAGAGAAAAACCGTTGGCTTTGTGTGGCAGAACAATGCCAGGAATCTTCTGCCTTATCTGTCTGCCAGCCACAATGTCCAGATGCCTATGGTCTTTGATGACAATACTGAAAAGGAAAAGCGGGCACTGGATCTTCTGGACCTGGTGGGCATGGTTCACAAGAAAGACAGCAAATTAAGCCAGCTTTCCGGTGGAGAACAGCAAAGGATTGCTCTTGCCATAGCACTTGCCAATCATCCGAAGATTCTTTTGGCTGATGAACCGACAGGTTCAGTAGATACCCGGACCGGAAATTATATTCTGGATGTATTCCGCAAAGTGAACCGGGAAATGGGCATTACGGTTGTTATTGTAACCCATGATATGAAGTTGACCAGTAAGGTAAATCGTGTCGTTTCCATCCGCGATGGAAAGACCAGCAGTGAAAAAATAATGCGCCAGAGCTATGCAAGAGAACTAGAGAATATTCAGATGTTCTCTGAGCAGGATGAAGCGGTAAAGCATTATGAAGAGGCAGCAGACGTTCATGAAGAATATGCGGTGCTTGACCGTGCCGGCCGTGTACAGATTCCAAGAGAACTGTTGGATAAAATGGGAATTAAGGATAATCGTATAAAAATGGAGTATAAAGACGGAAAGATTATATTATCTTCTGAAGATGAATAAAGGCAAAAAGAATTATGGAACGTACTCTTGTATATTGTATACACGAAGAAAAAACCATACAGGAATTTCTAAGAGAACAGGGATTTTCCCGGCATATTATGATTCAGTTAAAAAAGATTCCGCAAAGTGTTCTGGTCGAAGGAATCTGGCAGCGTTTTCATTACCGCTTACAGCCAGGGCAGACTTTACGAATTCGATATACAGAAGAAGGAAACCAGAAGATTCTTCCAGTGCCGCTTCCCCTTCATATCGTATATGAAGATGAGGATATTCTGATTCTGGACAAACCGAGTAATATGCCGGTTCATCCCTCTCAGGGAAACTATGAGAATACATTGGCCAACGGACTTGCTTATTACTTTAGGGAAAAAGGTGAAAGCTTCATTTTCCGTTGTGCCAACCGCTTAGACCGGGATACTACCGGTCTATTAGCTGTAGCAAAACATGGGATTAGTGCCTGTATTCTATCAGGATTTATGAAAGAACATAAGATTCAAAGAGAATATTATGCCGTTGTTTCAGGAAAGACTCCGCCAAGTGGCCGAATCGACGCTCCGATCGGCCGGGCGGAGGGCTCAACGATTGAAAGAAAGATAGATTTCGTGCATGGAGAACGGGCGGTTACCCACTATCGTACTGTCTGTTACGAAAATGGGCATTCCCTGCTGGCAATCCGTCTGGAAACCGGGCGAACCCACCAGATCCGTGTGCATATGAAGTATATCGGCCATCCACTTCCCGGAGATTTTCTGTATTGTCCTGATTATCGGATTATCAAGCGGCAGGCGCTTCACTCAGCCCGCTTAACATTTCCCCATCCGATTACAGGAAAGCAAATGACATTTACTTCTGAATTTCCGAAAGATTTTCAGAATTTTTTCTCTTTGCATATGACAAAAAGTATGTTATAATGAAATAGAAAGACAAATCAGTTATTTATAAAGAAAATTATGACATCGGATGGATAGACAATGGGAAAAAAAGTACAATGGACAATAAAAAAAGGATGGATGGAACCCCTGGGAATCAGTCGAAACCAGCAAGGGGTTAATTTTGCTATAGAAGTAAGGAAAGGCGTTTGCTGTGAGCTGATTTTGTATAAAAAAGGAGAAAAGAAGCAAGCTGCAGTTCTGCCGTTTTCAGAGGAATTTAGATTTGGCAATGTACTGTCATTATTTATTGAATCGTTCCCCTATAAAGAATATGAATATACATATCGAATCAATGGTGTAGAATGTCTGGACCCTTACGGCCTATCATTAGAAGGAAAAAGGCGTTTTGGAAAATGGGATTCGTATCACAACGGTTTTTTTGCAGAAGAATTTGACTGGAACGAAGATCAAAAGCCGGGGCTTGCGCTGAATGAAGTAATCTTGTACTGTATGCACCTGCGGGGATATACCAAACACTTTTCCTCAAAAGTGGAGAAAAAGGGGACTTTTCTAGGTCTGATCGAGAAGATTCCCTATCTAAAGGACTTTGGTATTAATCAAGTAGAATTAATGCCGATTTATGAATTTGTAGAAGTAATCAGTGAAGATCAAATCCTGTATCCAGAGTTTCAGAAAAAGACGGAACATCCCTGTGTAAATTATTGGGGGTATGCGGATGAGAATTATTATTTTGCAGTGAAGAAAACCTATGCTGCAGGTTCTGACGAACGTACAGAGTTTAAAAGCCTGGTGCGGGAGCTTCATAAAAATGGAATAGAACTGATACTAGAGTTTCATTTTAAGAAAGAGACAAGAATCAGTTTTATCATAGAATGTTTAAAATATTGGGTATCCGAATATCATATCGATGGCTTTCATCTGACCGGAGACTGGTTTATGGTGGAAGAATTATTAAGAGAGCCTCTGCTGGCAGATGTTAAGATCTATGCACCTTCACTGGATATGAGTCGAATCACCTTGGAGAATAAGGATACCGACTCCAGGCGTGCCGCTGTCTATTCCATAGACTATTTGATTAATATGCGCAGTTTTCTAAAAGGGGATTCCGGAAAAGTCAGGGATGCTTCTTATTTCATGCGTAGAAATGGCGATAAGGCAGGTTTTATAAACTATTTCACCTGCCATGATGGATTTACCATGATGGATATGGTGTCTTATGACCATAAACATAACGAAGCCAATGGAGAAGGCAATCAAGATGGATGGAAATATAATTTCACCTGGAACTGCGGAGCAGAAGGCAGATCCAGAAAAGGCATCACCTATGACCGCCGCCGGCAGCAGATGAAAAATGCTTGGGTGATGCTTTTACTCAGCCAGGGAATTCCGGCAATTTTGGCTGGCGATGAATTCTGTAATACCCAAGAGGGCAATAATAATGCTTACTGTCAGGATAATGCAATAGGCTGGATAAACTGGAAAGTTCTGACCAACTATAAAGAATTGCATGAGCTGATAAAACAATTGATACGGATTCGTAAAGAACATCCGATTTTTCATCTGCCGGGAGAATTGAAGATGCTGGATGAGAAGGGAATTGGTTATCCAGATTTATCCTATCACAGTGAAAAAGCTTGGTATATTGATTATCGCAGCGCCAATCATTGTCTGGGAGCACTGTACTGCGGTGAGTATGCTGAATGTCAGAAGGGCACAGATGACTATTTTTATATCGCCTATAATATGAACTGGAATTCCCAGTCCTTTGCTCTTCCGGATTTGCCGAAGAACCGCGGCTGGTATATGCTTGTGAACACCTACGAAAGAATTAGTATCAAAGAAGACCGGCCTATCGATAAAAGAATTCTCAAAGTGAGGCCCCGAAGTATTATTGTGCTGATTGGCAAAAAGGTGCAGGAGAAACCGAAAAATGGAAAGAAAGCAAAGAGGACTTGATGGATTTACTCTAAAGCTGATTGCGGCTTTTGCTATGCTGTGCTCCCATGTCTATCGAGCATTGCTCTTTTCTCATAAAGAATTCTTAATATTAGATTTATTTGGGCGGCTATCCTTTCCGATCTTTTGTTTTTTGCTGGCAGAAGGTTTCTGCTATACCAAAGACAGGAATGCTTATCTGATAAGGCTTTGGGTATTTGCGGTAGTATCAGAGATTCCGTTTAATCTGGTTTTCTTTGGGCGCATGTTTGCTCCAGAAAAACAAAATGTATTATTTACCATGTTTACCGGTCTTTTAGTACTTTGGGGAATGGAAAAAATGGGTAAAATGTGGCGCATGCTGCCGATTTTGGCTGGGATGGCCTGTGCGTATTGGCTGCATATGGATTATGGATTCTATGGAATCTGGATCATTGTATTGTTTGGTATCCTGCAAGGGATGAAAAAGGAGTTGTTGTATCTTCAAGCGGGCAGCCAGTTCTGTTCCGTTCTTCTATATGGCTGGATACAGATTTTTTCGCTGCTTTCCCTACCGCTGATTTATTTTTATAATGGCAGCCGTGGAAGAAGCTGGAAATATTTCTTTTATCTGTTTTATCCGCTGCATTTATTGCTATTGGTTGGTATCCGTCTGTTATGTATGCAGTACTAATAAATATACATAAATTTGCAGGAAAAAAGTTGATAAATTTGTAAAAAAGTGTTAAACTGATATCATAAATTGGTAATAAATAAGGTTACGAAAGGAGTGGGGCATTATGGGAATTGAACAGAAAGTTGAGCAGCTGAAGAAGATTATTGAAGCAAGCAGTTATCTGGTCTGCATATGCGAAAAGGGCATGCTGGAAGAAACCGGCTACAAAGATCTGGAATATTCAGACACCGCTTATGATGTAGAAGAAAAATATGGTTATGCTACAGAAGAAATATTTAACTCTGCATTTTATGCAACCAGAAAAGAACAGTTTTTTGATTTTTACAAAACTGAAATTCTGTCTGCAGATGTAAATCCCAATGATGGCTACAAGGTATTAAAAGTATTAGAGGACAGAGGAAAACTGAAAAGCATTATTACGACAGGCATTTATTCTCTTCCACAGAGAGTTGGCTGCAAATCAGTGATTGAGCTGCACGGCAATATTAACAGCAATGAATGTCCCCACTGCCATAAAAAATATACGATTGATTTTATGAAAAATAACAATAAGGTTCCGCTTTGTACCGAGTGTGGTTCTGTAGTTCGTCCTGGTGTGTATCTATATGGAGAGATGCTTGATAACAGCGTTATGACAAGTGCTATGCAGGAGACTGAGCGTGCGGATGTACTGATGATCTGCGGTTCCAGCTTCAATGGGTTGACCTGTACAAATTGTGTACAATATTTTAATGGAAATAAGATTGTTCTTATTAATAGAGAACCTAATTATGCAGACAGCAAAGCAGATCTGGTGATTTACGGCGAGGTCAGCGAGATATTGTCAATGCTTGTATAAATAGGAATCTGACAGGAATTGGAGGCATGAAATATGACAAGAGAAGAATTGATGAAGGCTTTGGAAATGCAGGAGGAAGTTCTGCAGTTTGTCCATTTTTCAAATGAGGATGCCTGGGAATTAGGAAATCTTCTGGTAAAAGAAGCAAAGAGGCTGGGGATTTCCATTGCAGTTCAGATCAGACGGAATAATAACATGAATATATTTACTTACGCAATGCCTGGGATAACCGGTTATAATATGGAACGGCTTTTACGTAAACATAATACCGTGCAGATGATGGAGAAAAGCAGTTTGTATATGTATATGCTGTTGCAGGAATCAAAAGAGGGAGTACAAGGGCTCCAGCTGCCGCTGAACGACTTTGGATTTTATGGGGGTGCGTTTCCTATTCGGATTGAAGAAGCAGGCGTAATCGGAAGCGTGGCAATTTCCGGAATCGGACATGTTGCAGATCATGATTTTCTGATTAAGACTATTAGTAAATATCTGCATATTGATGAGGTTCCCCGAATCAGTACAGATAAAATGTGAAAATTCGCCAGAAACGGCACTTGGATATAAAAGGAGAATGGGAATGGCTGAGAGTAAATATATTGCATATGTAGGAACTTATACACATGGAAGCAGCAAGGGAATTCATATTTTTGATTTGGACGTGGAACAGGGACGTATGACAGAACGAAAAGTCGTTCCGATTAATAATCCGTCTTATGTAACCATTGCCAACAATGGAAAATTTCTGTATTCCATTGCGGACGAAGGGGTTGAAGTATTTCAGATTGAAGAGAACGGGGACTTAATTCCTGTTGATACGGCTTCCATACAGGGAATGAGAGGATGTTACCTGGAAACAGATTCAAAAGACCAGCTTCTTTTTATAGGCGGATATCATGATGGTAAGATTACCGTTATGCGTCTGAACGAAGATGGAACGTTTGGGCCAATTCTGGATGGTATCTTCCATAAAGGTCTAGGAAGTGTGGCAGAACGTAACTTCCGCCCTCATATCAGCTGTGCGACATTGACGCCGGATGAGAAATATCTGTGCGTAGTAGATTCCGGTGTAGATCATGTCAATATATACAGAATTGATCCGCATAATGGTAAATTAAGTCTGATTGACATGCTGCACTGTGAGCTGGAGGCGGCGCCTAGACATATGCTGTTCAGTGATGACGGCAGATTTGCCTATTTGATCTGTGAACGAAAGAATTATGTCATGGTATATAGCTATGATGGTTCAGATAAAAATCCTCAGTTTGAGATGATTCAGATGACAAGTACTTTGGATGATATCCATGCGACAGGCTGTGCAGCTGCAGCAATGAAATTCAGTCCAACAAGAGATTATCTGATGTGTTCTAATGCAGGAGACAACAGCGTATGTGCCTTTAAGGTAAACAAAGAGACCGGGATGCTAAAACGGGAATTTGTTCTTCCTGTCAGCGGAGAGTATCCTAAAGATATTGATATGTTTCCAGACAGCAGACATCTGTTTTCTCTAAACCATGAATCCAATACGATTACATTTTTCCGGGTAAATTATGAGAAAAAAACAATGGTAATGAATGGAAAAGGGATTCCAATTGAAACACCGAATTGTGTTGTAGTTAAGAAGTTATAAAATAGATGGTTAAGGTAATTGCGAAGGTCGTATTTAAGGTGACGAGTTGAAACAATCCATACAAAAATTCCGCTCAAAGACGTTGATTGGACATGAGGAGATACGACATGAGGAGGGACCCACAAGGTGGGAGGAGTCCTGGTGTCAGTACTTGATTCACTTTATTTTTGTATGGATTGTCCAAACTCTGATAGTGAAATAAGAGTTTCGTATATGCCTAAAATAGATTTTGAACATAAAGAGCGAAAACCATTCTTCGGGCTTTCGCTTTTTTGATGTATAAAAATGAAATTTATTTTAAATAGATATCTTTCAGATATTCCATACGAGAGCTCATGCCCATAAGCAGCAGATCCAGTATTGTCAATGCAGTCATGGCTTCAACAACTACGACCGCACGTGGAACAATAATTGGGTCATGGCGTCCCTTGATGCTTACTTCGATATTCTCGCCGGATTGATTTACTGTTTTCTGCGGAGTAGAGATCGAGGGGGTGGGTTTAAAATATGCCCGAAGCAGGATCTCACTTCCATCACTGATTCCTCCCAGGATTCCACCCGCATGATTAGTCAGTTTTTGGAGCTTTCCATCCGAATCATACTGATAGGCATCGTTATTAATGGAACCGACTGTCTGAGCTGCCTCGATTCCATCGCCGATTTCAAAAGCCTTGACGGCACCGATCGACAAAATACCTTTGGCAAGACAGGCATCTAGTTTATCGAACACAGGTTCTCCTATGCCGGCAGGAATTCCTTTTACAACACATTCTACACAACCGCCGGCACTGTCATGCCTAGCCATGCATTGGCTTAAATATTCTTCTGCTTTTTGGGCAGCCTCTTTATCTGGCATACAGACCGGATTTTCCAAGCATTCTTCCAGAGAAAAAGAAGCCGGATTGATTTGAACTGGGCCGATTGATTTGGTATAGGCAAACAGCTCAACTCCCAGTTGTTTGAGGATTTTTGCTGCAATTGCACCGGCTGCAACACGGCCAATCGTTTCACGGCCGGAGGAACGTCCACCGCCTCGGTAATCCCGAAAACCATATTTCATATCAAAGGTCAGGTCTGCATGTCCGGGACGATAATAACTTGCAATTTCACTATAGTCCCTAGAGCGTTGTTCTTCGTTATGGACTATAAGGGAGATGGGGGTTCCGGTTGTTTTTCCTTCAAATACTCCAGATAGAATAGAGACCGCATCGCTTTCTTTTCTGGGTGTGGCAAATTTGGAATGTCCCGGTCGGCGGCGATTTAAATAAACCTGAATATCTTCTTCACTTAATGCAAGGCCGGCCGGACATCCATCCACGACAACACCAATCCCTTTTCCATGGGATTCTCCCCAGGTTGTGATCTTAAAAATAGTTCCATAGGTTGATCCAGACATAATATGATTCCTTTCTCCTGTACGCAGGACTTATGTATTTTGTTATGATTATATAGGAAAAAGAAACAGATCTCAAGGGGATTCGCTCTATAATTCATTTTTTTACATTATTTTTATTTTTCTTCTAGTTTACACCAGGGGTTGTATTATGTTATACTAAATCAATATGGGTAATTTACTAATTAAGGGAGGTTTTCTTGTGTCAGAAACAACAGAACAGATCGTAGAAACAAAGAATTATGCAAAAGGTGATATCCTGGCTAAGAAAGGGGAACCTATCCAGCATATTTCAATCATTATAAGCGGAACTGCATCGGCCAGTGACGGGCATATTACTATTAAAAATGTTCCGGGCTCCATTATTGGATTATTCGGCATGTCTAATGGAACCTACTTGATGGACTATACCGCTACGGATGATGTCGTTGTGAAATCTGTCGATTATACAAATATAGAAGATATTCAGCATATTTTTCATGAAGGTAAAAATTACCGTCAATTTACAATGAACGGCAGCTGCAGGGAGATGGAACAGCTGGTAACTGTTTATAATATGGAACAGGTACTGATTAAGCAGTCTTGTCTATATGTAAAGAAAAAATATGCAAGTTATCTGAATCTGTGCGGCCAGGCTGGTATTACTCCAGTGCAGAGCCATAAACTTCAGAATGCAGAAGCAGATTTGCAGAATACAGTGGAAGAAGGAGAATTAATACAGTATTTTACAGAATTTGCCAGTCTGTCCAGAGAGGTTCAGCAGGCATATTTCGAAGGTGGCGATACACTGGCAGTTCGGTATCTGCGGGATTGTATCAGCATAGCTGGAGGACTGCTAGAAGGCTGTGAAAAACAGTTACGGGCTTTAGAGGACAAATTAGAACTGCTTTGCGGAGGAGGGCTGGAGAATCTCTTCTCACTCTATTTGCGACTGATTAAAATCCGTCAGATTCCAGAAGAGGTTAGAAAAGAATTGACGGAAACTCTGCAGGGACTTGTGAATCTGCATGAAAGAATCGAACAGACGGTGACTAATAAATTAAATCTATCCATCAAAGAAACCAGCCAGCAGTACAGAGAGTCCTTTGAAAAGACAATGAAACAGCTGGCAGAAGGCGGTGCAGATGAAAACTTCCACTTGGAAGAGCCACTGGATGATGTCAGCGGATTATTAAGCAAGCTTTTAGAATATTCCGAATTAGAAGCCGGATTCCGGGAAGATTTCCGTGGATATCTGCAGAAATATAAAGATATGAAGGATCGCTCTTCTTCTGACAATGAAGACCGGACGACCCGTAAAAAGCTGACAGATTTATTCTATGAACTGTATCAGGCAGTCTTTTTCAAGGCTGAGAAGGAAGAGTGCCATAATACTTGTATTCGTCTGCTTTTGGACTACGGTATTGTAGATGAAACCATGTTCAAACCTTCGGTTCTGGAATCATTAGCGAACTGCCAGCCTGGATTTGATAGCGCTCTGCCGGTTCGTGTATACACGATCCGGCAATGGCTGCATGAAATCTATATAGGAGAAAAAGAACCTTCCAGAAATGATTTTGACCAAGATTATCAGGAATATTTAAGAGAGCTGAATAAAAATAATGTAGGTATTTCTGAAGCTGAACTGGAACTTCAGAACGCTCCAGAAGCCAAGGTGAAATTCGAGATGGAGAATTTCTTTGCTATGAATAACCGACTGGTGAGCGGCAGACTGCTTAGCTTCTGTCCGGTTCTGACAGGAGAGGATCTGAATGAAAATATAGAAGATCAGATTGTTACTGCTCATAAAGTAAATCAGGCCTTTAAAAAAGTGCTGGATGTTGATTTTTCTGTTTTCTATCGGGATGTTATGTATGATGACCGGGATAATGGAATTACCAATCTGGTGATTCATCAGGAGATTCTGCCAGATGTTGTCTGTCTGCCGAATGTAGGTACATTGGGCAGAATGTGGCAGGAGATCAGCGGTAAGAAGCGTGCGACTCCGGGACGTTTCTCATTGCCAGTACTGCTTAAAGATGATATAGATAAGATTACACTTCACATGATTGGCAATTTCCGTTGGGAGATCTGCAAACGTGTACAGGGAAATTACTGGAATGATGTTAGCGAGCCTTCATTGACTTCTGAATTCTGTGATTATCTTCAGTTCTACAAGAAGAACCGGGATTTATCCGAAAAGGCCAAAGAAAAACTGGGACAGCTGATGACAAAGAGCAGAGGAAGTTATGGAGAAGTATTTGCCAATCAGTATACGACATGGGTTACCGGCGAATCGGCTGGAAATGTCCGGTTAGATAAAGTGGCCCGGTATATCTTAGGCTGCTATTGTCCGTTTACAAAGGCCATCCGGGAGAAATTGATTGAACAGCCCATGTTTACGGAATCTATAAACCGTTATGAACGGGAACGGAAAAAACATTTAAAGGAATTAAACAACCGGCGGGCTGGTATTCGTAACTGCGGCGGTACAGAGACAGAAGAATTCCTGCAGGAAATAGAATTTTATGAAATGTAGAAGCCGGCGTATAGAAAGGGTAAGAATATGTATACAATATTAGCGACAGACGGCGCTGCCAAAAGAGGACAGGTAGAAACGGTTCATGGAGTGATCCAGACACCAGTGTTTATGAATGTAGGAACGGTAGCTGCCATTAAGGGCGCTGTTTCAACAGAAGATCTGGAACGGATTGGAACTCAGGTGGAATTATCCAATACGTATCATCTTCATGTCCGGCCTGGTGATACCATCATTAAGCAAATGGGCGGCCTGCATTCATTTATGTCCTGGAAACGACCGATTTTGACGGATTCTGGCGGATTTCAGGTGTTTTCGCTGGCAGGTCTGCGAAAGATCAAGGAAGAGGGCGTATATTTTAACTCTCATATTGACGGCAGAAAGATTTTTATGGGACCGGAAGAGAGCATGCAGATTCAATCCAATCTGGCTTCGACCATTGCCATGGCATTTGATGAATGTCCGCCCCACCCGGCAGAACGAAAGTATATGCAGGATTCTGTGGATCGTACTACCAGATGGCTGGCACGATGTAAGGCGAAAATGCAGGAATTGAATCAAAGAGAAGATACGATTAATCGGCAGCAGCTTTTATTTGGTATTAATCAGGGCGGTACATATGAGGACATCCGCATTGCTCATGCCCAGGCGATTTCAGAGATGGATTTGGACGGCTATGCGCTGGGCGGTCTGGCAGTGGGAGAATCTCATGAAGAAATGTATGATATAATTGAAAAAACCGTACCGCATCTGCCCAAGCATAAGCCGACGTATCTAATGGGTGTGGGCACTCCGGCCAATATTTTGGAGAGCGTAGAGCGTGGAGTGGACTTCTTTGATTGTGTTTATCCCAGCCGCAACGGCAGACATGGACATGTCTATACCAATCAAGGCAAGTTAAATCTGTTTAATCAGAAGTATGAATTGGATCATCAACCAATAGAAGAGGGCTGTCAGTGTCCGGCATGCTTAAGATACAGCCGTGCTTATATCCGGCATCTGCTAAAAGCAAAGGAAATGCTGGGAATGCGTCTGTGTGTGCTTCATAATTTGTACTTCTATAACACGATGATGGCTGAGATTCGAACAGCCATTGAGGAAGGCCATTATAAAGAGTATAAAAGACAGAAGCTGGACGGATTTCTGGAAAATGATAAACGATAGAATCATTAAAATTTTATCAAATCTGCAAAAAATGCTTGATGTTTCAGCGGTAATTGTGTACAATGAAGTTTATGTAATGTATATGCTGGAAAACATTGGCATACACAAAATAGATCATCATTCTAGGAGGAAAACAGATGTTGAATATGTTGGCAGCGGAGAAAGCAGCGGCAACTGCAGGCGGTGGAGTAGGCGGAACCATGTTTATGCTGGTTTACATTGTTATCATTGTGGCAGTGGGATATTTCCTAATGTACCGTCCCAATAAAAAGGAAAAAACCAGGGTGGCTGCTATGCTGGCCGAGATGGAGGTCGGTGATACAGTATTGACAAGCAGTGGCTTCTATGGTGAAATTATTGATATTACAGATGAAGATGTGATTGTAGAATTCGGCAATAACAAAAACTGCAGAATTCCCATGCAGAAGTCAGCCATTGTAGAAGTAGAAAAGGCAGGCGGAGAATAAGAGATCAAGAAGATAACACAAAACTGGAAAAGAACTTTCTTTTCCTTTTTGTGTTATTTTTATGAAAAGAGGGGTATGAGTTCTATGAAGTTGACTATGATACTATTTTATCTTCTTTTTATTAATCTGGTCGGAATGCTTCTGATGGGGATGGACAAGCACAGAGCCAGAAAGCATCTGTGGAGAATTCCAGAAAAAACTTTGTTTTTCGTCAGTCTGATCGGCGGCAGTATCGGAACCTGGCTTGGTATGTATCTGTTCCGTCATAAGACCAGACATTGGTATTTTGTAGTGGGAATGCCGCTGATTCTGGTGATACAGTGCGTTACGGCATTTTGGGTGCTTCGATGAGCATAACTGAAGGCTGTTTGAATATAAAGACACAGGAGGATTTCATGATTTATTCACCAATGACACGTAAAGCTTTGCAAATTGCCTACAAAGCACATGAGAAACAGATAGACAAATCTGGACTTCCCTACATTTTTCATCCCTATCATGTGGCGGAGCAGATGGAAGATGAATTGACGGCCTGTATTGCGATTCTTCATGATGTGTTGGAGGATACAAATATAACAAAAGAAGAATTAGACGCTGTATTTCCAGCTGCGGTGATGGAACCGCTTCTTCTTTTAACCCATGATCCGTCGGTTCCCTACATAGAGTACATTCGAAAGATCAAACAAAATCCTATAGCCAGAAAGGTCAAGCTGGCAGATATTGCCCACAATATGGATGAAAGCCGTTTAAGCGGGGTGGAAATATCAGAAAAACAGCTGCAGCACTGGCGCAGGAAATATAGGGAAGCCTTAGAAATACTGAATCAGTCTGAATAATTTACCAATAAAGTGTAAATGCTTATGAAAGATAGCAGAACGTATTTGAAAAACGTTTTGCAAAGTAAGAGAAAACAAATAGAAATTTCAAAATAATACTTGAATTTTTTCCATTAATTAGTTAAAATATCTAATAGGTTGATGTTTTTGTGCGTATATCGTTCTAATGGCTGTAAGCTTAATAGGA
The DNA here is from genome assembly GCA_022791575.1 of Lachnospiraceae bacterium. Taxonomy (GTDB): domain Bacteria; phylum Bacillota; class Clostridia; order Lachnospirales; family Lachnospiraceae; genus JAAVZI01. The sequence goes on from JAAVZI010000036.1 coordinate 20,952, forward strand.
AATATATGTACAGTCGGGCTCGGCTTTTGTCCGATGAAAGAAACATAACAAATAAATTATACTAGGAGGAATTAATAATCATGGCAGTAAAAGTAGCAATCAATGGTTTTGGACGTATTGGACGTCTTGCATTCAGACAGATGTTCGGAGCAGAGGGATATGAAGTAGTGGCAATCAATGACCTGACAAGCCCTAAGATGCTTGCTCATTTGTTAAAGTATGACTCTTCACAGGGTAAATATGAGAAGGCTGAGACTGTATCCTCCAGCGAAGATTCCATTACCGTAGACGGCAAAGAAATCAAAATCTACGCGTTCCCGGATGCAAACAACTGTCCTTGGGGCGACTTAGGAGTAGACGTAGTACTGGAGTGCTCCGGTTTCTATACCTCCAAGGAAAAAGCTCAGGCTCATATCAATGCAGGCGCACGTAAGGTTGTTATCTCTGCACCGGCAGGAAATGATCTTCCTACAGTTGTTTTCAATACTAACCATACGACACTGAAGCCAGAGGATACCATCATTTCCGCAGCTTCTTGTACAACAAACTGCCTTGCACCTATGGCAGACGCACTCAACAAATATGCAGCAATCCAGTCCGGTATCATGTGCACCATCCATGCTTACACAGGCGATCAGATGACACTTGATGGACCTCAGAGAAAAGGCGATTTAAGAAGATCCCGTGCAGCAGCAGTGAACATCGTTCCGAACAGTACTGGCGCAGCAAAGGCAATCGGCCTTGTAATCCCAGAGTTAAACGGCAAGTTAATCGGTTCTGCACAGCGTGTACCAACCCCTACAGGTTCTACAACGATCCTTACAGCAGTTGTAAAGGGCAATGATGTAACAGTTGAGGGAATCAACGCAGCTATGAAAGCAGCAGCCAACGAGTCCTTCGGATACAACGAAGACGAAATCGTTTCCAGCGATGTAATCGGTATGAGATTCGGTTCTTTATTCGATGCAACTCAGACCATGGTAAACAAAGTATCTGATGATTTATACGAAGTACAGGTTGTTTCCTGGTATGACAATGAGAACAGCTACACAAGCCAGATGGTTCGTACAATTAAGTATTTCTCAGAGTTAGCTTAATTTTTTCAGAAATTTGCTTGTGTGTTTGGTCCAGTGTTGGACGAAAGCTTTTATATTGAATTTGTTATGACTCAACATGGGTCCGGTCTTATGGATATGGGACCGGACCTTATTATATGTTCTATATGATGAATTATAAGGAGGAAAACCATGTCATTAAACAAAAAATCCGTAGATGATATCAACGTAGCCGGAAAAAGAGTGCTCTGCAGATGCGACTTCAACGTACCATTAAAGGACGGCAAAATCACAGATGAAAACCGTCTTGTAGCTGCACTGCCTACCATCAAAAAATTAATCGCAGATGGCGGAAAAGTCATTCTCTGCTCTCATCTTGGCAAGGTAAAAACCGAAGAGGATAAAGCTTCGAAGACCCTTGCACCAGTTGCCGAGAGATTATCCGAATTACTCGGACAGGAAGTGAAATTCGCAGCAGACCCAGAAGTAGTCGGAGCAAATGCAAAGGCTGCAGTAGAAGCCATGAAAGATGGCGAAGTCGTTTTACTGGAGAACACCCGTTTCCGTCCAGAAGAGACTAAGAACGGCGAAGCATTCAGCAAAGACCTTGCTTCCCTCTGCGATGTATTTGTCAACGATGCATTCGGCACCGCACATCGTGCGCACTGCTCAAACGTAGGTGTGACACAGTACGTAGATACCGCAGTCGTTGGATACTTAATGCAGAAAGAAATTGATTTCCTGGGAAATGCAGTTGAGAACCCGACACGTCCGTTCGTAGCAATCTTAGGCGGCGCCAAAGTAGCCGACAAGTTAAATGTAATCAACAACCTGCTTGAAAAATGCGACACCTTAATCATCGGTGGCGGTATGGCATTTACCTTCTTAAAGGCCAAAGGCTATGAAGTAGGAAATTCCCTTGTAGATAACGAAAAAGTAGATTACTGTAAAGAAATGATGGAAAAAGCCGAAAAACTCGGCAAGAAATTACTGCTTCCGGTAGATACTACCATTGCCGATGGATTCCCCAACCCAATTGATGCAGAAATCGCAGTAGAAACCGTAGATTCCGACAAGATTCCTGCCAATAAGGAAGGCTTAGATATCGGAACCAAGACGGCACAGCTCTATGCAGACGCTGTAAAATCTGCAAAAACCGTTGTTTGGAACGGACCCATGGGCGTATTTGAGAACCCGATTCTGGCAAAAGGAACCATTGCCGTAGCTAAGAGCCTTGCAGAGACCGATGCAACGACAATCATCGGCGGCGGCGATTCCGCAGCAGCAGTGAATCAGTTAGGCTTCGGCGACAAAATGTCCCATATCTCCACAGGCGGCGGCGCTTCCTTAGAATTCTTAGAGGGCAAGGAACTGCCGGGTGTGGCAGCAGCCAATGATAAATAGGCAGAACGCAAAAACGTTGATAAGAAAGGATAAGTAAAATGGCAAGAAAGAAAATTGTAGCCGGCAACTGGAAAATGAACATGACACCAAGTCAGGCAGTTGCTTTGGTTGACGAGTTAAAACCACTTGTGCAGAGTGATGAGGTAGAAGTTGTATACTGTGTTCCGGCAATTGATATTGTGCCGGTAGTAGAGGCAGTAAAGGGAACCAATGTAGTGGTTGGTGCTGAAAATATGTATTATGAGGAAAAAGGAGCTTACACGGGAGAGATCTCTCCGGAAATGCTTGTCGATGCAGGTGTAAAATACGTAATTATCGGACATTCCGAGAGACGCGATTATTTCAAAGAGTGCGACTGCATGTTAAACAAAAAAGTTAAGAAAGCATTTGAGCATAACTTAATTCCGATCCTCTGCTGTGGTGAGACATTAGAGCAGAGAGAAATGGGAGTTACCTTAGACTGGATTCGTCTGCAGATTAAATCCGATTTACAGGGAGTGACAGCAGAACAGGCTGCCTCCATGGTAATCGCTTATGAGCCGATCTGGGCAATCGGAACCGGTAAGACTGCTACAACCGAGCAGGCACAGGAAGTCTGCAAGGCTGTCCGTGAGTGCGTAGCTGAAATCTACGACCAGAATACCGCAGACAAGGTGCGCATTCAGTACGGCGGTTCGGTCAATGCAGGCAATGCAGCAGAATTATTTGCACAGCCGGATATTGACGGCGGTCTGGTAGGCGGCGCTTCCTTAAAAGCTGATTTTGGTAAGATTGTAAACTACAAATAATTCGGCGTAAGCTGAATATACAGGCTTTATGAGGCTATCCAAAGGGTAGCCTCTTTTACTCACGGAGGTTCAAAATGAGCAAACTAATCGACCGAACCGAATTTATCCCCCAAAGCGGGACTGCGGCTGAAATTCCTGACGGTATAGCGGTAAAATACTACCAATACTGGCCGGAACAACTGCAGGAAATCACCCCGGACAGCTGTCGGGAAATTATGAAAAATCTGCGGTCTGGCCAGCGGGAAAACATCTATCTCTCCAATAACCCAGACCTGGAAGTAGATATTATGGTACTGGAGAGTGGAAATGGCCTATTTGCTTTGGAGTATATAAGGGATAATACTGGTATGGTAGGTGAGGAAGCCGCCTGGTTTTCTACCTACGACCCAGAGTATCTGGATTCAGACGAAGAGACGGATATTGAATGCTCCGACGGCCAGTCCATCCTCCTTCGCAAATACACCATAGCAGATAAAGAGGCCGTAATGACTGCCATAGAATATTTCATACGAACCGGAACGCTTTGGGACGGAATCCCCTGGATGAAAAGCTGGCGTGAAATCGCCAAGGAAGATCAATAGGCGCTTGCGGTTTTTGTTCAACCCCTTTGCCTTGAATGCGACTTTCGCAATGATCGAATCGTTTAAAAATATAGAAAGGAACTAACAACATGAGTAAGAAACCTACAGTTTTAATGATTTTAGACGGATACGGATTAAACAGCAAATCCGACGGAAATGCCGTATCCCTGGCCAATACCCCGGTTATGGACAATCTGATGAAAGAGTATCCATTTGTAGAGGGCAATGCCAGCGGAATGGCAGTCGGGCTTCCTGACGGCCAGATGGGCAACTCCGAGGTAGGACACCTGAATATGGGCGCCGGCCGAATTGTCTACCAGGAGCTGACAAGAATTACCAAGGAAATCGAAGACGGCGATTTCTTCCGCAACGAGGCGCTTTTAAAAGCCGTCAACAATGCCAAGAAGAATCGGTCCAGCCTGCATTTGTTCGGCCTGCTGTCCGACGGCGGCGTACACAGCCACAATACCCATCTGTACGGCCTGCTGGATCTGGCCAAGAAAAACGGTCTGGAACAGGTATATGTACACTGCTTCCTGGATGGCAGAGATACGCCCCCGGCTTCCGGCAAACAATTTGTTATAGATTTAATGGAGAAGATGAAAGAGATCGGCGTTGGCCAGGTGGCTTCCGTGATGGGACGCTACTATGCGATGGACCGCGACAACCGCTGGGACCGTGTAGAAAAGGCATATAATGCTATGGTAAAGGGCGAGGGTCTGACTGCTGCCTGCGGAAAATGTGCAGTGCAGAACTCCTATGATGACGATAAAACAGATGAATTTGTAGTGCCGACGGTAATTGTTGATGATAATGGAAAGCCGCTGACAACGATTCAGGATAAAGATTCTGTTATTTTCTTTAATTTCCGTCCTGACCGGGCCAGAGAGATTACAAGAGCGTTCTGCGCAGACAAATTTGACGGCTTTGCCAGAGATAAACGGCTGGATCTGACCTATATCTGCTTTACCGAATATGATGTGACCATTCCTAATAAAGAGGTAGCTTTCCACAAAGTGGAGCTGCACAACACATTTGGTGAATATCTGGCACGTCATGGCAAAACTCAGGCCCGGATTGCAGAAACCGAAAAATACGCGCATGTTACATTTTTCTTTAACGGCGGTGTTGAGGAACCGAACAAGGGCGAGGACCGCATTCTGGTTAATTCTCCCAAGGTGGCAACCTACGACCTGCAGCCGGAGATGAGCGCGTATGAAGTCTGTGATAAATTAGTCGAGGCGATTCGTTCTGAAAAATATGATATCATTATTATTAATTTTGCCAATCCAGATATGGTTGGACATACAGGAATTATTGATGCGGCAGTCAAGGCGGTTGAAACCGTGGACGAGTGTGTGGGAAAGGCGGTTGCAGCTATTAAGGAAGTGGACGGCCAGATGTTCATCTGCGCAGACCATGGCAATGCAGAGCAGTTGATTGATTATGAGAATGGAGGAAGCTTTACGGCGCATACGATTAATCCAGTGCCGTTTATTCTGGTAAATGCCGATCCAGCCTACCAATTAAGAGAGGGCGGCTGCCTGGCTGATATTATCCCTACGCTGATTGAGCTGATGGGAATGGAGCAGCCGGAAGAAATGACTGGGAAATCCTTGCTGGTAAAATAGAATGAATGAAAGGGGCGGAATAATCGCCTCTTTTATTTTGTCTTACTTTTACCATTCATTTTTCAATATATGGAAGAAAAATCATAATTTCATCATAAATTCTTAAGAATCGTATGGTATAATATCTTTAAATTTACAAAAACGCGCGAGAATTTATTTTCCGATTATTGATACGCGTTTTCTGACCAAGTTCTAGGAGGGATCTATATGAAAGAGAAAATCCTGATTGTGGATGATGAAAAAGAAATTGCAGATTTACTGGAGTTGTATCTGGGAAATGATGGCTATGAAGTCTATAAATTCTACAATGGCAGCGATGCTTGGGACTGTCTAACGCAGACACCGATTGACCTAGCGCTGCTAGATATTATGCTGCCGGATATGGACGGCTTTGCACTGTGCCGCAAGATTCGGGAACAATGGTATTTTCCGATTATTATGCTGACGGCGCGGACAGAAGCCAGTGATAAAATTCAGGGAATTACTATGGGTGCGGATGATTATATTACAAAGCCATTTCACCCACTGGAAGTGATTGCTAGAGTAAGGGCACAGCTGCGCCGTATGCAGGACTATAACAGCCGCCTGCCTAGAAAGCAGGAACAGGAAATCTATGATATCCATGGACTGGAACTGAATGTAGATATGCATACTTGTACGTTATATGGAGAATCCGTCACATTGACGCCGATTGAATTCTCGATTGTACATTATCTGTGCAGCAAGAAAGGTAGTGTAGTTTCTTCGGAAGAGTTGTTTGAACAGGTCTGGGGTGAAAAATATCTGGACAGTAACAATACCATTATGGCACATATTGCTAAAATTCGCGAGAAATTTCATGAAAATTCCAGAAAACCCAAATTTCTGAAAACGGTTTGGGGAGTGGGGTATAAAATTGAATAAATTACAAAATTCTTTATCTGGAGGAAACCGGCATAAAAACCTGTATTTTAATATGGAATTGCAAAAAAAACGCCTGAAGAAAGAGCTGACTCGAAATATGCTGCATCGGTTTTATATAGAGTCGGCATTATATGCTTTTGGTATTATTTTTCTGTTTGCAGTCGGATACTATGTATGTTCACAGAAAATCTGGTATGAATCAACACCATTTTATGATCTGGTTCATTTGCTGCATTATAAATGGTTTGAGGTATTTCTAATTTTCTTTGCGGCTGGGCTTTTATTTCTGACCTTTCGATATTTTCGGAAATTCATCTGGATTTTGGAATATATTCTAAACGAGGTAGAGCAGATGGCCAATGAACCGGAAGGTGTGGCTCAAAACAACACAGAACAGGTTCCTACGGAACTGACGGAGGTGCATCTGCAGATCGAGCGAATCCGAGAGCAGATGGAACAGAATCGTCTGGCAGCCAAAGAAGCTGAAAAACGAAAAAATGACCTGATTGTCTATATGGCACATGATCTTAAGACTCCCCTGACCTCGGTTATTGGATATCTTAATTTGCTGCGTGATGAGCAGGAGATCTCTTCTAAGCTTCAGGAAAAATATCTAGGCATTGCCCTTCATAAAGCCGAGCGGCTAGAAGATTTGATCAATGAATTTTTTGAAATTACACGACTGCAGCTTTCTAATCTGGTATTGCAGAAATCGAAAGTTAATTTGGGACGGATGCTGGAACAAATCGCCTATGAATTTCGACCTCAGCTGATGGAAAAGCAAATAGAGTACGAACTGCATTTAGAGCCTGGTTTGGAAATTAATTGTGATATCGATAAAATAGAACGCGTGTTTGATAATTTGCTGAAAAATGCCTTTCACTATAGTTATGAACAATCCACAATCCATATTTCCACCTATCAGGAAACCATCCAAAAGCCGGATGGATGGAAACCAGCAGCAGCGATTCAATTTGATAACCGCGGAAAAACGATACCAGCGGAAAAATTAAGCCAAATTTTTGAACAGTTTTTCCGTATGGATCATTCCAGAGCTTCTTATTCCGGCGGTGCCGGTTTAGGGCTGGCAATTGCCAAGGAAATTGTAGAAGCGCATGGAGGCACGATTAACTGCACCAGCGAACAGGAACACATTTGTTTTAAGATTGTACTGCCATTTTGAGAAAAATATAAGATTTATCAAAGAATTCCTTGAAATATCTTTTTTGTTTGTATGTTATAGTAAGAATAACTAAAAAACAAACAAAAGGGAGGAATTATGATGAATCAGGAATTATATAGGAAAAAACGTAGACAGAGGAAGAAACGCAGAAGGCTGCTGACTAGAGTATGTCTGCTGTTTGTCATTATAGGACTGGGAACCGTAGCTGTTAGGCTTGCCGAACAGTATGACAAAGGTCTGTTTGGTTTATCAGACAGAACGACCTTTTCCGACTCGTTTGATACTCAAAATTGCCCGGAAAGCCTGTTAGAAATTGCCCGGAAAAATCCAGAAACCATTGAATTTGTAGAAAATTATGCTAAAGAAAAGACGAAAAAGCATACGATCAATTTATCTGGTGAAGTGAATAAAGGAACGATTCCGCTTTTTATGCAGTGGGATACCCGGTGGGGGTATGAAATGTACGGCGATGATATGATGGCTGTGACTGGCTGTGGTCCAACTTGTCTTTCTATGGTTGTATGCGGGCTTAGCGGCAGTTTAGAATGGTCCCCGCTGAAGGTAGCACAGATGGCAGAAGAAAAAGGTTATTATGTCAGCGGTTCCGGTTCCTCTTGGAACCTGATGTCCGAAGGGGCCGGGGAGTTAGGCCTGACAGTTCATAAAATCCGCTTTGAAGAATCGGCGATTAAGAACAGTCTCAAAAATCATCAGCCAGTGATTTGTATTATGGGGCCAGGTGATTTTACGACAACTGGACATTTCATTGTATTAAGCGGCCTGGATTCAAGCGGAAAGGTTGAAGTGCGTGACCCTTTCCGCAGGAAAAACAGCAAAGCATGGGAGCTGGAAGAGATTATGGGACAGGTCCGGGAGCTGTGGGCCTATAGTTATTAGCATTTTAGGAATGAGCTGCACAAAAGATCATTTTACGGGTTTTCGGTGCAGCTTTTTTATGGAAGGAAAAGCACCATAATACCAGGCAAATCCTATGTATACTAACGTAACCAGCATTCCTTTGCTGCAAAGTACTGCAAATGGCGGCAGGGAAGTATCCAGTATAGGATCAAGGAGCCGGCACAGGGAGATACTGACAAGGATACCGCACACAGGTACTAAAATATACCGTGCTGGGCGGAAGTGAATCTGGTATTCCCGATTCAGACACCGCAGCAGAAGCAGAGTTAAAAACAGCTGGCTTGCCAGTATGCCCCAGAGATAGCCAAGAATACCAATTCTTGGAATCGAAAAGGTGACAAAACCAATGCGGATCAGCAGACTTATGGAATTGTATACAAAATATAAAAATGTCTTTCCCAGGCCATGTACAATGCTTCCCAGTGTGGTTGTAATATAGAGAAAAGGACAAATCCAGGCTAGGGTTACAATGAAACGGCCGGCTTCTTCATTGTGATACAGCACCATTCCCATATCATTTCCAAGAAAAAGAAAGATGCCAGTACAATAGATCCCAAGCAGCAGACAGTATTTTAATGACTGTTCCACAGCGTTCTGTATGGACGCTGTTTTTTGTTCTGCCTGGGCCTGGGCAATGGTAGGCAGAAGCATAACCGATACCGAATTCGTAAGGGCAGAGGGAAAGAGAATCAACGGAAGAGCCATTCCAGTCAAAATGCCATAAGTACTTAAAGCGGTCCCTGTACTTAGACCATATTGCTTTAACATTGACGGAATCAAAATAGCTTCTACACTTTGCAGCAGATTAATAAACAGTCGGTTCATGGTTAGAGGAACAGACTGTCGAAGCAATAGGGACAGTAAGGCTGCTTTGGAAGGTTTATGACCGATTATGACGTTTTCTGACGCTTTTCTTTGCTTGTTTTTCACTTTTTCCATATGGAATTTGACAGCAGTGACTGAGAAGAGGGTAGAGGTAGCTTCTCCCAATACCAGCCCCCATACGGCTAGGTCAATGGTAATTGGACTTTGATTCTTTCTTAAAATTTCCACAATTAAAAAGACGCCGCCGACTCGGACAATCTGTTCTGCAAGCTGTGTCAGAGAAGGAATGGATGCATTTTTGATCCCATAATAATAGCCGCATACTACAGAATGGACAGCTGACAGGGGAAGAGCATAAGCTAGAATTCGAAGCAGACTGCTGCATCGTTCTTCCTGCAAAAAGTATACGGCAATCCAATCGGCCTGGAAATATAAGAATAGAGAGGCCGCAGCGGCAAGGGATACCGATAGAACCAATCCCAGACGATAGACTGTAAACTGCTGGTCCCGCCTTTCTTTTGTATCATTAGCGGCAACTAACCTTGAAACGGCTGTCTGTATACCTGCTGAAGAAAGCGAATGGCACAAAGCATAAACAGGAAAGATTAGCTGATAGATTCCAATTCCTTCTGCACCAATTGCATGGGTAAGGAATACTCTATAATAGAACCCTATCAGTCTGCTAATCATTCCGGCTGCAGTCAGCAGGAACGTTCCTTTGATCAATGTACGTCGGATACTCATAATTCACCTATTGAAAGAGCGCTGTAACCCTTCGGACAAACAACAGGAAGGTTACGTGTTTTTATCAGTATATTCAACAGGCTGGATTTTTAGCATAGGTTTTATCAATGACAAAGGGAAGGAAGGAAAAAAATGATATATCTGGATAATGCAGCAACTACCAAAGTATCTGAAACTGTAGTGGAAGGGATGCTTCCCTTTATGAATCGGAAATACGGCAATCCTTCAGGAATTTATGAATTCGCGGATCAGTCAGGAAAAGCAGTAGAACATGCCAGAGAACAGGTTGCCTCTTTAATTGGAGCGCAGAAAAAAGAAATTTATTTTACCTCCGGCGGCAGCGAATCCGATAACTGGGCATTAAAATCAGTTATGGAGCAATACAAAGATAAGGGGCGTCATCTGATTACAAGTAAAATCGAACATCATGCGATATTAGAGACCTGCGCCTGGCTGGAAAAGCAAGGCTGCGATATCACTTATCTGGACGTGGACGAAAATGGATTTGTCAAAATGAATCAGCTGGAAAAAAGCATACGCAAAGATACCGTCTGTATTTCCATTATGACTGCAAATAATGAAATCGGCACCATTCAGCCTCTTTATGAGATCGGAAGACTTGCTAGGAGACATAACCTGATCTTTCATACAGACGCGGTACAGGCATACGGACATATTCCCATTGATGTACGGGAATGCAATATTCATTTGCTGAGCGCTAGTGCCCATAAGCTACATGGTCCCAAAGGAGTAGGCTGTCTCTATATCAATGACACCATTGATGTTCCCTCCATGATCTATGGGGGAGGGCAAGAGAGCGGACATCGTGCCGGTACAGAAAATGTTCCTGGCATCGTTGGCTTTGGCATAGCTGCCGAAGAAGCCAGCAGAAATATGAACCTGCGCCGCGAAAAGGAATTGAAGCTTCGCAATTACCTGATGAAACGTATTCTCTGGGAGATTCCCTATGTACGCATCAATGGTTCAGTAAAACGCAGGCTTCCCAATAATGCTAATTTCAGTTTCCAGTTCGTAGATGGAGAATCACTGCTGATTCTGCTGGACAGTGCTGGAATCTGTGCTTCGGCGGCTTCCGCCTGTTCTGCTGGTTCTAAGGAACCTTCACACGTATTAATGGCGCTTGGAATGCCGGAGGAACTAGCTTACGGAACGTTAAGGCTGACTGTCAGTGCTGACAATACTAAGCAGGAGATGGATATCGTGGTAGAAAAAATCAAAGAAAGCGTCTCCCGGCTGCGGGAAATGTCCTCTGAAATGGCGGATGTGGAACAATGAGTCATATCATAAATAAAGGCGAAAACCGAGAATTGTCTGAGAAATTCTGCTATACAGGGAAATTACAAGGACAAAGCCAATGACGATTCACTTGTGTATTGAAATCTATCGGATTATTCGATATAATAATTGTAGAGATAAGAAATACATGAGAAAAACATTGTTTGATGGATATAACATATATACCTTGTATATATGGTGTGAAGTACATTTAACGTAGAATGCTCTTTTAGGCTACAAAGTACAGAGTAATTTTTGAATAAGGTTGCCAGCAGACAAAGGAGGAAGAATGGAAAAACAAATGGAAATAGAAGATTTTGATAAACAATGGGAAGAATTAGGGATATCCAATGATTTCCTGTTTATGAAAGTCATGCAGAACCCAGAACTTTGCAAAGAATTATTACATCGGATTCTGCCAGATTTGGATATAGACCATATTGAATATCCAGAACTGCAGAAAGAGATAAAAGAAGATATGGAAGCCAAAAGTATCCGACTAGATGTATACGTAAAAGGCAGTAAGGACATTATTTATAACATTGAAATGCAGGCGGCGGATACAAAAGAATTGCCAAAAAGAAGCCGCTATTATCAGGCTATGATAGATCTGCAGTTGCTGGACAAGGGAGATAAAAGCTACAATGAGCTGAACAGAACTTACATTATCTTCATTTGCCTGTTTGATTTGTTTGGTCAGGGGAGGCATATTTATACCTTTGAAAACCTCTGCAAAGAAGACACCAGCCTTGTTATGGGCGATGAAGCAACAAAGATTTTCTTAAATGCTAAGGGAAGCATAAATGATATAAGTAATGAATTAAAAGTATTCTTAGATTATGTGGCTGGAAAGAAATCAAATGATGTATTTGTTGATAAATTAGAAGAAGCAGTCCAAAAAGCCAAGAAAAACAGGGAATGGAGGCATGATTATATGACGTTAATGATGAGAGATAGAGTAAATGTTGAAAAGGGTGAAAAACGTGGTGAAATTCGTGGTACCATTAAAACCTATAAAAGAATGAATGTACCAGATGATATTATTATTGAAAACCTACAAGATATTTATAACTTATCAGAACAGGAAGCAGAGGAGTATTTGCAAAACATTTAATAGAAAGAAATATTTCGTTGTAAAATAGAATGCGACAGGAGTTATTAAACTCTATCGCATTTTATTTTTTGTAGAAAAATAGTACTGGCCAGTACGGAAATTATTATCAGTAAATGTGAATGGAGGTGGTTTGTATCAAAACAACTCGAAAGTCTCATAAGTTTTTGAATTATGAAGATACGAAGGAAATTGAAAGAATGAACAACAGAGGGGAAAGGAAGATGGCTGGTCCGGCAGAAAAAGAACCCAGCCAGATTAATTTTGGAAAGTATTTGAAGTTAAGGGAAGGAGAAGGAAATTATGACATTACAGGAACGGCTAAGGAGGATAATAAGAAAAATGAACTCCTACAGAACTATTATGCAGAAATGGAAAGAAGGCAGGGTATTGAGGATGAAGCCTTTGGTATCCTGCATCCTGGATGGAGCGATATTGTGATCTTAACTGAACCGGATACAGAAAAAGCAAGGCAGATTTTTTCAGGGTGGATTGACCAGACACTTGCCATGAAGGAAAAAGAAATTGAAAACAAACAAAAAGAAATCGCAGAACTGGAGAAAAAATTAGAGGTTGTTCAGAGTTTCAAAGATCCTTGGCAGGAATAAAAAGGGCTGACATCCAAACCATTAAAAGGATATCACATTGAGAAAAGAAAGCTTGATAAGGTATTAATGGAGGTTGGAATAACATGAAGTTAAAAATAACAGTAGATATTGATTTAGAAAGGTCTGGATTAGATTCAGATGAGGTAAAAGATAATATTGTGCAGTTTACAGAAGATCTGGTTAGCTAAATTGATATAATTGAAGGAAATAGAACGTTTTTATGACTTGGGCATATTATGGTTAGCCATGACAAATTTTACAAAAAGTATTGAATTCTCCAAGTAAAAAGACTATACTAGAAAGAGTATGGCAAATACAAAAGAAATGTAAAGACAATCATAGGGGACGGATGGATATGGCTGTAAATTTGGAAGATAAGTATAAACAATTACTAAGGGGAAAGAAAATACCGCTTCTGGTACTGGATAATAAGTGGCATCAATTATTTCTGGTAGAGAAGAAAAACCGTACCATTAAGAAACTGGAAGCCGAATTAAATCAGCTTCTGCAGCGTCAGGGCAAGCTGGGAACCGATATTAAAGATATGAAAAAGATTAAGTCCGGGCTTCTGCAGGAGATTCAGGAAAATATGGAGGAAGCGGAAAAAAGCAGTAAAGTACAGAAAAAACAGGAAAAGAACCAGCGTATGATTGTAGAAATCAATGATAAAACCAATGCGTATGAAGCAGAACTGGAGGACATACCGGATAAACTGGAAGAAGTCAATGAACAGCTTATGCTGGAAACCATGAATGTATTCTACAATCTAATGAAGAAAAATGATGAACGAATCGAAGAAATAGTTACCTGGGTTAAGGAGATCCGAGAGCAGGTCAAAGATAATATGGTACAGAAAACGACATTAGAAGAGTACAATACAACCATATATGGTTATCTGCACGATGTGCTTGGCGCGGATGTGGTCAATATCTTTGATTTGAAGTATTTGAAAAAGCAGGAAAATGACGGAGACTAGAGAAATGATCATTGGTATCGGAACGGATATGATAGAAATAGAACGAGTCTTAAAGTCCTGTCAGAATCCCCGGTTTTTGGAACGATATTATACCCAGGCAGAACGGGAGTTGATTCAGAAACGTAAGTGCCGCTGTGCTACTCATTTCGCAGCAAAAGAAGCAGTTTCTAAAGTATTGGGAACGGGATTTCGTTCGTTCACACCCAAAGAGATTGAGGTGCTTAGAAATGAACTTGGCAAACCGTATGTAGTTCTATATGGCCGTGCTTTGGAATTATCCCGTTCTCTTGGAATTGAACGGATTCATATCAGTCTGACAGATACGAAGGAATATGCAGCAGCTTTTGCCATAGGAGAAGGAGCAGATTCATGCAATATATCGTAAATGCCCAAGAAATGAAGGAATGCGATGCGAGGACAATAGAATATTATGGTGTTCCTTCCCTTGTATTAATGGAGCGTGCAGCATTGGCCTGTGCCGAAGAGCTTCTTCAGGGCAGCTATGACCTCTCTCGTGTAACCATTGTCTGTGGCATGGGAAATAATGGCGGTGACGGTTTGGCTCTGGCAAGACTTCTATATCAGAAACAAATATCCGTACAAATTATTTTAACAGGAGATCAAGTCAAAGCTTCTGAACAGACCAAACGCCAGCTTTCTATTGTGCAGAACTATCAGATTCCGTTTAGTCAGGCAGATTTATCTGCCGGAACAGAATGGAAAAGGGCATTAGAACAGAGTACATTGTTGGTAGATGCATTATTCGGCGTTGGCCTTTCCCGTGAAATAACAGGGATTTATGCAGAACTCATTCATATGATGAATAAATGTTCTGCACCGGTTTTCGCCCTGGATATCCCTTCCGGCATTGAGGCAGGCAGCGGACAGGTGCTGGGCTGTGCCGTTCAGGCATTAACAACGGTTACCTTTGCCTTTTGTAAATCTGGCTTGGTGCTGTATCCGGGAGCGGATTATGCGGGAACCGTTATAGTACGAGATATCGGCATTACCAAGGAAAGTTTTGAGGAACAGACACCATATTTATATACTTGTTCCACCAAAGAAATCAAAAACTGGCTGCCCAGACGACCAGCCTATTCGAATAAGGGGACATTTGGCAAAACTGTGTTAGTCTGCGGCTGTAAAGGAATGGCAGGAGCCGCCTACCTTTCCGCAATGTCAGCCTACCGTGCAGGATGCGGGCTGGTTCGGCTTATTACGCCGGAAGACAATCGTGAAATTCTTCAGACTCTGCTTCCAGAAGCAGTTTTAACTACCTACTCACCGGAAGCTGTGGCTAACTCAGATCAGGACGAACTAAACCAGCTGTCAAAAGCCCTGCAGTGGGGAACCGTGATCGGTATAGGTTCTGGCCTTGGAACAAGTCAAGCAGCCAAACAGTTATTGGAATTGGCTGTCACCAGCACAAATGTTCCGATTGTGCTGGATGGGGACGGACTGAATATTCTGGCAGTGAAAAAAGAATTATTCCAGACTCTTGCAAAAAGGCCGTCTGCTATTACGCCTCATTTGGCGGAAATGTCACGGTTAACCGGAAGGCCCATCAAGGAGATTCAGCAGAATCTGGTAGAGACAGCAGCGGATTTTACAAAAAAGCATGGTGTGTGTTGTGTATTAAAAGATGCCAGGACAGTAGTTACCAGTCCGCTTATGAACGAAGCAGATGACGCTTTGTACGGTCCAGGGCATGCTTATCTGAATCTGACAGGGAATCATGGTATGGCAGCTGGAGGGAGCGGAGATATTCTGACAGGTATGATCTGTGGATTGGCTGCCCAGGGAATGGATCTGGCGCAGGCAGCCATTGCGGGTGTACATCTGCATGGCTGTGCCGGAGATTCTGCCGCCGCGGCAGCAGGAGCACGCAGTATGACTGCTAGGGATATCCTGGATCATATTTCTACTGTTTTAAAAGGAGTTTAACCATGAAAAAATATAGCAGAGTCTATGCACAGGTAGATTTGGATGCAATTCTATATAATCTGCAGCAAATGAAACAGCATATCAATGAAAACACTCAGATCATGGCTGTAATTAAAACTGATGGTTATGGACACGGTGCAGTTCCCATTGCTGAAAAAATCCAGAATATTCCCTATATCTGGGGATTTGCTACAGCAACTGCGGAAGAAGCTCTGATATTAAGGCATCATCAGATTACACGGCCGATTCTGGTATTGGGTGCAGTATTCGAAGAGCAGCTGGAGGAACTCATTCGCAATGAGGTGCGAATCAGCATTTTTCAAATCGAATTAGCGCATAAAATTCAGGATATTGCGCACCGGCTGGGTCGACAGGCATATATACATATTAAACTGGATACAGCTATGAGCCGTCTGGGGCTTCGTCCGGAACAGGAAGAAAGCATGGCGGCTGTACAGACGATTGCAGCATTTCCCAATCTTATATTAGAAGGGATTTATACTCATTTTTCCAAAGCGGATGAGAGAGATAAACAGACTTCTCATGTACAGATAACTAAATTCCAAGATTTTATTGAACGCATGGAAACACTGGGGATTACATTTCCATTGAAGCACTGTGCAAATAGTGCCGGAATTATTGACCTGAAAGAGTATGGATTTGACATGGTTCGAGCTGGAATTGCCTTATACGGTCTCTACCCATCCGAGGACGTACAAAAAGAACAGGTAAAGCTGCGGCCGGCCATGAGCCTCCATAGCCAGATTGTCTGTCTGAAAGAAGTAGAAGCTGGTGTCAGTGTAAGCTACGGCGGCACTTATACTACAACAGGGAATACATGGATTGCAACGGTTCCGGTTGGATATGGAGACGGGTATCCAAGACTGCTGTCCAACAAAGGCTTCGTCTTAGTTCATGGACAGAAAGCTCCCATCCTAGGGCGAATCTGCATGGACCAGTTTATGATTGATGTCACTGCGATTCCAGATGTTCAAGAAGGGGACGAAGTAGTACTGTTTGGACCAAGCCGGGAAAGTTATCTTTCAGTAGAAACACTTAGCCGTCTGAGCGGCCGTTTTCATTATGAATTTGTCTGTGACCTGGGCCGGCGGATTCCACGGGTTTATGTCAGCGGCGGTAAAATAATCGGAACAAAAGACTGGTTTCACGAATAGAATGTGTTGAATCCCCCTCCTTTTGGTCGGCGGATCATAAATTAATTTTACAAAAAGCCAATGCATTGAATATACGCGAAGATATTGGTACATACTTAAGTAAGCAAGAGCTTACATGAAAGGTACCAGTCAGCATGTTTTAACATGCTTCTTGAACTTTCATAGAATTTATATCGAAAGTGAAGGTTTTATTTATGATTAAACGCGGTGATATATTTTATGCAGACTTACGGCCGGTGATTGGTTCAGAACAAGGGGGAATCCGGCCTGTACTTATTATACAGAATGATGTGGGCAACAAGCACAGTCCAACGGTGATCTGTGCTGCCATTACTTCCCAGATGCATAAGGCAAAGCTTCCTACCCATATTGAATTAAATGCAAGGCAGTATGATTTGATGAAAGATTCAGTCATTCTGCTGGAGCAGCTTCGTACCATTGATAAAAAAAGGCTTAAGGACCGGGTATGCCATCTTGGGGAAGATGTTATGCAGAGAGTGGAAGAGGCACTTTGTATCAGTCTGCAGCTGCATACATAAGAAAGCGGAGGATACATATGATTGACATGACAAAAGTAATTATGAAGATGGGTATGCTCTTCATAATTATGATGACTGGCTATCTAGGCAATAAGCTTGGTGTGCTGGACGATGAGGGAAATAAGAAATATTCTTCCCTGGTAGTGAATATTACGGCTCCGGCCCTGATCTTAGCTTCTGCCTCAGACAGCAATCTTACTGGTTCTAAGGGAGAAGCGTTATCCGTTCTAATCATTGCCGTGGGCATGTATGGGTTCCTAACCCTAGCGTCTCTTCTGGTGCGCGTTCTCTTTCGGATTCCCAGAGGCAAAGAGGGCGTGTACCAGTTTATGACTATTTTCGGCAATAACGCATTTATGGGGATTCCTGTTGTAGAAGCTGTCTTTGGAAATGTATTTTATGCTGCCCTGTTTAATCTTCCGAATAATATTCTGATTTATTCCTTTGGCGGCTATCTGCTTGGAAAACATCAGCGGTCAAAGGATCAAGAAGTGAATCACGCTGCATTTTCCTGGAAAAACATCTGTAATCCTGGTGTAATATCAGCAGTTACAGCATTGCTCATGTTCCTTTCCGGCCTGAAATTCCCGGTGCTGGTTACCGATACGCTGAATTGTATAGGTTCGATTACTACACCGCTTTCCATGCTGGTAATTGGTTCTTCACTGGCCAATTTGTCCTTAAAGGATACATTTGTAAATGTCCGGGTATATGCATTCAGTCTGTACAAGCTGGTAATTCTGCCGGTTCTCATCTGGCTGATTGGACGTATGTTTATCACCAGCTTTACTGTTCTTGGCGTGCTGGTTATTATATCAGCCATGCCCTGCGCAGCAGTTACGGTTATGCTGTGCAATGAATATGGAAATGACGCCGGATTAGCAGCCCGATATGTCTTCGTATCAACCATTTTGTCCGTATTAACCATACCGGTTCTGGCGTATGTGATGTCTGTATCAGCCTGATGCCATCATATGATTTCCAAGAATAATCGTTCATCACTTATGAAAAGAGGAGAAACTTATGATTAATTATATTACAGATAATAATAGTCTGCAGATCATTTCTTTTTTGGGAATTTTAGCAGCATTTTTGGGAACTTGTTTTCTTACTGCCTCCTGCAGCAAATTTCTTCCAAAAGATCAAGGACGTGACTTTGCTGTAAATGGAAAGCTTTCTGCCGGAAAACCGCGAGGGGCAGGATTTATATTTATTCTGGTATTTATTGCCGCCTTTGCTTTATTTGGCATCATAAGAACCGAATATCTGATTTATCTGATTTTAGTAGCAGCGGCTATGATAACAGGGTTTTTAGATGATGCTTCTAAGTCGCCTTGGGGAGAGTATAAAAAGGGCTTATTGGATCTGATTATAGCAGTTATGCTGGCAGTTACATTTTTGAATTTTAACGATTCCACGATTACAATTGAGCTGCTGGATCAGACATTTACCATGCATCCGGTTGTATTTGGAATCTTGACAGTTGTCCTTGTGTGGACCTCAATTAATGTCACGAATTGTGCCGACGGAGTGGATGGCTTATCGGGAACGCTTACGATTATTACTCTGATGACGATTTATGTCATCGATCTCATAAAGGGGCAGGGCGGTTCCTTTACTTATATGATTCTTCTGTTTGTTGTATGCATATTGGGCTATCTATGGTTCAATGCAGCTCCAAGTACACTAATGATGGGAGATGCAGGCTCTAGGGCCATGGGGCTTTTTATCAGCATTGCTGTGTTAAAGACTGGTTCGCCATTTCTCTATCTGCTGGTTGCACTGGTATTGATGTTAGACGGCGGACTGGGATTGGTAAAAGTGTCGCTGCTTCGTTTCCTAAAGATACATATTCTGACAAACACCCGAACGCCGCTGCACGATCATGTAAGAAAGGTCTGGAACTGGTCGAATACTCATACCGTGTTTCGGTTTGCAATTATTCAGATCGTAATTTCCATTGCGGCGGTTTATTTGGTTATGATATAGAACAACCAGTGTGTTGTTAAAATATAAAATAAAGTCAATCAGGAGGGTTTTCATGAAAAAGATAGCAATTGTAACAGGTGCTTCATCAGGAATGGGAAAAGAATTTGTATTACAATTGGATCAGCTTGCACATCATGTAGAGGAGATTTGGGTCATTGCCAGACGAACTGGAAAATTATTTGAATTGGATCAGCAGACCGAACATAAGATCGTAGTCTGCCCCGCAGATTTAACAAAAGAATCCGATATGCGGACTTTTGAAAACCTGTTAAAGAAGGAAGCACCGGTGATCTCAATTCTTGTGAATGCGGCTGGATACGGCGTTCATGGAAGTGTGGCCGACAGTGAGCCTGGAACTACTTTGGGCATGATCGATGTAAACTGCCGGGCACTGACATTTATGACTAAGCTTTGCCTTCCTTATATGGCAAAGGGCGGAAGAATTATCAATATGGCTTCTTCTGCAGCCTTTGTCCCCCAACCTAAATTCGCAGTCTATGCAGCCAGCAAATCTTATGTATTAAGCTTTTCCAGAGCTTTGCATACAGAACTGGAGAACAGAAAAATCTCTGTTACAGCAGTCTGTCCTGGGCCGGTAGATACAGAGTTTTTCAAACATGATGACTGTGATATTAATCAAACATTTTATAAGCGCATGGTTATGGCAAAGCCGGAAGCGGTTGTAAAACAGGCGCTGTCAGATGCGAACAGCCGCAGAACCGTATCCGTTTACGGAAGCAGCATAAAGGGGCTGCGGATTCTGGCTAAGATTGTGCCTCATAAATGGATCCTTGGCATTATGAAATGGATTCTGTAAATCAGACCGCGGAGTTTACTATGGAGAAAAAACATTTGCAAAAAGGAATGTATGGATTTCATGCATATAAAAAGAAAACAGAAATTATAAAAACACTTATTTTATTCGGAATCGCACTGGCAGTATATTTTACTGGACTGCTGCATACAAAGACCAATAAAAACCTTCTAACAGTCGTAGCAATTGTCGGTATGCTTCCAGCAAGCAAATCTGCCGTCAGTATGCTGATGTTTCTGCGTTTTAAATCCGCAGCAGCCAGCCTGCATGACCAATTAACCGATTATTGGAAACAGTCTGGAAAACAGGGGATTTTATTATACGACCTGATTTTGGTAATCAAAGAAAAGGTAGTAAAAACAGACTGCATATGGATTCAAAATACGACGGTTCTAGTATATACGGTCAATACACAGCTTTCGCAGCAGGACATTTCCAAAGAACTGAAGAATTTTCTGTCCAATCATGGAAAAGGCGGTTGCACGATTAAAGTATGTAAAACAGAAAAAACTTTTCTGGAATTTCTAAAGAACCACTCTGCCGAAGAGCCAGAGGAACAGGCTGTACAAAATCAAGAAAAGATCAGAGAAATGCTGCTTGGATACAGTATGTAAAGTAAAGGAGAATCTATGTAATGGCTGCATGGACTTCGAGAGGGCTTCGGGGCTCTTCATTAGAGGATCTGATTAACCGTTCTAATGAAAAATACCAAGAAATGGGGCTGGCGCTGATTCAGAAGATTCCAACCCCGATTACGCCGATTAAAATTGATAAGGATCACCGACATATTACGCTTGCTTACTTTGAGCAGAAGAGTACCGTAGACTATATCGGTGCCGTGCAAGGATATCCAGTCTGCTTCGATGCCAAGGAATGTCATACCGATACATTTCCACTGCAGAACATTCATCCTCACCAAATGCAGTTTATGAAGCAGTTTGAACAGCAGCAGGGAATTGCTTTTTTAATTCTCTATTATTCACATAAAGACTATTTTTATTATATGACCTGCCGCCAACTGGAAATCTTCTGGATGCGTATGGAAACAGGAGGGCGAAAAAGCTTCCGCTTTGACGAACTGGAAGAGGGCTTTCAGATTCAATCAAAAAACGGCATTTTCGTTCACTATTTGGAAATGCTGGAAAAAGATTTAGAAGCACGGTAAGGCAGGAGGAAGGAGTATCTATGACTGTATTTATGATCGTGGCACTAATGGGACTTATGTTTATTGGTAGGGGAGTCTATGTATTTCGTTCTGAAAAGGCAAAGCCATTTGGCTTCTGGGCGAATGCCGAGACGCCGCCGATATCGGATGTTCGGGAATACAATAGGGCGCTTGGAAAATTATGGATCGTCTTTGGAAGTTTCTTTATCCTGTTTGGAATTCCTTTGATTGCCGGACAGAATTCTCCATTTGCGGTTCTTTCCATATTGGGCATTGTGCTCGAATCTATCATTGCTTTGGGTGTATATACAATAGGCATTGAAGGGAAATACAGAGATAAATAAGCGCAATAAAAAATGTTTGTTCAAGCTTTGGAGGAGTTATGAAATCTATTATTATTACTGAAAATCAAGCTGGCCAGCGCCTGGATAAATTTCTTGCCAAATATTTGGCTCAAGCCTCCAAGGGCTTTATTTATAAAATGTTGCGAAAAAAGAATATTGTGCTCAATGGAAAGAAAGCAGCCGGCAGTGAAAAATTAAATCAGAACGATGAAGTAAAGCTGTTTTTGGCAGATGAGACGATAGAAAAATTTTCGGCAGCTGCAACTTCCCCCAATACAAGCTCAAGAACCATTCCCAGCGCAGAGGTTCTATTTGAAAATAAACAGATCTGCTTAATGAATAAACCCTGGAATCTGCTGTCCCAGAAAGCAGAGCCCAACGATATCTCTATGAACGAAGTCTTTATAGAATATCTGCTGAATTCCGGCCAGCTTCCGCAGGAGAGGGCATTTTCTCCGGCGGTCTGCAACCGTCTGGACCGCAATACGACTGGGATCATTATGGGAGGTAAGACATTATACGGCCTGCAGCGCATGTCAGAGCTTCTGAAAGACCGTTCTATACATAAATATTACCTCTGTCTCTGCGTCGATCCTATGTTGGAAGAGCAGATGCTGGAAGGTTTTCTGGTCAAGAATCCTGACACGAATCAGGTAACCGTCATTCCCCCGGATAGAAAAGGAGAATTACCTCCGGGTGCTTCTTTGATAAAAACTTCTTATCGAACGCTGGCTGATAATGGCCGGTATTCCCTCTTGGAAGTACAGCTGATTACTGGAAGGACCCACCAGATCCGCGCACATTTAGCCGCAATCGGTCATCCAATAGCCGGAGACAGTAAATATGGAAATTCAGCTATCAATGAAGAATTAAGAAAGAAATACCGGTTGAAATATCAGCTGCTGCACAGCTGGCGTCTGGAATTCCCTAAGCTTGATGGTAAATTAGCCGATTTATCAGAACAAACGTTTACTGCACCAGTCCCGCCACTTTTCTACAAGATCTTAGAAGAAGAGAAGCTATTAGATACAAACTTGAAAAGAAAAATTATTTGTGGTAGGATGAATACAAATGGTAATTAACAGAAAGGAACATCATCATGGAAAATCAATTATTACATACCCCTGAGGGAGTCAGGGATATTTACAGTCAGGAATGCAGCCGGAAACTATACCTGCAGGATGGACTGCATAAGGTGTTTCACCAGTACGGGTTCCGGGATATTCAGACGCCCACCTTTGAATTTTTTGATGTATTCAGCAAAGAGGTCGGCACCATTCCCTCTAAGGATTTGTATAAATTCTTTGACCGTGAGGGCAGCACACTTGTATTAAGGCCAGATTATACGCCGTCGATTGCCCGCTGTGCTGCCAAATATTATCCAGACGAGCAGCTGCCTCTCCGGTTCTGTTATTGTGGAAATGTATTCATTAATGAGACAGCCGTATATCAGGGGCGTCTCAAGGAGACAACCCAGATGGGTGCGGAAATGATTGGAGATACTTCTGTACAGGCCGACAGTGAAATGATTTCTTTGGTGATTCATCTGCTGAGAAAGGCTGGGCTTGAGAACTTCCAAGTAGAGATCGGACAGGTAGAATTTTTCAAAGGACTGTTGGAAGAGGGCAGCATCCGTGAAGAAATTGCTGTACAGTTAAGAGAACAGATTTCACAGAAAAATTATTTTGGAGTCGAAGAAGTACTGGCGCACCAGAACATCAGTTCTGGATTAAAAGAGCTTTTTATGAAGCTTCCTGAGTTATTCGGTTCAGTGGAAGTAATAACAAAAGCACGGGAGCTTACCAATAATCCCCGTTCTTTAGCAGCGCTTGACCGGTTAATGGAGATTTATGAGATTCTGAAAATGAGCGGCCTGGAAACCTATGTTTCATTTGATCTGGGAATGCTGAGTAAATATATGTATTATACAGGCATTATTTTTAAAAGCTATACCATGGGAACAGGTGAAGCCTTGGTAAAAGGAGGACGTTATGATAACCTGCTGGGCCTGTTTGGAAAAAACAGTCCGGCAATCGGTTTTACCTTAATGGCAGATACCCTGATTCTGGCCTTATCCCGTCAGAAAATTCATATTCCTTCAGAGACAAAGAATTATATTTATCTATATAAAAAAGAGTTTATAAAGGAAGCCCTTTTATCGGCTGCCCCTAAAAGAGAACAGGGAGAGCGCATTGCCTTAATCTGTATGGATGAAACGAAATCTCTGAAAGATTATTTGGCATATGCAGGCAATCAACAGATTGACGTTTTGTACTTCTTTGACAGCAGCAAGGAAGTCCGTTGTTTTGACATGAAAACCGAAGAGGAACATACAGAGAAACTCTCGATTCTGCCAGAGGGAAGCAGGGAAAGGAATTAGCTATGGAATATATTACATTTGCCCTTGGGAAGGGTCGTCTGGCGAAAAAGACGCTGGAATTGTTTGAGAAAATTGGTATCACTTGTGAGGAAATGAAAGATCCGGATTCCCGGAAGCTGATTTTTGCAAATGAAGAATTAAAACTAAAGTTTTTTCTCTCAAAGGGACCAGATGTTCCTACTTATGTAGAATACGGTGCTGCCGATATTGGAATTGTTGGAAAAGATACGATATTAGAAGAGGGAAGGCGGCTCTTCGAAGTGCTGGATTTAGGCTTTGGCAAATGCCGCATGTGTGTCTGCGGGCCGGAGCAGGCCCAAGAGCGTCTGCAGCATCATGAGTTAATTCGGGTTGCCACCAAATATCCCAATATCGCCAAGGATTATTTCTATAATAAAAAGCATCAGACAGTAGAAATTATTAAGTTAAACGGTTCCATTGAGCTAGCGCCGATTGTAGGACTCTCGGAAGTAATTGTAGATATTGTGGAGACTGGCTCTACGCTGCGGGAAAACGGACTTGTGGTATTGGAAGAAGTCTGCCCCTTGTCAGCCAGAATGGTCGTCAACCAGGTTAGTATGAAAATGGAAAACGAACGAATTACTAAAATTATCAACGATTTGAAACATGTGATATAACAGTGCCGAGAGATACATTTGCAGTGGAGCAAACAGCAGAAAGGATTGGTTATGAAGACAGTAAAACTGACAGAGGAAACGAAGAAACATTTATTAGAAGACTTGTTAAAGAGAAGCCCGAACAATTATGGAGAATATACCGCCCAGGTACAGGAAATTCTGGACGAAGTTAAAGAAAAGAAAGATCAGGCGTTATTTGCATATACCAAAAAATTCGACGGAGCAGACATTTCGGCAGACAATATTCTGGTAAGTGAAGAGGAAATCGAAGAGGCCTATACCCAGGTAGATCAAAAACTTCTGGATGTCATTCGTAAAGCTAAAGTCAATATTGAGGATTATCATCAGAAACAAAAGCAGTACAGCTGGTTTGACAGTCAGCCGGAAGGAATTATTCTGGGACAGAAAATCACTCCATTAGAGAGGGCCGGCGTGTATGTGCCCGGCGGTAAGGCTGTGTATCCCTCTTCGGTACTTATGAACGTCATACCGGCCAAAGTAGCCGGAGTGAGTGAAATTATTATGACAACTCCTCCAGGAAGAGATGGTAAAGTATATCCGGTCACATTGGCAGCTGCCAAAGAAGCAGGCGTTGATAAAATCTATAAAGCCGGCGGCGCCCAGGCTATTGGCGCTCTGGCCTATGGAACAGAATCCATTCCTAAAGTAGATAAAATTGTAGGTCCCGGCAATATTTATGTAGCACTTGCTAAAAAGGCTGTTTACGGACATGTCAGTATTGATTCGATAGCCGGTCCCAGTGAGATTCTGGTTCTTGCTGATGAAACAGCTAATCCAAGATTTATAGCCGCCGACTTGCTGTCCCAGGCGGAGCATGATGAGATGGCTTCTGCCATTCTGGTTACTACTAGTGAGCAGCTGGCGAAAAAGGTCTCTGAAGAAGTCGAACGGTTGGTGTCCCAACTTTCCAGAAAAGAGATCATTCAAAAGTCCCTGGATCATTATGGTTATATTCTTCTGGCAGAACATATGGAAGAGGCAATAGATGCGGTGAATGCCATTGCTTCCGAACATCTGGAAATCGTAACAAAGGACCCCTTCATGGTAATGACAAGGATCCGCAATGCCGGAGCTATTTTTATCGGAGAATACAGCAGTGAACCACTGGGAGATTATTTTGCCGGACCGAATCATGTGCTGCCAACCAATGGAACTGCAAAATTCTTCTCCGCACTAAGCGTAGATGATTTTATTAAGAAATCCAGTATTATTTCTTATTCCAGAGAGGCATTGGAAACCATTCATCAAGATATCATCCAGTTTGCGGAATCAGAGCAGCTGACTGCACATGCCAATTCTATTCGGGTTCGTTTTGAGAAATAATGGCAAAATCTAAGGAGAAAGAAGGAGACAAAATGAATAAGAGGACTGCCACGATAAGTAGAAAAACGAAGGAAACCGATATCAAATGCACACTGAATCTGGACGGAAGCGGAACCGGGAACATCCAGACTGGCATCGGCTTTTTTGACCATATGCTGGAAAGTTTTGCCCGGCACGGATTATTTGACCTGGAAATGAAGGTAAAGGGAGATCTGGTTGTAGACTGTCATCATACCATCGAAGATACAGGAATTGTGCTGGGTGAAGCGATTAAACAGGCTGCCGGCAGTAAAAAAGGAATCCGTCGCTTTGGAAGCTGTATTCTTCCTATGGACGAAACGCTGGTCATGTGTGCCCTGGATTTATCGAATCGTCCCTATCTGGCTTTTGACGATGTATTTACTACGGACCGCGTCGGTTATATGGATACCGAGATGATTCGTGAATTCTTTTATGCCATCTCGTATTCAGCAGCTATGAATCTGCATGTCAAGGTACTGACACCTGGTAATAATCACCATATGGCAGAAGCTATGTTTAAAGCCTTTGCAAAAGCACTGGATGAAGCCATGTGTTATGATCCTCGTATTACCGATGTGCTTTCCACTAAAGGAAGTTTATAGATTTAAAAGCAATCCCCTGAAAGAAGGAGCTCATTATGCAGAAAAATATGACAACAGGAAATCCTTTGTCCATTATTTTAGCTTTTACCGTTCCCCTGTTTATCGGCAATTTGTGCCAGCAGATCTATAATACGGTAGATACGATGATTGTAGGCCAGTATCTGGGCGAACGTCCATTGGCTGCGGTTGGTTCCACTGGTACGCTGATGTTTATGATTATTGGACTGGCCAATGGATTGTGTACGGGTTTTACTGTGCTGGTTTCACAGAAGTTTGGGGAAGGAAATGAAGACGGCACCCGCAGAAGTGTGGCAAACGGCACGATTCTGTCAGCAATTCTGATTGTAGTAATGACAGTGCTGTCCCTAGTACTTTTACCATTTATCTTAACATGGATGCATACGCCAAAGGAGATTTATCAAGATGCCTATATTTATATTCAGGTCATCTGTATAGGAATTTTTGCCAATGTTGCCTATAACTATCTAGCTTCCTGCCTCCGTGCCATTGGCAATAGCCGCATTCCATTATATATGTTGATATTTTCTTCTGTATTAAATATTATATTGGATTTCGCATTTATTGGCGGACTTGGAACTGGAGTGGCCGGTGCTGCATGGGCGACGGTTATTTCACAGGGTGCTTCTGCCGTCCTCTGTCTGTTATATATTGTAAAGAGAGAACCACTCCTGCAACCGTCAGCCTCTATGTTCCGACTGAACCGCTCCATTACAAGAAATCAGCTGACCGTTGGCGTGCCGATGGCACTTCAGTTTGGAATTACAGGTTCAGGAACTGTCATTATGCAGTCAGCAGTCAATTTGTTCGGAGCAACAGCAGTCGCTGCGTATTCGGCTGCTGGGAAGATTACCAGCCTTTCTATGCAGGGAGCTATATCTTTAGGGCAGACCATGGCCACATATGCAGGACAGAACTTCGGCGCCAGAAAGGTCTCGCGCATCCGACAGGGAGTCCGTTATGCTTTAGTGATCAATGTGATTTATTCTATAGCAGCCGGTCTGCTGGTTTATCTGGGCCTGCCATTCTTTATGAAGCTGTTTTTTAATGAGCAGACAGATATGACAGAAATTATGAAATATGCACGACAGTATATTGCGGTCTGTGTATCATTCTATATCCCACTTAGTGTGATCTTTACGTTCCGTAATACCATGCAGGGCTGCGGATATGGATTTTTACCAATGATGGGCGGGGTAGTGGAATTATTTGCCAGATTGGCCTGCGCCATGCTTGCTATGCGGACATTCAGCTATATACTAGCCTGCTTTTGTGATCCGGCAGCTTGGCTTGCCGCCGGCATCTTTACTATGGTGTCCTACCTGATTGTAATTCGAAAGATCCTGCGTCTACCAGGTATGGCCGAAACATAAGAATTGTAAATAATAAGGAGGAAGTATCCATGAATCAAAAGCAGTTGCTGGCTACTATTTTTTTATTTGAAGGAAAACCAGTGAAAGGGTTAGGGAATCACGAACCAATTGCAGACTATGAAGATGCAGCAGAACTAGCTGCTTATTATAATCATTGCGGTGCAGACGGAATGATACTACTGGATCTGGAATCAGATACGGACCAGGCTCATGAAAAGAATATTGACAGTATGAAAGAAGTGATTCGCGTCTGCGATATACCGGTATATGCAGGCGGAACGTTTCATCGTTTTGAGGATGCAAAAAAATATCTATATACCGGAGCTGCACAGGCTATTCTTTACTACACTCAGGATACTTCTGCAGAGGAACTGGAAGAAGCACAAGCGCGATTTGGGAAAGAAAAGCTGATGCTGTGCACAGATTCTCTGGATCAATTGTTGACGGCAGATAGAGAACTTCTGGAACGAATTACGGATCAGGTACTGGTTTTGAATTATCAGTCAAGTTCCAGCGAGCAGTTAGTCCTGTCTAATCATCAAAAGATTCTCACATTGCATACAGATCAGACCAAGGAGCTGTTGAACGCATTGAAACAAGATTCGGTCATTGGCATTACTGGCGCTTGGGCGCAGTTTACGAATCCGGATCTAATGGCTTTTAAATCAGCGTGCCAGTCAGATGGGATTTCTATGGAAATGCTGGAAAGCAGAATCAGCTGGAACGAACTGAAATTAAACAGCGAGGGTATGATTCCGGTAATTGTCCAGGATTATAAAACCAATGAGGTGTTAATGCTGGCCTATATGAATGATGAGGCCTTTCACGAAACGCTTTCGTCTGGTAAAATGACTTATTGGAGCCGCAGCCGCAACGAACTATGGAAAAAAGGAATGACTTCTGGTCATTTTCAATCAGTCAAATCCCTGACAGCGGATTGTGACAAGGATACCATTCTGGCCAAAGTATTTCAAGTTGGCGCTGCCTGCCATACCGGCAGTCGTTCCTGCTTTTTTAACGAAATGGTGAAGAAGGATTATACAGATACCAATCCTCTGAAGGTATTTGAAGATGTTTATGCAGTCATTCTGGACCGCAAGGAGCATCCAAAGAAAGGTTCCTATACCAATTATCTTTTTGATAAAGGAATTGACAAGATTCTGAAAAAAGTAGGAGAAGAGGCAACTGAGATTGTGATTGCTGCAAAGAATCCTAATCCTGAAGAAATTAAATATGAAATTTCTGATTTTCTGTACCATGTAATGGTACTGATGGCAGAACGCGGCGTAACGTGGGAGGATATTACAAGGGAACTTGCTCAGCGATAACATGCATACCTGATTGCCGGTATGTATAAAATAGGAATAAGAAAAAATCAGGAGCAGCCTATGAGCAGTTTATCCATTGATGAAAAAATGCTGCTGATCCAGAAAATGCGCAGTCAGTCAGCACAGAAACCCAATGCATACATAAGGGAGCATTCTCGCTATCAAGGGGAGCCATCTCTATATCAGAATGGATATTCATCCAACAGTTCCGCTATAGAGGGAGAGATACCAGAAGAGACAGCAGATGTATTCCGTTCACTGAAGCTTCGTTTCTTTGTATGTTTAATTCTTTTTGCTTGCTTTTTTGGCATGTATAAAGCAGATTTTAAGGTAAAGGGACATAAAGTAACAGAAGTCAATGCCGTACTGCAGGAAAATATGCTTCCCAAACCGATGCAGGATTCGTTAGAAACCATAAGCCAGAAATTAACAGAATCCCAAACACAGTAATACCGATTCAGTCCTGCCGATTCTACGGCAGGACTGCTATAGAACACAGGAGTCATTATGGAAATTTATTTAAAGAAAAGCTGGATCGTTATTCTTCTTGCCGTATTCTGTAATGTTTTATGGGGAAGTGCATTTCCATTTGTAAAAATCGGATATCATCAGTTCCAAATCAGCGGAACAGCAGACCAAATCCTATTTGCAGGCATGCGTTTTACGATTGCCGGCTGCTTGCTGCTTTTCATATATAGTATACGAAATCGGAAAGTTCCTGCGATTCGAAAAGATAACCGAAAATATGTAGGAGCTATGGCATTAATTCAAACAACGATCGAATATGTGTTCTTCTATATTGGATTGTCCCATACAGCAGCCTCTAATGGTTCTATTATCAATTCCTGCAGCGTGTTCTGGGGTGTATTGCTGGCTCATGTGGTCTATAAAGATGACAAGCTTTCCTGGAATAAAATTATTGGCTGTCTAGTTGGATTTTTGGGGGTTCTTCTGGTAACTATGGAAGATTCTGCCCTGCATTTTGCCTGGAATGGCGAGGGCTTTATTGTGCTGGCGTCCTTAGCGTTTGCTCTAGGCAGTATGTTTGGGAAAAAGGCCAGCCGTGTAGATGACCCAGTTGTCGTAACAGGCTATAACCTATCGACCGGTGGAGGCCTTCTTTTGCTTTTGGGGCTGTTTTTCGGCGGTACACTGCCCAGAGTGACTCCAGCAGGTGTCGCTGTGTTGCTTTATCTTGCTCTATTATCGGCCCTTGCTTTCAGTATCTGGACCCTGCTGTTAAAATACAATCCTGTCGGCAGAATTGCCTTCTATAATTTTGTAATTCCAGTATCTGGAACGATATTGTCGGCATTCGTTCTCAAAGAAAATATTTTGAAATGGAATTATGCAGCCGCGCTGTTTCTTGTAACTCTAGGAATATACTGTATTCAAAAACTCCAAAGTCCATCGCCATAAAAGAAAGGAATAAATTATGATAAAACCAGCCCTGTCTGATGAAATTTTACTCAGTATTGACAAGCCCGCCCGTTATATCGGCAATGAAGTAAATATGGTCAAAAAAGATCCCCAAAAAGCAGCTATCCGCTTTGCTATGTGTTTTCCCGATGTATATGAGATTGGAATGTCCCATCTTGGCATTCAGATTTTGTATGATATGTTCAACCGCCAGGAGGATATCTATTGTGAACGCGTCTATTCTCCATGGATGGACTTAGACCAGGTAATGAGAGAGCAGCACATTCCTCTGTTTGCCTTAGAAAGCCAGGAGCCAGTAAAGGATTTTGATTTTCTCGGAATCACCATCCAATACGAAATGTGCTACACCAATATTCTGCAGATTCTGGATCTAAGCCAGATTCCACTGATGGCCTGTGATCGTACTATCGAACATCCGTTTGTGATTGGCGGCGGTCCTTGTACTTATAATCCAGAACCACTGGCAGACTTTTTTGATCTTTTTTATATCGGAGAGGGAGAAACCGTTTATTTTCGGCTAATGGACCTTTATAAAGAGTGGAAGTGTTCAAAGAGTACCGATAGACAAGCATTTCTGCGGATGGCTGCTCATGTGCCGGGAATTTATGTCCCGTCTCTGTATGAAGTATGCTATCAGGAAGACGGGACGTTGGCCTCTTTCGAACCCAAAGAAGAGCAGATTCCCAGAACCGTTGAAAAACAAGTAGTTATGGAGGTCAGCAATACCTATTATCCAACTCGGCCAGTGGTTCCATTTCTAAAAGTGACTCAAGACCGGGTAGTCTTGGAAATCCAACGTGGCTGTATCCGCGGCTGTCGTTTCTGCCAGGCAGGTATGCTCTATCGGCCTACTCGTGAACGGGATGTGGAAGTATTGAAGAATTATGCATACGAAATGCTGAAGTCTACCGGTCATGAAGAGATTTCTCTAAGTTCCTTAAGTTCCAGCGATTATTCTTCCTTAAAAGAACTGGTGACCTTTCTAATTGAAGAATTCAAGGGAAAAGGGGTCAATATCTCTCTGCCGTCTCTGCGTATTGATGCATTTTCTCTGGATGTTATGAGCAAGGTGCAGGATGTGAAAAAGAGCAGCCTGACTTTTGCGCCGGAAGCCGGTTCTCAGAGGCTGCGGAATGTGATTAATAAGGGCCTGACAGAAGAGGTGATATTAAAAGGAGCTCAAGAGGCATTCAAGGGCGGATGGAATAAAGTAAAACTATACTTTATGCTGGGATTACCTACCGAAACAGAAGAGGATATGAAAGGGATTGCACATCTTTCGGAACAGGTAGCGGAAGTCTATTATGATACAGTTCCCAAAAGTGAGCGCCACGGCAAATGTCAGATTACGGCCAGTTCTTCCTTTTTTGTTCCCAAGCCTTTTACGCCATTTCAGTGGGCATCAATGAATACAGCAGAACAGTTTTTAACGAAAGCACATATGGTAAATGATGAATTTAAGGCTCAATTAAACCGCAAAAGCCTGAAATACAACTGGCATGATGCACAGACAACCATACTGGAAGGGGTATTGGCCAGAGGTGACCGCCGGGTTGGTGCTGTGATTTTAAATGCCTACCACAGAGGCTGTATCTATGATGCCTGGTCGGAATATTTTGATTATGATAAATGGCTGGCAGCATTTGCAGAAGAGGGTGTGGATATGGATTTTTATACAACCCGCGAACGAGAATTGGACGAGCTGCTTCCATGGGATTTTATTAACATTGGGGTAACGAAAGCATTTTTAAAAAAAGAATGGCAAAAAGCCAAAAGAGAAGAAATAACTGCGAACTGCAGACAGAGTTGTTCTGGCTGCGGGGCATTGATCTACGAAGGAGGTGTATGCATTGAAAATCAGAATTAAGTTTGAAAGAAACGGGGTAATGAAATTCGTTGGTCATCTGGACATTATGAGATATTTCCAAAAGGCCATCCGACGAGCTGATTTTGATATTGCCTATTCAGAAGGCTACAGCCCGCATCAAATTATGTCATTTGCTGCACCTCTAGGCGTAGGAATTACAAGCAGCGGTGAATATCTGGATATTCAGGTACATTCCACTCGTTCCTCTTTAGAAAGTGTAGAGCGGCTAAATCAGGTATCTGTAGATGGAATCCTAGTGAAATCCTACCGAAAACTCGAAGATTCCGCCCCGAATGCAATGTCTATTGTCGCGGCGGCAGATTATGAGGTGCGCTTTCGGATTCCGCCGTCATTTGCAGACTGGCAGGAAAAGCTTCTGGCTTTTTATCGCCAGCCATCGATTCTGATTACCAAAAAAACAAAGAAGAGTGAGCGGGAAATAGATTTAAAAC
This sequence comes from Lachnospiraceae bacterium, assembly GCA_022791575.1. Taxonomy (GTDB): domain Bacteria; phylum Bacillota; class Clostridia; order Lachnospirales; family Lachnospiraceae; genus JAAVZI01. The sequence continues at coordinate 54,408 of JAAVZI010000036.1, forward strand.
CATTGATACTAGCTCTGGATCTAAAAGACAGCCAAGTGAATATGCGCTTATCAACAGGAAGTGTAGATAATATCAAACCGGAACTGGTAATGGAGGCTTTTTATCATAGCTTAGGACTTACACTGCCGGAATTCTGCCTTCTGATTCACCGTCAGGAGTTATATGCACGGACAGACGACAGCAGTTCCTGCGACGGTTCAAACGCAGAGAAAACCGTTTTTACAGCATTAGAGGATTTAGGTGAAGAAATTGAATGATAAGACAATTCCTCCTGCACAGCCGGATCACAGCCGGATTCTTGTTACCAGAATGATTCCCAATCGCTGCAGCAAAGAAGTGATCGCCAGTGTTCTTCTGGAACATGGAAAACCTGCGGAAATCTATCTGGAAGACGTTGAACAGCAGTCTTTATTAAAAGCCATATATGTCGGTAAAGTGCAGAATATTGTAAAAAATATCAATGCCGCATTTATTGAATTTGAAAAAGGCCAGGTTGGCTATTATCCGCTGGAAGAGCTTCCTACAGCGGTTTTTACTAAAAAACTGGGTAAACAATCGCTGGTAATCGGTGATGAGCTTCTTGTACAGGTGGTCAAGGAGCCAATGAAAACCAAGACTGCTGTACTGACCACAAATCTGAATTTTGCCGGCAAATACTTTGTACTTACTACCGGAAGAAAGGAAATTGGAATTTCCGGTAAAATTAAAGGAGAGCGGAAGAAGTGGCTAAAAGAGTTAGTTAAGACTAACATGAGGAGCAGTAAAACTTATGGTGTGATTGTAAGAACGAATGCCCAAGAAGCAGCAGAAGAACAGCTGGTGTTGGAATTGAATACGCTTGAACAATCCGTTGACCGACTTTTGAAAACAGTTTCCTACCGTACAGCATTTTCCAGAATCACCGAAGCGGATTATGAATATATCCGGCTTTTAAAAAATGTTTCTTTTGGTCCTCAATCACCCGATCCTCCGCTCAAGAATTCCTATGTAGAAGAGATTGTAACCGACGATTTGAAATTATATCATCAGATGAAAACTTATCTGGAAGAATTTCAGCCTCAGGATATCAAGCGTCTGCGTCTATATGAGGACCCAATGCTTCCTTTAAAAAAGCTTTATAATCTGGAATTGGGTCTGGAGCGGGCGCTGGAATCGCGTGTCTGGCTGAAATCAGGAGCTTATCTGGTCATTGAACCAACGGAAGCATTTACTGTGATTGATGTCAATACTGGCAAATTTGACGGCAGAAAGCAAAAGAGCGATACATTTCTTAAAATTAATCTGGAAGCTGCTCTGGAGACCGCCCGCCAGATGCGGCTTCGAAATCTTTCTGGTATTATTCTGATTGACTTTATCAATATGGAAAAAGAAGAAGACAACCAGCGGCTGTTAAATGAATTCCGGCATTATGTCAAAGCAGACCGGATTCAGACGCAAGTAGTAGATATGACAGAGCTTGGGATCGTTGAAGTTACCCGTAAGAAAGAAAGATGCAGTCTGGCGGAAACTTGGAAACATTTAGTATAATTATGAATATTTTTTTAAGTAAATGATAATATAGTTGATTTTTCAGTACGATTGTGCTAACATAATCATACAGTTTTGTTTTATTCAATTTTGAAGTCAGGAGGATACAAGTTTATGAAACTGGAACTGAACGATATTTATAAAAGTTTCGGAACCAAAGAAGTTCTTCATGGAATTTCCTTTTCAGTAGAAAGCGGAAAAGCCCTGGGACTTCTGGGACGAAACGGTGCGGGTAAAACAACCACAATCCGTATTATTATGGATGTGTTCCGAGCCAATAAGGGAAGCATTACCATTGATGGCAGACCCTTTAAGTCAAGCGAGCACAGTGTCGGCTATCTGCCGGAAGAACGGGGATTATATCCCAAAAAGACGGTAATAGAACAGATGATTTATCTGGCGCAGCTTCGCGGCGTCAGTAAAGCTGAAGCCAAAAAGAACAGTCAGAAATGGCTGAAACGGCTGGAAATTCAAGAATATGAGACCAAGAAGCTGGAGACGCTTTCAAAAGGAAACCAGCAGAAGGTACAGCTTGCTTCTACACTAGTTGCCAATCCTCAGATTGTTATTCTGGATGAACCATTCAGTGGTCTTGATCCAGTCAATGCTCAGATTCTCAAGGATGTTGTGTCTGAATTGATTGCAGAAGGCCGGATTGTTATCTTCTCCAGCCATCAGATGAGTTACGTAGAAGAATTCTGTGAAGATATTGCAGTAATCAATAAGGGAGAAGTTGTACTGGCTGGTCAATTAAGCCAGATTAAGAAAGAATTTGGACATAATCAGCTGGTTATTAATGCCGAAAACCAGACTCCAGAAGAATTAAAAGGTGCTTTGGAACAGCAATTTGGAGAGTTATTAAAAGTCAATATGGTGAAAAAAGAAGGCTGTATTGTAGAACGTAATCCTGGAATTACCTCAAAAGATATTTTAAAACGGCTGTTAGAAACCTCTATTAATCTGGAGCATTTCGAGAATTATAAACCCAGTCTAAATGATATTTTCGTAGCAAAGGTAGGTGATGAGTCATGAAGAAATTCTCAACCGTATTAATGTTTGAACTTTCAAACTATATAAAAAGTAAGAGCTATGCTGTTACAACCGCTTTGATTGCATTGCTGATTGCAGTAATTATGTTTCTTCCACGATTTATTGACATGTCGGATTTTCTGGGAACCAGCGATGATACCACACAGTCAGCGGATGGAACTGGAACCGACGAAAGTTCTAAGGATTCTGATGATGTGGAAAAAGTAAACTATATTATTTATGATCAGGCAAAAGTCTTTGAAAGTCTGGAGCCATTAAAAACAAGTTTTTCTGGTTCTGAATGGTCTACTGCAGATTCAGCAAAAGAGGTTCAGGAACAGGTGAAAGCTCAGAACGTAGAAGCAGGCTTTGTTGTTAAGAGCGCTACCGAGTATGAATATTACGTATACAATAAAAGTCTTTCTGATATGGATATGAGCATCTTTAATGAGCTTATGGCTCAGTCTTACCGCAATTCCTATTGTGATGAACATAATCTGGATATTAAAGAGGTTATGCAGCTGGTCAACGTAGATGTTACAGGAGAAGAACAGGTACTTGGCAAGGATATGGGTAAGAGCTATGCTTACTGTTATATCCTGGTGATTGCTATATTTATGATTATTGTTCTCTATTGTATCATGATTGCTACATCGGTTACCAATGAGAAGAGCAATCGTTCTATAGAAGTATTAGTAACGTCTACCACTCCGAACAGCCTGATCTTTGGTAAAGTAGTGGCAGGAACTATAGCAAGTTTTGTTCAGGTAGCTCTGATTCTTGCAGCGGCATTGGGCGGATATGCACTGAATCGTGACTATTGGGGCGGTATGTTGGATAATGTATTAGATATTCCGGCAAATGTACTAACTGTATTTTTCTTATTTGCTATTGCTGGTTTTGTATTTTATGCATTTATCTATGCAGCAGTGGGAGCACTATGTTCCAAGACAGAAGATCTCAACAAAAGTGCAAGCGGTGTACAGATGGTTATTATGATTGTATATTTCATTGTATTATTCCAAATGTCCAATATTGATGGTGCTGCTATGAAAGTATTATCTTTCCTCCCTGTCAGCTCTTATTCGGCCATGTATATCCGCGTAGCTATGGGAGAAGTAGCTACATGGGAAATTATTGTATCTTTTATTATATTAGTGGTATCAATCTTTGGAATCGGCTGGATTGCAGCGAAGATTTATCGTATGGGAACTCTGCGTTACGGCAATCCAATCAGCATTCGTTCCGCTTTAAAATCATTAAAGGATAAGTCTGCTGAATAGTTTCTACTATTTGCAAACAACATATAAAAATACCCCATAGTAAGTAAACGAGACTTGTACTTACTGGGGTATTTTTTATGCATTCTTTATAACGAATTTGTAAAATTCGATGGTATGTTTATTTCAGAATCCTTAATACAGCGAATACTTTACCAAGAATATCGACTTGATCAACAATAATGGGATCCATATTATCATTTTCAGGCTGAAGCCGATAGTGTCCATTTTCTTTATAAAAAGTCTTTACAGTCGAAGAATCATCCACAAGTGCCACAATCATATCTCCATTTTTAGCAGTAGACTGCTGTTTTACAAAGATCTGGTCACCATCAAAGATTCCTGCATTAATCATGCTGTCTCCCTTAACTTTTAAAATAAAACTCTGCTGATTTGGCATATTCTCTACCGGCATAGGAAAATAGCCTTCAATATTCTCTGTAGCAAGAATCGGTACGCCTGCCGCAACTGTACCAACAATTGGTACATTAACCGTCTCACGTCTGGTAAGATTAAAATCATCGTCAATAATTTCAATTGCTCTTGGCTTTGTCGGGTCTCTTCGAATATATCCGTTTTTCTCCAGGGTCTCTAAATGAGAATGGACAGAAGAAGTAGACTTAAGGCCAACAGCTTCACAAATCTCGCGCACTGCCGGCGGATATCCTTTACTCAAAATTTCCTGTTTAATAAATTCTAAAATCTCACTTTGTTTGGTACTGATTTTTCCTGGCATATAAAACACCCTCCTTGAATTTTGTAATTGAATTGCAATTGAAATCAGAGTTTGCACAATCGGCTGAAGAATCATTTATTGTATATCTAAAGGTATTATAACATACCTTTTTTCAAAATGCAAACAAATGTTCATAATTTTCGAAAATTTGTTCCAAACATATATTCCGAATATTTGTTCGAAAATATATTGACAAACAAATGTTCTTATATTATAATCAATGTAAACAAATGTTCGGAATATATGTTCGGAATATATGTTCGAATAATAACGAAAAATTTCTGTATCGTTGTCATATGGAAATAAGAGAGTTTTCATCCATATTGATTAGCAGAGTGAAAATTATAAAGGAGGTCTCCATTATGGAACAGACGTTACCAAAAATAAAACATAAACGTCATCAGAGAGTAAAGCCAAACTATGTATTTATACTGCTTAGCATCTTTGTTATATGTTGTATATTCTTGTTAGGTCATAAGATTGTCAGTTCTGCTTCTAAAGAACCTTCTTATACTAAATGTTATAAATCTGTACAAATCCAAGCAGGGGATTCCTTATGGGGCATTGCACAGAGATATTATTCAGATGAATGGGGCAGTGTCCGTACCTTTATGGAAGAAATTAAATCACTAAATGGCATATCGAATGACGGCATTCATTACGGAAATTATCTGGCAATCCCATATTATAAAGAATAAGGTTTACATAATTTAATTATGTAAACCTTGAAATGTAACTACCAGTTACTATTATAAGAAATTAAAAACTGCTTATTATATTATTTTCATAAAATATTAAAAGAATAGTAGTAGAAGTTTTAAATGGTTTGTGATAAAATGTAGGTGTTCCAAATTTAGGTAGTGCTAAGACAGGAGAACAGGAGATGTTCATAGATCATGAAATTCAATATCAATAAAAAATATGTATATTGGGGAATTACCGCTTTTTTGGTTCTGGCGGCAGCAATTATATTTAATTACGGAGTTTCCAGACTGGCTATACTGGGAGATTTTTTATCTACATTACTGAAGATTTTAACGCCTATTATCTATGGTTTTATTATTGCATACCTACTTACACCTGCAGTTAATTTTATTGAAAGAAAGATATTGTATCGGATCGCAGGGCTATTCCATATTAACGCAGCTGAAAGAAAAAAATTAAAATCCGTACTGCGTATGGTTTCCATTTTTATAACTCTGGCAATAACCATTTTTATATTATATCAGTTGTTATATATGCTGATTCCTGAATTGGTAAACAGCATTTCCAGTATGATCTCTTCTGCACCTGATTATTGGAATAAATCCAAAGGATGGATCGAAAAGCTATTTAAAAATCAGCCGGTAATAGAAGAGGCCTTTTTAAAATATTCTGATTCCGTGTTGAATTATTTGACCAAAGATCTGCTTCCGCACATCAATGATATATTAATGAATTTTTCGGTCGGAATCTGGGATTTTGTAGTTGGCGTGAAAAATGTTGCTATTGGAGCAATTGTTTCTATTTATATTTTAAATAGCAAAGAGAAGTTTGCCGCAGGTAGTAAAAAAGCATTATATTCCATTCTTAGCTGTAATAAATCCAATTTGTTTCTGCATAATCTGCGTTTTGTGCATACGAAATTCGGCGGCTTTATTATTGGTAAGATTATTGATTCATTTATTATTGGAGTTATTTGTTTTATTGTCATTTCCTTTATGGATATGCCCTATGAGATCCTGATCAGTGTAATCATCGGAGTAACAAATGTCATTCCTTTTTTTGGACCATATATTGGAGCAATTCCTTGTGCCTTTTTGATTTTAATTGTAAATCCAGTACAATGTATCTATTTTATTATCTTTATTCTGATTTTGCAGACCTTTGACGGAAATGTACTTGGACCTAAAATTTTAAGTGAATCTACTGATTTAACGAGTTTTTGGATTATTTTTTCTATATTGGTCGGCGGTGGATTATTCGGTGTCGTTGGAATGTTTATTGGGGTTCCGTTTTTTGCAGTTATTTATGCTGTAGTCAATTTACTCATCGACCGTTCTTTAACCAGCCGGGAACTGACAACAGATACAGAAAAATATATCAATTTAAAATCCATTGATATGCAGCCTGACAGTGAATCAGATAAAATAGAATATACTTTTCATTATCTGGAAGAGGATAACGATGAATTTAAAACTTTAAAAATGTCAACTAATACAAAATCTCATTTTTCCAGTTATTTGAAAAAATGGAAGGATTCTCATAAAAAGTCATAGAAAGTAAAGGAATAACTATTATGAAATTATTAATTCAACGGGTAACCCAAGCCAGCGTCGCGCTGAAAGAAAATTCTGCATCTTCGGTATCTGGACAGCCTGAAATGATCGGAAAAATTAATAAAGGATTTCTGGTTCTTTTAGGTGTTGGACAAGAAGATACAAAAGAAGATGCAGATCGTCTTGTAAAGAAAATGCTCCAGCTGCGGATTTTTGAAGACGAGCAAGGAAAAACCAATCGTTCCATCCAAGATGTTCAGGGCGAATTATTGATTGTTTCACAGTTTACTTTATACGCAGACTGCCGTAAAGGAAACCGGCCCAGTTTTATTAATGCAGCTAAACCCGAAACTGCCAATGAATTATATCAATATTTTATAGAAAAATGCAGAGAGACTATTTCTAAAGTTGAAACGGGAAGCTTTGGTGCAGGAATGGAAGTTTCTTTGATCAATGATGGACCATTTACCATTATGTTAGAATGAGGAGGGACCCACGAAGTGGGAGGACTCCTGGTGTCAGTATTGGATTCATATCACGTCGCAAAATCCGAGTTTTACGACGTTGAAGAAAGGAAATAAACCTATGCAGGAAAAAACATATAAAGAATTAAACGATCTGGAGAACATCCGCAAGCTGCGCGAAGTATTAAAGTCTTTGCCAGCATTTTTAAAAACCTATTTCCGTTCCCTGGAAACAACAAAAAGTACACGGACCCGTCTGTCTTATGCATATGACTTAAGCATCTTTTTTGAGTTTCTACGGCAGAACAATCCGCAATTTGCCAAACAGGAACCTGCCTCCATGAAAATTCCGGCGGATATACTAGATGGACTGACTAAGATTGATATCGAAGAATATATGTCTTTCTTACAGGAATATCAGAATAAAGATGGAAAAAATCGCTCTAATAAAGATTCTGGAATTCTTCGTAAAATGGCTGCACTGCGCTCTATGTATCACTATTATTATATTAATGAAGATATTAAAAATAATGCACCGGCTCAGATTGTAATTCCGAAAAAGCATACCAAAAACATTATCCGGTTGGATGTGGACGAAGTTGCCGATATGATTGATTATGTAGAGTCAGGCGAAAAATTAACCGCCGCTCAGCGAAGAACCCATGAAAAGACTAAATTAAGAGATACTGCCATAGTGACTCTGCTGTTAGGCACCGGTATTCGTGTATCGGAATGTGTAGGATTGGATTTATCTGATGTTGACTTTCGAAATAATCGGATTCGTATTATACGAAAAGGTGGAAACGAAGATATCGTTTACTTTGGAGATGAAGTTGAGGATGCATTAAAAGCCTACATCAATCTGGACCGCAATCAGATCGAACCTCTCGAAGAACACAGACAGGCACTCTTCATCTCTTTAAAGAAACAGCGTATGTCCGTGCGTTCTGTAGAGCGTATGGTGAAAAAGTATGCCAGCCAGGTCACGACTGTGAAAAAGATAACCCCCCATAAACTCCGCAGTACTTATGGAACTAACCTCTATAATGAAACAGGTGATATCTATCTGGTTGCTGAAGTTCTGGGACATAAAGATGTCAATACAACCCAAAAGCATTATGCAGCCTCCTCCGAAGACCGAAAACGCAGAGCCGCTTCGATTGTCAGACTAAGAGAAGAATAATTAATATCCTAATTATCAAAATCTCAATTCAATCAGAAAACTGTTTATGAAACCAAAACGGCATTTAGGTTCGTTTAGCTTCATAAACAGTTTCTATTCATAAGTATTCTGCTATAGTTTTCTTTTCATAAAAATCTATCATTCTACTACTGTCTATTTTTTGCTTTCAACTCTCCGAATTGAATGAGGATATCTACTGCCCCATCTGTTCCCACCTGCGTACTATCAATACAAATGTGATAGCTGTGAACATCGCCCCACTTCTTATTCGAATAGTAATTATAATAACTTGCACGACGCTTATCCGTTTTTACTACAGTATCAGTCGCCTTAGACAGAGACATATTATATAATTTGGAAATCCGTTTGGCACGTGTTTCCAAGTCTGCAAGAATAAATGCATTTACACAATTATCAAATTCCTCTAACGCATAATCTGCACAACGCCCTACGATCACGCATGGTCCTTCAGAAGCTAGTTTTTTAATGGTATCAAACTGTGCGAGAAATACTTTATGATTAATGGGAATATCCATATAAGGTGATGAAGAATAGCCCATAGAATATGTATCCATAACTAATGAATACAGAAAACTATTTGTAGGTTTTTCATCATGATTTTCAAATAATTCTTGACAAAGTCCGCTTTCTTTAGAAGCACGTTCCAGCAGTTCTCTATCATAACATTTTATACCAAGTTTTTCTGCCAGTTTCATACCAATTTCTTTTCCGCCGCTGCCATATTGGCGTCCAATTGTATAAATCATATTTTTTGCCATAAAAACTCTCCTTTCTCTATATCAAATATCTAGTGTACTGACACATTTGTGAAACTCGTCGCCTTGAATACAACTTTCACACGCACCTATACTCTATAAAATAAAAGATTAATTATTTTATACATTATAACATATTTCTGTTAAAAATACTACAATTATTCAAAAAACAGACCCATATTTTTATACTATTTGTCCAATTATATTATGAATTAGCTCTTAATTTTAGCAAAAGCTTCTGAAAATATTCTGGTAAGGGAGCCTCAAATTCCATATACTCTTTTGTTTTAGGATGGATAAATCCAAAAACGGAAGCATGTAAGGTCTGTCCCTCCAGCCGAAACACCTCCTTTGCCCTGCCATATACCGTATCTCCCAGCAATGGATAATGAATAGAAGCCATATGTACTCGAATCTGATGGGTACGGCCTGTTTCCAACTGACATTCCACATAAGTACAGCCGTCCGAATATCCCTTTAATCCGGGAAACCGCTCTAGTACCTTTACATGTGTTACGGCCTCCTTTCCGTTACGAACATTTACAGCCATTTTCTTACGGTCCACTGGATGTCTGCCGATTGTGCCCTCTATAGTCATCTGATCCTCTTTTATTATTCCATGTACTACTGCACGATACCTGCGTGTAATGGAATGTCTGCTTAACTGTTCTGCCAGATACCGGTGGGCAGAATCCGTTTTACAGACAATCAATAGTCCGGTTGTATTCATATCAATTCGGTGGACAATTCCAGGGCGCATAACTCCATTAATACCAGAAAGCTCTCCTTTACAATGATACAAAAGAGCATTTACTAATGTACCCGAATAGTGTCCTGCGGCAGGATGTACAACCATGCCTTTTGGCTTATTTACCAATAAAACATATTCGTCTTCATATACAATATCAAGCGGAATAGGTTCTGCTTCTATATCCGGTTCCACAGCCTCCGGCAGATGAATACGCACAAGATTCCCGCCGGCAATACGTGTATTTCCTTTAGCCGGCTTATCATTGACCAGAACAGCCTGGCTTTTAATCAGCTTCTGCAGATAAGACCTTGAAACCTCTGCTTGTTCTGTCCATTCAGCCAGCTTCTCTGTTAGATAGACATCCAGTCTTCTACCGGTATCCGAATGATCTACGATACATTCAAAAATCTTTTCATTCACTTTGATCAGCTCGATTCTTATCTGCTTTTTTCATAAATTCAAGGTCCTCATCTTTGTAGAAAAATAAGCCAAATACAATTAACAATAGGCTTCCCACTGTCACATAGATATCCGCCACATTAAACACCGGAAAACTGATAAATGTAAACTCAAAAAAATCCACAACATATCCCTGACGGATGCGGTCAATCATATTTCCAATGGCACCCATCACAAGCAGTGCAGCTAGAATGCGCATGGGAATATAGTGCCTCTGATAAGGAATTTTCCGATAAATCACAAATACCAGTACTAGAACCAAAATTCCAATCAGAAAAAAAAGTGTCTGCTTCCCCTGAAGAACGCCCCAGGCAGCACCGCGGTTTTCTACATAAGTAAGCTGCAGTACCTTTGGTATCAGAACATGTGTTCCCGCACTCTTCTCTTTAAAATGAACCACAGCCAGGTATTTACTCCACTGATCCAGCAGAATTCCCAGCAGAATAGAGAAGGACAATAGAATATAATGAACTAGGACTTTTTTTCTGCTTTCTTTCACCATTCTTTGGCTACCTCCTGAATGATCTAATCTGGCAGTTCCTGCATCAGATAATCTAATGCCTCCAGCATTTCCTCATCTGTAACTGTCGTATCAATCTCTGCACAGCCTACTTCTTTTAACAAGATAAATTTAATATTATTTCCATCCATTTTTTTATCCAGTTTTGTAGCTGCAACAATAGCAGAAGCTTCCAAACCTTCTAATGAGATTGGAAGCCGGAATGCTACCATCATATCCCGGATTTCTAAAAACTCTTCCTTTTCAATATATCCTCTTTTCCAAGAGATATAAGAAGCCGCTACCATTCCCAATGCTACACATTCTCCATGAAGCAGCTCAAAATTCTTTAATTTTTCAATGGCATGTCCCAGGGTGTGGCCAAAGTTTAACAGTGCCCGTTCTCCCTTCTCCTTGGGATCGTTTTCTACTACATCCCGCTTAATTAGGCAGCTTTGATAGATCACTTCCTCCAGAACTTCCGGTTCATGTGTATACACTTCTGCCATATGCTGTAACAGCCAAACATAATAATCCAAGTCACGAATCAATCCATGCTTTAAAATTTCGCCATAACCGGCATAATACTGTTTTAGATCCAGAGTATCCAATACAGATAGATTCATATAGACTAACTTGGGCTGGTGAAAAGCCCCCACCATATTTTTATAGGAATCAAAGTCTACCCCGGTCTTTCCTCCGATACTGCTATCTACCATAGCCAGTACGGATGTAGGCAGCTGGATAAAATCAATTCCCCGCAGATAGGTAGCTGCTACATAACCAGTCAGATCTCCGGTTACACCTCCACCTAATGCAGCCAGTAAGTCTTTTCTGTCAAATTTATGTTCAATTAAAAATGTATATAATTCCTTTACTGTATCCAGATTTTTATGCTCTTCCCCAGCTGGAAATGTAAATATAGATACCTGTCCGCTGACTTTTAGCAGCTCTTTTTTTACCAATTCACTGTACAGGGGACTGACATGGCTGTCACAGACAATACAGATCCGACGGTTTTCATAACCGATTTTTTTTAATTCCCCAGATAATTTGTTATAATCCTGTTCTATTAAAATAGAATAAGCCGGATTTCCCTCATAATGTACCATAATATCTTTAGACATAACGTGTTTCCTTTCTGCTGTATTATACTCAACAGCATTAATATTTTTTTATCTGTATACAATATCTGTCCTTCTTAGTAACAGATAAAACTTCTGTAAAAACAAATCTCCCCAATCCGCGCACAGAAACAATATCGCCCTCTTTCAGCTGCTGGCTGCCAGACTCGGTCAGCCGTCCATTGATAAAGATCTTCTGTCCCCGAAACAACTCTAAAGCATGATTTCGAGAATATTTATATACCATAGCAGTTACCGCATCCGCACGAAGGGATGGTACAGTTCCTGTCAGCTCCTGAAGCGTCAGCTGTGCGGATACTTCTTCTGTCGTAACTGTAGTTTTTACGGCAGTATTACGTACCTGAACAAGCTCCTTTTGAAAAAACTCTGCCATACCTGTATGACAGAATGCATAGGCACAATGCTCCATAACAACAATATCACCAATCTGACTCCGTTCCACACCAAGACCAATCAATGCTCCTAGATAATCCCTATGTGTCAGTTTCTCTGCAAATTTCTTATGGATACTGTCAATTTTTAAAGTTACAATCGGATAATCGTCTTGTGGATATTCTTCATATCCATCATAAAAAAGAGCATCAGGTACAAACATTGCTATCTGACGCTCTGCAAACTCATATCCGCCATAGGTTTCATAACGGATTCCTGCCAGTTTATTTTTCATAGTATGTAATATGCTGCTTTCAGATATAGAAAGAAAATCCGTAAACACTGGAATTCCTCTGGAATAAACTCTATTCGCCATATCCTGCAGCCTTTTCTGAAATTGTATCTCTTCTTTGCTGTTCATATGATTCTGCCTTATAAACTATCAGAAATATTATAAGAATCATTTGCTTTTTTTAAAGCTCCCATTATATTAACATTGGGCAGTGCGAGTATAAAAAAGCTTCTGCGTTCCGTAAGCGGAACAAGGTCAGCTCCTAACGCACGACAGACACCCCAGGAAAAATCAATGATTCTTTGTGCAAGTTCCACATCTGTTCCTTCTAAATTCAGGATAACGGTACATCCTTCCAGCATATTATCAACAATCTCAGGAGTATCTTCATTAAAATTAGATGGAACTATCACACGAACTTCCATTCCAGGTGTTTTTCTATTATTATTAATGCTGGTAATTTTAGAAGATTTGGAGGCTTTGGAAGTTCTGGATGACTTACGGCTGTTCTTTTTCTCATCATAGTCATCGTCGTAATCATCTTCCTCATAATCATCCTCATCTTCATAACGATTCTTGGATCTGCCGCGGAAAAGGCCGCCTGATTTGGAAGTTTCCTCTTCCTCATCATAATCTTCATCATCGTAGAATTCGTCCTCATCATCATAATAATCGTCATCATCCACGTTAAAGCTTTTAAAAAAATTCTTAATTACGCCTGCCATATTGTTCTCCTTTATTACTCCTTGTCTGTATCCATCATAGGACGATCAGACATGATATGATCTTTCACCGAATATTCCGGTTCCTACACGAACCAAAGTTGCACCTTCTTCAATAGCCACTTCATAATCTCCGGTCATCCCCATGGACAAAAGACCCATGTCTATATTATCAATGTTTTTGTCCCTAATGTCAACAGATAATTGTCTTAATTTTTTAAAATGTCTTCGATTATCTTCTGGATGATCGACAAATGGGGCAATTGTCATGAGTCCGCAAATATGAATATTTGCTAATTTGGCAATTTGAAGGATTGTTTCTTCTGCTTCCTTCATAGTAAGACCAAACTTGGTATCTTCCTCTGCTACATTAATCTGTACTAAAATATCAGCAATTACTTGTTTTTTTACAGCCTCTTTGCTGATTTCTTCTGCCAGCCTTACCGAATCCACCGAATGGATCAAACAAGCCTTATTGACAATGTATTTTACTTTATTTCTCTGCAGATGTCCAATTAAATGCCAATGAATATCTTTAGGCATACATTCATACTTTTCGGTAAGCTCTTGTACCTTATTTTCACCAAATTCCCGAATGCCCAGCTGATAAGCTTCCTCCAGCATCGATACCGGCTTTGTCTTACTGACCGCAATTAGTGTGACTTCGCTGCGTTTTCTTCCAGCACGTTCACAGGCCTTCTGAATTCGTTCTTCCACCTCTTCCAGATTCCTAACAATGGTTTCCATGATCCATCACCTCTCTAAACACTTTAATCCAATAATTTATTGTCTTTGGCAGTCTTTGCTTCCAGAACAATCCGATCATACTGAGATAATCCGGTAGACTTGCTTCCATCTATAATATAATATTCAGAATTTTCACAGATAATCGTAACCGGACAGAATACGGCATAGCCTTTATCCATATTATATACGCCCTTTAAATCGGCCGTTTTGCCAATATCGTAACGCTCTGTTGATTCTGGTTTAATCAGCGTATCTCCAGAATGAAAATCATCCATAGATACATACACGAGTTCATCCTTTGTCTTAACCGGATTCAGAACCTGGAATTTCTGACTGACAGACCCGTCTGTTTCATGTGTTTCAATAATGACACCATCCTGGTCATTATTGCCACCTTTGGTAATATACTCAGCCGGAATGGTATAAAAACTCTCCTCTAAAACTGCCGAAACTGGTACTTTTAAGCCATCTACATCATCCAGCTGAAACCGGATATCCAGATAACGCTCGGAGGCATACCGAACCATGGAATTGGTAAAACTAAACATAACAAAGGTAGTTCCATCTGCATCCCAAGAACTAACCTGGCCCCAGGCGGTCTGATTATCCTTTAGAAATGTAATCTCTACATACTCTTCTTCCGTTAGTAGATCAGCCAACGCTTTATCAAGTTCAATCACTACAGACCAGTCTTCTTCTGTAATTAGCTTATACATAGGCTCAGAAGGATTAACAATGGATTGCTTTTTTAAATCTGTAGATTTATAACGATCCTGGTTTAATGTATCTTTCGTAATACTTTCCAGTGTCAGATTTTCCATACCATCCACACTGTAGGATAATACTCCATCATATGCGGATTTATAAATATTTACCAGAGATGATTCTCCGACAGACTGAGCCGCCGTATCTAATAGCTTCAAATGAACCAGCTCCATCATACTGCTCTCCAAGTTCTGCTTAAAACTGTATAGTTTTTTAAAATCCATCTTGTCGTAAGCCGATTGATAAGCCTGTACATCTTCTTTAAACGTCAATATATCATCAGCAGTCAGCAATGCATGATCCGCCGTCGCTTCTTCAATCATCTGTGTCAGCTGGCCAGTTTCATCCACTGCACAGACGGTTGTCTTAGACCCAACCTTTTCTCCCTCCCTGGCATAATAGGTTACATAACCGGACCGGTCTGCCGGAATCAGCTGCTCGGTCCTCAAAATCAACCCACTATAAGAGTAATCCTCAGAAATGCTGCCATGTTTGACTTCGTATATGGAAATATGAGGTTTTGACCAGTACTGTACCAGACAAATAATCATATATACTGCAATAATTGTAAAAAGTATAAGGCCGGAATCTTGAAAAATCCGCTGCAGCCGGTTCGGAAATTTAACAATTTTTTTCTGCCTTTTCTGTGCCATACTTTGGCCTCCTTATTTAGGAAGAAGGGCTGATTCCCGCTAATGCTGCCCCATTCAAATAAGTACATTTGATTCCCTGACAGCTATGTAATTCTTCCATTTTTAAAAGAAATTCATCCTTCAGCTTCCACCAGCTGGTTCCCCAGTTTGAAAATGCTGCTTCTTCCTCTGGGATTCTACTAAACATACGTTCTATTACAATTGTATCCCGCAGATGCTCTACAAAAAGAACTAAGCGTTCCAGATACTCCTCCTTTGTACACAGATTTATTTTACCACTTTTATACTCTGAATACAACCGGCTATGATACGGAATATATAAAGAGTGAAGTTTCACAATATCTACTGGTAATGCTGAAATCACTTTAGAAGATTCCAATACGTCTTCTTTTGTATCATCAGGCAGATTCAAAATTAAATGGGTACATAAAGTAAAACCATATCTTTTAACAGCCAGAACCGCATCCAGCCATTCTGCCAGCCCATGCCCCCGGTCAATTTTCCTGAGGGTATGATAATTAACCGTCTGCAATCCCAGTTCTATACAGATTTTCACACCGAATTGCGTCTGAATCTTCTGCAGAACCTTTAGATAATCTTCCCGAATACAATCTGGCCGGGTAGATATGGATAATTCCACAATCTCCTCTTCCATGGCTGCTTCTTTCATATAACTTTGAAATTGATCCAGCGGCAGAAATGTATTAGTATAATTTTGAAAATATGCAATAAACTTTTCTGCTTTATATCGCTTTTTTATTTTCTCCTTCGTACATGTAAGTTGTTCTTTTACTGAAAATGCGGAAGATAGTGCTTCAAACCCGGTTCCTGCTTCCGCACAGAAACTGCAGCCAGTCCCATTCTTCCGGTTCGGACAAGTGACTGGTAGATTAATAGGAAGCTTATAAACTTTGCAATGATAATTCTGTTTTAAATAATTAGAATACGTTCGGTAGATCTGTTCTTCGTTAATACAATCCATTTCAATCCCTCTTACAGCACTGATTCCATATCTTACTCATTCGTAATTTTCTACGACATAAAAAACTTCAAGGATAATTCCTCGAAGTCTTAGAAATATTTTCGATTTCCCCAGAGATTGCTTTTCTGCAAATCCAGATACTCCCCGTATGCTCTTTCTAAAATCTGTTTCTCATTTGAAAATTTTAATAGATGATAGGCCTCATGAAATTTGTAATATCCGGAGTCTACGAAATATTCCTCACGTTGTGGTTTGCTGTGATAGCTGTACGCCATCATGAGATACCAATGTACATCTTTACATACAGTATCGTCAGGAATATTAAAGGTATACTGACTTTTTCCCACATACTTAATAATGGATGCCGCAACACCCGATTCCTCTAACACCTCTCTGGCTGCCGTATCCTTGTATTCTTCTCCTGCTTCTACTGTCCCCTTTGGTAAAACCCATCCTTCATATTTGTTTCTATAATTTTTATACAAAACCAGGACTTTACCACGAAATATAACCACACCGCCACAGCTCGTTGCCTCAATCATTGCAATTCCTCCAGCTCTCATGGTGTGTCAAAACAAATGACTGTATATAGTATAACTCTTTTTTTTCATTCATGCAAGACTTTTATAATTGAAATTTTATGATATTTATCTTATAATAATATTAAGAATTATTGAGGAGGTTTCTTATGATTAGTGATTATCATGTCCACGGGAGTTTGACAGTTGCA
>JAAVZI010000037.1 GCA_022791575.1 Lachnospiraceae bacterium
AAATGAGAACAATTCAGAAAAAAAGTAAGGGAAAAGAATAAATTACTATAGTTCGTGACAATGGCAAAAATCGCTGTAGCCCGGTAATCATAAGGCTTACAGCGATTTTTTGTTTTACCAACTGTCAAAGACGGGATTATATTTGGTATTGCAGCTATGGTCATATTAGCATGGTTACTGAATGCACAGTCACTGACTGGATTTATGGCTGATATTCTGCCATGGTGTGGATAGAAGTATAATTTTTGTAGCAGCATTTGTCATTGGGGTTAGTTTATGATTTTGCTGTATTTTTTTGCCAGGGCGGCGGGTGTGGGAATTTTTGCTCTGGCAGTTGTATTACATCCGGCGGCTGCGGCTGGTTCTGAATCCAATTAGCGGAGCAATGCTGGCAATGTTAATTATGTATTTTTGGAAGAGATTAAAAGAAAGACCATCCTTTGGAATGAAGGAGGGCACAGGATAAACCGGAGTTTGAACTTTCGGCAGAAATTCAGGAGTTTTTGGATAGATTATAAATTATAATCTGTAAGTAAAGTTCGCGTACCATTTTTTGTATATGTGCTACAATATTTGTAAGAAATAGGATTGTTAGAAAGCAGAATCAAGGATTTTCTGAAGGAGAAAGCAATAATGAATATTAAAGAATCAGAAGAATTATTTAACTTATCTCAGCAGGTAATTCCAGGCGGTGTTAATAGCCCGGTCCGAGCATTTCGGGCAGTAGGACGCAATCCGCTGTTTATTAAGCGTGCACAGGGCAGTCATATTACAGATGAAGATGACAATACATATATTGATTATGTAGGTTCCTGGGGGCCTGCAATCTTAGGACATGCTCATCCGCAGGTCATTGAGAGTGTACAGAGGGCATGTAGGGATGGCCTGACTTTCGGGGCGCCAACTCGAAAGGAGTATCTTTTGGCAGAAATGATTTGTGAAGCTATGCCTTCCATTGAGAAGGTGCGTTTGGTGAATTCGGGTACGGAAGCAGTTATGAGTGCCATTCGTACTGCGAGGGGATATACCGGGAGAGAGTATATAATTAAATTTAAAGGGAATTATCACGGCCATTCCGACGGACTGCTTGTGAAGGCCGGTTCAGGCGCATTGACAACTACGGTACCGGATAGTGGTGGTGTACCGGCGGACTATTCCAGAAATACACTTATAGCGCTTTATAATGACAGGGAATCCGTGCATGCGTTGATGGAACAATATAAGGATAAAGTGGCGGCTGTGATTGTAGAGCCAGTAGCGGCTAATATGGGTGTAGTGCTGCCGGAGGAAGGATTTCTGAAGTTTTTAAGGGATATTACGCAGGAATATGGCAGTTTACTGATTTTTGATGAGGTGATTACCGGATTTCGGCTGGGCTATGGAGGCGCACAGGAATGGTATGGAGTTTTTCCGGACATGACTACTTTGGGTAAGATTATCGGTGGAGGGATGCCATTGGCTGCCTATGGTGGAAGAAAGGAGATTATGGATCAGGTATCTCCGGTAGGTCCGGTTTATCAGGCAGGTACGCTTTCAGGGAATCCTGTTGCGACAACTGCTGGGATAGAGACTTTGAAACTTTTAAAGGCGCATCCAGAATATTATACGCAGATGGAACAGCATGCGGCTCGGCTTGCAGAAGCATTCAGAAAATTTGGACGCAGGAAACATGAAAAGATTTATGTAAACCAAATAGCCTCACTTCTCTGTGCATTTTATACAGATAGGGAAGTTGTAGATTATGATACAGCAGTTTCATCAGATGTGAAGGAATATGCAGAACATTTTGGCTATCTGTTAGAACATGGCATTTATACAGCACCGGCACAATTTGAGGCAATGTTTGTTTCAGTAGCGCATACCGAAGAAGACATACAAAAAACCTGTAATATTATATTGGGATAGGAGGTTATACATATGAGTTCTTTATTGCAATCAACAGTGAAATATAGTCAGTATAAAGGCGACAGAAAATAATTTAAGTAAGAAGGTAAGAATGATGCAGTAAGATAATTGGAAGGAACATCCAGAGCTTGGGATTGCCAAGTGTGCAAAGAATCTGTGGATTAGTAAGACAGCTATTTTCTAATTGGAGAAAGATATATAATGCAAATGAGGAGACAGTTCCAACCAGAGGAAGGGGGAATTTTGAGAGCGATGATACAAAGGAACTTGCACGCCCGCGTAAGGAACTGCATGATACACAGGATGCTTTAGATATCTAAAAAAAGCAATCGGCATACTGGAAAAATGACAGAGGTTCTCTTCCTGGAAACTGCCCGGTATGAAGAGCAGCTTCTGGAAGAGGGGAAACGCCGGCCGAATGTCTCTGGTGTGTTGAGGATCTTAGGTGTTTCAAGAAGCGGATAAAAGAGAGGATCGTTGAAATTTACCAGGAATCCCATCAAAATTATGGAAGCCTTATATAAAAGAACATAGACAATTGATAGAAAAACAAGAGTTGGAAACCATATAAAAAATCACTTCTTTCTGTATATTTTATGCTGATTATTGCAAGAGCCGTATTTCTAAGTAACGAATGAGAACAAAGCTGTCCCCAATTCTATAACAGGGAATGACCTCGATACAAAAACTTCACTCAAAGACATTGATTGGACATGAGAGGAGTCTTAGTATTACCATATAATTCGTTCTGTTATATGTCATCAAACAAAAGGTTAATGATGACTGGCATGTGCCTTCGTGTGCTTCCTTGTATCTGTCTATATTGCCTAAATGTTGACAACAAAATTGATTTTTTACCATTGCATAAAAATCAGGATGATTGGTAATTGTGAAAAGTCCATCAGTCTATTAAATCTTACTAAACATTTACAATGAATGTTAAGTTTTGTAAGGATTATCGTATAATTCTTCATTCTACAATTGTAGTTTTCTAAATTCTAAATATACAACAATTTTTCCATATTCTTTTCAGAATTTAAAAATTAGATTTAATTGGATAATAAAGTCAACAGTTTTACCATAAAATATTTTGAACTATTTTCTCATTTTATACACTATATATTTATAGAAATGATATAGAATGATGTCTACTATAAAGAATTATTTAAGCAATTATGAAAGTTTATAAAAAGCAAATGGTTTGATTAAAATCGTCATCAATTATATTGGGAAATATTTTCATTGAAAACAGCATTTGGAAGTTTTGATTATATGTATTAATATATCTTTAATTTATTGAAATGAGTTACTCCATAATTACAATAAAAAGCATTTCACAATTCACAAATGTAAAAATTACTCAAAAGAAAGGAGTCCTCCATGTCCTCACAAGCTACCACCCCCAAGAAACCCACCCTCCGCCAGGCCATCGCCAACAACCGCTACATGCTTAAACTAGCTTTCCACGCCTGCCCGGCCGCCGCCATCGGCCGGCTGGCCTACTTCATCATCGACCGCGGCATTATGCGTATGTTCTTCGGCGTCTATTTCCTGGAACAAATCATACATTACGTAGAAACCGGCGCCCCGTTTCAACAGGCCGCCCTCTTCCTCGCATTTGCCATCACCCTTATGGCGCTTGTACAGATCTGGAGTTCCTACTACCGCCGTCTCCTAGAGCCGCTCGGCAACCAGATTCTCTACGAAAAACTGCACCTGCATATGTTTCAGAAAGCAGCCGACGTAGAGCTTGAATGCTTCGAAAACCCGGATTTCTACAACCGCTATATGAAAGCCACCTCCCAGATCAAAGGCAAAGCTTTCGGCGCGCTGAACAATGCCGCCTTTCTGACGGCAGAAATCCTAAGCGTCTGCTACCTGACCTACAAATCCATCGCCACGGACCCCTATGTGCTGCTCTTTGCCATCTGCCCGTTCCTGGCGACCTACCTGCTCGGCGGCTGGACCAACCGGCTTTCCTACCAGCGCTACGAGGAAAACATGCCTCATACCCGAAAAAAAGAATACGTCAAGCGCACCCTGTATCTGCAGGACTACGCCAAAGAGATCCGGCTCTCCAACATATACAACATCCTGATGGACCAGTTCCACAGCGCCATCAGCGCCATCATCCAAAACATAAGAAAATACGGCCTCAAAACGACCGTGATTTACTTCCTGCGCGACGCGCTCAACTGGACGCTCGTCACCGGCGGTACCATCTGCTATGCCGCCCTGCGCCTGCTGTACTGGAAAAATATCACGGCCGCCGATTTCGTCGTGCTCGTTTCCATTATCATCAACTATGCAGCCAGCTTCGTCAGCATTTCCCGCTGGTTAAGCAAGCTTCAGGAAGACAGCCAATACATAGACGACTTAAAAGGTTTTATGGACTACGAGCCCAAAATCTCCCAATCTCAGCAGGGCAGAGAGCCCGCGCGCCATACCAGCGCCCTCTGTATGAAAAATGTCAGCTACACCTATTTAGGCCAGGACAAGCCCACCCTAAAAGACATCAACCTTACAATTGAACCCGGCCAGAAAGTCGCGCTCGTCGGCTTAAACGGCGCCGGCAAAACCACGCTGGTCAAGCTGCTGATGCGCCTCTACGACGCCAGCGAGGGGGAAGTACTGCTCGGCGGCCATAACATCAAAGAATACAACGTCCGTGCCTACCGCGACCTGTTCGCCGCCGTCTTCCAGGACTACAAGATGATTTCCATGTCCGTCGCCGAAAATGTCATGATGGGCCATGTCGATGAAGACAAACGAAAACAGATCCTAGACGCCCTGAAAAACAGCGACGTATCCGACAAAATCCATACCCTCAAACATGGAATCGATACCACCCTCGGCCGCGAATTCGACAAAGAGGGCGCCGTATTGTCCGGCGGCGAAGCACAAAAAATCGCCATTGCGCGCGTATTTGTCAAAGACTGCGATTTCGTCATCCTCGACGAACCCTCCAGCGCTCTCGACCCGATCGCCGAATACAACATGTATGAAAACATGCTCAAAGCCTGTGAGGACAAGGCCATGATCTTCATTTCCCACCGCCTCTCCTCCGCTGTGCTGGCAGACAAAATCTATCTGCTGGAAAACGGAACCATCATCGAAGAAGGAAACCATGCCGCATTAATGCAGAAAAACGCCAAATACGCCGAAATGTTCCGGCTGCAGGCAGAAAGCTACCGCTAAGAAAAGGAGGCCGACATGAAAAATTTCATTCACATTTTCAAAAACAACTGCTTTATGCTCCAATACGTGCTCAAATACGTACCGGGCCTCGTAGTCTACAATCTGCTGTTCAACCTGTTTGCCGGCTGCACCGCCGTATTTACCGACGTATACATAGCGAAATACATCCTCGACGCTTTCCAGTACCACAAATCCATTCAGGAAGTAGCCACATTTCTGCTCCTGCTCGTAGGCGCCAACGTTCTCCGCTCCATCTTAGAGGCCTACTACTCCGAAGTCTTTTACCCCAAGCGGAGCGAACTCCTGTTCGAGAAAATGCATTCCGAGCTCTTCCAGAAAGCAAAAGACATGGAACTTGCCTGCTACGACAACCCCGCTTTCTACAACGACTTTGTATGGGCCATGTCCCAGGCAGACGGCAAAGCCTTAGACGTCATGCGCAATTTTGGCCTTTTCATTTCCCAGAGCGCCAAAATCTTTACCGTCATCGCTATTATACTAAGCATCGACTGGTTTGGAATCGTCATTATCGCCGTTTCCTTTGTGGTCAGCCTCCTGATACAGAGTTATTTAAATAAAAATGAATACGCCCTCTCCTTAGAGCAGAACCCCCTGCAGCGAAAGCGCGACTACATCAGCCGCGTCATGTACCTGTCGGATTATGCCAAAGAAATCCGCTTAAGCCACGTCACAGACAAGCTGGCCGAAGATTTCAGCCGCGCCAACTCCGAGCTGCTTGCAGCCATCCGCAAATACGGCCGCAAAATGCTCGGCCTGCAGATCGTCGACTTCGCCGGCAACCAGGCCATACTGATGAAAGGCGTCTATGTCCTGTACCTGCTGTTCCTCGTGCTGGTGCGCCGCACCGTCAGCTACGGAGGCTTTGTCGGCTTATATCAGGGCTCGATGAGCCTGAACGACAACCTATACCATATGTCCAATATCCTGGGCGGATTCCAGAAGCTGAGCCTGTACGTCGAGAAATTCCGCGTATTTCTCAGCTATGAGCCCAAACTAAAAGATGGAACGGAACCAATCCCCGCTCCCGCCGAAGAGGTTACACTGCGGCTGGACAACGTCACGTTCCAGTACGAGGGCACCGACAAGCCGACGCTGCACGACATCAGCCTCACCATCCATCCAGGAGAAAAGGTGGCCTTAGTCGGCTACAACGGCGCCGGCAAATCCACGCTGGTCAAGCTGCTGATGCGCCTCTACGATGTAAGCTCCGGCAGCATAACCATGAACGGAACCGATATCCGCCAATTCTCCAAAAAGGACTACTACAACTGCTTCGGCGTCGTCTTTCAGGATTTTAAGCTCTTCGCAGCCACAATTGCCGAAAATGTCATGATGGACCGCGTTGGCCCCGGCGAAGAACAGCAGGTGCGCGAAGCGCTGGAAAAAAGCGATTTCACCGAACGCCTGGCACAGCTGCCGCAGGGCATTTCCACCATGCTGACCAGAGAATTCGACAAAAAGGGCGTCAATCTCTCCGGCGGCGAGGCTCAAAAAGTGGCGATTGCACGCATTTTCCCCAAGAACAGCCGCATTGTCATCCTTGACGAGCCCTCCAGCGCGCTTGACCCAATCACAGAATATTATGTAAACCAAAGCATGCTCAAAGCCGCCGGCGACAAGACCATCCTCTACATTTCCCACCGTCTGTCCACCACCAAGATGGCAGACCGTATCATTATGCTGGAGAACGGGCGGATCATCGAGGAGGGAAGCCACGAGCAGCTGATGGCCCTAGACGGCAAATATGCGGAAATGTTCCATATGCAGGCCAAGAAATACCAGGAGGCGTAGAACATATTTGAAAAATGAAAACCGTTCAGCCATGCAGCTGAAGCGTTATGAAAAATGTATCAGGCCGGACAAAAAGCAATGGTAATTGAAAAACATATATGGTAAAATAGAGTAATTAAGAAGCAATCAGGAATGAAGGAGCCAACATGGGAATTCAGTTATTAAGCATCAGCCATAAAACAGCCCCGGCCGAAGTGCGCGCCCGCTTCGCCTTCCAGGAGCAGCAGCGCGCCTTGATCCTAGATCAGCTGGTCAGTGCCCCGGAAATCAAGGAAGCAGTCATTCTATCCACCTGCAGCCGTACCGAGCTGTACTGCAGCGGAGACCAGGACAGCCGGATCTTAAAAATCATGCAGAACACCATAATCGAAGCCGCCGGCGCCGGCGGCATTGCCGGAATCGGCGGCTATATTCTGCGCTATCAAGGAGAGCGGGCCGTACATCACCTGTTTCTCGTAACCGCCGGACTCGATTCGGTCGTGCTGGGCGAGGATCAGATCTTAGGGCAGGTCCGACAGGCCTATTTCGAATCCCACAGCCGCGGGTACTGCAAAGCAGATTTCAACAATCTCTTTCGCCTGGCAGTCACCGCAGCCAAGAAAATCAAGACCGATACCGTCCTGTCCAAATCCTCTGTATCCACCGCCGGACTGGCGCTGAAAAAGGCCGAGCAATGCCATGGCGGTTTGGCCGGTAAAAAGCTGCTGGTTATCGGCGGTTCCGGGCAGATCGGCAGCATTGTTCTCAAGGACGCCGTCGCAGTCAAAGGCCTGGACGTCTACGCCGCTATCCGAAAATCGCTGCCGGCAGGTTTACATAATGAAGATTACATACCCATCCGCTACGAGGAGCGCTATCTATGGATGGATCAGATGGACGTAATAATCAGCGCAACCGCCAGCCCCCATTACACCGTTACGCGGGAACGCTTTGAACAGCACCGGACCATTCATAAAAAACGCGTATTTTTCGACCTGGCCGTACCGCAGGATATGGAAGAGAGCTTACAGGAGCTTCCCGACACCGACTATTACAATATGGAGGACATGCAGGAGCTGGCTCGCCAGAACAACGAACGCAAGCAAAACAGCCTTCCCCAGGCGCATGAAATTCTGCGGGAATACGAACAACAGTTCTATAAGCATATGCTCTACAGCCAGAACCTGCAGCAGATCCAGGCGCAGAAGCAGTTCCTGCTGAACGAAGCCCAGCGCTGCGGCCTGGAAAAGGCGCTGGACCACTTCTTTATCGCTCTGCGCGAGGAAGCAGAAGTGGACGAGCTGGAAACCTTTATGCGGCTGCTGAGCCGTGTGTAAATCTACATGTACATCCAAACGCTATGTTCGAAAACAATTCGCAAGCACGTTCCCACAGATTGGAGGAATTGCCATGCTGTTCATTCAGAACCTTACTTACACCTGGCACAAACAGGAGCGAAGCGCCGCCTGCGCCGCCCTCCGCCGCCGATTTCCGCAGGCATATCTGGTGGAGGAAACGACCATTTTAGAAGAGGCCGCTCTGCACATCCTAAGCTTTACCCAGAAAGGAACCGCGCTGCTTGATTCCCGGCAGGTATTTTGCCAGAGCATGGAGCAGTATCTGCCCAAACTGGGCTATACAGCAGAGCAGGTGCAGCGCGAAATAGAGCGACGCTCGGCTCATATCCACACATACCATCTGCAGACATACGCCTCCATACAGAACCTCCGCCTGCTGAACCTCGTCCTTCATCCATGTCCACAGGGCTGCCGGGCTTCATTTTTCTACGACGAACACCAAAGCGGCAAGCCATACCGCCGCGGGCACAATAAAGATTACAACAACCCCGATTCCCCCTTATACCGCCAAGACTGTCTCAATGAAACGGCCTTTACACTGGCGCCCGGCCAATATGGGCGCATTCTCTGGAACGAGCGCCGAACCGATTATGATACCGGGGAATGGTACTACCAGCTGTACATTTATAATCTGGTAAATGTACCCGGACATCAGGTCAAAAGAAGCCTGTTAACCAGCCGCAGCCCCGATTTTATATACCGCCAGGAAGCGCTGCTCTAAATCCATGATAAAAAGGCAGAACACACCTTAAATCGACGGTTATATGCCCAGTCTGCAATCAATGACCCATGGAACCCTATCAACGAAAGGAAGAAAATTATGATCAATTGGAACATATTTCAAACGCTTTACGGAACCAAAAAGCTGCAAGGCTGCACCAATGAAGATATCTCATATATAGAACGAATGTTCGGAAAGCTGCCGGCAGTCCTAAAGGACTTTTACTGCACCGCCGCCCGCACAGAAGCGTTCCACCAGGTACAGGATCTGTGGATACTGCCGGAACATTTTCAAAAATGGGACTGGCTGCGGGACTCGGAATATCTGATCCTGCTGGACGAAAACCAGGGAGTCTGCCAAGCGGGTATCCGCCGCAGCGACTTAGAACAGCTGGACCCGCCGGTCTATGTCAGCATGGACCGCGAAGCGTGGGAATTATGCGCGCCGACAACCAGCGAATTTCTCAAAGCGGCGCTGTCTTATGAGGCCGCCTTTGCCTGTGAATTTGCACCGGAGGACTTTTATTTCCTGACCGAAGAGGATTTCGAGCTGCTGCAGTCACGCTTAGAACAGCAGCCCTATGAACTGCATAAATGGATCGGCGACATTCACATTTCCATTTACAGCAATGCTCCCGACAATGTGGCGGCGCTGATGATTGTAGGAGAAGAAACAGGTGAGCGGGATATTCAAATGCTGTACGGAGCTTCCACCAAAGAGGGCTATGAGAAAATTGTCGCGGCGCTGGCGGACGTAGGAGAGCCCGGCTGATCCGGTGGCTGCCTGCATTTTCCGCGGCGCTTACGACTGCATTCGGCGATCAGCCGTCCAATGCTTCGAAAGGGAGAAGATAAATGTGTATGTTACATGCAGAAAAATTATGTAAATCCTGTCAAATCGGCAGTGGAATCTGCTAAGTACTGGAATCGGTCAGTCTGCGGCTGCAGCGCGGAGAAATGACGGCTGTCACGGCGGGCGGAGTCGTTTGGGGCAGTGTTGCATTTGCGGTTATGTGGAAATATTCACAAATGGAACTATGTGGAAAAAAATGGAATATTTGAAATAATTTGGCTCACTTGAGTGATTGAAAAACGCCGGGAAGCAAAGAGTTCTCATGAAGCAGGTAGAAATAAAGATAAGAAAATGCCGCTGCTTGGACATGAATCCATGCAGCAGCATTTCGTAGTATGCAGGTGCTTATTATAATTTTTCTATTGGCAATATACTATTTTTTGCTCTAGCCAGCTCCCGGTAAAGAAAAAGTAGTGCAATTTTATTGCATTATGTGCTGCATTTGATACAAGTGCTCAAACTTTTTTGGGATTATACTATGAAAGATTATCCTATGAAATAAGATAACTTTGTTTAAAAGGTGCAAACAATAATATAGTTTCACAATGAGCCATTATTGATCAAATGCTGATAATAGTGAATCTGTCTCTCCTATATGCTCTGTCCAATCTACAAATCCCTCTTTGCCAAAATTAACACGATGGCCGTCCTCTTTTATAACGCCTGAGAAACTTTCATTTCCAATATCCATTGTGATGGAGTTTCCCTTGATCTCATAAGTTCCATAGTAACTTACATATTGTGGTTCATTCTTTTGATTCAGTTTATCTCCGTTTACTCCCTGACAGGTATTGTCATCATAGAATTTTATATAAGAAAAATCAAATTCTTCTCTGTGTGAAGTATCGTTATGCATATAAATTTTTTCTGTTAGCGGATTGGTTTCCTCTTCAGACTGCTCGTTGTTATCGCCGCATGCAGTCAGCGAAAACATCATAGCAAAAAGCATGATTAAACATAAAAAACGTTTCATATTTTCCTTCCTTTCCTGGTCATAATAACTGTTTACCATGTGTACATACGACACGCTCGGCTCCGTAGCTGCCAGAGCAATTCAATGGCCTTTCCCTAAATGCAGTATTAAAATTTGTTCTGCCTCCAGGTTTATTATTTTCCTCCGTTTCAAATGGATTTCTGATATGCAAAAAACAGTGAAATTCCGACCAATAGTACCGCCAGAATAATACACACAATAAAGCTTCCTATATCCACAACAGGCAGCAGCTTCTGCCTTCCATCCCCCACTCCTTCCAAGCGCCAAAAATAAAATTTCCCTCAAGTAAGAATAGCAAAATACACAATCCTGTGTTAAAATATTCACAAATCATACAAAGAAAAGAGGAAAAAGAATGCTGATTAGACCAAGGCGTTTACGCAGAAATGAGAACCTAAGAAAAATGGTAAGAGAAACCCGCGTCGATTCCTCCTCCCTGATTTACCCCATGTTTATCAAGGAAGGCGCCGGAATCACAGAAGAAATCCCCTCCATGGAAGGGCAGTACCGCTACAGCATTGACCGCATGGGCGCCAAATTAGAAGAGCTGTTAAATGCCGGCGTCAAACAGGTCATGCTCTTTGGCGTTCCCGATCACAAAGACGAGCAGGGCAGCGGCGCCTACGCTGCCGACGGAATTATCCAGAAAGCCCTCGCCTATGCCAAAAGCAATTACCCCGAACTCTATTTCATCACCGATGTATGCATGTGCGAATACACCTCCCACGGCCACTGCGGTCTGCTGAAAGGCCAGGAGGTAGACAACGACAGCACCCTCGAACGGCTCAGCCAGACCGCCCTTTCCCACGTGCAGGCCGGCGCCGACATGGTTGCCCCTTCCGACATGATGGACGGCAGAATCGGCCACATCCGCCAAACCCTCGACCAAAACGGCTATGAGATGGTTCCGATCATGTCCTACGCCGTCAAATACGCTTCCTCCTTCTACGCCCCGTTCCGTGAAGCGGCCGGTTCCGCCCCGTCCTTCGGTGACCGCAAATCCTACCAGATGGACTACCACAACCGCAAAGAAGGAATCCGCGAGGCGCTGCTTGATATCGAAGAGGGCGCCGACATCATTATGGTCAAGCCCGCCCTCACCTATCTCGACATGGTCCGGGAAATCACCGACGCCGTCCAGGTGCCGGTTGCCGCCTACAGCGTCAGCGGCGAATACGCTATGGTTAAAACCGCTTCCAAATACCAATGTATCAATGAAGAAAAAATCGTCTGCGAAATGGCAGCCAGCGTCTACCGTGCCGGCGCCTCCATTTACCTGACCTACTACGCAGAAGAAATCGCCGACTACATGAAAAAAGGCTATATCGGCTAACAGTCCCTTTCTACAAAACAGCCCGCACAATCCGCGCATACTCCTCCGGGGTCAGCAAAAACAAATCCGCCACCGCCCGGTCAAGCTCCTCATAAATCCGCTTCCACTGCGCCGGCTCCACGCCGGCCGACAGTGCCTTTGCCCGCTCAATAAAAAACGCCTGCCGCTCCTTACCAATCACCGGAAGCGGAATCTGCTCCAAATGAAACCGCAGCACCTTCAGCGAATTCCAGGTGTTCTGAAAGAAAAACTGCGCCGTCCGCGAATTCAGAACCGCCAGAATATACTGAATATGCAGCCCCTCCAAATGCGGAATCAGCACATTGCAGCTGTTCAGCGACAATCGCTGCCGCTCATCATAGGCAAAGACAAGCTTCCGGGAAATAAACCGGTACAAAAGCTTCTCCGGCGCCCGGTACAGCGCTTCCTTCGCCGTCTGCTGAAACCGCTCCGGCTCAAATGCAAGAAACGCTCCCGGCGGCCCAATCCGGTACGGCTCCAGATCCGTCCCCCGCAAAACCGGCTCCAGCCCCGCTTCCCAATGCGGCCGCACAAACTGCCGGTTATTGCCTGTCACGATCCCCAGAGCAAACTCCGCATGCCCGCGCAGAGTCTGCGCCGGCGCCGCCTGTGCAATCTTTTGCAGCAGCTGGTACTCCTCATCCGGGCTATGCAGATAAAAGCCCTCTTCCCCCAGCGGCCGCGGCTCCCGGATTACAAAGCTCGTGCCGGCCGTCACGCGGATCTCCGTCTGCACCGTCTTTTTGTTAGTCTTAACTAACTGCAAAATTACAGACGGACACTGCACGCCGCCAAACACATTTCCCAGAAAAGCCACAGAATCAATCGCTGCACAATCAAGAATCAGCCGGCGGATTCTGCGGTGGCTGTTCACCGTCAAAACCGCCTCCGGCAAAACAAAAGAAAGCCGCCCCCCTTCCTTCAGGCAGGCCAGCCCCTGCTCAAGAAACAAATCATACGCTTCCGGCGACTTCCCGGCACAGGTATACTCCATGCAGAGCCGCTGCTGCTCCTGCGGTGAAAATGCAGAACCCCACGGTGGATTGCCGACTATATAATCAAATGCAGACACATCTACTTTTGACAAAAAATCCCGCTGCACAATATGCGACTGCAAAATGCCGGCCTCCGCCTCTGCATAGTTCAAAGCCAGATTCATGCGGGTAATCGCAACACTCAGCGCATCCGTATCCAAGCCGTACACCTGCGTCAGTTCCCAGCGCGGCGAAAGCTGCAGCAGAAAATTCCCTGTACCGCAGCAGGGGTCAAGCAGCGTATCCCCGGTTTTCGGTTCCGGCAGTTCTTCCAGCAGCTGCCGCACCGTCTGCACCGGCGTATAATAGGCGCCGCTCGATTTGCGGTCGCCCATCTGCTTCAGGGAGAGATAGAGCAGTCCCAAAAGATCCTCACCAGGAACAAATGTATAAGCAATAGACAACAGATCCGTGTGTTTCTTTACCAATCCAACAACATCAGACAAAGGCGCAAGAAACTCATCAATAAAAAAATGATACCGTGGAGGAAACGGTGCACGATCTTCCATATAAAACTGCAAAAAGCTGTTCGCCTGGTCAGCAAATTCCGCCAAAGTCCTGACAGCAGCCCCCGTTTCCGTTTCTGGCAAAACATCTGCTTGCTCCGAATTTTCAAACGAAGTTCCCCCAGCAGCCTGGACGCAGAGCCGCAGTGCGCACTCCGCCAGCAATATGCGCAGCAGCGCCTCCGACGGCGCAGGTTCAGACTCCCGCAGAATCCCCAGCAGCCGCTTAACCGGTTCCAGATTCGGCGAATCCGCCTGCAGATAAGAAGCATAAAAATGATGGCCGGAAATAAAACGTTTATTGCGGCGGCTTTTCAGCGGCGCCTGCGGATCATTTACCAGCCGTTCCTTCACAGCAGCCGCATAAGCAGCAGAAAAAAGCGGCGCCGCGCCGCTGCCTTCCCCATCCGAATCAGGAACCAGCCTGCCCGTGCGCAGCCAATTTCTCCCGGTTGCGGTCGAGATCGATAATTCCCCGCAAAGCTCCTCCAAAGTCAAAAAAGAACTGCGGTTATGTAGAGCGGACGTTGGATTCATCACAGCCTCCTAAATTTAGATATAGTTCGACAAAGCATCGCTCCAGATATCCACCAGCCTGTCCAGTGAAAACGCCGCGTTGGCAGGACTGGTAGACGGCAGGCGGATACTTTCACGGCCGGTTTTCGGATAGCATAACTGCATATAAAGCTCCTGCGCCTTATTTCCATTGGTAAATATCTGCAAAATGCCGCATTGTTCCAGAATAACAGAAAGGTCATTCGGCTGCATATTGCGGATGGAGGCGTCGCTGGAGCCAACAATATCGCAGCTTTTCACAACATCCCAGACCGCAGTGCCATGCCGATAAAGCATTTGCTTCTTCTCCGGAATCGTCTGAGGCAGTTCCTCCTCAAAGAGCCGGCTTAGCACCTTCCAGAACCGGTTCTGCGGATGATGGTAATAAAACTCCCCCTCCCGCGATTTCACCGAAGGAAAGGTGCCGAGTATTAGAATTTTTGAATGCTGGTCATACACAGGCGAAAATGTGTGGACGACATGCGAAGCTGTATTTGTATTTGCCATAGGCGGCCTCCTGATTGTATAAAACTGGTATCAACTAGTTTCTTATTTTAGCATAAATACGCAGGGGATACAATAGAAATGATGACAAAATGCCAATGAGAGAGGAGAGCCTTTACTTTGAATGCCGATCTATGTTTATGAGGACTCTGACCAATATTTATGAAGGCTTTGACCAATGTTATGAAGATTCTGACCAGTGTTTATGAAATCTCTGAGCAAGGTTATTCATATGTTTCGAAATGATTGTTCTTAATGGTTTTATCAATATTTTTGCGAAAGTCTCTAAGAGAACCGAAAAAATCCGAGTGAGATACTGAGTATTCTTTTCCCTTTTTGCTGTGGGGGTAAAGATAATTATGGCCGTACTTGCAGGCTCTGCCTGTATCTGTGCATTTCTAATGGAAAAAAGAACAGCAAAAACAACAACGAAAAATAACCTCCTGCCACTC
Organism: Lachnospiraceae bacterium; assembly: GCA_022791575.1. GTDB lineage: Bacteria > Bacillota > Clostridia > Lachnospirales > Lachnospiraceae > JAAVZI01. The sequence continues at coordinate 15,225 of JAAVZI010000037.1, forward strand.
CGAAACCATAAAATCATATTGACAAAAATTAGAAAGGTGCTAAACTTAAAATTAGAATAATTCTAAAATTAGTACTTTTTCTGCAACAATCTATCGCAGAAAACTATTAATACTAAGAACCCAATATCAAAACATCCACTGCTATAACAACCGCAGTCAATGCGAAAGGAGAGAATACCATGATTATAAGAAAAAAAGCCTCCCGTTCCGCAATCGAAGCCATTTCCAAACTGACCGATCTGTCATACAGGCCAGAAAACGGAGAGTTAAACAACATCCACCAGCGTCTGCTTAAAGGAAGAACCGCCTTCGAACAGGCTGTAACCCAAAATATGGACGCCCTAATTCAAATGAGTGCCATGGACCTAACGCTCAAAACAAGCGTAGAAACCGTCGAGCAGATCCATTCCGACATTGCCGCTGCTGCCGATACAATCCGCAGCTCTACCCAGTCCACAGCCCGTATAGCCGCCGAAGTATCCAACGCCCACGAAAATCTGACGGACACCATTATCGAAGTCTCCGATGAATCCGCCAATATCATGAAAGACATCCACAACTGTGAACAGGAGCTGAACGACGTTACCACCATGTCCGCCGCCGCCATGTCCACCGCCGGCGAAATGAAAGCCGACATCTACGAACTATTCGACCTAGTTGCACATATGAATGAAGTCATAGAATCCATCCGTGCCATTTCCGCCCAGACAAACCTGCTGGCGCTCAACGCCTCCATAGAAGCCGCCCGAGCCGGAGAAGCGGGCAGCGGATTTGCTGTAGTGGCCGACGAGATCCGCCAGCTGGCCGATGAAACCAAATCCCTAACCGGAGAAATGGGCGAATTCCTAACCAATATTCAGGCAGCGTCCCAGAAAAGCTCCGACAGTGTAGACGTCACCGTATCCGAGCTGGAGCAGATCAATCAAAATATCCAGACCGTAAAAACACTGACCGAAAACAACCGTACCGGCATGGAGCACATTACAGACTCCGTATCCGCCCTGGCAGCCGTGAGCGAACAAATCAGCAGCTCCATCAACGAGCTCGACAGCCAAATGCAATATGTAGACAGCCAGTGCCAGAGCCTGCACGAAAATACCGAGTCCCTTGCCATTTCCAGCAACGCTATTGCCAGCCTGGTTGAGCCAACCCGTGACATAGAACAACATCTCGATGAATCTGCCAAAATTATGGGAAATATGGCTAGAGACGCCTTTTATATGCTCGACAACCAGGTCATTCTCAACTCCCTTAAAAATGCCGTCGCCGCCCACCAAAACTGGCTCGGCACCCTGGAGAAAATTGCCCGCACCGGAGAGCTGGCCGCCCTGCAGACCGATGAGAAAAAATGCGGTTTTGGCCATTTCTACTATGCCTTCCACCCAATCAATCCCAGCATAGCCCAGATCTGGAACGGCCTCGAACAAAAGCACAGACAGTTCCACGCCTGCGGAACCGAAATGATCGCCGCTGTACGCGCCGGCCAGACCGAACGTCTGCAGCTAATCTACGAAAAAGCCCAGGCCGGCTCCAAGGACCTGCTGGCCGACTTTAACCAGCTAATGCAGCAGATCGAAACATTATCCAAAGAGCAGATACGGATTTTTGAATAAATGTCTCCAATCCGCAAAAAACAATCAAAAACCAAAGAAAATGTAGATAATAGGCAATTGCGAAAGGTGTATTCAAGGCGACGAGTTTGAACAAATTGTCCCCGATTTTATATCGGGGAATTACCTTAATACAAAAATTCCGCTCAAAGACGTTGATTGGACATGAGGAGATACGACATGAGGAGGGACCCACGAAGTGGGAGGAGTCCTGGTGTCAGTACTTAATTCGCTCCATTTTTGTATCTATTGCCCAAACTCTGACATAGAAATAAGAGTTTTGCAAATGTCTAAAAATGTAGATAACAAAAAAAGGAGAGAACTGACATGAAGACCATTCGAGTTGCCGCTGCCATCATCCTGCGCAACGGCCGGCTGCTTGCCACCCAGCGCAGCTATGGTTCCTTCCAAGACGGCTGGGAATTCCCCGGCGGTAAGATCGAAGAAGGAGAGACCCCGCAGCAGGCACTGGTAAGGGAGATACAAGAAGAGCTGGATGCCGAAATCACCGTGGGAAAGGAGATTGCAGTAGTAGAATACGACTACCCCGCGTTCCATCTGACAATGCACTGCTATCTATGTACTATCCCATCCGGCCAGCTGACATTAAAAGAACACAAAGCCGCCGCCTGGCTGACAAAGGAAACTTTACACAGCGTCGCTTGGCTCCCGGCCAATATCACTCTAATCCAAAAGCTGAGCCAAGAATGGGATTCCTTATGGCATAAGAATTAACATAAAAAATCAAACACAAGCTCATATCCTCCTTGCCAAAATACCGAAAGCCCCTTGATTACGCCCTTAAATTCGGGCGTTGAGCAGTCCAAACGGACGGCATGAGTGAATTAAGTGGTTTGATGAACGAGGTGACAGTAGACGCGGTAGCTGCAACAGAAGAAGCTGTAGAAGAAACAGTTGAAGAAGATACAGAAGAAGTGCTGAATTCACAGGATGTACAGATGGAAACCAGGTCTGCATCCAGCAATTCAGATTCGAATAATTCTGCATCCAGCAAATCCAAGTCTGGCAGTTTCAATTCAGGTATTTCTGTATCCGGCAATTCCAGTTCAAGCTCAGGTAATTCTGGTTCAAGTGTTCCTGTATCCAGCACCTCAAGTCCAAAGGATTCAGGTACTACTACACCTAATCCTGTAAGCACACATACACATAATTGGAAAGAACATACAGCAACAAGGCAGGTATGGGTGCCTAATATAGTAGTAATTGACGACTATGAGGAATAGGCTGTGAACACAGGTTATCTTATGTGTGATTGTGGTGCTAAAATTTCCAATGACTAAAGAAGGCTCTGATGCGTTAACAAAACATCAGGATGACGCTATGAACGGCTATTTAGCAGCCGGCATGGATCCGTTTACAACTTGTGGTGGTTCTACTAGTTATGATAGTTACGAAATAAAGAAAGTAAAAGTTGGTTCCCATGAGGAAGACCACGGCCATTATGAAATTGAGACCTACGTTGACAGCTATTACTGCGACTGCGGCGCAACAAAATAAACATATTAGAAGGCAGCCAGTGTTCACATTGATAACGAGCAGCGGATTGTTACGACCACAATCCGAATTATAAAGTTTTTTAAGAGAGAATATAGAAGATGATTGATATGTTATAATTGTTGTGTTGTCCAACCTACACCCGGCAACGGGAGGAGGTGCTTGCATGGAGTTATTCTTCACAGTTATTGTGACTGTCGCAGCAGGTGTGGTTTGCCACCTCTGTAGTGGTCAATGCGTAAGTATGGGGCGTACTGTACGGGCATCACGCAGAACGTGGACGACCTGTTACAGAGCCATACGGCGAGGACGATGCTTGCCAACAGCGAATTTATTATCATGCTGAATCAGGCATCCACAGACCGTATCGAGCTTGCTAAGCTCCTTAACATCTCCGATTTGCAGATGAGCTTTATCACGAATGTCGGTGCAGGGCAGGGGCTTTTGAAAGTGGGCAGCTCCCTTGTGCCGTTCGTTAATAAGTTCCCACGCAATACGGAATTGTATAAGCTGATGACGACCAAGTTTGAGGAGGTCTAAGAGAGGGGAGTTTTTTATGTCAGAGATAAGATTCCGCAATGCGGCTCACCGTGATTTCTTTCTGGAAAACATGATGAAATGCAAGGTCAACGACTGTTACCACAGGGCATTTTTCTATGTGATGGGGATTGCGGAGGAAACAAGGAAAAATATCAATTCCATGTTTGATTTTAAGACAGACTGCATTGAGCCAGAGGGGATGCACGCAGGGTGTGTTTGCACGTCAGCGTGGAGTACCTATTTCGCGTTGTAATGCTTGCCGCCCCTTTTATAATCTGGTCTGCACCAGTTTTCTCAGCCTCGTGGTTTTTGCCGTCTCCACGCTTTTACGTTGCACAAGTTTTTATAGTATTTCTAACAAAAATATGGTATACTATAGATAGTTTAAAATTGATTGGAGGAATTTTTATGACGGCAGAAGCAGCATGGGATTATGCTATCGGCATGATTAAAGTGGATGGGCTTGAGCCAACCGAGGATTTTAAGAAATATATTGAGTTAGAAAAAAACGGTCAGGCCACCACAGAAGATCTGAAAAAATACCTGGACAAGAAATATAAGGCAAAAGAAGATGCTTGATCCATATGTATATCCCGGAACGGATATTCTAAAGAACATCCTGGGTCTTCAAGACAGGAAAATGCTGGATGATGCGGAAGCGGACTATGTCTCCCTTCGTCTTAGGGAGCTTGCCGAGAACCCATTGGAAGGTGGCTATGATTTTGCCCATATAGCCCGAATGCATCAGTATATATTCCAGGATATCTATGAATGGGCCGGGGAGATTCGCACTATCAACATAGAAAAAGAAGAGCCGGCGCTAGGCGGTTTATCTATAGAGTATTCAGACAAAGCAACAATCAAAGATGATTTATCCGAGGCTCTGAAAAAAATGACTTCGCGCCCATGGGCCAGCTTCTCTTTAGACGATAAAGCAAAATATTTCTCGAAAGATTTAGCAGCCGTCTGGAAAGTGCATGGCTTCCGTGAGGGCAACACCAGGCTGGCTGTCACTTTTTGTTGTCAGTTTATGGAGGCACAGGAGATTCCTGTCAACCGGACCATTTTTGAGAAGCACAGCACATATGTCCGAACCGCATTGGTAGCCTACTCGGCAGTGTTTCATGATTTAGGTGATTTGTCCAAGAAAGAGTATCTAGAGAGGATAATTAGAGACTCGCTGAAAGACGCTATAGCATCTAGTTAAAAGGGTAAAAAGCACCGCAGCAGCTTGAGTCCGTCCTCAGCTTTTGCGGCGCTAAAATAAATGTGCTGGCTGTTCATCAGCAAATGGCTTGACAGGTGCGATAAAGCCAACAACTAGCTTAGTGGATGCTTTGCCACTATAAAAAGAAAAGAAGAATCCCTCGACTGTATGCCATTACGGTCGGGGGATTCTTCTTTATCTACATGGAATTCTCCACATTTCTTTGCCTATTGGCATTATAGCATATGCAAATTTTAATTACAAGATACATTTTTTGTAAAACAAACCATTTCTTTTTTTGCAGAACAAAAATATTATCCTTATCTGGTATCAATCAAGAATAAAAAATATAAAAAATTTAGATAGACAAACACCGCAATTTATTAGATAATAGTAATTAACAAAAATACAATCCCAAAAAGAAGGAGAAACGTATGAAAAAAACAAACCTGTTACTATTATGCACGCTGCTGCTGTTCCTCTTGGCAGGCTGCGGCAGGGAAGAAGCCGCCATCCAGTCTCTTGACGACCTGGCCGGCAAACGCATCGGCGTCCAGATTACCACCACCGGTGACATTTACGTCAAAGACGAGTACGAAGGCGACGAAGCCGGCACCGTAATCGAACGCTACAACAAAGGAAATGACGCCATTTCCTCCCTGAAAAATGGCAAAATCGACTGCGTCGTAATCGACGAGGAACCAGCCAAGCAGTTCGTAAAGCGCAACCAGGATTTATCCATTCTGGAAGAAGAATTCGTTACCGAAGAATACGCCATCTGCATTGCCAAGGAAAATACTCAGCTCAAAGAAGAGATCAACCAGGCGCTGGCCGAGCTGAAAGAAGACGGCACCCTGCAGAACATTATCGAAGGCTACATCAACGAAGAAGGGGACGACGCCTACCGCTACGAGAGCCCCAAAGGCCAGACCTACGAAAACGGCAAACTCATTATGTCAACCAATGCTGCATTTCCCCCTTACGAATTCTACGAAAATAACCAGATCACGGGCCTTGACGTCGACATGGCAACGGCTCTGGCAGACAAGCTGCACCGCAAATTAGAGGTGATCGATACCAAATTTGAATCCATCATTTCCGATGTCCAGACCGGCAAGGCCGATATCGGCGCAGCAGGCATGACCGTTACCGAGGACCGCCTGAAAAATATTGATTTTACAGAATCCTACACGACTTCAAAGCAGGTGATCATTGTCAGAAATGGAGGCAGCGGCGCCACCTTATCGCTAAAAGACAGCTTTTACCAGAATTTTATTGAGGACAACCGTTATCAATACATACTCAAAGGTCTGGGAAATACCCTGCTGATCGCCCTTTTAGCCGTACTCCTGGGCGTAATCATCGGATTTGTCGTATCCATTATCCGCACAACCCATGACAAAACCGGCAGCCTGAAAGTGCTCAATTTAATCTGCCGCGTCTACCTGACGATTATCCGCGGCACTCCGACCATGGTTCAGCTGTTGATTATCTACTATATCATCTTTTCCTCCGTCGACGTCAGCAAAGTGCTGGTTGCCGTCCTCGCATTCGGCATCAATTCCGGCGCCTATGTGGCAGAGATCCTGCGCGGCGGCATTATGTCCCTCTCAGTCGGCCAGTTCGAGGGCGCAAGAAGCTTAGGGCTTACCCATGTCCAGACCATGCGCTATATTGTGCTGCCCCAGGTGCTGAAAAACACCCTGCCCGCCCTGGCCAACGAATTTATTGTGCTGATCAAGGAAACTTCCATCAGCGGTTACATCGGCCTGCAGGATCTGACCATGGCCGGCGATATCATCCGCGGCACCACCTATCAGGCATTCTTCCCGCTGATTGCGGTTGCCTGCATTTACCTTGTAATCGTCATGCTGCTGAGCATGGGAGTCCACAGACTGGAAAGGAGCCTGAAGAAAAATGAGCGGTAATTGTATTATAAAAGTAGAAAATATGACCAAAAAATTCGGCAAAAATGTCGTTCTCGAACACGTCAGCACCCAGATCAACCGTGGTGATATCATTGCCATTATCGGCCCCTCCGGCTGCGGCAAATCCACCTTTATCCGCACGCTGAATTTATTAGAAGTACCCGACGAGGGCGCCATCTACCTCGACGACGTCAACCTTTGCAGCAAAGATGTCGACGTCAATAAAATGCGCCAGCGGGTCGGCATGGTCTTCCAGCAGTTCAACCTGTTCCCCAACCTGACGATCCGGGAAAATGTTACGCTGGCGCCCATCAAAACCGGCCTGATGACCAAGGAGGAGGCCAATGCCAAGGCTGACCAGCTCCTAGACCGCGTCGGGCTGAAAGACAAAGCCGATGCCTACCCCGACACCCTCTCCGGCGGCCAGAAGCAGCGGATTGCGATTATCCGCTCTCTTGCCATGAACCCCGAAATCATGCTCTTTGACGAACCTACCTCCGCCTTAGACCCAGAAATGGTCGGCGAAGTGCTGAGTCTCATGCGTGACCTTGCCCGGGACGGTATGACTATGGTAGTCGTCACGCACGAGATGGGATTTGCCAAGGAAGCGGCTAACCGAGTGATGTTCTTCGACGAAAAAGGCATTAAAGAAGAAGGAACGCCCCAGGAAATCTTCAATTCCCCCAAAAGTCCCCGGCTGCAGAGCTTCTTATCCAGAGTAAATGCCTGATTCAGCCAGTCATAAAAAATGATCGACTTTTGCCTATAGGTGTGTTATAATATGCCCAGCGGATACCTGTGTAACTTGATAACCAAAATAAACAATGAGTGTGTTACGAAATTGAATGAATCCCCGAAGCAGGTATTCGGCTTTCTACACAGCTTTAGCAGAAAGGGGTATTTCCAATGGCAGATCTGCCTGAACATAAATCCGGCGTTCCACAGCCAAAATATCTCTGCCTGGGCCTGCTTGCCCATGTGGACGCAGGCAAAACCACACTTTCCGAAGCCATGCTCTACACAGGCGGCGCTATCCGCAGGCTGGGAAGAGTGGACCACAGGGACGCTTTTTTAGACACCTACTCCCTAGAACGGGAGCGGGGCATTACTATATTTTCCAAACAGGCGCTTCTCTCCTTCGACCAGGCTGAGTTTATGCTTATGGACACGCCCGGACACGTAGATTTCTCCGCTGAAATGGAGCGGACACTCCAGGTACTTGACTACGCCATTCTGGTAATCAGCGGAACCGACGGCGTACAGGGCCATACCGCAACTCTCTGGAATTTATTGGAACAATATCAGATTCCCACCTTTCTTTTTATTAATAAAATGGACCTGCCCGGCAGAAGCCGGGAACAGCTGTTGGAGGAGCTGCGCCAGAACTTAAGCAGCGCCTGCATTGATTTTGGCAACGAATCCGGCGAAGCGTATGAAGCCTGGCAGGAAGAGCTGGCGGTCTGCGATGAAGCCGTACTGGAACACTATCTGGAATGCGGCGCCGTGCCCACAGAATCCATCATAGAACTGATTGCCGCCAGAAAAGTATTTCCCTGCTTCTTTGGCTCCGCCCTTAAATTAGACGGCGTACAGGCCCTGCTGCAGGGTCTGCAGCAATATACCGGAATTCCGTTATACCCGGAAGAATTCGGTGCCCGCGTGTATAAAATTGCCCGTGACCCGCAGGGAAACCGCCTGACCTATATGAAAATTACCGGCGGCAGCCTGAAGGTCCGCACGCCGCTCGGCGAAAAACAGGAAAAAATCAGCCAGCTGCGCATTTACTCCGGTGAAAAATTTACCACAACCGACGAAGTGCCGGCCGGTCGTGTCTGCGCCGTCACTGGTTTAAGCCAGACCATGCCCGGAGAGGGATTGGGAAGCGAGCGTTCCCTAACCGCGCCCGTGCTGGAGCCGGTGCTGAATTACAGGCTGGAACTACCCGAAGGGCAGGATGTACACACCATGTTAGGCAAGCTGCGCCAGCTAGAAGAAGAGGACCCGCAGCTTCATATTTTATGGAATGAGACGCTGCAGGAGATTCAGCTGCAGCTGATGGGCGAAGTACAGTTAGAAATTCTGCGCACCCTGATACAGGAGCGTTTTGACGTTCCGGTCGAGTTCGGCACCGGAACGATTGTATACAAGGAAACCATTACAGAGCCCGTCGAGGGCGTAGGCCACTATGAGCCGCTGCGCCACTACGCCGAGGCCCATCTGCTGTTAGAACCCCTGCCCGCCGGCAGCGGCCTGATATTCCGCAGCAAATGCAGCGAGGACGATTTAGACCGCAACTGGCAGCGGCTGATTCTAACCCATTTAGAAGAAAAAGAACACATCGGTGTGCTGGCCGGCGCGCCGATTACAGATATGCGCATTACTTTGATTGCCGGGCGCGCCCACCAGAAGCATACGGAAGGCGGCGATTTCCGGCAGGCGACATACCGCGCCGTACGCCAGGGGCTGATGCAGGCGTCCAGCGTCCTGCTCGAACCCTGGTACTCGTTCCGGCTGGAGATTCCCACCGAACAGGTCGGACGAGCCATGACCGATATCCAGAAAATGTCGGGCAGCTTTGACGAGCCTCAGACCGGCGCCGAGCTGACCATTATTACCGGTCGTGCGCCGGTAGCGGCCATGCAGCATTACCACCGGGAAGTGACGGTATACACCCGTGGCCGCGGCCGCCTATTCTGCCAGGTCAAGGGCTATGAAAAATGCCACAACGAGGCGGAGGTTCTGGCCTCCATTGCCTATGACAGCGAGCACGACTTAGAGAATACGGCCGATTCTGTTTTCTGTTCCCACGGCGCCGGATTTGTGGTAAAATGGGATCAGGTCTATGAGCACATGCATTTAGAACGCGCCTGGCAGCCGCAAAAAGAGCTTCCGCCGGACCGTCCGGCGCTCAAGAAACAGACTGCCGGTACGTATGCAGGTACTTGGGAGGAAGACCGCGAATTAGAGGAGATCTTTACCCGCACATTCGGCCCCATCCGGCGGCGGCTCGCCGTCCCGTCCGGCAAACAGACAATCCGCAGCCCGCGTCCGCAGCAGGAGCTCCCGGAGCGTTACCGCAGAAAACAGGCAGTTAGTGAGAACTATTTGCTGGTAGACGGGTATAACATTATATTCGCCTGGCCCGACCTGCACGAACTAGCCCGCGCCAATCTGGACGCGGCCCGCTATAAGCTGCTGGATGTGCTGAGCGATTACCAGGGCTATAACGGCCGGCATCTGATCTGCGTCTTCGATGCCTATAAGGTCAAAGGCAACCCCGGCAGTACCGAGAAATATCATAATATTGATGTTGTCTATACGAAAGAAGCAGAGACGGCCGATATGTATATTGAGAAGGTAACCTTGGAGATTAGTAAAAACCATACGGTGACCGTCGCCACCTCCGACCGCCTAGAGCAGCTGATTATCACCGGGCATGGGGCGGTGCGCATTTCGGCAGAGCGGCTGCGTGAGGAGATCGACGGGGTTCGGGCGCGGATGAGGGCGGAGTTTGGAATTGAGATAGCAAAAAAAGGATGATTTTATGACGAAACAACGAAGGGTTATATTGGAAACAATCAAGGAAAATGATAAACATATGACACCAGAAGAAATCTATACAAAGACACGTGAAAAATTTCCGGCGATTGCCATGGCAACCGTATACAATAATTTGAATAGTCTTGTGCGACAAGGAATAATTCGTCGGATTCAAGTTCCTGGATCTCCAGATCATTATGATCGAAATACAGAAAAGCATGAACATTTAATTTGTGAGAAATGCGGCCATATGGCTGATGCAGATCCAGGAGATTTTATCAGTGGTATTGAACAGAATCTGGGAATTCCAATTACTCGTTATAATTTGACGCTCTATTATATCTGTCCCAATTGTAGAACTACTTCGTTTACCGATTCAGAATGTTATCCTAAACAATAAAAATACAGTGAAATATGATAAAATAAGAAAAGAAAGGGACTGTCAGATAGAACAGTCCCTTTTGGTATATTCAGTTAATCAGCTGTAAATTCTTTTGAATAAATGATTTTACCATTTGCATCGATATATTTAAGTTCCACAATAGGATTCTCAACATTTACCGTTAATTTCAAAGCTTTGGCAACAGCTTTGAAGGTATTGGCCTGAGATTCCACTCCGCTGGCCAGCGCGTCGGCCATTCCGGCTGTTTCTGTAAGTTCACTATAGGTAAAACTGTAAACTAATTTATTGCCTTCTCCAGTCACATCAATAGCCATACCAGAGCCTGAAAGAGAGGACTTAAGGGAATCAAGCTGAGTCTTCATCATGTCGGACTCAATAAAATCCTTAATCGTATTGTATTTTCCAATTGTGGAAGCAGAGGACGAATCTTCTGATTGTATATCATCTTCATCATAAAAATCATCCAATAAATCATCAGGTTCATCATCTGAAGTATAGTCCGAATCATTATCATCATCAGGCTCATCTGAATTATTCCAATCATCAGCAAAAGGATTATCGGAATTGTCCTCTAAGTCATTATTAAAATCATTATTATCAGAAGTTCCAAGTGAATCATTCAACAAATCCTCAATGTCTTTGGTATCAAACGGAATGCCGGTTTTATCTGAGAGATCCTTCAGGAATTGTTCTAATTTCAGTTCCTGCTGATATTTTTCCATATCTGCGTCGTTTGTAATATCATAAACAGTATCTGAAGTTGAGGGTTTACAGTCAGATAGTTTTTCTCCTTTTCCAGTAGTAATAGCAATTGTTATCAATTCTTCTCTGTTTACGCTGATTTTAGCTGTTAGTGAAGAATTGGATTCATCGGACTTAGCCGTCAGTGTCAAAACGCCTTGTGCAATAGCTGGAATTGCTTCGGAAGAAATTTCAACTGTACCATTTAAGTGGCCTTCTTGTAATGATTTTAGATCGCAGTCAGAAAATCGGAATTGGATCATATCCCTAGTATCCATAACATAATCACTGTCAGGATTGAATTCTTCATCCATACTGAAAGAAAAATTTCCATTCAGTATTTCATCAGAGATGGTTCCGTTTCCTTCTAAAGTAAACATATCTGTGCCGGAAAAAGAAGCACGGAACAGGTAGCCAAATTGTTCATCCTTCTGCGGCATATGACAGAGAATCTGGAAGTCCTCACCATCTAATTGTCCTTTGAATTCTTCGCCGATAATCTGGTCGTCATCATTTACATAGAAAACGATAGACAGGTCCAGGTCTGTATCTGTAATGTCTTTTTTATTCTCTTTTAGATCAGCCAGGGTAGAGTTAATTTCATTAGAAAACTCTTCATATGTCTCGGCATCCATTTGTTCAATCAGGTCTTTTATATCTTCATCTTTGGCAAGAGAATCAAGCATATCTGTAATTACATTGTATAAATCGCTGCCATTTAGTGTGGCAGTTAATACGGTGCATTTTTGTTCTACATCATTTGCTTTCAGAGTATCAGAAGATTTTTCTACATCTTGTGCATTCGTCCAAATGATTTCTGAATAGCGTTTAATGATTCGATCCATTGCTTCTGGGTCAGGGAGCATGGAATTCATCTGTGATGTAAGCTCTTGGTAATTGAGCCCGCTCATTTCCAGTTCTTCATCTATTTCAGTTAGAGCTTTTGAAAAATCAATATAAGAATTGGAAAGTTCCGGTATCTGTAAATAGCCTTCGGATTGTTCCATGTTCATATAAGCATTGAAAGTAAGAAGGTCTTTTTTATTGACTCCGGCCTTTAGCTGAACATTTGCAGTCTGGTCCTTGCTTTGTACGGTTGCTTGAAAGGAAGCATTTTTCAGTGCTTTGAATTCAGGAATGGCCGCAGCAAGCAGATTCTGAAGTGATTCGCCGAAAGTAACGTCCATAGTCAAGGTCTCACTGACAGAAGTGTCAGATAACTTATTCACATAGGCAGCATAATTGGCGTTCATTGAACTCAGGCTGGAATCCAGATTTTTTTCTGCTACATATTGAAAATATTCTTTCGGATCGGAAGGGGAATCACTGAATAAGCCGGATAAATGTCCTGTAGCAGCTAGGATACCGACAGAAGATAAAGCCAAAACCAGTACTAAGCATACTGCAATAGCAATTTTTTTACCGGTGTTCTTTTGGGGAGTGGTCTGCAGCTCCACGGCAGGTGACTGATATTCATAGGCGGCAGCAGTTTGGGGATTCTCCAGATTTGCTGTCTGGTTAGGCGGTTGTTGGACATTGGCATTCTGAGTGCCGCAATTTGGACAGAATAATTCATTATCCTGTAATTCGCGTCCACAATTTGAACAAAACATAACATCTCCTCCTTCTGGGATCTATTGTAAAAAAAATGTAATCAATCAGGATAATGATTCCTGATAATGAATGGGTAATTATTTATATTATAATATAAATTCTACCAGAAAACAAGTAATTACTGAAAATCACCTTGCACTTCTTATATAAATGTTGTAAAATAATTTTGTTATTTTCTAATATGCTTTGCGACAATGGGTACAATGAATGATATATCATTCAAAGCAGGAGGAATAACAGATTATGAAAAAAATTACAATTTCAGAAACAGTAAAATATATTGGAGTGGATGATAAGGATTTAGACCTATTTGAAAGCCAGTATCAAATTCCGAATGGTGTTTCCTATAATTCCTATCTGATTATAGATCAAAAGACAGCAGTCATGGATACTGTAGACAAGCGTGGTTGTGACAAATGGCTGGAGAATCTGGAGCGGACGCTGCAGGGACGAACGCCGGACTATCTGGTAATTTCCCATATGGAGCCGGACCATGCTGGAAGCTTTGCAGCTTTTGCCCAAAAATATCCGCAGGCTAAATGGGTTGGCAATGCTCGAACATTTTCTATGCTGCTGCAGTTTTTTGATGTCGATTTGACAGATCAAACAGTTGTAGTAGCAGAAGGAGATACCATTTCTCTGGGAAGTCATACGCTGCAGTTTTTTATGGCACCGATGGTGCACTGGCCAGAGGTTATGGTAACGTATGAACAGAGCGAGAAGATTCTGTTTAGTGCCGATGGATTTGGAAAGTTTGGGGCATTGGATATAGAAGATGACTGGGTTGATGAGGCACGGCGTTATTATTTTAATATTGTAGGAAAATACGGTGCACCGGTACAGGCACTTCTAAAAAAAGCCTCGGCGCTGGATATTCAGACGATCTGCCCGCTGCATGGACCGGTTCTAATGGAAGATCTGGGGTATTATATAGGAAAATATCAGACATGGAGCAGTTATGAGCCAGAGGATGCAGGGATTTTTATTGCCTATGCTTCGATTCATGGCAATACAGCGAAAGCGGCTAAGAAGCTGGCTGATATTTTGGAGGAGAAAGGTGCTCCCCGGGTAGTGATAATGGATTTAGCAAGAGAGGATCAGTCCAGAGCAGTCGAGCATGCGTTTCGCTATGATCGGATGGTGCTGGCAGCAGCATCATATGATGCAGGTGTATTTCCACCAATGGAAGAGTTTCTCTGTCATCTGCGGGCGAAAAATTATAGTCAGAGAACAGTGGCGCTGGTAGAAAATGGAAGTTGGGCGCCCAGTGCCGGAAAGGTTATGAAGGAGGAACTGGAGACCATGAAAGATCTTTCCCTTGTGGGGGAAATGGTCACGATAAAATCTGCGATAAAAGAAGAAACAATTAAGGAACTGGAAGCGCTGGCTGACGTTTTATTACAATAATTGGCTGAAGCAGCCAGCAGCGTTGAACAGGAATAGAATCATAAGGAGGAACTATGCTTCAGTTAAAAGATATAAAAAAGGATTATAGGTCTGGAGAAGAAACCGTTCAGGCCCTGAAAGGCATCAGCCTTAATTTTCGTAAGAGTGAATTTGTATCCATTCTAGGGCAGAGCGGCTGTGGAAAGACAACACTGCTGAATCTAATTGGCGGGCTGGATCAGTATACCAGTGGTAATTTAAAGATTAATGGCAGATCCACAAAGGACTTTAAGGCCAGAGACTGGGACACATATAGGAATCATTCCATTGGCTTTGTGTTCCAAAGCTATAATCTGATTCCTCATCAGACGGTACTTTCCAATGTAGAATTAGCGTTGACGCTGACAGGTGTGTCCAGGGAAGAACGGAAGAAACGGGCGATTGAAGTCCTGAACGAAGTAGGGCTGGGCGATCAGATCCATAAAAAGCCGAATCAGATGTCCGGCGGACAGATGCAAAGAGTGGCAATTGCCAGGGCTTTAATCAATGATCCAGATATCCTGCTGGCAGATGAACCGACAGGAGCTCTGGATTCGGCGACCAGTGTGCAGATTATGGAAATACTGAAAAAGATATCCAAGGATAAGTTGGTGATTATGGTTACGCATAATCCAGATATTGCTCAAGAGTATTCTACACGAATCATCCGTCTGCTCGACGGTAAGGTGACGGATGATTCGAATCCCTATCTGTTGGATGAAGCGAAACAGATAGAATCGATAGAACAGGGAGCTGTGGGAAAGAAAACTTCCATGTCATTTCTGACAGCTCTGACCCTAAGCCTCAACAATCTGGTAACCAAAAAGGGTAGGACGATACTGACGGCGTTTGCGGGAAGTATTGGCATTATCGGCATTGCATTGATTATGTCTCTGTCAAATGGTGTACAGAACTATATCAGCCGAGTAGAAGAGGATACGCTGTCTACCTATCCGCTGATGATTGAAGATTCTTCCGTTGACATGTCCGTGATGATGGAAGCGTTGACAAGTATGAGCAGCAATAAGAAAGCTTATAATGATGGAAAGATCCATTCGACACCGCTTATGAATGATATACTGGAGACTATGTCTACCAAGCAGACCAGCAATAACTTAGAGGCGTTTCGGGAGTATCTGGAGAACGAAGATCAAGTAATTCATGAGTGCAGTAATGCGATTCAGTACGGTTATGATCTGCCGTTGAATATTTATAATGCAGACAGTGAATATGGACTGATTCGTACCAGTCCCAATCAGGTATTCGATACCATTGGCATGGGAGAGAGCTATGAAATGCAGAGCCAGTTTCTTTCCTCTTCTATGAATGTATATGAAATCTGGCAGGAGATGATGAATAATGAAGAACTGCTCCATTCCCAGTATGATTTAGTTGATGGAAGATGGCCTGAGAAATATAATGAAGTCGTTCTGATGGTGGACGAGAATCATACAGTCAGTGATTATACCCTGTATTCCCTGGGATTATTTGACCAGCAGGAAATGAAAGAAAATGTCAATGCTCTGTTGACAGGGGAAGATATGAAGACAGATGCAGAGGCGGCCTATACATATGAAGATCTATTGAATATGAAGTTCAAACTGGTTTTGAATACGGATTATTATGTGAAGGAAAATGGTATCTGGATTGATAAAAGTGAAGATGAAGAGTATGTGAAGGAGCTGGCAGACAAAGGGGAAGAGATTTCAATCGTTGGAATTGTAGAACCCAATGAAGAGACAGTAATGGTCTCCATAACAGGGGGAATTGGCTATACTAGTGAGCTAAAGAAACATGTGATCGAGACGATTAATCAGACAGAGATTGCCAAAGAGCAGTTAGCGAATCCTAACTTAAATGTACTGACTGGATTGGAATTTGCAACAGGAGATGCGGCCAACGCTCAGTTTGATTATAACAGCCTGACTGAGGAGCAGAAAGCGCAGATGGCAGCTCTGTCAGAAGAAGAACTGGCGCAGCTGATGATGAATTACCAGCAGAATGCGCAGGCGACCTATGAGGAGAATCTTAAGACTCTGGGTATTATTGATCTGGAACAACCCAACTCGATTAATATATATCCAAAGGATTTTGAAAGTAAAGAGAAGATTTCAGATGCGATTAATGAATATAATAAGAAGCAGCAAAAGGAAGGCAGGGAAGAGGATGTAATCAGCTATAACGATATGGTGGCGGCGATGATGTCCTCAGTGACTTCAATTATTGATATTGTAAGTTATGTATTGATGGCTTTTGTCAGTGTTTCCTTAATTGTCTCCTCTATTATGATTGGAATTATTACTTATATTTCTGTATTGGAGCGGACAAAGGAAATCGGCATTTTAAGAAGTATTGGTGCCTCCAAACGTGACATTTCCAGAGTATTTAATGCAGAGACTCTGATTATAGGATTGTTTGCGGGATTGTTAGGAGTAGTAGTGACAGTGCTTCTGGATCTCCCTGTCAGTGCAGTGGTAAAGAGTAAGTTAGGTGTGTCTAACATAGCATCGCTGCCATTACTGGGTGGTTTACTATTAGTTGTAATCAGTACCTGTCTGACGATGATTGCGGGTCTGATTCCTGCCAAAGTGGCTTCAAAGAAGGACCCCGTGGAAGCATTAAGAAGTGAATAGAAGAGGAGAATATTGTGAAGAAAATTATTTTAACAGGCGACAGGCCGACAGGACCTTTACATGTAGGACACTATGTAGGTTCTCTGAAACAAAGAGTAGAATTGCAGAATTCGGGTGAATATGATGATATTTATATTATGATTGCCGATGCACAGGCATTAACGGATAATGCTGATGAACCGGAAAAGGTGCGTCAGAATATTATTGAAGTTGCGCTGGATTACCTGTCAGTAGGACTGGACCCGGCAAAATCATCTCTGTTTATCCAATCGCAGGTAGCAGAGTTATGCGAATTATCGTTTTATTATATGAATCTGGTAACTGTATCCAGATTGCAGAGAAATCCGACTGTAAAGTCTGAGATTCAGATGAGGGATTTTCAAACCAGCATTCCGGTTGGATTCTTTACGTATCCGATTAGCCAGGCCTCAGATATTACTGCCTTTAAGGCTACGGCGGTTCCGGTAGGGGAGGACCAGCTTCCCATGCTGGAACAGACAAGGGAGATTGTCAGAAAATTTAATGATATCTATGGGGAAACACTGGTGGAACCAGAGATTTTATTGCCGGAAAATCAAGCATGTCTGCGGCTTCCGGGTACAGACGGCAAGGCAAAGATGAGTAAGTCTTTGGGCAACTGCATTTATCTGTCAGATACGGAAACGGAGGTTCAGAAAAAAGTGATGAACATGTTTACCGATCCGAACCATCTGCGGGTAGAAGACCCTGGAAAGGTAGAGGGAAATCCGGTATTTACGTATCTGGATGCGTTCAGCAGAGAGGAACATTTTGCAGAATTTTGTCCAGATTACAGCTGTCTGCAGGAAATGAAGGATCATTATTCTCGTGGAGGCTTAGGAGATGTAAAGGTGAAACGGTTCCTGAACAATGTTCTGCAGGCAGAGCTTGCGCCGATTCGTGAGCGCAGGAAGAGTTATGAGAAGGATATTCCTGCGGTTTATGAGATTCTTCGACAGGGAACGCAAAAGGCACAGAAAGCGGCAGCAGAGACACTTAGAGAAGTGAAGGCAAGCATGCGTATTAATTATTTTGAGGATGAGGAGCTGATTTGTGCGTATGCTAGGAAGTATGGCAGTACTTCGGATACAAACTAAGAGCAAACATAAATGTAGATTTGCTTATTTTTTTCCAGGATTCTGAATGTGAATCCATAAAATGTCATAGTATAATAGGGGGCGCAATGATACTATGGCAGGTACGGCATAAGCCGGAACCGGAAAGAAAGGGCGAATTATGTTAGAAATTGTAAAATCAATCATATTTGGAATTGTCGAGGGGATTACCGAATGGCTTCCAGTCAGCAGTACTGGGCATATGATTCTGTTAGAAGAACTGCTGCCATTCTCTGCTTCCGCAGTCAGCAGTGGTTTTATGGAAATGTTTCTGGTTGTGGTTCAATTGGGGGCCATTATGGCGGTGGTATTGATGTACTGGAATCGTCTGTTTCCTTTTTCCTTTCAAGAAGGGGAATGCTTCATAAAGAAAGACATATTTTTCATGTGGTTTAAGATTGCGGCAGCCTGTGTTCCGGCAGCGGCAGTAGAACTGATGTTTGGTGACAGGATTGCGGAACTGTTTTACCATTATAAAGTAGTTGCTGCTATGCTGATTTTATTTGGTATTCTGTTTATCGTGATTGAGCGATGGAACAAGAACCGCAGATCTAAGGTGAATTCTATTGCGGAAATCACATACCAGACAGCATTGATGATAGGTGTATTTCAGGTGATTGCAGCGGTATTTCCAGGAACTTCCCGTTCCGGCGCAACGATTATCGGGGCACTTCTAATTGGCGTATCCAGAACGACTGCGGCAGAGTTTACGTTTTTCCTGGCTGTACCGGTTATGTTCGGAGCAAGCTTTATAAAGATTCTAAAATTCGGATTGAATTTTAGCAGGCAGGAACTGTCTATTCTAATCATAGGAATGGCAGCGGCATTTATAGTATCTGTGGCAGTGATCCGATTTTTAATGGGTTATATTAAAAAGCATGATTTTCAGGCATTTGGTTATTACAGAATTGTTCTGGGAATTTTGGTGCTGATTGTA
The DNA here is from genome assembly GCA_022791575.1 of Lachnospiraceae bacterium. Classification (GTDB taxonomy): domain Bacteria; phylum Bacillota; class Clostridia; order Lachnospirales; family Lachnospiraceae; genus JAAVZI01. The sequence continues at coordinate 34,451 of JAAVZI010000037.1, forward strand.
TATCCGATGATTCAGTGAGGATGATGAGGAATGAATGTAAAAATGTTTGTGCAGGCAGCGGCTTTGGCATGGGGGATTGGAAGCAGTATACAGCCAGCCGCTGTGCAGAATCCAGACAGCGGCATACAAGAAGAGACGCAGAAGGAAGTCCTGGCGGTCAGTGATCATTTTGTACCAGCTAGGATTAATGATGATATATTTGCTAGAATGAAAGGGGGATCTTATAAGGATTCCTGTACCATTCCGATAGAAGAGCTTCGTTATATCCGGGTGCTTCACTATGATTTTCAGGGAGAGGTGAAAGAAGGTGAGCTGGTCGTGAACCAGCAGATTGCAGAGGATGTTGGCGAGATTTTCCGGGAATTGTATGAAGCGAAATATCCAATTGAGAAAATCCGGCTGGTGGATGAGTACGGAGCAGATGATAACCGTTCTATGGCTGATAATAATACCTCTGCTTTTAATTATCGTCTGATTGACGGCAGCAGCCGGCTGTCGAATCATGCCGGCGGTTTTGCTATTGATATTAATCCATTGTATAATCCTTATGTTAGAAACAACAATGGCACTTGCCAGGTACTGCCGGAGGGAGCAGAAGCTTATGCAGACAGAACCGTTGAGAATCCTTATTATATTCAGAAAGGGGATGTCTGTTATCAAATTTTTACCTCCCATGGCTTTACTTGGGGAGGAGAATGGACGAATTCCAAGGACTACCAGCATTTTGAAAAAGCAGGAAATTAAAATTAAAGGTAGAATTACTGTCTAAGATGTGATAGAATATCTTAATAAAGGAGTGATACAGGAGGCGTTATTATCAAAAAGAAAATATATCAGATCATTTTTTTTATTTTGATAATCGGTCTTACAATTTATAAAGTATTTGATGGTAAGGATATAGAAGTTGTTTTTGAACAGATATCTTCAGCTGACCCGTTTTGGATTATGGTCTGCATACTAATGGTGCTGCTTTTCATCTATTGCGAGTCATGGATTATCAGAAAATTATTTGCTAGACTTGATATCAGAATCGGCAAAGGAGAAGGATTTTTATATTCTTGTATTGGCTTTTTTTTCTGCTGCGTGACACCGTCAGCCAGCGGCGGACAGCCGGCGCAGATGGTTTATATGAAAAAAAGAGGAATCAAGATTTCAACTTCTACCAATGTTCTCATGTGGGTTACCGTGCTGTATAAGATGGTTTTGGTTGTGATTGGACTGGGACTTGTAATGTTCCGGCTGGATTTTATCCGTCAGCATATGGGACAGACTATCTGGATTTTTTATCTGGGAATCTTTTTAAATATTGCTTGTGTGTTTATTATGGTTCTGCTCTGGTTTAAAAGCGAATGGCTGGAAGCCATGGGCAGCAGCGGGATTGCTCTGCTTCGCAGATTTAAACTGATAAAGAGAAGGGACCGCAAACGAAAGAAATTAAGACGTTTTATCAAAAGCTATGATGAAGCATTTCTTTCTCTAAAGGGAGATACCAAGGTGATTATCAAGTCATTTATTGTTACGTTGATTCAGCGGCTGGCTTTGTTTTCAATTACCGGATTTGTGTATCTGTCTTTTGGAATGGAGAAGTTTTCATTTTTTGATGTCATGATTCTGCAGTCCGTGATCTCGATCGCGGTGGATATGCTGCCGCTGCCTGGTGGTTCCGGAATGTCAGAACATTTGTTTGCAGTTGTATTTGCAGGTATATTTAAGAGTTCTCTTTTAATACCAGCGATGGTATTAAGCCGTGGAATTGCGTATTATGTACAATTGATTTTCTGCGGATTGATGACCGTTATTTCACATTTCTATTTTACAGCACGACAGAAGAAAGAGGAGTTATTATGATTGGATTTTATGATTATACAGTAATTACTACATATATAAGCCTGATCTGTTCCATGTTTGGTATGCTGATGTGTGTGAAGCAGAGCGTTCTTTCTCATGGGATGAATGGGGATTATAAGATGGCGGTTTTGATGCTGGCACTTTCTGGACTTTTGGATATGTTTGACGGCAAGATTGCCAGAACGAAGAAGGACCGGACTTCCGATGAAAAAAAGTTCGGAATTCAGTTGGATTCCTTATGTGATGTCATCTGTTTTGGTGCATATCCGGTGCTTCTGGCATTTTGCATTGGAATGAGAGGAAAGATTAGTTATATTATTTTTATCATATATATTCTGGGTGCAGTCATCCGTCTGGCGTTTTTTAATGTAATGGAGGAACAGCGGCAGAAGGAGACCGGAGATAAGAGAAAGGAATATCAGGGATTGCCGGTAACGTCAATTGCGGTTATTTTTCCGGTATTATATTTTATGGGACTGATGCTTAGGAATCTGGGGCTGTTGGGCGCTCCCAGTCTGATTCTGCAAGTGGGTATGCTGATTACCGGAGTATTGTTTGTAGTAGATTTTAAAGTGAAGAAGCCAAGTAATCTTGCAATTGCAATTCTGGTGCTAATTGTAGCAGTAGTGATGATTTTTGTCTTCCGCGGAAGCTTGTTTAAGGTAAAGCCTCAGAAGGCGCATAAGGGCAGAACCGCACAATGGGCTGCAGAAGAGGAGAGGAGTGTCAATGGATTTACAGGAGAAGGGGACCGAATTCTTATATAGGACCGTTTTGGGACGGCTGATTCTTAAAGGACTGGTTTGTCCGAAGATAAGCCGGCTGGCAGGGAGATTTCTGGACAGTCCGCTGTCCGTAAAGCTCATCCCGCCCTTTATTCGGCAGAATGAAATTGATATGTCAGAGTACGAACCCTGCATATACAAGTCTTATAATGAATTTTTTACAAGGAAGATAAGAAAAGAGCAAAGGCCGATTGAGAAAGCAAAGAACTGTCTGATTAGTCCTTGTGATGGTTCAGCTTTGGTACTTCCGCTTGGGGAAAACAGTGTATTTCAGATTAAGAAGTCCAGATATAACATAAGAAGACTGCTGCACAGCAAAAAGCTGGCAGAACACTATAAGGGCGGAAGCGCTGTGATTCTGCGTCTTTCCGTTACAGATTACCACAGGTACTGTTATGTAGACGATGGAATTATTACGGATTATCGGACAATTCCGGGAATTTTGCATACGGTACAGCCGATTGCCAATGAATATTATCCAGTTTATCATGAGAATACAAGAGAGTATTGTATCTTACATTCAGAAAATTTTGGAGATATCGTTGTTATGGAAGTAGGGGCTCTGTTTGTTGGGCGGATTGTCAATGACAAAGACCGGGGGATCGTCAGACGGGGAGAAGAGAAAGGTAGGTTTGAATTCGGCGGTTCTACCATTGTGCTGTTACTGGAACAATCGGCGGTACAATGGCAGCCCCAATTGCTGGAAAATTCTGCCAAGGGTAAGGAAACGCCTGTGAAAATGGGTGAAGTAATTGCTGTAAGATAAATCCTCCACCAAATGTCTGTGTTGACAACAACGCATGAAATGGGGTGAAGTTTTGACAGGAAGAGAAAACCAGGACGAATACAGGAAAATACAAAAACATAGAAGGAAACTGGAAATGCGCAGAAGGAAGAGACAAAGAAGACGCAGAATAGAGGCTGTGTTTTCTTTGTGTGTCGTTCTGCTTTCGTGCTGTATTATATTCCTGATTGGAACTAGGCATTATGAACAGAAGGAGAAAAAAGAACAGGAAAATCACAAGCTTACCGGAGGAAATAGTACGAATCAAACAGCTTTTGGTAATCTGCCAATAGGAAGTAAGGCTGGGGATAGTTCTGTACGAATTGGAAACGCAGGTGATATAATTCTGCAGCCAGATATCATAGAGGCATATGGCGGTATGGAATCCAACCAGCATGATTTTTCACCGGCATTGGAGACCTTTCGGTCAGCTTATGAGTCGGTGGATTTTATGGTGGTGAATCTGGAAGTTTCTCTGGGAGGAGCTGCACAGCCTTACAGTGGTTTTCCGCGGTATAATGTCCCAGATGAGATTGTATCTGACCTAAAGGGTGCGGGGGTGGATTTGTACCTTTTGGCGCATAATCACATTTATGATAATGGAAAAGAGGGATTTCTGCGTACCATTTCTGTCATGCAGCAGATGGAAGCTGCCTATACGGGAATCCGAGCCAGAGAAGAGGAACCGGCATATATGATTCGGGATCTGAACGGAATTCGGGTAGGAATTGTCAATTATACCTATGAAATGGAGAGTGACAGTGAACGAAAACAGATCAACGGAAATGTAATGGATAAAAGTGTGGAAAATCTGTTGAATTCCTATAAAGGAAGTGATTTAGAGAACTTTTATCAGGAGATCGCACAGATTTATCAGGAAATGCGTAAGCAGGGCGTAGAGTTTATCATAGCCTATATGCATTGGGGAAATGAGTATGAACTTTTACCTAATGATATGCAGAAAGCTATTGCCCAGAAACTATGCAATCTGGGGACAGATGCTGTGATGGGCACCCATCCGCATGTAGTCCAGCCGATGGATGTTCTGACCAGTGAGGATGGAAGTCATAAGATGCTTTGTGTCTATTCTCTGGGAAATCATTGGACCGATCAGAGAAGGGAGAACATTAGTTCGCGTCCGAATGGCCATACCGAGGATGGACTGATGGTGAATCTGACTGTTTCGAGGAAAGAGGGCATAGTATCGATTACTGGAATAGAAGCCGTTCCGACCTATGTTTATAAAAATGAGGTTCCACAGTATTATGTGATTCCGATTTATAATCCGGCTGAAACGGAGGCGCAGACAGGGTTGTCTGGTATTCAGACGGAAATACAAACTTCCTATGACCGGACTGTTAAAATACTGGGGAGCTGTGTGGAAAATGCAAAAAGAGAATTAGGCATTCCTATGGAATAGCCGGAAAGGAAATCAATTGAGAGAGCGTCTGACAAAAAAGGATGTAGAGAAAATCCAGCAGGAAATTGAACATCGGAAGCTGGTTGTCCGTAAGGAAGCTATTGAAGCGGTGAAGGAAGCAAGAGCGCATGGAGATCTGAGTGAGAACTTTGAGTACCATGCAGCAAAGAAGGATAAAAACAGCAATGAGAGCCGGATTCGTTATCTGGAGCGGATGCTGAAAGCGGCTGTGATTATTGAGGAAACGTCCTCAGAGGATGAGGTAGGTCTGAATAATACCATTACCATCTATATTCCAGAGGATGATGTAGAAGAGGTGTACCGGTTAGTTACATCTATCAGGGGAAATTCTGTTAAGGGTCTGATTAGTATAGAATCTCCTTTGGGTAAAGCTGTCCTAGGACATAAAACAGGTGATGTCGTAACGGTGAAGGTCAGTGAGGATTACTCTTATGATGTAGAGATTCGAAAGATTGAGAATACGGAGGATGACGGAACAGATACGATCCGCAGCTATTAGAACCTTATCAGGCGAGCTGCAAAAAGCGAGGCGTAAATGATGAGACACTTAGAAATGAATGACTGGCTTGTGCTGAACAATATGATTTATAAAATTTATACAACGGAAGATGAGATGGAAATGCGCCAGTCTTTTATAGAGCAGCTGAAAATGATTCTGGATTATGACAGTGCGGATTTCTTTCTAGCCAGCCGGGAGCGGGAGGAAAGTCTGGTTAAGCCCGTGTTATATAATTGCGGGGAAGAGCATGAGGAACTATATGCTCAGATTGATTACAGCCAAGGGATTTTATTTTCAGGAAAGAGCATGGTTTATCGGGAAACGGATATTATTTCTGACGAAAAGCGTCTATTAAAGCCTTATTATAGAAATATTTACCGGCCGAATAGCTGGCATTTTTCGCTACAGATGATTCTTGCAAGAGATAAGAAATTTCTGGGAGTTGTGACCTTTTACAGAAGGATTGGTAAGGATAATTTTAGATATGAGGATATTTTTATTTTGGATTTGCTAAAGGATCATTTGTCATATCGGTTGAAGCAGGATTTTGGTAAGGATACCAAGAAAGAAAATAAACTTACTATAAAAGAAACTGTAGAGAAATACCAGCTGACCAGGCGTGAAGAAACGATTCTAGGTTGTTTAATGGAAGGGACAGATAATGTGCAGATTTGTGATGAGCTTGTGATTAGTCTGAATACCCTGAAAAAACATATTTTAAATATTTACCGTAAGCTGGGTATCAGGAACCGCGTACAGCTTTTTAAAATGGTGCGGGAGCGCGGGGACTGATTGTTATCAGTGCTCTAAGCGGGTCTGGTATAAAAAATTTGACAAATGCGAATTATTATGTTAGGATAGAGCAGTAAAAAGCGAATCCATGTTTTATATAGTACCATTTATGCGATTCGCACTATCATTGTCATATACTGACGATTCTTATTCTTAGTTGAAATAAGAGTCTGGTATATATAAATTTCCGTGCAGCCGGGAAGTTAGCGGTGTCCTGTACCTGCAATCCGCTATAGCAGGGGTGATATTCTGCCTCGGGTATTTCTTTGTGAAGCTGCCTTTTATAAGTGGCGTTGACGTCTGGGTCTTGCGCAACAGGAACTTGTGAATCGTGTCAGGGCAGGAATGCAGCAGCACTAAGCAGGCCCTCCTGTGTGCCGTAAGGCAGCCTGGGCCGAGTTAACTGTAGAAGTAACGTTTATGAAGGATATTCAAAGCAGAATGCACGGATAATAATAGAAATAGTGAACGACAGGGAATAGATTCCTGTCGTTTTTTGTCGTTGCAATTATTGGATATAGGGGATGCCGGTTGGGGACTTGGCAGTACTTCCCATGCATTCCAGCAGCAGAAGCCCGTTCGTCCGCGCCAGAATAACGGCATCTTTGACAGCGGTGGTCTCCCCAGTGACGGTAATAATGACTTCATTAGAATGACTGGTGCCAATCGAAGGGGTCCAGTAATTAATCAGTTCTATATTCGAGGCTTTCATAGCCTGGTCGGCTATGAGTAGGCCGATAGCAGCCGGAGAACCACAGATAAAGCCGAAGGCTCGATCAGCTGGTGCCTGGAATCCCATTTGCAGTGCTTGGCCTGCTCTGGCAGAAAATGCAAACTCTAAATGGCCAGCCTCACTGATATAAACCTCTCCTGCGTGCAGATAGACCTTTTCCAGGGCGATTTCTATACATTTTCTAGCATCAGAGACAGTAGAGGAGCCAACAATGATAAAGTTACCATGACCGCCCCAGCCTTTGGTATCTCTCGGAAGATCAATGGACAGGACTTCACAGTTGGTAGCTTTTACAGCTTCGTCAATGGCAAGAATCTGTCCTGCTGCGCCGGTTCTGGAAGTTAAAAGGCCCAGAGAACGGTATTTCTTTTTCATATTCATTTTTTCTAATATGGATTCCTCAATGTTAGGGATAACTAACCCGATGGTATCCAATACAGTAGTTCCTACGAATTCCGGCATAGAAGACGCAGAAGTAAAATAGGCTAAGTCCATAACTGGCTCCTTATATGTATGTTATGTCGAGTAATTCTTATGGTAAAAGTATACTAAATAGATACTGGGTTTGTCAACCAGTCAGATTTTAATTTGAATGGTTTTTGCGTTTAAACAAATATATTTTTCACACACTTGTCACACGAATTTTACAGAATCATTAGAACAGAACCATTAGGCTGCCACATAGAAACGGTATGATATCAGCAGTTAGGAAATGGACAGCAAACACAGATGTCCGAAATCATAAAGGAGGAATGTTATGAATGGATCTACATTTCAAAGGGTGGAGAAGAAATATTTACTGACTATAGAGAAGTCTTGCGAGCTGCTGAAGCACCTGCGGCCATATATAGAGCTTGACCAGTATGGTCTTCATACGATCTGCAACATCTATTATGATACGGACCAGTTTGATCTAATCCGCCGTTCCATAGAGAAGCCGCCCTACAAAGAAAAGCTGCGGTTACGAAGTTACGGCATTCCAGACAAAGACGATAAGGTATTTCTGGAAATTAAGAAAAAATGGGAGGGCGTTGTATATAAGCGAAGAATTTCCCTGACGCTGGCGGAGGCGAAGGCTTATCTGGAAGATCAGAAGCCATTGGGCAGGCAGGGGCAGATTGAGCAGGAGATGGATTATTTTATCAAATTTTATCAGCCCAGGCCGAAAATGTATATTGCATATGACCGGGAAGCTTATTTTGGTCGGGAAAATCCGGGATTGCGGATTACGTTTGACCGAAATATCCGCAGCCGAGAAGAGGATCTGCAGCTGGAACTGGGAGATGCGGGAAAGCTGCTTTTGGACAAAGGCAGCCGCTTGATGGAGATTAAGGCAGAGAATGCTATGCCGATCTGGCTGGTGCATATTTTGTCGGAATTGGAGATTTATCCGGTTTCGTTTTCTAAATATGGAACGATCTACAAGAAATGTGCAGAGGAGCGAAAGAAATTGGCAGTGGTGGATGCGCATATGGAAAGCTATGGTTCTTCTCAGAGCAGACGGCCCAATCGATATAGTTCTCATTTGTTCAAAGAAGTGTATCTGTAGTAAACAATTGGAAGGATTGAAAAAGTAATGGATTGGGGATTGCGAAAGTGTATTCAAGGCGACGAGTTTGAACAATAGATACAAAAATTCCGCTCAAAGACGTTTTTGATTCGCTACATTTTTGTATCTATTGCCCAAACTCTGACAGTAAAATGAGAATTTTGCAAATGCCTAAATTTGATAGATAATTGCAAATTCAAGATATTACCAGTTTTTAGACAAATCCTGCAAAAACAGAGCGAATCAAGTACTGACACAAGGACTCTTCCTTCCTCATGTCCAAACTACCTTTTTGAGCGGCGTTTTGTAAGATTTTTGTAAAATCGTCGCTTTGATTCAGACTTTCGCAAGTATTTAATTTTGATAGATAGGCATTTGCAAAACTCTTATTTCAATGCCAGAGTTTGGGCAATAGATACAAAAATGTAGCGAATCAAAAACGTCTTTGAGCGGAATTTTTGTATCTATTGTTCAAACTCGTCGCCTTGAATACACTTTCGCAATCACCTAAATTTTGATAGAAATAGAAAGGAGAAAAAATGTTTACAAGTATTTTTCATTCAACAGAAATGGTTTCTTATAACGCACAGGATATTTTCATCTGCACAGCGGCTTCCCTGATTCTGGGGCTGCTGATTGCATTGATATTTCAGATTGAGGGGGAAAGTTCCAAAGGATTTAAGCTGTCACTCGTCGTGCTGCCAGTGCTGGTACAGGCCGTGATTATGATGGTAAACGGCAATCTAGGAACCAGTGTGGCCGTTCTAGGCGCGTTCAGTCTGGTGCGGTTCCGTTCCCAGCCTGGTTCTTCCAAGGAAATATGCGGAGTATTCTTTGCCATGGCAGTGGGGCTGGCGACGGCTATGGGCTGCGTAGCCTTTGCCGGTATGCTGACCATACTGGTGGGAATCGTTCTTCTGCTGGGCAGCCGGATCATGGGCCGTATGGGAAAGGAAGAGAAAATGCTGCGCATCACCATTCCAGAAAATCTGGATTATACTACAGTATTTGATGAGATATTAAAGGCCTACACCCAAAAAGCTCAGCTTTTACAGGTAAAAACAACAAATATGGGAAGTATGTTTGAACTAAGATATGAAGTCCAAATGAAACGTGGGATAAATGAAAAAGAACTGCTGGATCAGATCCGTACCAGAAATGGCAATTTGACCGTAATATTGGGAAGGGAAATGAATAGTGCAGCATTATAGGGTTGGTTGTAAGTATATGAGAGTGAGGAATATTTATGAAGAAAAATAAGAGAACGTCAGTTCTGGCTTGGCTCAGCGCCTTATGCATGGCGCTGGCAGGCTGCAGCAGCAAAGCGGAACAAACTGATAAAGATACCGGAAATGCAAAGGAACTCCATGAGTACACAGAAAAAAGCAGCACTGCCGCAGAAGCAAACAGCCGCAAAGCCCAGGCAGCAGCCGAGAGCATGAACGATCAGGAACTAGAAAACCGTAATGCGGACTGTAAAATTACATTGAATAAAGACAGTGCTCAATGCAGCGGCTCAGGTGCAGAATTTACAGACGGGGTGCTGCGGATTACGCAGGCAGGATGCTATGAGATTACAGGAGAACTGGAAGACGGCAGAATAGAAATCCATGCTTCGAAAGAAGATTCCGTTGAACTTATTTTAAACGGGGTTGACATAACTTGCAGTGATTATGCGCCGTTTACTGTCTGGCAGGCAGACCGGACATTGATTTATTTATCTGAAGGAACGGTTAATCAATTTACGGATGGAGGAAATTATTATGTATCCGGCGGCAATGAGACAGATACGGAGGAGAACGAGGCGCCGTCGGCTGCATTTTTCAGTAAAGACGATCTGGGATTTTGCGGCAGCGGAACGCTGTTAGTCACAGCTAACTGCAACGATGGAATTACTGGGAAAGATGATGTATGGTTTACGGGAGGAACCTATCAGATTACGGCCAAGGATGACGGAATTGTGGGAAAAGACAGCGTTGCCGTGCAGAATGCGCAGTTTACAATTGAGGCAGAAAGCGACGGCATAAAATCTACAAAAGAAGACGACGAGGAGAAAGGATTTGTCGCACTGAAGGCAGGAACATTTTCCATAAAAGCGGGAAATGACGGGATACAGGCGGCCACGTATCTCTGGGCAGAGGGCGGAACGTTCGATATTACGGCGGGAGGCGGCAGCAAGGAGGCCAGCAATGCTGCTAGTATGATGAATCAGAGGGGAAATGCAACATCTGCGCAGGCAGAGGAGGAAGAAAGCTGCAAGGGATTAAAAGCAGGCGTGGATATCACGGTGCTGGATGGGCAGTTTGAGCTGGACTGTGCCGATGATACCATTCACAGTAACGATACGCTGACTATAAAAGGCGGGACTTTTACAATGAAGTCTGGAGATGATGGGATTCATGGTGATTCGGTGGCGGTAATTGCCGGAGGAACGATTGTGATTGAGGAAAGCTATGAGGGAATTGAAGCAGAATCTGTGATAATCAGGGATGGCAGGATTGATGTGACCGCCAGCGATGATGGTCTCAATGCAGCGAATGGTTCTTCGGCAGAAGGAATGGACGGACCGGGCGGATGGCCCAGAATGGAGGGCAGAGGCCGGATGGAACTGCCGGAGGGTCAAATGCCGTCTGCTGCTACATCAGATGAAGAGGAGAGCCAGCGCAATGATAAAAATAGAACGCAGGAGAACCCAAACGGACAAACAGAAGAAACTGCTAGTTCCTGCTTATTAGCAATAGAAGGTGGGGAATTATATGTTAACGCCGGCGGAGACGGCCTGGATTCGAATGGTTCCATCGTTATGAACGGCGGAACGGTCTATGTTGACGGGCCGGTAAATGATGGCAATGGAATTCTGGATTATGATAACGAAATGGTTATGAATGGCGGAACATTAGTGGGAGCAGGAAGTTCCGGCATGCTGCAGTCAATTTCTGAAAGTTCTTCTCAGCCTGGATTGGCAATAATATTTGACGCTTCTCAAAAAGCGGGAACTACCGTAACGCTGAAAGACAGTGATGGCAGGGAAGTCCTATCCTATAAGCCGGCTAAAGCATTTACCGCAGTCATAGTTTCAGATAACAAACTGGAGTTAGGGAAGACTTACGAAATATATCTTGGAGATGAAAAATATACTTCGATTGAATTATCCTCCACCAGTACAAGCAACGGCAGAAGCGGAGTGGGAAATGTACAAAAAGGAGGCCGGGGCGGCATGAAGAATCGCCAGGAAATGGACGGCGGTATGGTTCCACCTGGTGAAAACGATCAGGATATTATTCAGCGGGATGATAAGAACAGTTCGAAAGAGGATAACAGTATTTAGAAAAACAGCCTGTCGGCGGCAGAGAACTCTGCTGCCGGCAGGTTTCTTTGTGTCAGTCTTATTGACATGATAGTACAGTTAGATTATAATTTATTTATTGGGTATTTATGATAGATTATCAAATGATAGAAAAGAGGAAAGCTATGAGAATGAAAAAAGTAACAGTTATTTGTCTATGTATGTTTTTGTTCTTAGGAACGATTGCAACTGCACCCCAGCAGTTTTTGGCAGCGGAACCATCAGAGAGAGCAGGGATACAGGCATTGCTAGGAGACCTGAATGGAGATGGAGTGATTACTATTGAGGATGCCCAGGCGGTGCTGAAAATGGTACTTCATATGACAGAAGCGGATTTTGAACTCAAGTATACTGCGGATGTAAATGAAGATAGTAAAGTTAATTTAGAAGATGTACAATTAATTCTAAAAAAAGCATTACGTATTATTAATGATTATGATGATATTATTGTAAAAAGTGTAAAACTAAGTCCAAATAGCGCTACATTGGATATTGGAAAAACTCTGCAGCTATCTGCCGAGGTTCTGCCTGAAAGTGCAAAAGATCTTCCCATAGTGTGGAGAACTTCAAATCCTATGGTTGCTACCGTTTCTAATGGAGTTGTAAAGGGCGTTTCTCCCGGAAATGTGACAATTCGGGCAACCGTAGGAGACAAAAGTGCAGAATGTATGATTACAGTAGCAACTCCCGGACGGGTTGCATATTATTCTGGTTCAGGCAATAAGGTGATTCAGGGAGTGAATTTACCTCTGGGGCTTTATAAGGTAAGGATGACCAATAACAGTAAGAACGGATTATTTAGTATATGGGCGTATAATGGAGATGGTACAAGATCTTATCTTTGGAGCAACGTTATTGGATCATATAAAGGATCACGTATTTTTAATCAATCCTTATCAAATGGACTGCTTCAAGTAAGTTCTACAGGGCAATGGACGATAGAAGTTTGTAAAATCATAGAACAGGGTACTTCCAAACTTTCGGGAAATGGTGATAGTGTTAGTCCGTTTTTTTATTTAAATACGTCTTCGCCTATCGTTGTTAATTGGAAAAATTATACTTCAAAAGGACTTTTTGCAATTATTTTATATGATGAATATGGCAGATACATTGGTCTTATTGCAAATGAGATCGGAACGTCATCCGGCCAACAGATTGTTGTGCCGCAGCCAGGTGTCCGTTATTGTATAGAGGTAATGGCTGAAGGTAAATGGGAAGTTGATTTTGGGCTTGATTCCACAGTTACAGTTGTGCCAAATTGACAGAATAATCTGTCATAAGTCAAAGGGATAACGGATCATATTGAATAAAGTGTAATGTTTGTATTTGGGTAATTAACTAATATAAAATAGTAGAAAAGTATAAGGAGATGAAAGAACATGGGAAAATTATTTAAATTTCACACAGATGTAGATACCGACCAGATTATTGCCTCCCAGTATCTGCTGTTTCCGACCATAGACGAAATGAAGGTTCATACATTTGAATCTTTAGACCGAGAGTTTGCCTCTAAGGTGCAACCAGGGGATTATGTTGTGGCAGCTGAGAACTTTGGCTGCGGGTCTTCTCGTGAACAGGCGCCCAGTGTGTTAAAGGCACTTGGTGTCCGGGCAGTAATTGCCAAATCATTTGCCAGAATCTTTTACCGTAATGCCATCAATATCGGTCTGCCGGTAATTGTATGTAAGGAATTGTACGATCATGTGTCCGATGGGGAAGAGCTGGAACTCTCCTTAGAAGAAGGCATAGCAAGAACAAAAAATCAGGAATTTGTCTGTACCAAACTTCCTCCTTATATGCAGGGCATTTTAGACCAAGGCGGCCTGATCGCGTCATTAAATCAGTAGAGATCAAAAAAGGAGGCATAAGAAATGGGAATGACAATTGCAGAGAAAATTATAGCTGCGGCAGCAGGAGAAGAACAGGTGAAACCAGGCGATATCCATACAGTAGAATTAGACCGGCTGATGAGTAATGATGGAACAACCCATCTGACGATTGACATGTATCACCAGAAGTTAAAACACCCGCATATTGCGGACAAAGATAAACTGGTTTGGATTATAGACCACAATGTTCCGGCAGACAGCCCTAAAACGGCTGCTTCACATAAGAAAATGCGAGATTTTGCCAAAGAGCATAAGATTACATTCTATGAAGGAAAAGGTGTCTGCCATCAAATTATGATGGAGAACCATGTGCGGCCGGGAGAACTGATATTCGGTGCAGACAGCCATACCTGTGCTTATGGGGCGTTGGGAGCGTTCGGAACCGGTGTAGGCTGTACCGATTATCTCTATGCTATGGTAACTGGAAAGTCCTGGCTGCTTGTTCCAGAAACCCTAAAATTTAATCTAACAAATGCTCTGCCGAAAGGTGTATATGCCAGAGATCTAATTCTGACAATTATCGGACAGATTGGAGCAAATGGTGCTAATTACAAAGCAATGGAATTCGGTGGGGAGGGCTTAAAAACATTAACCATGAGTGATCGAATCGCTATCTGCAATCTCTGTGTAGAAGCGGGAGCGAAAACGGCCTTAATGGAAGTTGATGAAGTGGCACTGTCTTACTTAAAAGAGCGGGGCAGAGAACCGAAACATACGTTTGTCAGCGATGCCGATGCCGTATACAGCAAGGAGTATCAGATTGATCTAAGTACCATCCGTCCGATTGTTGCGAAACCGCATTTTGTGGATCATATAGCAGAAGCTAAGGAATGCGCAGGTGTTAAGATAGATGAGGCATTCTTAGGCTCTTGTAATAACGGACGACTGGAGGATCTGCGCGTTGGAGCAGAGCTTCTGCGAGGAAGAACTGTACATCCGCTAGTGCGTTTCTTAGTGGTACCGGCAAGTCAGGAGGTATATCAAAAGGCTTTGGAAGAAGGACTGCTTGATATCTTTATGAAAGCCGGCGCAATTGTCATGAATGCTAATTGCAGTGTATGCTGGGGCAGCTGTCAAGGTGTGATTGGTGAAGGAGAGACGTTAATCAGTACCGGAACCCGTAACTTTAAGGGCCGCGCCGGACATGCAGATTCTTCTGTCTATCTGGCAAGTGCTGCTACAGTGACCGCCTCTGCAATTAAAGGAGAGATTGCAACGGCTGATATGCTATAAGAACAGCAAAACTGTAAAATGAATCTAAAAGATGAGGATTTATAATAAGGGTGAAATATAATATAATAAATATACGGGAACACGAAGAATGGGTAGAACGGGCTGCCAACTGGTTTCATTCCAAATGGAATGTTCCGGTTGAAGCATATCTGGAAAGTATGCAGCAGTGTATAGAACTATCCATTGTGCCGTCAAACAAGCAGCATGCTAGTTCTGTCATTCCTCAATGGTATATTATGATAGACCGAGAGCAGGTTGTAGGCGGCCTTGGGGTAATTGAGAATGATTTTCATAATAGAAAAGATCTATCGCCGAATGTCTGTGCTGTTTATGTGGAAGAGAGATATCGCTGCCAGGGAATGGCAGGTGTATTATTAAATTATGTCTGCCGGGATATGCGGGAGCGGGGAATTAATAAGTTATATCTGATTACCGATCATACATCTTTTTATGAAAGATATGGCTGGAAATTCTTATGTATGGTACAGGGGGATGGAGAAGAAGAGCTGTCAAGAATGTATTCATTTGACTGTTTATCTGAATAAGGAAGGAATGTTAAAATGGGAAGTTATGTATTGAGCTGCTGTTCAGCGGCGGATTTATCAAAAGAGCATTTTATCAAAAGAGATATTCCATATGTATGTTTTCATTTTACATTAGGAACGACAGAATACAAGGATGATCTGGGTGAGTCTATTACTCTGGAAGAGCTGTTTCGCAGAATGGTAGAAGGAGAGGATACAAAAACTTCTCAGGTAGGAGTAGGCGAATATGAGAAGTTTTTTGAAACGTATTTGAAAGAAGGAAAAGATATTCTGCATGTAACGCTATCCTCAGGAATTTCCGGTACTTATAATTCCGCCTGTATTGCAGGACAGGAGCTGCAGGAACGTTACCCAGAGCGTAAGATTTATATTGTGGATTCTCTCGGTGCGTCAAGCGGATATGGACTGTTTATGGAAGGCCTTGCAGATCAGCGGGATGCAGGGATGGAGATTGAGGAACTCTATCAGTGGGCAGAAGCACATAAGAAAAATCTGCAGCATTGGTTTTTTTCTACTGACCTGACATTTTATATTAGGGGTGGAAGAGTATCTAAGACTGCAGGGTTTATCGGTTCCGTAATGGGAATTTGTCCATTGCTGAACGTAGATCATGAAGGAAGGCTGATTCCAAGGGAGAAGGTGCGTACGAAGAAAAAAGTAATCCGGCGGATTGTAGAGTTGATGGAACAGAATGCGCAGGATGGATTGGATTATTCCGGGAAATGTTTTATCAGCCAGTCAGAGTGTATGGAAGACGCGCAGGCTGTGGCGGACTTAATTGAAGAACGCTTTCTAAAACTGGACGGCAAAGTGAAGATTTTCCCAATTGGGGCTACTATCGGAAGTCATACGGGACCAGGGACAGTTGCACTGTTCTTCTGGGGAAAGCAAAGGGAGAATTAGGGAACTAAGATTTATTTTGAGTGAGAGAAGAGAGTATAGGAGGGTATGGTATGGAGTTAGAGATTTTAAAAAATGAAGAGAAAAGAATGAATACGATTTTATTTGTATTTTTGGCAGTGATTCCGTGTGTGGCTGTAGGGTATGTATTGGTGTTTAATAATGGAACCATGAAAGATTGCATAGCCCTTGCGATGGTACTAGCGAGTATACTAGTCCGGCTATTGCAGAAATTACTAGGGAAATATGCTAAGTATCTGTATATTTCCATTCTGCCTCTATTAGGAATGTTAACAATTATACTGGGCAATCCGGGATCTTTTGGCGCAATGGCAGAGGCTTATTTTTTAGTGCTGTTTCTGGCAGTTCCTTATTATGATGTATCCCTAATTGGCGTATGTACAGTGGTAACCATTGTTCCGAATCTAATTGCCATGCTTATATTCCAGGAGGCATATAAAGCCATGTATACCATGTCTATCTGGATCTTCGTATGGATGGTCTATCTACTGGCAGTCCTGGTAGCTGTATTTATCGTACAGAGAGCACGTTCGTTGTTCCAGGATGTGGAGAAAAAGGAACACGTCATGGAAGGAATGCTTGTCAATGTTCATCAGGTATTTGAGGGACTAGAGGAATCCTCCGGGAAAATATATGATTCTCTGCATAATTTTGAAGCCAGCACGACCGAGATTGCTGCTTCTACCAGTCAGATTGCAGACAGCGCAGATCAACAGATTCAGCAGGTACAGGGCAGCCTGGATATTTTCAATGATCTAAACAGCAAAATTGAGAGTTCTAATGACCGTCTGAATCAGACCGTGGAAAATATTATGCAGTTGAAAGCTAAAAATGACGAAGGAATCCGCGCCATTGAAATTCTCTCCAGCAAATTTAGTGAAAATATTACATCAACACAGATTGCCTCGGAGGGAGCTTCCTCTCTGGTACAGAAGTCCAATTCTATTGGAGAAATAATTGAAAGTATCGGCCAGATTGCACAGCAGACCAATCTGCTGGCTCTCAATGCGGCTATTGAAGCAGCAAGGGCAGGAGAAGCCGGAAGAGGTTTTGCGGTAGTTGCGGATGAGATTAATATGCTGTCTGGAGAATCCTCTTCTGCAACGCAGAAAATCGATGCCATTCTAAAAGATGTAGTTGCTACAGTAAACGAAGTCAATGCGGTAATTGATAACAACCGTGTGATTGTAGAAGAATCCAATGAAAAATTAAATGATACCGTTAAGATATTTGAAAGCATCCTTCATTCTTCGGAAGAAGTGATTGATGTAACAAAGCTGCTCAGAGATGAGCTATTAAATATTGTTTCCATTAAGGAGCGATTGTCAGAGGCAATGGAGCGTGTCGAGGAAATCTCTCAATTGTCTGTACAAACCACTGCTGAAATCAGCACTTCCACTCAGGATCAGGCCAATGGAGTAGAGGAAATTCTAAACTCCATGACACGTGTAAAGGGTGGTATGGAACAACTTTCAGATGTGCTTAACTCGAATGCGAAAGTATAAATCGATATTAGAATAGAAAGGAATACCAATATGGAAAGATTTACTGGCAAAGTCTGGGTGCTGGGAGATGATATTGATACCGATATTATAATTCCAACGGAGTACCTGGCATTAAAAACCATTCAGGATATGACGAAATATGCATTTTCACCGCTGCGTCCTGAATTGGCAGGGCAAATACAGGAGGGAGATATCATCGTAGCTGGCAAAAATTTTGGCTGCGGTTCCTCCAGAGAACAGGCACCAGAGATCATTAAGGCTCTGGGCATCCGCTGTGTGATTGCACGGTCGTTTGCACGGATCTTTTTCCGCAATTCCATTAATAACGGTCTGCTGTTGATCGAGAACAATGAATTGCAGGGTGCGGTCAGTGAAGGCGATGAGATTACTGTTACGGTTAATGAAGCAATTTCCCATCATGGGAAAGAATATACGATTACGTCTCTTCCGGAGAACCTGGTAGAAATTATTAATGCAGGCGGTCTGGTCAAGGCTATGCGGAAGTTAAACGGATTGGATTAGGAGGCGGAATATGGGACTGACAATGATTGAAAAGATCATACAGAACAATACCGGAAAAGAAGTGCAGCCAGGTGATATTGTGACTGTAAATGTGGACCGGGTTATGATTCACGATATCTTTATTCCCTTTGTGGCGGATAAATTTGAAGAAATGGGTTTTAAAAAGCTTTGGGACCCGGATAAGGCAGTTTTGATCTATGACCATTTGGTGCCGGCCAGTCAAGTGGACGATACCAGACATTTTCAGGTGGGAAATGCATTTGTAGAAAAATATGGGATGAAGCATGTTCACCGCTCAGACGGCATCTGCCATCAGCTGATGACGGAAGCAGGCTATGTAAAGCCCGGTGATGTGGTATTTGGGACAGACAGCCATACAACAACCTATGGCTGTGTTGGAGCATTTTCATCAGGAATTGGCTATACAGAGATGGCGAGCATTCTGGGGATCGGAACGATGTGGGTCAAGGTGCCAGAGACTATTCGGGTTGAGATTACCGGTACACTGCCCTCTAATGTAACCTCTAAAGATGTGATTTTAACCCTGATTGGCGATCTGGGAGCGGACGGAGCAACCTATCAGGCATTAGAATTCACTGGTGATACCATAGAGCAGATGAGTATTGCAAGCCGGATGACTATGGCCAATATGGCGATTGAAGCCGGCGCTAAGTGTGCATTGTTTGCACCGGATGAAAAGACGGCGCAGTATTGTGGAATTTCGTTAAGTGAAGAGCAGAAGGCTCTTGCAGCGGATGATGATGCGGCTTATGTTAGAACGATTACCTACCAGGCGCAGGAATTGGTTCCGGTTCTGGCGTGTCCATCACAGGTGGATCATATAAAACCAGTACAGGAGCTGTCCGGTACGGAGATTGACCAGGTCTTTATTGGTTCTTGTACGAATGGACGTCTGGAGGATTTGATGGCAGCAGCAGAAATCCTGCGTGATAAGCAGGTAGCACCTTTTGTAAAACTAATTGTAACTCCGGCGAGCCGTAAGATCTATCAGGAAGCAGCTGAGAATGGAACTTTATCAGTTCTTGCCAAGGCAGGAGCGATTATTACTCATCCAGGCTGCGGATTGTGCTGTGGTCGTACGGGTGGTATTTTAACGGATGGTGAGAGGGTAGTAGCGACGAATAATAGAAATTTCCTTGGAAGAATGGGAACCTCTAAGGTAGAAATATTCCTGGCTTCACCGAAGACGGCGGCGGCTTCCGCTGTGGCGGGAAGAATTACAGAGGCTTAAATAAAATAAGATTTTAGGGAAACTGCCCGGATGCAAACGGAATCGGGGTGGTTTTTCTGTATTAGAAGTTTTTTTCTACAGTTCCTTAGTACATATTTGAAATTCATAATTAAACAAATAATTTTACAACTTTGATACAAACTAATGTTATCGTTGATACAAACCTGTGTTAAATGAACAGATACTATGGAGAATTTCATCAATATATAGAGCAGGGAAGTGACAAAATGATTAAAATATTAGTTGCAGAAGATGAAGAACCGATTGCCAATCTAGTTCGCATTAATCTAACAAAGGCTGGATATCAGGTAGATCTTGCTTATGATGGTCAGGAGGCGGCAGATAAACTGGCAGAAACTCATTATGATCTGGGATTATTTGATATTATGCTTCCATATATAGATGGCTATGAGCTGCTGGAGTATGCCCATGGTATGGAGATTCCGGTTATTTTTCTTACTGCTAAAGGAGAAACGCTGGATAAGGTAAAGGGATTACGGATGGGAGCCGATGATTATATTACAAAACCCTTTCAGATTATAGAGCTTTTGGCAAGGGTAGAAAGTGTATTAAGGCGTTATCATAAGAATATGCAGAAAATAACTATCTTGGACATGGAAATTGATATATTATCCAGAAAGGTTATAAAAGGCGGCAGTTCCGTAGACCTGACCTGTAAAGAATTTGATCTGCTGCTGCTCTTTGTGCAGAATCCTAATATTGCATTATATCGTGAGACGATATATGAGAGAGTCTGGGGCAGCAGCTATATGGGAGAAAGCCGGACCATTGACCTTCATGTGCAGAGATTAAAGAAGAAGCTGGAATTGGAAACGCATATTGAGACCGTCTATAAGGTCGGTTATCGTTTTGTAATGGATAAGTAGCAGGAATCAAGGGTTGATTTCTGCTATCCACCATATGGAGGAGAGGAATGAAATTATTCTGGAAACAGTTTATAGGTATTATCTGCCTGATTCTGTTGGTATTTTCTATTTTCGGAAGTCTGCTGCTGTATTCTTCTTTTCAAATGTCTCTGGAAGAAGAAAAGAGCCGTATTGTAGAAGATATCAGCATTTTCCAGTATGCCATTCTTTCTTCCCTGCAGAGCCTGCCAGAGGAATATGAAGCAGTTGATTATGCAGTGGGGCAGATTACGGATTCCATTATTCAAAGCCGCGGAAATGGGCAGGATATTGTTAGAATTTATAAGGAAAATGCGGTTCTGATTTATGAGAGCAGAAGAAATACGCAGAATGCAGAAAAGAAAGAAACAGATGTATGGAACGACTATGGCCTTTCGGCTGCAGATCCTATATGGCGGGACCGGCAGGGAGTGTATGAGGTGCAAAAGTCAGCAGAGGAATATTTTCTCAAGTCGCTGTCTGTGATGGAAACTTCACAGGGCCGGTATTATTTGGAAATCAATCGTAACATTTCTAATATTTATGTTAACCGAGAAGAGCTTTATCAGCAGTATAAGATTGTTCTGCTGGTGGTAATTGCCCTGTCCTTAGTGCTCTCACTGGCATTTTCTGTAAGTTTTACCCGTCCGATTCTGCGTTTGTCAAAGGGCACCCGGCAGTTTGCCGGAGGGGATTACAAGAGTCGTGTCAAGGTTAGGGGAAATGATGAAGTAACGGTTCTAATGGAAGATTTTAATGAGATGGCAGATCGCTTGGAAGACAATATGAGACAGATTAAAGAAGAAGTTAGAAAACAGGAAGAGTTTACAGCTGCATTTGCCCATGAACTGAAAACGCCGCTGACTTCGATTGTTGGCTATGGTGATATGCTACGGACGATGGACTTGTCAAAAGAGGATCTGTTGATGTGCGGAGATTATATTTATCAGCAGGGGACGCGTCTTTCCAGGCTTTCCCATAAAATGCTTGAATTGGTAGGAATGGACAAGCAGAAGATTTCGTGTTCTAAGCTGGATCTAGCGGATGTTATGAAAAAGGCTGTTCGAATTATGCAGATTCCGCTGCTGGAGAAGAAACTGCATTATCGAAGACAACTGGAAAAAGGTGTGATTTGGGGAGATGAGGATCTGCTGATTTCCCTATTTTGTAATTTAATGGATAATAGCCGTAAGGCATGTGAAGAGGGTGGGCAGCTAGAATGGAAGGGAGAAATTAGAGAAAACGAAACATATGTTCTGTCTTTAAAGGATAATGGAAGAGGAATTCCGCAGGAAGAACAGGGACGGATTAAGGAGGCTTTCTATATGGTGGATAAGTCCAGAGCCAGAAAAGAAGGTGGTGCGGGAATCGGTATGGCATTGTGTGAGAAGATTATCAGTATTCATAATGCAACATGGAAGATTGAGAGTGAATTAGGAAAAGGTACAAAAATCAGTATATATTTTCCTCTGGCAAAGGAGGAACTGTATGTGGAAGAATGACAAACGAAGAGGCCGTATTCGCATCATAAAAACGTGGGCAGGATTATTGCTGATTATAGTTTTGGCTGCAGTGGCATTGGGCGTTCCGGAGCTAATGTTTTCGCTCAATGATAAGAAAACATTTGCGAAGCAAGAGGGAATCCATATGGAGCTTACCCGTTATGAAAAAGAGGGAGCTTTTGCAGGACAGCTGTTTAGTCTTTCGTTGTTTCATAGGGGAAAGACTATGCGTTCTGTTCATATGGAAGAAACGAATGACCGAATTAGTAATGAAGAACTGACCCAAATTATACAAAGTGAACTTTACCGCATGAATGAATTGGGAGTTTTGAAGGAGACACAAAAAATCCAGGCTCAGGATTTAATTTCCAGAGAATTATATATTTCTTATATGGATGATCAGAGTACACAAAGAGATGGCATTACCTTTTGGAAAGTCAGGTATCAGAAGCCGCAGGAAGACAATGCTTCTTTTTATGATCTGGAAGTGATAATGGATATGGAATATCACCGGCTTTACGGCATTAAGCTTAGTAATGAAATCGTTGAAGAAGAATATGAAATGTATGTGCTGGAACAGGAGAAAAGCAGTAATAAATCTCTAAAAATGAAGAGAGAAGAAAGAACATGGAATTTAATCAGCAGCATGGCCAATTATTATAAATTATCATATGAGGAGCATGAGCTGGATATGCGGCTGGCATATGATACAAACAGCGCAGTAGATAGTGCGTCAGCAGGTATCATTGAAGTAGAAGGAATAGAGAATATTCCAGCAGAAATATTTGAAGAACATGTATATAAGCTGATTGGTGCGGTTGTGTTTAGAGAAAATATAGACAAGGAGCAGGGCGATATGGATTACTGTCTGCTGTATATGACAAAAGAATATGGAATAAAAGAAGGACAAACTTGTGTATATGTAGGAATCAGCCAATTAGAACAGATATTACAACTTTGATACAAGACCGGGACAGGTAAGATACAATAGAAGTGTAACCTGATACAAAAGAAATTGTTTCACTGGAAAGGGGTTATACAGATGACGAAAAAAGTGAATCAGATAGATATGATACAATTAGAAATGAGACACCAGGCAGACGATCGGGTCAGAAAAAGTACTGCACTAAGAAACGAACGCAGTCCAAGTCAGAGAAAAAACAGCAAAGAAAATACTTATCACCGTAAGATACGCCGTCACCGACGCAGAAAACAGAAGATAAAAAAGCTGATCTGTAGTGTGGCCGTTATTATGGTTTTATTAGTTATGGGAAAGTGGGGAGTACACTCGTTTCTTAAAGGCTCTCAGCCTGAGGGGAAGGAATCTGGTGCAGTGACGGTAGATAAAGAAATAAAGGAAAAATTAATTCCCAGTGAAGAAAATGGTGACAATAAAGAGATTACGAATCAAGAAGAAGCAAAAAATGTCCTGACGCAGGAGGATATACAAGAAGCAATACGAATCTATCAGGCAAATCCGGAACTTCTGGTTCTGGTAAATAAGAATTGTGAACTATCCAAAGACTATAATGCCAATTTACGCAATATTTGTAATAAACGCTTAAAGGCTTCCGATCGGCTGTATAAGGATCTGGCGCGTATGTTAGAAGACGGTTCCGACCAGGGGCATAACTTCTGGATTGCCAGTGCTTATAGGAGCCGGCAGCGTCAGCAGGCTCTGGTCAATGAGGATGTACGGAAATTTAAAAAGCAGGGTATGAGTGAGGAAGAGGCACTGGCCAAAACGCTTGAAGAAACAATGCCGGCAGGGCATAGCGAACATGAGACCGGGCTTGCCCTGGATATTCTGGACTCCATGAATATGAAAATGGATCAGACACAGGAAAACTATAAAGGGAACCAATGGCTTCGGGAACACTGTCATGAATATGGTTTTGTTCTTCGCTATCCAAAGGAGAAGGAAGAGATTACAATGATTTCCTATGAGCCATGGCACTTAAGATATGTAGGGATGGAAGCGGCAGCTTTTATGAAAGCGCATAATCTTACACTGGAAGAATTTCATCAGGCAATACAGACAGCAGCACCAGAACAATAAAATAAAGGCATTGAGGTATATCAAATATATACTTCAATGCCTTTTTTAACGGAGATGGAGGGATTTGAACCCTCGCGCCGGAGAACACCGACCTACCGCATTTCGAGTGCGGACCCTTCAGCCACTTGGGTACATCTCCTTATTGGTCTGCATCATGCAGAATTGAAATGCACATTTATAAGTATAGCACACTTTGTTTCAGATTGCAAAACAAATTTTTATAATCTGCTGGTCTTATATTTTACATTTTTGTTGAGATATTTGAAAAAATAGAGTATACTAAAATAGGAAATAATTGAGAGAGCTGCCAGTGATTTTAGGAATTAAGAGAAAGGAAGTGGTATCAATGCTTCGTATTGGAATGTTAACAAGCGGCGGAGACTGTCAGGCGTTGAATGCAGCTATGCGCGGAGTAGTAAAGACGCTATTTGAAAAGGAACAGAAGGTAGAAATCTATGGATTCGAAGAAGGATATCGGGGACTGATTTATGGCAATTATAGGCTGCTGACATCCCAGGATTTTTCGGGAATTCTGACAAAGGGCGGAACGATACTGGGTACATCCAGACAGCCGTTTAAACTGATGCGAGTACCGGACGAAGACGGCCTTAACAAGGTTGAAGCCATGAAACAAACTTATTATAAGCTGAATCTGAACTGTCTTGTAGTTCTTGGCGGAAATGGTACACATAAAACAGCCAATTTGCTAAGTGAAGAGGGGTTAAATGTAGTAACTCTTCCTAAAACCATAGATAATGATATATGGGGAACCGATATGACATTTGGTTTTCAAAGTGCTGTGGATATTGCAACCGATGCCATAGACTGTATTCATACAACGGCTGCTTCCCATGGCCGAGTATTTATTGTAGAAGTTATGGGGCATAAGGTGGGATGGCTGACGCTGCATGCCGGAATGGCGGGAGGCGCGGATATCATTCTACTGCCGGAGATTCCCTATGATATTGATGTTGTGACCAAAGCAATTGAACGAAGAGACAATGCAGGCAAGAGATTTACAATTTTAGCAGTAGCAGAAGGAGCCATTTCCAAAGAAGATGCAAAGCTTTCTAAGAAAGAATATAAGGAAAAGATTAGAAAATCCAAATATCCTTCCGTTTCTTATGAGATTGCAGACAAAATTCTTGCCAAAACGGGTAAGGAAGTCCGTATTACCGTTCCTGGCCATACACAGCGTGGCGGTACTCCATGCCCTTATGACAGGGTATTGTCTACAAGGCTGGGAGCAGCCGCAGCCGGCATGATCTTAGAGAAGAACTATGGAAAAATGGCAGGAATTGTCAATGGGAAGATTAAGCCTATCCCGCTGTCGGAGGTGGCAGGCCGCCTGAAAATGATTGATCCGGACAGTCCGGTGATACAGGAAGCCAAGGCTGTAGGAATCAGTTTTGGTGATTAGTTATGTCATATACAGCGTTATATAGGAAGTTCCGGCCGAATAATTTCGGGGATGTAAAGGGACAGGAGCATATTGTAGAGACACTGCGCAATCAGATTAAGGCAGAGCGGATCGGACATGCCTATCTGTTCTGCGGTACACGCGGTACGGGAAAGACAACCGTAGCCAAGATTTTTGCCAAAGCAGTGAATTGCGAGCACCCGCAAGACGGAAGCCCTTGTGGGGAATGTTCCGTATGCCAGGCGATACAGGCACAGAATTCCCTTAATGTGATAGAGATTGATGCAGCTTCCAATAATGGCGTCGATAATATTCGTGAAATTCGTGAAGAGGTGGCATATTCGCCTACAGAAGGAAAATATAAGGTCTATATCATTGATGAAGTTCATATGCTCTCCATAGGAGCTTTTAATGCGCTTTTAAAAACCTTAGAGGAGCCGCCTTCTTATGTCATCTTTATATTGGCAACCACTGAAGCGCATAAAATTCCGGTTACGATACTGTCCCGTTGTCAGCGGTATGATTTTCGTAGGATAACGATGGATACGATAGCAGACCGGCTTCTGGATCTGATGAGACTGGAAGGCCAGGAGACAGAAGAACGAGCCATTCGTTATATTGCCAAGGCAGCAGATGGTTCTATGCGTGATGCATTAAGTCTGTTGGACCAGTGTATTTCTTTTTATCTGGGACAGTGTCTGACTTATGATAAAGTATTGGAAATACTGGGTGCAGTTGATACCGAGGTTTTTGCGGATATGCTGTCTCTGGTAATGGAACGAAATGTACTTTCCCTTATGCAGCATTTGGAAGAGCTGGTTATGCAGGGGCGGGAATTATCCCAGTTTGTGGTGGATTTTACTTGGTATCTGAGAAATCTGATGTTATTGCAGGGTTCGGATCAGATGGAGGAAATTCTGGATGTATCCACCGAACAGATAGGAAGACTGAAGGAGCAGGCGGCTCAGATCGAACCGGAAGTATTGATACGCTATATCCGAGTATTTTCGGATTTATCAAATCAGCTGAAGTATGCTTCACAAAAGCGGATTCTGATAGAGGTGGCATTGATAAAGTTATGTAAACCAGAAATGAGCCAGGATTACAGTGCAATATGCGAACGAATTTCTATATTGGAACAGAGGATCGAAGCACAGTCCGCAGTAACTCCAGAGTTGCTGGAGAATCTGAAGAAGGAAATTCAGCAGTCTGCAACCTTAGCCAGTCCGTCACAGACGGCAAGTGAAGGGGCGGGACCTATGAAGAATACGGTTGCTCCAGTACTGCCTAAGGCTATTCCAGAAGAGGTTCAGAAAATTGCGGAAAATTGGAATCAGGTAGTTGCCCAGACCGATCGTCTGGCCAGAGCCTATATTAAAGATGCGCATCTGACATTGGGTGGTGATAACCGTTTAACTTTGGTGTTTGACCAGCCCATGGCTGTGGAATATTACCATAGAGAAGAGCATAAGAAGGAGCTGGAAACGATTATCGGCCAGGTGTCCGGTAAAACGGTTGAGGTAGATATCCGTGCAAATGAAACCGGCCAGCCGGCCGAACGGATATATCCCGACATTTGTAAACTAGTTAATATGGATATTGAATTTGAATAAAAGGATATATTAGGTGATTGCGAAAGTTATATTCAAGGCGACGAGTTTGAACAACATATACAAAAATTCCGCTCAAAGACGTTTTAAATTCGCTGCATTTTTGTATATGTTGCCCAAACTCTGACAGTGAGATAAGAGTTTGCAAACGCCTAAATTTATTAAATAGGCATTGGCGAAACTAAGTATTCATAACCAGATTTTAGGCAAATTCTACAAAAACAGAGCGAATCAAGTACTGACACCAAGACTCCTCCCACTTCGTGGGTCCCTCCTCATGTCCAATCAACGCTTTTGAGCGGCGTTTTTGTAGAATTTGTCTAAAATCGTCGCAATGATTTAGAGTTACGCAATTACCTAATCCTAATAAAAGTATATATGCAAAAGGAGAAGCAAAATGGCAAAAAGAGGTGGATTCCAGGGAGGAATGCCTGGAAACATGAATAATCTGATGAAGCAGGCGCAGAAAATGCAGCGGCAGATGGAGGAAACGACTAAGCAGTTAGAAGAGACCGAGGTAGTCGGAACTGCTGGAGGCGGTGTAGTAGAAATCACCGTCTCAGGAAAAAAGGAGATTACCAAGGTATCCATTAAGGAAGAGGTTGTAGATCCAGATGATATTGAGATGTTAGAGGATCTGGTTATGGCTGCAGCCAATGAGGCATTAAGGAAAATGGAAGAGTTGTCTTCCCAGTCCATGGCTAAAATCACAGGCGGCTTGGGCGGTCTGGGAGGAGGCTTTCCTTTCTAATGGATTATTACAGTGGACAGATCAGCAGGTTGATTGAAGAATTATCTACCCTGCCGGGAATTGGGGGCAAGACTGCGCAGCGCCTTGCCTTTCATATCCTGAATATGCCGGTGGAACAGGTGGAAAAGCTGTCGCTGACAATGACAGAGGCAAGGAAAAATATCTGTTATTGTCAGGAGTGTTATACCCTGACTGATAAGGAACATTGTCCAATCTGCAGCAATGAGGCTAGAGACCACCAGACGATTATGGTAGTGGAGTCTACAAGAGATCTGGCAGCTTATGAGAAGACCGGCAAATTTGAGGGCGTCTATCATGTGTTACATGGAGCCATTTCCCCTATGCTTGGCATAGGGCCTAACGATATTAAGCTAAAGGAACTGATTCAGCGGTTGGAAGGGGAGGTACAGGAGGTTATTATTGCCACGAATTCCAGTCTGGAAGGAGAAACAACAGCCATGTATATCAGTAAGCTGATTAAGCCGACTGGAATCAGGGTAACCAGAATTGCCAGCGGAGTTCCTGTTGGCGGGGATCTGGAGTGTATTGACGAGGTTACACTGCTGCGGGCTCTGGAAGGCCGTGTAGAATTATAGAGCAGCAGATAGTTGGAGTTTCCGTATTTCTATGTAGGAAAGATAATTAAAATAAGAACGTATGTTCAGTATATTACAGGAGGATTGAAATATGTTAGAGGAATTAAAGAAACAGGTCTATGAGGCCAATATGGAACTTCCCAAAAGAGGACTAGTGACTTATACCTGGGGGAATGTCAGCGGATTTGATAAGGAGACCGGATATTTTGCCATTAAGCCGAGCGGGGTTGAATATGAGGAATTACAGCCGGAGGATATGGTTATCATGGACTTAAACGGCAATAAAATTGAAGGAAAGTACAATCCATCTTCGGATACGGCAACCCATATTGAATTATATAAGGCATGGCCGGAAGTCGGCGGTATTGTACATACGCATTCTCCATGGGCAACTCAGTGGGCGCAGGCAGGCAGAAGCATCCCTAGTTATGGAACGACTCATGCGGATTATTTCTATGGGGATATCCCATGTGCCAGAAGTCTGACCCCGGAGGAAATCGAAGAGGCTTATGAAAAAAATACTGGTTTAGTAATTATAGAAACCTTTGCTGATAAGAATCCTAAATTTGTTCCAGGTGTACTTTGCACCAACCATGGGCCGTTTGCTTGGGGAACGGATGCGAAAGAAGCGGTGCATAATGCAGTGGTATTAGAAGAGTGTGCTAAGATGGCTTACTATACTGAGTGCATCAATCCAAGAGTACAGCAGATTCCTCAGCCTTTGATGGACAAGCATTTCTTAAGGAAGCATGGGGAAAATGCTTACTATGGCCAGAAGTAGCTTCTGTAAAATTATACAAAAAACCAGTTGTTTTGGGGTTTTTTATGGACAAAACAGAGCCAGGGATGTATAATGAATGTATAGGAAAACAAAAAATTATAGGAGGATAAAGTAACATGAAATTATTTGTTGACACAGCCAAAATCGAGGATATTAAAAAAGCAAATGAAATGGGAGTCATCTGTGGGGTAACCACGAATCCGTCTCTAATTGCCAAAGAAGGCGGAAGAAGCCAGGAAGATGTATTAAAAGAGATCGCTTCTATCGTAGATGGACCAATCAGTGGTGAAGTAAAGGCAACAACTGTAGATGCAGAAGGCATGATTGCAGAAGGAAGAGAGATTGCCAAGCTGCATCCGAATATGGTAGTTAAGATTCCTATGACAGCAGAAGGCTTAAAGGCAACGAAAGTATTATCAGCAGAAGGAATTAAGACGAATGTAACCTTGATTTTTACAGCGAATCAGGCACTGCTGGCTGCAAGGGCAGGAGCTACTTATGTATCCCCGTTCCTGGGCCGTTTAGATGATATTAACCAGCCGGGAGTACCGTTGATTAAAGATATTGCAGAGATTTTTGCCATTCATGATATTGATACGGAGATTATTGCTGCAAGTATCCGTAATCCGATTCATGTGACAGACTGTGCTTTGGCAGGTGCCGATATTGCAACGGTTCCTTATCCGGTGATCGAAGCTATGACAAAGCATCCGCTGACAACTGCCGGTATTGAGAAGTTCCAGAAGGATTATATAGCAGTATTCGGTGAATAATCAACTATATCTAAGAGGAGGATATTGATAAATGAGTAATATTGATACAATGTCAGTTAATGCGATCCGCGTACTGGCTGCTGATGCCATTCAGAAAGCGAATTCCGGCCATCCAGGACTTCCGCTTGGTTCTGCCGCTATGGCATATGAGTTATGGGCAAAGCATATGAACCACAATCCGAAGAATCCCCAGTGGCCGAACCGTGACCGTTTTATTCTTTCCGGCGGGCATGGCTCTACTTTGTTATATTCGCTGTTCCATTTATTTGGCTATGGAGAGTTGCCGGTAGAAGAGCTGGCACAATTTAGACAGGACGGCTCTTTGACACCAGGACATCCAGAGTATGGCCACACCGTAGGTGTAGAGGCGACGACAGGTCCTCTGGGAGCAGGTATGGGTATGGCTGTTGGTATGGCGATGGCAGAGGCACATTTGTCAAGTGTATTTAATAAAGAAGGATTTCCGGTTGTGGACCATTACACTTATGTACTGGGCGGCGACGGATGTATGATGGAAGGTATTTCTTCCGAGGCATTTTCCCTGGCAGGAACACTGGGGTTGGGCAAGTTAATCGTGTTATATGATTCCAACAGCATTTCCATTGAAGGAAGCACAGATATTGCCTTTACGGAGGATGTCAAGAAACGTTTTGAAGCATTTGGATTCCAGACATTGGTAGTGGAAGATGGAAATAATCTTGAAGAGATCGGTAAAGCAATTGAGGAAGCAAAGAAGGACACAACAAGGCCGACGATGATTACAATTAAGACACAGATCGGCTATGGCTGTCCGGCGAAACAGGGCAAGGCGAGTGCGCATGGTGAGCCACTGGGTGATGACAATGTGAAGGCTCTAAAGGAGAATTTAGGCTTCCCGGCAGATAAAGATTTCTATGTTCCTCAGGAAGTGTATGATAATTATAAAGCAATTACTGAGGAAAAGGGTAAGACGGAAGAAGCATGGAATCAGTTATTTGCAGATTATTGTGCAAAATATCCAGAGATGAAAGAACTTTGGAATAAATATCATGATGAGTCCGCAGCGGATGCACTGATTGATAATGAGGACTTCTGGGCATATGAGGACAAGCCGGATGCAACACGTAATCTGTCTGGTGTAATGATTAACCGTATTAAGGACATTTTACCGAACTTTATCGGCGGTTCAGCAGATCTCGCACCTTCGAATAAGACGAATATGAAGGATGCCGGAGATTTCTCCAAGGCGAATTATCAGGGCCGCAACCTGCATTTTGGTGTACGTGAAATCGCTATGGCAGCCATTGGAAATGGACTTGCGCTCCATGGAGGGCTGAAACCGTATGTGGCTACATTCTTTGTATTTAGTGACTACACGAAACCAATGGCAAGACTGTCTGCACTGATGAAGCTGCCGCTGACCTTTGTATTTACGCATGACAGCATCGGTGTCGGCGAAGATGGACCAACACATGAGCCGATTGAGCAGCTGGCTATGCTGCGTTCCCTGCCTAACTTTGCAATCTGGCGTCCGGCGGATGCAACAGAGACGGCCGCAGCCTGGTATTTTGCAATTAGTAATAAGACTATGCCGACCGGCTTGGCACTCACACGTCAGAACCTGCCGCAGCTTGCTGGTTCTTCTAAGGAGGCATTAAAGGGCGGTTATGTTCTGGAAGATTCGAACAAAGAAACTCCGGATGCCATTATTATTGCAAGTGGTTCCGAAGTATCACTGGCAGTGGAAGCAAAGGCAGAATTAGCTAAGGATGGTATGGATGTCCGGGTTGTCAGCATGCCATGTATGGACATTTTTGAGCAGCAGTCTGAAGAATATAAAGAGTCTGTGCTGCCGAAGAGCGTTCGTAAGAGAGTAGCAGTAGAAGCTTTATCTGAATTTGGCTGGGGTAAATACGTAGGTTTGGATGGCGCTTACATTACTATGAAAGGATTCGGTGCGAGTGCTCCATATTCCGTATTATTCCCGAAATTCGGCTTTACTGTAGAGAATGTTGTAAAAACAGTAAAAGGATTATAGAATGGATCAGCCGCCGGCAGAAGCCTATGGCATAATATAGTAAATAAAAACACCAGATGTAGTTTTAAATACTGCATCTGGTGTTCTTTGTTAAAACAAACGTCTTTTCGCTGACGGCATAGATTCTAATAGTTCTAATTCTGTAATTCTGGTTCAATGCGGACATAGGCAGCAAGGCCTTCAAAACCAACATCTTCGATAAATTTTATTTCTCCATTGCCGATACTGCGCAAACTAACAGTTCCTTCGTTTTCCATTGTAATCTCCTGTCCGCCTTCTGTAATCTTAGCATTGACGAGATTAAGGTTTCCATATTGAGGATCTCCCATGCTAGAGATTAGAAGTCCTCCACCGGAAATCTCCTCGCCGGTATTGCCGTAGAGTTCCAGCCAGCTGTTATCGACGCTGAGATTCCCTTCTTCTATAAGCAGTCCATAGGCCGCTCTGCTTTTGCTGTTACCTGCTTTTGCAGTTAGTTTTACATGATTTTCTATAGTTAGGTCACCCCATAGGTATATTCCATATCCAACATAGTTTCGCTCGCCTTCACGTAGGCTATAAAGGTCAGAACCGCATACGGTCAAGCTGCCGTTGCCGGTAATAGTAATGCAGCCGTTAGAACTGATGCCGTCGTTGCCTTTGGAACCAGTAATGGTATTTACGGACCCGTCTGCTAATTCAATAGTAAGAGAACCATACTGTGAGATTGCGATATTGCCCGTATGGCTGTTATCCAGCGTTAATACGCTTTCACCATCTTGTTCCTGAAAGCTGACCCCTTGCATAAATTCCTTGCTGGATTCTTGGCCGGGAGATAAGATTTCGGAGTCAGTACCATCTTCGTTATAAATGGTAACCTCTGAAGCAGTCATGGGATTATCTCCTAAGAGCTTATAGTTAAGCTGTCTTTGAAGCGCATAGGTCTCACCCATAGAACAGCGGTAGACCAAAAGGGTAGTGCTGGATTGCTCTTCCAGCGTATTGTTATCGATTGTTTGGACTGTATACGGGATGGTAAGAGTCTCCAGCTGTTTAGAATCCTTAAATGCAGTATCCGCAATGCCTGTGATAGGTTTGTCCTTATATTCATCAGGGATGACGACGACAGAGTCTTTGCCGTTATATTTAGTAAGTATGACTTCACCATTTTCTTCTTTGAAGACAAAGGGTTCCTGCTCGGATTCTTCCAGGCGTTTATTAGATTCTTTGGCTCGTTTGACATCTTCTTTGGCGGTGTCACTTCCACAACCGCTGAGAATAGCGAGCAGGGTAATTCCAACGATAAGATATCGGTTTTTTTTCATATTGAATCCTCCTGATAATAAAATGAATAGGTAGCTTCATAGACAACAAACAGAACATATGTTTTATATACCCATATCATATATTGGTAGAAAGAAGCAGGCTCCATATTGTTTGTCACAGAAATTCTGTGGAAGAACCAGCCAGTTGTGTTTGACCGCATCGTTGATGGCGATCATACGCATATAATTCAATGGAAGGCACTGATAATAGGGCAGATTGTTGATCAGAACCGGGTTATGAATAGTATGCAGATGCTTTCC
Organism: Lachnospiraceae bacterium; assembly: GCA_022791575.1. GTDB lineage: Bacteria > Bacillota > Clostridia > Lachnospirales > Lachnospiraceae > JAAVZI01. The sequence goes on from JAAVZI010000037.1 coordinate 68,074, forward strand.
GATCTGCAGGGAAAGCTGTTCTGTTAGTTGTTTTAGTTCTTGATAAGTGGGTGTGCTGCGTAGGCTTTGGGTTAATTTTGCCATGGATTCCATTGTAATAGTCAGCATAACAGGAGTGAGAATACCATTTTCACTAGTCACAAATGTATGATTAAGTTCATATTCCCAAAGAACGGATTCTGTCTGTGAAAGCTGGTCTAATGTTTTATGGTTAGTCAGTAATTCAGTCAGCAAATATAAAGGTACTGGTTTTACGTCTCGGTGCTTTTCTTCCATGGGACTTTTTAAGGTGTAGCAGTCATAGAACAAGAAAGTTCCAGGGAGGCGGGCGTCAGGTATATTTTTGCGGAGATGCAGCAGTAGGTCTGATAGAGAATAGCCCATGAGATAAGCTTCCGCATGCTCCGTCTGATTTGGCATACATAACGTATAGTTTGAGATTACTTCCTCCGGCAGGTCAGCATGATCTGCAAAACCGGCCAAAGCCCAAAAGCCGCCGTCTGTTCTTGTAAAGCCGGATTGCTGCTGTTCTTTTACTTCCAATCTCAGCAGATCGCACAAAGCGGGCAGCAGAAACCAGCGGAGCTGCTGTAAATCGCCTGCATTTTGAAACAGCGGCCGAATATCTGACATAGATTGGTCCAGCAGTTTCATCAATAAAGGACTGATCTGATCCATGGCGCTGCGGAGAAGTTCATAGATTTTTCTCTGACATTCCCTGGAATAAATGAAAAAGTTGGTGGTATAATGTGTGCGGTCTATTTTCTTTAATAACTGACCATATTCCAACAGTCCCATTTCATCTTCCAGGTAAGGTCCGGCAATTCCCAGAGCATTAGCAAATTCCTCTCTTGTCATAGGATGGTTGTCTGCTTCTAAAAAGAGATTGGTAATAATTTTACGGCGCAGCTTCTCCAGCATATTGCCATGAGGATAGCAATCATTCGTCAGATACCGCATATCCTCAGGCGCCCAGCTCCGCACACCGAACTCACGTTTGGATTCGATACTTTCCCGCAGCAGATGCTTGGCAGAATAAAGTCGTTGCTTAATCGTACCTTCGGGCATTTCCAGCCGCTCTGCGATTTCTCGAATCTTCTTCTGATCTTTGTAATAAAAGGTCAAGATTCTTCGGTATTCCTTTTTGATAAAAGCCAATTCACGTCTTAATAGTCCCAGCGTTTCATTATGTACATAGTATTCTTCTGGTGAGGCTAAGGAGATGGCTTCCATTTCCTGCAGATTCAGCTCTTCTTTTGTAAAATGGGTGATTTGTATATGTTTCTGTTTTGCCCATTTACTATAGCAGTTTTTGGCAACTTTCCACATCCATGCTTCAAAATGTTCAGGCTGCCGTTTTTTAATTCCGGCTATGATTTCCAGATTGATGGTACTGGCCAATTCCTCAGCCTCTTGTTCACTGCTGGTTCGTTTTCGGCAGAATCGGTAGACTGCCTGCAGGTAGTCCTTGCAATAAAGTTCAACGTAATCCATAGTATCTCCTTATCCCAACAATTCTACATTAATATAGTATCTGAAATCAGTAAAAGGTTTAAATTTTTTTAATTATATTATATAATTATGTTTTTTGGAAGCGCTCTTTTTGTGAAATCATATTTATTTTCTGGAAATCTATATTGTTTTTGGTAATCTTATTCACAAGTTTCCTCAAAAGGGAAAGCGGTTCAGACAGGCATAAATTTCCTGAAGCCGCGGCATGGCGAGCCTTCCAGAGATATAGGAGCGGCCGCATACAGCGCCGAAGCCATTCTTATCTAGCTGAGAGGTCAGAAAGGAGACCAGTTCAGACAAAGAAATCGTTCGGTTGGAGAAGTTCTCCAGTGCCAGCCGTGTCAGCTGAGCTAACATAGCTGTCTGTTCTTCGTCCACCAGCTGTTCCACATACCGCAGGCTGACGGATTCATTTCCAAGGGAAAATCCGTCTTTGCCGGATGTTTTTACTTTCAGCCGTTCAGTGACCGTTCCCGTACCACGGTAATTCTTACGCTGTCTCTGACTGCTGCCAAGTACAAACTGACGTTTGGGCTTAGGCAGATGAAAGTCTGGTGCGGTGATGGCTGGAGCTGGATAATTCTGGATTACTTGTTTTACCTCCGATGTGATATCCAGCGGGCGATAGTTGTCCATCTGTAAAATGGTATCTGCAATATAGAAATAAGAACCGCAGCTTCCAACGACCAGAATCGTAGAGATATTTGCCTGTTCATATAAATCCCTGGCACGCTCCAGAAATGGCGTAATGGGTTCCTTATCTCGTGCAATGACACGCTGCATCAGTTCGTCCCTTACCATGAAATTAGTGGCAGAAGTATCTTCGTCGATCAGCAGCAGCTGGCTTTCGGCCTCTATTCCTTCCATAATATTGGCGGCTTGGGAGGTAGAGCCGCTGGCATCCAGCGTTGAGAAAGATTTGGTATCTTTGTTATCAGGCAGATTTCGTATAAATAGGGAAATATCTACATTGGTAATGCGTCTGCCGTCTTCGGCACGCAGTTTTAGGGCGCTGCTGTCTGTAATCACATATTCTCGGCCATCTCCAGAAATATGATTGTATACACCGCGTTCTAGTGCCTGCAGAAGAGTGGATTTGCCATGATACCCGCCTCCTGCAATTAAGGTAATGCCTTGATGGATCCCCATGCCGGTAATAGTTCCTTTATGCGGCAGGGTAAGGGTGATCCGCAGGGATTCCGGTGATTCAAAAGGAATGGCATTCTTCATTGGTCTTTGAGAGAGTCCACTTTCCCGCGGCAGGATGGAAGAATCGGCGACAAAGGCGGCCAGATTCTTTTCTTTCAGCAATTTTCGTATGGCTTCCTGGTCTTCGGCTAAGAATACAGCCTGTTCGACCTCTTTGGCAGAAAGATTTACATAAAGTAATGCCTGTTCTACACATGCAGGTATATAATCTAACAAGATTTTAGAAAGCTCTATGGAATTGATCGTACGTCCGTTTGCCGGAAATCCTACGAAGAAGCGGATATTAATATTTCGGCTGTCTATCGTGCAGGAACTGCGTTTCAGGACTTCCTGGCCCGGCCTGGTCAGAGTGATCACGCCGCTTTTTCCTGAACCTTTGGCCTGGTGGGAGTAACGGGCAGCCTGTGAGGCAAACTGGCGCAGCAGATAATCTTCCAGTGCAGTTTTCATAACTTCATTCTGCAGATAGGTTTCTGGGAACTGGGCTTTTGTTCGCGGAAGCTGAATGGTCAGGTGGGAGGGGGCAGCAAAGGGGTCTCCCTGCACATGGTCAATGGATAAGACAAATAATCCAAAATCATAAGCGCCAGCAATGGACTTGTAAGCTGGATAACTTTTTTTATGGATAAGCTGCAGATCAGTTTTTAAGTTTTGTTTTGTTTTCATCATAGTACTCCTTTTATTGAAATGTTTTTAATAAATAGATAATTGCGAAAGTCTGAATCAAAGCGACGATTTTAGACAAAACATACAAAAACGCCGCTCAAAGACGTTTTTGATTCGCTCTGTTTTTGTATGTTTTGCCTAAAATCTGGTTACGAATCATGCGTTTTGCATATTTTTAGTCACCTAAATATCTCTGCAAGCCGGCGGACGGCTTCTGGTATCCGCTCTGGGGCAATACCGGAATAATTGATTACCAGAATATGTTCAGAAGAATGAATACGATCATCTTGAAAATATTGAGATAAGCAGGTTAGGCGGATACCGGCAGCCTGCGCTCGGCGAACAATCTCTTCATCACTGTAGTTGGTATCCGTATTTAGCAGAAAATGAAGACCGGCATGCTCTTCGCAGATGGTGGTATGAGTATTGAGGGAACTGTTTCGGATCTGCTCTACTAACCGGTCACGCTGCTCCCGGTAATAACTGCGCATACGGTTAATATGTTTCTCAAAATAGCCCTCCCCAATAAAGCGTGCTAGTGTATATTGTTCAAAGTTAGAGACTGTGCAGGCATAAAAGCCCAGTTTTTGATAAAAGGAATGCAGCAGACTTTTGGGGAGGATCATATAACTGATCCGAATCGTAGAAGCCAGGCTTTTCGTAAAGGTATTCATATAAATCACCCGTTCCATAACATCAATGCTTTGAAGAGCGGGAATCGGCTTTCCAGTAAGTCGGAATTCACTGTCATAGTCATCTTCAATAATATAACGTCCTTCCTCTCCAGCAGCCCAACCCAGAAGTTCATAGCGGCGGCTGATAGGAGTGACAATTCCTGTAGGAAAATGATGAGATGGAGACAGATGGATTACATTTACATCCGAGTCCATTAACTGCTTTAGGTTCAGCCCATGTTCATCCATGGAAATGTATTGGCAGCGGACTCCGCTGCTTTGATAGATTTGCCCGATTTTCTTATAACCGGGATTTTCCAGGCCAATAACTTTATGATGTCCGAGAAGCTGAATCAGCAGACCATACAGATATTCGGTTCCGGCGCCGATTATAATCTGCTCTGGGCGGACATGCATTCCCCGAAATTGCCGCAGATGCTGGGCAATTGCAGAACGAAGCTGCAGTATGCCGCCGGAGGGAGGCGGCAGAAGCAGGGATTCCTTCTCTTCTGCCAATACTTCCCGCATCAGTCTGGCCCAGATGGAAAAGGGGAAATTATCCGTTCGGGTATGGTTGCTTAGAAAGTCTGCAAAATAGGTATCCTTGTGGGATTGAGCAGGAGCCGGAAGGTACTGGTTGAACCCTTCCGGCTCCTGTTCTGCTTCCTCAGTTTCGACTTTATCTTTGGTCAGAGGTTGGTAATTCCACCAGCCAGATTCTGGGGCGTCTGCCACATAGTACCCTTTTTTGGCAATTGAATAGATATAACCTTCTGCAATTAACTTGTCATAGGCATTTTCTACAGTAATCACACTTATATCCAGATGCTTGGCAAAACTCCGCTTAGAGGGAAGCTTGGTTCCGGGAGATAAAATACCATGAATGACGTCTTTTCGTATGCATTTGTATAAATGTTCATATAAACGATCTGACCCTATATTCAGAAATGAATAAGTTAACATTGGTCACAGTTCCTCCGATCTGACCTTTTTGAATATATTCAAATTGAGTATTTTAATAGGTTCAAAATCTATTATAATGGGTTTGAGATGAAAAGTAAACCATTATATTTTTAGTTGGAAAAAGAAGATAGGTAATTGCGAAAGTCGTATTCCAGGCGACGAGTTTGAACAATATATACAAAAATTCCGCTCAAAGACGTTTTTAATTCGCTACATTTTTGTATATATTGCCCAAACTCTGGCATTGAAATAAGAGTTTTGCAAATGCCTAGGAAAAAGAAGATAGACAATTGCGAAATTCATGGTTCATAACCAGATTTTAGGCAAAACATACAAAAACGGAGCGAATCAAAAACGTCTTTGAGCGGCGTTTTTGTATGTTTTGTCTAAAATCGTCGCTTTGATTCAGACTTTTGCAAACGCCTAAAAATAAGAGGCCGAAAGGAGTAAGTAAAATGGATGAAAAACAGTATGAATTAAATAAAGAACTGGCGCAGATGTTAAAAGGCGGTGTAATCATGGATGTGACGACACCAGAGCAGGCTAAAATTGCGGAAGAAGCAGGAGCGTGCGCGGTTATGGCATTGGAGAGGATACCGGCAGACATTCGTGCGGCAGGCGGAGTCTCCCGCATGAGTGATCCTAAGATGATCAAAGGGATTCAGGAGGCTGTATCCATACCAGTGATGGCAAAATGCAGAATTGGACATTTTGCGGAAGCACAGATACTGCAGGCGGTTGAAATAGATTATATTGATGAAAGTGAAGTGCTGTCCCCGGCAGATGATATCTATCACATTGATAAGACGCAGTTTCGGGTTCCGTTTGTATGTGGGGCGAAGGATTTAGGTGAAGCGCTTAGAAGAATTAGTGAAGGGGCTTCGATGATCCGTACTAAGGGTGAGCCAGGTACTGGGGATGTGGTGCAGGCAGTACGTCATATGCGGATGATGAATCGAGAAATCGCACGGCTTGTTTCTATGAGGGAGGACGAACTCTATGAAGCGGCGAAACAGCTGCAGGTGCCAAGAGACCTGGTGCAGTATGTACATGACAATGGACGTCTCCCAGTAGTGAATTTTGCAGCAGGCGGCGTGGCAACGCCGGCAGATGCGGCGCTGATGATGCAGCTGGGTGCAGAAGGGGTGTTTGTAGGTTCCGGTATCTTCAAGTCTGGCAATCCGGCCAAGCGTGCCCAGGCCATTGTTAAGGCAGTTACTAATTTTACAGATGCTCAAATGCTGGCAGAGCTTTCAGCGGATCTGGGAGAGGCCATGGTCGGCATCAACGAACAGGAAATAGAACTTTTAATGGCAGAGAGGGGAAAATAATGAGAGTCGCCGTTTTGGCAGTACAAGGAGCTTTTCTGGAGCATGAAAACATGCTGAAGAAACTGGGCGTTTCTGTTATGGAGCTTCGCAGAAAACAGGATTTAGAGCAGTCCTTTGACGGGTTGATTCTGCCGGGCGGTGAAAGTACCGTACAGGGGAAATTGCTGCGGGAGCTGGGAATGTATCAGGAGCTCAAAGAGAGAATTCATGCCGGCCTGCCGGTGCTTGCCACTTGTGCTGGTTTAATTCTTTTGGCAGAGGAATTGTCGAATGATGAAAAGGTACATTTCGGCACTTTGCCGGTGACCGTCAGAAGAAATGCTTATGGAAGGCAGTTAGGCAGTTTCTATACAGAAGAGGAATTTAAGGGCATTGGTAAGATTCCTATGACATTGATCCGTGCCCCCTATATTGAAAAAGTCAGTGAGGAAACAGAAGTTTTAGCTGTGGTAAAGGAAAAAATTGTGGGTGTCCGCTATTGTAATCAAATTGGTGTGTCCTTTCATCCAGAGCTCAATGCGCATCCTGGTATTCATAAGATGTTTTTGGAAATGCTTGCATAAACAGTTTATTTTCATATCAAAAAAGTGTAAAACAGAGGAATTTGTTTTATGCTTTTTTGTATTCATAGGATCAGATCAGAAAATAATCCAGTTTGGTTAAAGAAAGTGATAATTCCGTGAAATGGATAGAAAAGCCATTGAGATTTTATGAAAATATGTTATACTTAGGAAGAGATTATACGAAAGGATGTGTAAATGTGGGAAAAAAGGCAGAAATGGACAAGCCGGATAAGAAGGAACAGGGAGATGGCCTGGAAATGATAAATATGGAGGATATCGGAAAAAAGAGAAAGAGAAAGAAAACCCCTTTTGATTATATCCGATATGGAATAATGCTTGTTTCAGCAATCGTGTTTGTTGTGGCAGGATATCAGTTATATAGTATTTTCCACGAATATTCCAAAGGAGAAAAGGCTTATGAGGATGTAGCAGATAACTTTACTAAGAAAGAAGAAAGTACTGGTCCAGCGGCAAATTCGGGAGCGGCAGCGGAAAATGGAGGCTTTGCAAAAGTGAATGTAGACTTTGCAAGTCTGCAGCAGCAGAACCCAGATGTAAAAGGATGGATACAGTTTGAAGGGATTAGTGAGATTAACTATCCGATCCTTCAGCATCCATCAGATAATAATTTTTATTTGAAGAAAATGTATAATAAAGAAGAAAATACAGCTGGAAGTATTTTTATGGATATTGCCAATCAATCGAATTTCCAGGATTATAATACATTTATTTATGGACATAACATGAAGAATCTGTCTATGTTCGGCCGGCTGAAGGAATATAAAGACCAGGCATTTTATCAGGGAAAGGAGTTTTTCTGGATCTATACGCCGGAAGCTAATTACCGGTATCAGATTTTCTCCATGCATGAAGTGAAGGTAAGCAGCGGATATTTCAGGACTTTTGAGACGATGGGAGAGGAGTATACTGCATATGTAAATTCCTGCAAAGAAGATTCACGATATGATACAGGAGTACCGGTGAGCGGGGAAGATCGAATTGTGACGTTGTCTACCTGTACAGCAGCCGGTGATAATTGGCGTTTTCTGGTACATGGCAAGCTGATTGCGGTTGAGAATAAGAACGCAGCTGACGGAAGCGGAGTACCAGAGGAAATACCGCAGGAGGTTGTGCCGATTGAAGCCGTACCAGAATAAAGAGTTTATTCGATTGGGGACATAATCTCGGACGGGAAAGGGGAAAGTGTGTTTATGGATACAGTAGAGAAGTTAAAGCAATGGATAGAAGAGAGCAGCAATATTGTCTTTTTCGGAGGAGCAGGAGTATCGACAGAAAGCGGGATTCCTGATTTTCGAAGTGTAGACGGACTGTATCATCAGAAATACAGCGAACCACCAGAGACAATTTTAAGCCACAGTTATTATATAAGAAAGACAGAAGAATTCTATCGGTTTTATAAGGACAAAATGCTTTGTCTTACTGCCAAACCCAATGCCGCACACAAAAAGCTGGCAGAGCTTGAGGCGGCTGGCAAGTTAAAAGCCGTGATTACCCAGAATATTGACGGACTGCATCAGGCAGCGGGAAGTAAAAAGGTACTGGAATTACATGGAAGTGTGCATCGGAATTATTGCCAGAAATGCCAGAAAGAGTATGACGCAGAATATGTGCTGGAGTCAGACGGTATTCCCAGGTGCCGGTGCGGGGGTGAGCTAAAGCCAGATGTCGTTCTGTATGAGGAAGGTCTGGATCAGGGGATTATGAATGAATCGGTACGCTGTATTTCAGAAGCGGATGTGCTGATTGTCGGTGGAACATCTCTTGTAGTTTATCCTGCAGCGGGCCTTGTAAACTATTACCGAGGCAGCCGGCTGGTTTTGATTAATAAATCACAGACAGCCCTAGATGGCCGGGCAGATCTGGTCATTAATGACAGTATAGGAAAAGTATTTTCACAAGTCTAAGCTGTGACTGATATGGAGAAAGGAAGAACGATGGAACAGAATCAGTATCAAGTCGGCGATGTGGTCCGCTTGAAAAAGAAGCATCCCTGCGGTTCTAGTGAATGGAAGATTCTCAGGGTAGGGGCGGATTTTCGCCTGCAGTGTCAGGGCTGCGGACATCAGATTATGATTGCCCGGCGGCTTGTGGAAAAAAATACAAGAGAAATTAAAAAAAAGCTTGATTAATCCAGAAATTTCAAGTATAATACATGTTTGTGTGATATAAAAATCCTTGTTTCCCAATCAAAATGGGAAGCCAGAGACCAAAAGGAGGTACAAAGCATGAACAAATATGAATTAGCAGTTATTGTCAGTGCTAAAGTCGAGGATGATGTAAGAACCAGCACAATTGAAAAGGTTAAGGCATTAGTAACCCGTTTCGGCGGAACCATTACAAATGTAGATGAATGGGGTAAGAAAAGATTAGCTTACGAGATTCGGAAAATGCGCGAAGGTTTTTACTATTTCATTCAGTTCGATTCTGATGCAGACTGTCCAAACGAGGTTGAATCCCGTATTCGTATTATGGACAATGTAATCAGATATTTATGCGTTAGACAGGACTCCTAAAGTAGTTCTCCGGAAAAAGCCGGAGTAAATACAGAAAAGAGGATAAGAATGAATAAAGTAATTTTAATGGGCAGACTGACCAGAGAGCCGGATGTTCGGTATTCTCAGGGAGAGACACCAATGGCAATTGCCCGTTATACATTAGCAGTAGACCGCAGGTTTAAGCGTGACAGTGATCAAACCGCTGACTTTATCAGCTGTGTAGCGTTTGGACGTCAGGCAGAGTTTGTTGAGAAATATCTTCATCAGGGTACAAAAGTTGTGGTGACTGGAAGAATTCAGACCGGAAGCTATACCAATAAAGAAGGACAGAAGGTCTACACAACGGATGTGGTTGCCGAGGATCATGAGTTTGCAGAAAGCAAGTCTGCTTCTTCAGAGAACAGCGGCGGATTCCAGAATGCAGCACCGTCCCGGCCGGAGCCAAGTGCAGTCCCGGCAGACGGATTTTTAAATATCCCGGATGGCATTGATGAGGAATTACCATTTAATTAAATAGGAGGTAATAATCATGGCATATAATAAGACAGATAAAAGCGATTCTCCAATGAAGAGAAGAGGCGGCCGCAGAAGAAAGAAAGTATGTATATTCTGTGGAAAAGATAATTTAATTGATTATAAAGATATTAATAAATTAAAGAGATATGTATCTGAAAGAGGTAAAATTCTTCCTAGAAGAATTACCGGAAACTGTGCAAAGCATCAGAGAGCGTTAACCGTAGCAATTAAGAGAGCAAGACACGTTGCGCTGATGCCGTATACCGTAGAATAATCATAAAGATAAAGAGAATCTGATATTCCTTGATGGGATATCGGGTTCTTGTTTGCGCGCCATGGGCGCGCTCTAACGGGTGAAAGTCCCGAACACGCCTAGGCAACAAGGAAGTGTATAGCTGAACAGCAAGGGTGTCCGCCGTGAGACGGAATCTGAAGGAAGCTGTAGGCAAACCCTTGGTCC
>JAAVZI010000038.1 GCA_022791575.1 Lachnospiraceae bacterium
ACTCCATGAACTTGGATATCCAACATTCACAGAGTTTTATCTGAAAGCATGTGAAAACTAAGGAACCGCCGTATACGGAACCGTACGTACGGTGGTGTGGGAGGTCGGTAGATAAAATAATTATCTACCTCCTACCCGATTGTCATCAAATCGAATATTTGATGACCTATGTGCGCTTCCGTGAACTTTTTTGAAGATTCTAAAAAGTTGTGCAGGATTGTGCAGGATTTTTCATAAGTAACTCTTTTAAAATGTACAAAAATATAGTATAATTGTATATATATTTTGCGCATTATGAATAGAACATAGAAATGTATATTATTAATTGGAAGGAGTGGTGGAATGGCAAATCAGGATTTTTTTGCAGATATAGCGTTATCGCAGCACCCAATTGGGAATCAGGATCAGGAAATACCGCCGAAGGAAGAGAATAAGACAATATTTCGGGATTCCAAGGAGCATGTTCCATATGACCGGGTCAAGGTTGCACAGGACTACACGGAGGAAGAACGATACCAGATGTATTTAAAGGGACTAGAGGAATTGCGGGAGCAGTACAAGCCCTTTATGGAGAATCATCTGCCCCAGATACAGGAGGTTAGGAAAACCGAATTAAAGAACTTCTCATTCCGTTATTTAAAGGAGCATGAGATTTTCAGTCAGATGAATGAAATGGATGCGGAATGGGAGCAGGTAACCATTCCTGATTACCGAGGACCAGAAGGAAAGTGGAAGGGATATTACCGGACCAGTTTTGGTGTACATAACATAGCTGAAAACCATCATATTATTTTATATTTTCAAAGTGTGGATTATAAGGCAAGAATCTATGTCAATGGGAATTATATCGGCGGACATGAGGGGTTTTTTGCCCCTTTTGAATTTGATGTGACGGATTATGTCAGGGAAGAGAATGAACTGGTAATTGAGGTGGAGAATGATTATACGACCAAGGGGGACGATGGACCGTTGGTGGATGGCGATAAGATCTATGCAGCCACCGGACCTGGCTGGGACGATCCATATATTGGCTGGCATCATTGTCCGCCGGGAGCGGGTGTGATCGGAAAAGTCCTGGTTGAGGAACGGCCGCAGTTTTGTATTACAGATATATTTCCCAGGCCGGATATTGATGAGAATTGTGTGGAGCTGCGGGTTGGTGTTACCAATTATGAGAAATTTATTCCAGATGAATTTGAAATGGAAATAGAGCTATGCCCTAAGAATTTTACCGGAGAGGAGAACACGGAGTATCGCAGGACGATTAAAGTAATTGGTATGGGTAAAAATGAGTACCGTTATTCGATTCCCATGAAGGAGTTTCGGCTCTGGACACCTAAGACCCCGTATTTGTATGGAGCAGTCTGTACGATTAAGAAGGATGGAAGGATTGTCAGCCAGGCTGTGAAGCATTTTGGGATGCGCAAATTTATCAGTGATGAAGAGAGTCAGCCGAAGGGCAGATTTTATCTGAATAATGAACCACTGAATCTGCGGGGGGCGAATGAGATGGGCCATTTGCAGCAGTGCGTGATGAATGGAGATATGGAGCAGCTGCGGGACGATATTTTGATTGCCAAATTATGCAATATGAATTACTATCGGCTGACTCAGCGTCCAGTGCAAGAAGAAATCTATGATTATCTGGATATGCTGGGAATGATGAGTCAGAGTGATCTGCCGCTTTTTAGTACGCTTCGCAGAAATCAGGCTATGGAGGCGGTTAAGCAGGCAGGGGAGATGGAACATCTGCTGCGGAGCCATCCTTCAGCCATATTAACAACATTTATCAACGAACCTGTGTGTATCCGAAGGACCGAAGACCCCAACAGTAAGTTCTCCAAACGATTTGAACTGAAGGGACACCGGCATTTGTACAGAGATGAACTGGAGGCATTCTTTGCAGCAGCCAGAAAGATGATTTACATAGAGAATCCGGACCGTGTGATTAAAAATGTAGAGGGGGATTATGATCCGCCGACCATGGAAGGGATGCCGGATTTCCATACCTATACGATGTGGTATTCCCACCATCCGATTCCGATCGGAAAGCTGGCAAGAGGTTACATACCGCCGGTAAAACCAGGCTGGATGATTGGTTGTGGAGAATATGGAGCAGAAGGTCTCGATCCGGTAGAGTTGATGTTAAGGCGTTATCCCCAGGAATGGCTGGAAAAAAACGATAAGGGAGAATGGTATCCGACAGCAATCGTACGGGCTCAGACTAATGCCATGCATGGAGATTGGTTTGAGGAAAAGACAACCATGGAGGAATGGGTAGAGGCGAGTCAGACCCATCAGGCAGAGGCGACGAAAATTATGACGGATGCATTTCGCAGACGTGCCGATTATATTAACCATACGGCAATACATTTACTGATAGATGCATGGCCGGCTGGCTGGATGAAGACGCTGGTGGATTGTGAGCGCAGGCCGAAGAAAGCTTATTATGCTTATATGGATGCGCTGGTTCCGTTCCGTGTCAATCTTCGTTGTGATCGAAAGTATGTGTATGAACAGGAGACGATACTTGTAGAGGCTTGGATTCTTAATGATACCAGTGCAGCCAGAGAAGGCAAGGTAGTAGCGACAGTCCGAATCGATGGGCAGATTTATCAATCTTATAAACGAAGTATTACGATGGAATCAGCAGTTACGGAATGTATAGGTAAGATTTCCATGGAAGTTCCCAAGGTTGAGAAAGAATCGGTTCTGCAGCTGGATGCAGTTGTCTATGATGAAGATAAACAGACAATTCTCAATGCAGAACGTATGGAATTTTATGTGTATCCTGGAAAAGAGAAACTTCGTGGTTCGGATAAAAGGCTCTGTGTGATGGATCGGAGAGCGAAGAATATAGCCAGGACCTTTGGCTATGAGAGGGAAAATAATGCGGATCGTCTGCTGATAACGGATATGGAGGGCAAAGAAGAGATTGTAAAGGAATATCTGGAGCTTGGTGGTACGGTAGTATGGATTCTGCCGGATGTGGAACAGGTGCATACAGAGATTGGAGATCTGGTAATTGAGACGAAAAAGGGTCCTAAGGTATATTTTGCCGGTGCCAGAGAGGATCTGCAGAACTATCATTTTCATTGGATGTATAATGAGAAGCTGGATTATATGGATATTTTGGGAAGAAAATATATTACTGGAGAAGAGGGAGAAGAACTGGTGTTCACTTATGGAAAGTCAGGGGTGGACGGAGTGAAGGCTCCTAAGGTACATCTTCCGCTGGTGAAAAAGTATCAGCAGGGCAAAGGCGTCCTGTATGTGCTGAGTCTTGTGACAGAGGGGAAAATTGGAAATAACGCAAATCTCGATAAATTTATCATTGACTGCATAGAAAGAAGGGTATAAGTATTAATGATTAAAGAAGAATTAGAAAGACGGCAGCTGCCAGAGGTTCTGAGGATGGAAAATGGGGAACAGGTCTGTAACGAAGCAGCATGGGAATTGAGAAGGGCAGAGATCGCCGAGATTCTGCAGCATAATTTCTGCGGATATGAACCGCCGCTGAAGCCGCGTGTGGAGGGCAGAGTTATGGTTGAAGATGTGAAAACGGCATTTTCTGGAAAAGCGATTTATCAGAAGTTGGATATTTGTTCCACTATTAATAGTACAATTGTAGATATGAAGAGTTTTACCTTTCCCTGCCATTTTGTAAGGCCGAAAGATGTAGAGAAACCGCCAGTGTTTGTATATATTTCTTTTTCCGGTTCTGTCGTGGATGAGCTGATTCCGATGGAAGAGATTCTGGATCATGGCTTTGCAGTGGCAAGCTATTATTATCAGGATATTGTCCCGGATACCGATGATAATTTTGTCAATGGTCTGGCAACGGCATATGGCAGAAATCCTTATGACAGCTGGGGGAAGGTACGCATGTGGGCCTGGGCAGCCAGTCGGATTATGGATTACCTGCAGACACTGGATGATATAGACCGGGAGCGGATTGCGGTGATTGGCCATTCACGGCTTGGTAAGACGGCTCTGGCTGCTGGTGCTTTTGATTCCAGGTTCAGTTTAACAATATCCAATGATTCAGGTGGGGCAGGAGCAGCTATTTTCCGCGGAAAGACCGGGGAAAAGGTGAAGAACTTCCGCACTGGTACTAGTTCTCACTGGTTTGCGGGTAATTTCCGACAGTATGCCAAAAGAGAAAACGAACTGCCGTTCGATATGCATTATCTTCTGTCTTTGATTGCACCAAGGAATCTCTATGTATGCAGTGCGAAGGAGGATGGACACGCAGATCCGAAATCAGAGTTTTTATCCTGTGTGGCTGCCTCACCGGTATATGAAGAAATATTTCATAAGAAAGGACTGGTATGGAAGGAAGACAGAATACCAGAAGAGGCCATTACACTGCCAGAAGGTATGATTGGCTATCATATGCGCGAGGGACATCATTTTCTAAGCCGTTATGATTGGCAGAGATTTATGGAATACCGGAATATGCCGGAACACATTTGTTAATAAGGAGTTTCCAATTATGAAGAACAGAATTTATATTAATAAGGCTAAGAACTGGGAGGAAGGTCTTCCGATTGGAAATGGGCGGCTTGGCGCCAGCATTCTCGGTAAGATTGCCGAAGAAATGATTACAATTAATGAGGAAACAATCTGGTATGGACCGTTTCGCAATCGGAAGAATCCAGACTGCCGGGAACATATGGATGAGATCCGCCGACTGCTGTTGAAAGGGGAGGTGGAAAAAGCGCAGTTTATGGCTAAGATGGCCATGACTTCTACACCGAAGTACATGAATCCCTATCAGCCGGCCGGGGACTTGAAAATACAGTTTCCTGGACAGCTGGGGAAACGAGCGTCAGAACGAAGCGTTTATTTAGATTTGGATGAGGCGGCAGCTTATGTCAAATATACCATGAATTATGCCCCTAAGGAAGAAGAAGGGGAATGGGAGAAGGTACGCTATGAGAGGAAACATTTTGTCAGCCAGAAATATAATGTGGTTCTGATCCGCCTAACCTGCGATACACCAGGCCGGTTAACAATCAGCGCGAATATGAACCGCAAGCCTTTTGAAGAGTACAGTGAAAAGATTGATTCAAAAACTATCTGCAATTACGGCCAGTGCGGCGCCGGCGGAGTGCATTATTTCACAGGAGTGCGGATGACGGCGAAAGGCGGCGAAGTTAAGACTATGGGCGATTTTGTATATGTGGAGCAGGCCGATGAAGTCATTTTATATGTTACGGCAGAAACGGATTTCGGCGGAAACAGCCAGTATCGAGAGAACTGCCTGCAGCGTCTGGACCGGGCAGAAGCGGCCGGATATGAGGCAATCTGGAAGGAACATCTTTCCTGGTTTGAGCCGTTATTTAACCGCACAAAGCTGGAACTGAATGCCTGTGAGACGGACGAGCGTCTGATTGAGGAGCAGTTAGAGGAGCTGAAAAGTGGAGAAAGGGAAAGCAGCGATTATCTGACCGTATTGCTGTTTAACTATGCGAAATATCTGATGATCTGCAGTTCTTATGACTGCCAGCTGCCGGCTAATCTACAGGGAATCTGGAATGGCGAATATGTTCCGCCGTGGCAGAGTGAATTTACAATTAACATTAATACAGAAATGAACTACTGGTTTGTGGAGAAATGCCAGCTGCCGGAATGTCATATGCCGTTGTTCCGTCTGATAGACCGTCTGGTGGAGAATGGCAGGAAAACAGCGCAGGAACTGTATGGCTGCCGGGGATTCTGTGCTCACCACAATACCAGCCTCTGGGCCAATACCGATCCAGAGGGAATCATGGATGCCTCCCCGTTTTGGCCTATGGGCGGAGCCTGGCTATCGCTGCATATGTATGAGCATTACCTTTATACAGGAGACGAGATATTTCTGAAAGAACGGGCGCTTCCAGTGATGCGTGAAGCGATACGTTTCTTTGAAGATTATCTGTATGAGATGGAGGATGGGACGTTAGTGACCGGTCCTAGTGTTTCACCAGAAAATACCTATCTGTCGTCGATCGGGCAGAAAGGCGCCCTTTGTATGGGACCTGCTATGGATATTCAGATTCTTCGGCAGCTGTTTTCCTGGTATCTGGAAGGAAGCCGGATTACAGATGGCGATGCAGAATCGGCGAAGTTAGTTGCAGCTATGCTTAGTAAGCTGCCTAAAACTAAGATTTCTTCGGATGGCCGGGTGATGGAATGGCAGGAGGAATATAAGGAGACAGAACCAGGACACCGGCATATTTCCCATATGTATGGATTACATCCAGGTAATGAAATCACAGAAGAGAAGCCAGAGCTGTTCGCGGCCGCAGAAAAAACCATCGATGCCAGACTTTCCAAGGGCGGCGGACATACCGGCTGGAGCCGTGCATGGATTGCCTGCTTCTTTGCAAGGCTGAAAAAAGGAGAGAAAGTGTATGAAAATATTAATGGCCTGCTGAAAAAGTCCATTAAGAATAATCTCTATGATACTCATCCGCCGTTTCAGATTGATGGCAACTTTGGCATTGCAGAGGCCATTCTGGAAGCATTGATACAGTCCCACAATTCCTATATTGAGCTGCTGCCGGCACTGCCCCAGCAATGGAAAGATGGAGGCTTAACCGGCGTGCGCTTAAGGGGCGGCCTGACGGGGGATTTATCTTGGAAAGAACATAAGGTTATGGAATTTGCGGTAACTGCCGATAAAGATATGTGTGTAACAGTAAAGTACAAAGATACTGTGCTTACCAGAGAGTGCAGGGCGGGAGAACGGACAGCCCTGCTTTAGGGAAGGGAAGTGAATTATTATTCGTCAGGTGCGCTGGTATCTTTTCTGGTATTTGGTCTTGGTCTTCTGGCTTTGTTCTGGGGAGTTTCCGCTTATCGGCTGAATAGTGGTTCTCATTCCGGAAAAAGGATGTGTGCCATCTGCGTTTGCGTATTTTTATGGGATTTTGGATATGCGTGGATGGGGCTCTGCTATGGAGATCAGACAGCCTATATTGCCAGAGCGATTGGCTTAGCTGCCATTCATGCCTATATGATTGGCATCGTTATCTATGTGGCTTTCCTGGCGCAGTTTCCGAAGAAGATTCTAACTGTATTTGAAGTGTTTTACATACCTGTCTGTGTAGTCTGCTGGTATATGATAGCCGGTAAGGATTCAGTAGAATTTGTAGAAACGCCTTATGGATATTATTTTAAGAGTCATTTTTCCATCGCGCGCTTGGGCCAATTTCTAAGTATTTTTGCAGCTTTGCTGATGTTCTATATTGTATTATTGTACTGGTATAAAAAGACAGAATATAGAAGATACCGACAGCTGATTAAGCGGTTCAGCTGGATTGGTGTGATATTGTCGGCAGGCTATCTGCTGGATACATTGATTCCAATGATTTTTCATACTCCGGCAGTTCCGGGAAGTGTGATCGGAGCATTTTTTGCCTCATTCCTAATCTATCGGATTTCCAGAAAGTATATAGCATTTGCAGCTTCCATTAATAGTATTGCAGGTTATATTTTTTCCAAGGTAGAAACGCCGATTCTAATTATGGATACGGACGGAAGTGTGATGCTCTTTAATGATAAGGCAGCAGAGTATTTCCAGGTAAGCAGGGAAGCCATGCGGGGAAAGAAGAAAGAAGAACTGTTCGATGTCCTATATAATGGAGAAGCGGCAGAGGATGTGGCAGGCATGGTGAAGTTTGAAGAGGAAGAGAATCTGTATATGGTCCGCGGCAGGGAGGTATGTTGTAAACTGGCCATGACAGAGGCAAGGGATGAATTTGGCGATCTTTTGTATTCGGTTGTATTTGTGCAGGATATGACAAGTGAGCAGAAGGTAATGAGGCTGATGCGGGAAAGCCGTGAAGCTGCAGAGGCAGCCAATCAGGCAAAAAGTAATTTCCTAGCTAATATGAGCCATGAAATCCGCACCCCTATGAATGCCATTATCGGTATGAGCGATATTATGCTGCAAAATGAGGATTTGAGTGAGGATTTGAAAAATCAGGTGCTGGATATTAAGGGCGCTGGTACTAGTCTATTGGGTATTATTAATGATGTACTCGATATTTCCAAAATAGAGGCTGGAAAATATGAATTAGTGAATAATCTATATGATCTTCCTTCCATGCTTCATGATGTCAGCAATATTATCGGGGTACGTTTGTTAGAGACGCCGGTAGAGTTCAAATTGTTTATCAATCCCACAATTCCACATAGTTTGGTGGGAGATGTATTAAGAATCCGTCAGATTCTGCTGAACATTATTGGCAATGCTGTAAAATTCACCAGAACCGGAAGCATTACCATGCGTGTTGACTGGAATGGGGATCAGGAAAATACATTGTTATGTTTTGATGTTATTGATACAGGAATTGGTATTAAGGAAGAAGATTTGAAGGATATTTTCGGAATCTTTAACCAGGTCAATACTAGGAAAAACCGCCATATTGCGGGAACAGGCCTTGGGCTTGCCATAAGCAAGAATCTTGCAGAACTTATGGGCGGCGATATTACAGTAGATAGTGTTTATGGAGAAGGAAGTACCTTCCATATTACCCTGCGCCAGAAGGTAACGGAATATAAACAAATGGGAGAGCAGGTGGCTAATTCTCTGGAAGAGAAGCGCTATCTACAGAGTGTGAGGGAGAAACAGCTGGTCATTGAAGCATTTCCGGATGCGAAGGTGCTAATCGTAGATGACAACCGGGTGAATCTGGTTGTGGCCAAGGGGGTAATGAAGCCCTATCAGATGCAGATCGATACTGCTTCCAGCGGCAAAGATGCGATTGAATTAGTCAAGGCAAATGATTATGATATTATTTTTATGGATCATATGATGCCTGAATTGGATGGAATTGATACGACGCATTTAATTCGGGAACTGGATGATGGGAAATATATGGACCTGCCGATTATTGCCCTGACTGCCAATGCAGTAGGAGAGGCAAGAGAAATGTTTATCAGTGAAGGACTGCAGGATTTCCTGGCCAAGCCTATTGATAAAAAAGAGTTGGACGCCGTGATACATAGATGGCTGAAATAGGAACATATGTTCTGATATAAGGCAGGTAAAAAACCGGCATATCAATTTGAAACTATATTGATATGCCGGTTTCATTATGCAATCATTATTCTACAGTAACTGATTTGGCAAGGTTACGAGGTTTGTCAATATCACAGCCTTTCCCAAGAGAAACATAATATCCAAAAAGCTGCAGCGGGATAATTGCCAAGGAGTTGGCAAAGTATTTGTTGGTCTGCGGGATATAAATCACATAATCAGCTGCCTTTTCTACTTCGGTATTGCCGGTATTGGTAACAGCCAGCACGAAGGCTCCGCGGGACTTGACCTCGACCATATTACTGATGGTCTTTTTATAAAGCTGTTCTTGCGTGAGGACTGCAGCAACCAAGGTTCCTTCTTCTATCAGGGAGATCGTACCGTGTTTGAGTTCACCAGCTGCGTAAGCTTCCGAATGAATATAGGAAATCTCTTTCAGCTTTAAGGAGCCTTCCAGGGAAATCGCATAATCAATACCGCGTCCTATAAAGAACACATCTCTGGAAGCAATGTAGCGATTGGCAAAATGCTGTATCTTTTCTTTGTTGTTCAGCAACAGTTCCATCTGTTCCGGCAGCTTTCTTAAATCCTTGATTAATGTCTGCAGTTCGTTATCATCAATCTGCTGCCGGGTATAAGCGAATTTCATAGCAAGCAGATAGAGGGCGATTAGCTGGGCGCTATATGCTTTGGTGGTGGCTACAGCGATCTCTGGGCCGGCCCATGTATACATGACACTGTCCGCTTCTCTGGCGATAGAAGAACCAACAACATTTACAATTCCCAGAACCTTGATTCCATGCGCCTTTGCATCTCTTAAGGCAGCCAGGGAGTCGGCAGTTTCACCGGATTGGCTGATAATAATCGCCATGGAATTCTTCTCATAGATCGGGTCGCGGTAGCGGAATTCAGAGGCTAAGTCTACCTCTACCGGAATTCTGGCAAGCCCTTCGATCACGTATTTGCCAGTTACGCCGGCATGGTATGCAGAGCCGCAGGCAACGATATAGAGCTTATGGATGCTGCAGATTTCCTCATCGGTCATATTCAGTTCGCTGATTTCGATTTTGTTGTTGACAATTCGGGGATCGGCAGGGCTGATCGTATCGCGGACTGCCTTGGGCTGCTCATACATTTCTTTCAGCATATAGTGTTCATAACCGCCCTTCTCAGCAGCAGAAACATCCCATTCAATTGTCGTAGCTTCCTTCTCCAACTCCTCTTCGTCTACATTATAGAATTTCATATCGGTTTTTGATAAACGCACAATTTCTTCATTTTCTATAAAATAAACGTTTCTTGTGTATTTGAGAACTGCCGGAACATCTGAGGCTAGTATATTGCCGTCTTTGGTATGGCCTACAATGAGCGGGCTGTCTTTACGGACTGCATATACCTCATCTGGATGGTCTTTAAAGATAATTCCCAGAGCATAGGAGCCCTCTACGCGGTGCATAACCTTAATAATTGTTTCGATGGGATTCCCTTTGTAATAATAATCCAGCAGATGCGCCACAACTTCGGTATCTGTTTCGGAGATAAATGTATAACCATGGGCAGTCAGCCGTTTGCGCAGTTTCATGTAATTTTCTATAATGCCGTTATGGACAACGGCAATGGTGTTATCTGAATTATAGTGGGGATGGGCATTGACGTCATTCGGAGAGCCATGAGTAGCCCAACGGGTATGGCCAATACCAAGGGTACCGGGAAGCGTTTCGCCGTCGTGTGTCAGCTCGTTTAGTACCTTTAAGCGCCCCACAGATTTCATCATATTAATCTGGCTGCCGTCATATACAGCAATTCCGGCTGAATCGTAACCGCGGTATTCCAGTTTTGCCAGCCCTTCCAACAAAATAGGAGCAGCCTGGCTTTCACCAATATATCCAACTATTCCACACATTGTTTTTCCTCCATTTTCAATATTCTGCACATAATATATCTAAATTATGGTTTCTATGCGCCGATTTTTATTACAGTATACTATAGAATTCCCAGTACGTCAAAAAAAACTTATATTTCCGGGCGTTTTGTAATAATTTTGTAACTTTTATCCAGTTTTTTATTCAGACTACTTGTTTTTTATGAAAAGTTGTATTAAAATAAAGGACATATAAAATTTTGTACATTTGGAAATGTTAATAAGAGAAGCATACATCCGCTGCCGGAATGGCTTTGGAGAGGAAAAAGATGTATAAGAGAGAAAAAAGAAGCTGGATGAAACATTTGGATTTTACCATTGTGGATATTATTTGTTTACAGCTTTCGTTTATTATTTCATATTTTATCCGGCTGGGGCCGGAATGGGTTTTTACAAATGATCCTTATGAAAGGCTAGCAGTTGTTCTGGTTATGCTGGATATCTGTGTAGTGTTTTTCCTAGAATCCTATAAGGGAATCTTAAGGCGGGATCACATACAGGAATTAAAATCAGTTATCATCAATTGTACGATGGTATTTTTTGGTATGCTTCTTTATATGTATGCAACGAAGCAGTCCGAGATTTTTTCACGCCAGATGTTATTTGTGTACTGGGGACTATCTGTTGTATTGGAATATGTTGCCCATTGCACCTTAAAAAGATGGGTGCGTAAACGGCTTCGTAATGTTAAGAATCAGGCCGTTATGATTGTGGTGACTACGAATGATATGGCAGAACAGTGTATCCGTGATTTTGAAAATAATCGTTATAGAGAGTTTATTGTCAGAGGAATTGTGATTGTAGACCAAGACCGTGAGGGAGATGTAATCCGTGAGATTCCGGTAGTAGCGAATAAGGATAATTTTTTTGATTATATTAAGGCCAATGTAGTAGATGAGATTTTTATAGATGGGAATTCCATCAGTGAAAATGAGCGGATGGCCGGAGAACTGTTGGAAATGGGCGTAACGGTTCATTTTAAATTGGTTCACAAGTTCAGAATGATGCCGAACCGGGTAATAGAGGAATGCGGAAAATATCTGGTTATGACTTCCAGTATGCGGATTGCAACCCCCAGGCAGTTGTTTGTAAAACGCTGTATGGATATCCTGGGAAGTCTGGTGGGTCTTTTGATGATGGGAATTGCCTTTCTTATTTTTGCCCCCATTATTAAGCATCAATCTCCTGGACCGGTATTTTTCTCACAGGTTCGAGTAGGAAAGAACGGAAGGCCGTTTAAACTCTATAAGTTCCGATCGATGTATAGGGATGCAGAAGAGAAAAAGAAAGAATTAATGGCACAGAATGAAATGGAGGGGTTCATGTTTAAGATGGAGGATGATCCGCGTATTTTCCCGATTGGGAAATTGATGCGGAAGTATTCCATTGATGAACTGCCCCAATTTTGGAATATTTTAAAAGGGGATATGAGTCTGGTTGGGACAAGACCGCCGACGATGGACGAATTTCACCAATATGAGACACACCATAAAGCACGTCTTGGGTTTAAACCGGGGTTGACCGGGCTTTGGCAGGTTAGCGGAAGAAGCGATATTCGGGATTTTGAAGAGGTAGTGAAACTGGATACCCAGTATATTTCTAACTGGAACTTGGGACTGGATGTGAAGATTCTGGTTAAGACGATTCAGGTTGTGGTGTTAGGACGAGGTGCAGAGTAATTGAAGGATATCAGTATTGCAATCGTGGCATATCGGGATGAGCTGGATGTGCAGAGGGCGGTGGAGTCTATTGAGACCTATACGCCAAAGACGATTGCCAAACATATATATATTATAGATAACAGCCCCAAATCCAGCCATCTGGAGAAGCTCTCTGAACGATATGCGGATGTATCCTATCTTCGTACTGGGAAGAACCTAGGATTTGGAGGCGGGCATAATTATATTCTGGACCAGCTGGATTCCAGATACCATGCCATTGTCAATCCGGATATTATTTTGGAAATGGATGCGTTAGGTGTTTTAATGGACTTTATGCAAAGCAGCAATGCTGGAATGAGTGTACCGAGAATCCTGAGCAGGCAGGGAGAGCTGCAGAAGGTTTACCGCAGAGATCCAACGGTTTGGGATATGTTTTTGAGAATGTTTTTAAAGGGATGTTTTCCAAAACGTCAGGCGTACCATACTATGCAGGATATGGATTATAGTCAAACCTTTTCAGTCCCATTTGCACAGGGTAGTTTTCTATTGATCCGTACAGACTTGTACCGTCGTCTGGGGGGCTTTGACGAGCGGTATTTCCTTTATATGGAGGATGCAGATCTGTGCAGGCGGGTGAATGAAGTGTCAAAGCTGTGTTACTGTCCTGAGGCAGAGGTGATTCATCTGTGGAAAAAGGGCTCTCATAAGAGCGGCCGGTTGTTCTGGCAGCATGTGAAGTCTATGATGGCATATTTTCGGAAATGGGGGTGGAAGTTCGTATGATAAGAGCATCTATCGCCATGGTTACCTATAATGGAGCTCGTTATATAAGAGAACAAATCACCTCAGTTCTGGCCGGTATGGGGGCGGAAGACGAGCTTGTAATATCGGATGACGGCTCTAATGACGGAACATGGGAGATTATGAAGGATTATGAAGCTGAGGACCCGCGCATATCATTGCTTCAAGGGCCAGGCAGGGGAGTAAAGCAGAATGTCGCTCATGTGCTCAGCGCCTGCAAGGGAAACTATATTTTTCTGGCAGACCAGGATGATATATGGGATCAGGCTAAAATTGAGAAGATAGCCGGAATTCTGGAGCAGAAGCAGTGCGGGCTAGTTGTACATGATGCAGTTGTAGTGGGGGAGGATGGCCAAAAAGTATTGCGGGATTCTTTTTTTAATGTTAAGAATTCTGGACCTGGTGCCTGGAAAAACATCTGGCGGAATACGTATATGGGCTGCTGCATGGCATTTCGTAAGGAACTATTAAAGGATGTTCTGCCGATTCCAGATACGATTGAGATGCATGATCAGTGGATTGGAATTCTCAATGACTTATGCGGGTATGGAACCTGTTTTATACCGGACCGACTGCTGCGGTATCGGCGGCATGGCAGGAATACATCAAGTTCCGAGCATTATAAGCTGCCTAGAATGTTATCGAACCGGCTGGCTTTGTTAAAAGCTTTGCGGCTATGGAAAAAAAGCAGAAAAGAAAATTAAATCCCAATCAATAATTATAGAAAAGAATGCAGATACTATTATTTATAAAATATTAAGAAAAAATGATTGTTCTTTTTGGAAAAATAGTGTATGATAATACAGATACTTTTGACAGGAAAAAATAGAAACATAAGGGATTCAGCCATTGCAGATTAGAAAAGAAATGTATGAATAATACAAAATTTATTAAGAGCGCTGTTAAGCGGTTACAAAGAACTAGCGAGGTGTAATATGAGTACAATGGAGCAAAATAGAACCAGACGGCCGGTAGGACAGGTCAGTGTGCCGCGAAATTATAATAGTTCAGGAACAAGAAGAGCCAGTTCACAGTCCCGACCAAAAGGTTCTG
Organism: Lachnospiraceae bacterium; assembly: GCA_022791575.1. GTDB lineage: Bacteria > Bacillota > Clostridia > Lachnospirales > Lachnospiraceae > JAAVZI01. The sequence goes on from JAAVZI010000038.1 coordinate 14,468, forward strand.
GAAGAAGCGCCGGGCTCAACAGGGAGAGCCAGGCAGAGCGGAACAGAGGCGGTAATGGCGGCGGCAGGCCTCCGAAAAGAAGCCGTAAGGATATGGCAAAGGATAAGATGATTGTTCTGCTAGAGCTGCTAGGTGGGCTGCTGCTATTAAGCCTGGTGGCATTTGGAGCAGCTAAAGTGTTCGGTCTGCTTGGCAGTCTGGAGAGTTCAGAGATTGGAACTAAGACCTTTGATTCCTTATTTTCTACTGTTACAATCATTATTCTGCTGGAGATTTTGGGAATTATAGCGTTATTTGCAGGTATGATTCTCTCTAAGATGTTCCATATGAATGGAAGGTTCCGGCTGGAGAAGAATCAGAAGATGGTAATTCTGGTGCTGGAACTGATTGGTATTCTGATCCTGTTAATTTCTATATTTATGGGGTATTCTCTATACGCGGACTTTAAGAAGTCAGGAGCAGAGATTGCAGATATCTTGAAAAGAGCAGGATATGTCTGTTATGCAGCACTAGCGGCAATCGTACCGATGGTTGCGGGACCTCTCTATGGAGAGCTTATGTATTTGCGCGGCGACAGAGAGACGCCGGCTGGGAAGAAGATTCTGGCATTGTTTTTAAAAGCGTTGGGTGCAGTATTGATTTTGGCTGGGATTGGATATATGTCCCATACAGTTTCCAATTCTATGAATATTCTGGAAGAATTATTAAGTGAAATTCATGGTTCCCTGAATATTGATACAGGAACAACTGCGGATGAGATTAAACAGAATCTGTCGGAAAAGGAAGCCAGACATATGTCCGGTTATATCAATATTGCGGTATTCGGTATTGATTCCCGTGCGGATAAAGAGGAGAATGAAGAGCTTGGTGGACTCGTGGATAATGACACCCGCAGCGATGTGATTATGATTGTAAGTATCAATTGCGATACCAAGCAAGTTAAACTGCTGTCTGTATACCGCGATACCTGTATGCTGGTACAGAAAAAGAAGAATGGCAGTATTATAGATAACTATGAAAAGATTACACATGCCTACTTTAACGGAAGTATTCTGAATCAGAAGAATTCAGACGGTACTACCAGTAACCGTGGGCCGGAATTTGCATTAAATGCAGTAAATCAAAATCTGGATTTAAATATTACAGAATATGTATCAGTTAACTTTGATATTGTACGTCAGTGTATTGATAGTCTGGGTGGATTGGATATTGATATCAGCAGTAGTGAGCTGAAATATATAAATATTTATGTAGATGATATTAATAAAATATCAGGAACAACTTCACCATTCCTGACTAAGACAGGTATGCAGCATTTGGATGGAACCCAGGCAACGGCTTACACTCGAATCCGTTATGGTGATAGTGATTATAAGAGAACGGAACGTCAGAGAACAGTTGTGCAGTTAATGCTTGAGAAAGCAAAATCCATGGGGATCGGCAAGGTTATGGAGATTGTGAATATGGTAGCGCCGCAGATTCGTACGAATATTGAGGCCAGCCGCTTTAACGATCTGGCTATGGATGTGCTGAATTATGATATTGTAGACCAGAGAGGATTTCCAAGCGAGCCATACTGGGATTCAGGCCAAAGTCTTGTATTCCCAGGCGGTGATGATAACAGTGGAAAAACTATGGCAGAAGACGTAGTGGCTCTGCATGAATTCCTATTTGGACCGACGAATTATACACCATCTGCAAAAGTTAAGGAAATTTCGGATGAGATTTCTGCAAAGCGTGCGAAGAAGGGTTCTAGTAAAAAGAATAATAATAAGGATGATGATGAGGGACCGGTGGAGAAACCGACGCCGAAGCCGAAAGCTACTCAGCCTCCGGATGATGACGATGATTCCCATAAGGCAACCGTAGCTCCGACTCAAAGGCCGACGGCAAAGCCGACACCGGAACCGACGGCGAAGCCGGAACCAACCCCAGAACCGACGCCAGTACCAACCCCAGAGCCGACGCCAGTACCGACCCCAGAGCCGACGGCAAAGCCGACTCCGGTACCAACCCCAGAACCAACGCCAGTACCGACACAGCCTCCGTCAGAAGATGATGAACCGGATGATGATCCTGGCTTATAGAATCGCTCTGGTATAAATATAACAAAAAAAGCAATACTTATCATATCACTTATTCTATAATAGAAAGGAATAATAAAATGATAAGAATTGCTTTTTTTGATACCAAGCCATATGATAAGATCTGGTTTGATCGCTATTGTACGGATTCTATGGAAATTAAGTATTTTGAAGGAAAGCTTCATCCAGATTCGGCCATACTTGCCAGAAACTATGATGTGGTAGTTGCATTTGTCAATGATAACATTAATGAGAAAACGTTGTCGATTCTTGTGGAAAATGGCGTAAAACTGTTAGCTATGCGATGTGCAGGTTATAACAATATTGATCTTGCTTATGCGAAAGGAAAGATTCCGATTGTCAGAGTACCAGGATATTCGCCCTATGCAGTGGCAGAACATGCAATGGCTATGCTGTTATGCCTAAATCGAAAGATTCACCGAGCGTTTAACCGAACGCGAGAATATAATTTCAGTATCAATGGATTTACCGGGTGGGATCTGCATGGAAAAACAGCAGGAGTAATCGGCACTGGCAAAATAGGACAGATTTTTATTGAGATCTGCAAAGGATTTGGTATGGAAGTTCTGGCTTATGATCCCTACCCGGCGGAAGGAATGGATATTCATTATGTGGAATTAGAGGAGTTATTTTCCAGAAGTGACGTCATTTCCCTTCATTGTCCGTTAACCAAAGAAACAGACCGGATTATCAATGAAGAGAGTATTCGGAAAATGAAGCGGGGCGTTACGATTATTAATACATCGCGGGGGGCTCTGATTGAAAGTGAAGCCTTATTAAAAGCGCTGCGTGAGGAATATGTGAGGGCAGCCGGCCTTGATGTCTATGAGGAAGAAACGGATCTGTTCTATGAGGATCGTTCCAATACGATCATAAAGGATGAAGTTCTATCCTTGTTAGTTTCCATGCCCAATGTGCTTCTGACCTCTCATCAGGCATTTTTAACAGAGGAAGCACTGGAAAATATCGCTAGTGTTACAATCGGGAATATCCGCAGCTTTTTTGAAAAGCATGAATTGGAAAATGAAGTATAAAGATTACCATTGCACTAGACCTGGGTTTAGTGGTATAATTTTATTAAGATAAAATATGGATAAGTCTGTCCATTTGGAATAAACAAAAGCAGGCAGGTGAGTAACATGAGAAAACGCATCCGTGCAATTGCAGAAGGAAAATTTGATTACAGAGAGATAGAGGTCCGGGTCTCGGAAGAACGGATTGAGGCAATGGCCAGAAAAAATGAGATACTAAAAGGCGCCGTTTTACTAGAAAGCAATGATGAGAGAAAGCTGAAAGGGCTTGTCTACACAACAGACCGCCGTATGGTGTGTGACGATATACAGTTTCTGGGGAAAAAGGTTCAGATTCTGTATGAATTCCATACTGCAGGCATGGAAGAGGGAGATACCAATAAGGGAGAAATCTATATCGAAAGCAATGCTGGAGAGATTGTGGTTCCCTATGTGGTATCTATCGATCATTGGCATGCGGACAGCTCTATAGGAAAAATACGGGATTTATTTCATTTTGCTAATCTTGCTCAGAAAAATTATCAGGAAGCTTATAAGCTGTTCTGTTCTAAGAAATTCCGCCGGATTAAGATGGACGAGTATCAAAGGCGGCTGTATGAGGCTCTGACTCAGATAAATGTCTGCAGGGAAAATATGGAAGAATTTCTGATTGCCATTCATAAAAAGGAGCCAGTGCGTTTTTTCTTAAATGCCAGTGAGGAGAGTTACGAATGCGAAGGAGATTCCTTTAAAAAGGAAGTGATGCTTTCCAAAAATACGTGGGGATATTTTCAGATTCGGATTCATACAGATGCGGATTTTATCTATATTGAAAAACCAGTCATTACTGCGGATGATTTTGTAGGTAGTTATTATAACTGGGAATTTATCGTAGAGAAGAAAAAACTACATGCAGGTAAAAATTGCGCAGTCATTACTTTTTCAACCGGACTGCAGACAGAGACAATGAAGGTAGAGATCGGGCTTCCGGGTGGGAGAAACTTGGAAAAGGCGGAAGAGAAAAAGCTTGTAGCTGAATTGTGCGAATTGTATATACAAGTTAGAAATCACTCGATCAAGGAAACTGTTTGGCTGAAAGAAGGAACAGCAAAAGCAGAGAGCCTCAATGGCCTGGTGTCAGATGACCGTTTTTATATTATGTTGAATGCCCAGATGTATGCGATGTCTGGTAAGCGGACAGAAGCAGTCTTTTTATTAAATAAGATTCAGGAGCCGCAGAAGCTGAAAAAGGAGAATCCTTCGTTTTATGCTTATTTTCAGTATATTACAGCTTTGATTAAGCAGGAGGAGGAATTTACCAAGCTTGTCAGCCGGGAAATTCGGGAATTGAGCGATCAGCATCGGCATGATTTCTGGCTGCTTCTCATCCGCTTGTTTTTGGATGAAGAGCTGGAGAATAATAAAGTTTGGAAATACCGGCTATTAAAGGAGCAATTTCTCTATGGCTGCAGAAGTCCGTTTCTATATTTGGAAGCTTGCCTGCTTATGAAGCAGGATATGTCACTGTATAACCGGCTGGAAGAATTCGAAATGCAGGTATTGGCATTTGCACTACGTTATCAGATGCTGGACAGGGAATTAGTAGATAAGACCGCAGTGCTGGCAGTTCGGCTGAAGCAGTTTGAACCTTTGGTATTTCGGATGCTGACTAGTGCGTATGATCAATTTCCGTCAGCTGAGAGTGTGGAAGCTATATGTAGTATGCTGATTCGTTCGAATAAGAGAAATGCAGTATATTTTCCATGGTTTGAGAAAGGGGTTTCGGCTGAGCTGAAACTGACGCAGCTTTTTGAATATTATCTGTACACCATACCGATGAATACAAAGAGGATGCTGCCTAAGACACTTCTGATGTATTTTAATTATGACAATATGCTGGATTATAAGAGAAAGGCATATTTATTTGTAAATGTGTGGAAGTACCAGCAGCAGATTGGGGAATTGTTTGTCAACTATGAACCACGGATCAAACTATTTGTGATCGAGCAGTTGCTGCACCGTCATATCAATGAAGATCTTGCATATCTGTACCGCAGGCTGAGTGAGGATATTCTGCAGAATCCCGAAGCCTCTGCGGTATTTGAGGAAATGGTCTTTGTGCATCGGCTGGTCTGTGATAATCCAGGAGTCCGGCATGTAGTAGTGAAGCATGGAGAACTGGACAAGGAAGAGATCTTTCCGGTGGCAGATGGCAGGGCATGGGTGAAGCTGTATCATAGCGAGGCCATGATTCTTCTGGAGGATAAAGACGGAAGAAGGCATTTGGATACGATTCCATATAGCTTGGAAGCTCTATTTCAGGAAGGGGAGATAGCAAAGTATTGTCTGAAGTTTGAGAAAGTTCGGCTTGGTCTTCTGTTAAACCGTTATTATAAAAAAGGGACTCCTCTTCGTGAAGATATCAGTCTGGTATGTGAGAAGCTGCTGCAGAAGCAGGAGCTTACCAAAGAATTCAGACAGATTTTAATTCGAGAATTGATTGAATATTATATGGACAGCAGAGAGTACGAGAAGGCTCAGGAATATCTGCTGGAACTGGATTATAGCAGGCTTGCGGTAGGAGAACGGGCGCATTTTACAGAGCTGATGATTTCCAGAGGTATGTATGAGGAAGCTTACAATATTGTGCTTCGTTTTGGACCGGAACAGATTGCACCTAAGAAGCTGGTGCGGCTGTGCAGCCGGCTGATTGTTATGGAAGAGGGCAGTGAAGATATGCTGCAGTTATGTTATTATGTATTTTCCAGGGGAAAATATGATGAGAACATACTGGAATATCTGACTACTTGGTTTTATGGGCCGACCTGGCAGATGGAGCGGTTATGGCGCGCAGCTAAGATGTTTGAGGTAGAAACCTATGATATCGGAGAACGGATATTAATTCAGATGCTGTTTACCGGTTATGTACTTCCGGATTCAGGAGAGATCTTTGAGGATTACTATAAACCAGGTTATAAGCCGGAGATTGCCAAGGCTTATCTGTCCTTTTTTGCCTATTATTATGTGGTGCATGAGCAGATTATTGATGAAAGGATTCTGCAATGGATTGAGAAGGAATATACCCATGGAGAACTAATCAATGATAACTGCCGGGCAGCTCTATTGAAATATTATGCTCAGATGCCGGTAGTTCCGCATGAAAAGAAAGTTTTTTTAAGTAATATGCTGATGGAATTTGTAGAAAAAAGAATGGTCTTTCCCTTTTTTACACAAATGGACCCAGAAGTGGCAGAAATTGCGCATATGAGTGAGAAAACGATTATTGAGCATCGGGCGGCGCCAGATAAGAAAGTTGATATTTTCTATCAGCTGTCAGATGGGGAAGAGGATATTTACAGAAAAGAAGAGATGGAATGTATCTATGATTCCATTTATATAAAAGAATTGACGACCTTTTATGGTGACCGGATTCCATATTATATAATGGAAAGTGACGGAGAAGGGCTGAATCCGGCGATTGTTACCAGTGCTGTGCATGAGAACCAGAATCATGACGGTTATGCCGGGGAAGGCAGATATCAGATGCTGAATGAAATCGCAGCCAGCTATCATTTAAAGGATGAGCAGTCTCTTCAGGAGCTGATGATGAAATATGGAAAGATGGAGCAGTATACGGAGGAACTATTGAAACTAAAGGACGGTTAAACCATGGAAAAGAAACAGGTTATGGATAAGGGCATAATTGTTGGAATTGATATAGGAAGATATGAAGTGCAGATGAGTACGCTTACGGCTAGGGCGGAACAGGCAGAGACCATCTCTACGCATATGGGGGAGGAAAAATATGAGATCCCCCTGTGTCTGTTTAAAGAGCCAGATTCCCAGAACTGGTATTATGGGGAGAAAGCAAAACAGAACATATATTCGAAGCAGGGGATATACATAGAAGACCTATGGGAGGGGGCGTTGGGACATCGGGAAATCGTGCTGGAGGATGATATGTATTCTTATGACCGTCTGATGGGGATTTATCTGGAGCGGCTGCTGACTCTTCTTTGCAAAACTGGTCATACCCAGAAGATTCTGGCGCTGGTATTTACAACTGCTCATGTGGATGCTGAGAAAATCAGACTTTTGAAGCAGATTGCGGCTCAGCTGCCAGTGGATTTTAATCGTATATTTATCGTAGACTATATAGAGAGCTTTGCTGCTTATGCCACCAGGGCAAAGAAGGATTTATGGAATCATGAGGTGTTTCTCTTTTATTATACAGAACGCAGCCTGAGAGCATTTGAACTTTATGTAAACCAAAAAACGCTGCCATTTCAGATATTGGCAGGAGAACGGGATTTGGGTGAGGTGGAATACTGCCGGGAAGAGCTGCAGGATTCAGAGGAAGCCAGAGTGAATATGGATCAATGGTTTCTAAGCGCAGCCCAGGGGTTGTTTGCCAGAAAGGTGATCTCCAGCGTTTATTTGATTGGAGATGGATTTGAGCCAGGATGGATGAAGGAGAGTCTGCGCATGTTATGTCGGGGCAGAAGGGTGTTTCAGGGAAATAATCTTTTTACAAAGGGAGCCTGTTATGTAGGTGAATGGTATTTGAAGCTGGTAAAGCCTTCGGGAGAATATAAAAGCAGTCAGCTTCTGAATTGCGATATCCGAATTCCGATTATGAGCAAAAATAGAGAAACGGATTATCTATATGCCGGAAGAAAAGGAGAACCCTGGTATCATGCAGGAATAGAGACAGAACTAATTCAGGGGAGCAGCGAAGAGGAAACCATACCAGAGCTTGCTGTGGAGGTTTTGTCTCATGACGGGCTGCATGCCAAGGCAGTGCAGAGGACAGAGGTATTAGAACTTTCAGGGCTGCCCAGTCGGCCTGCTCGAGCCTGCAGGCTTCGGGTACGCGTGGATTTTTGTGATGAGTATACAGGACGGCTTATGGCAGAAGATCTGGGAATGGGAGAATTCTATCCACCGGCAGATCTCATATGGGAAAAGGAGTTTCAGATAAAGGAGAAAGAAACCAATGAGCGAATGGATGGTATGTCATAAGAAAAAGGCAGAGGTTCCATATTTGCTGAAAACAATCGGTAAAAGTATCTATACCATAGAGGAATTGTGTTTTTATTTTTGGCAGTATGCGCAATTACTGGGAGAATCCTTTCAGGATCAGTCAGAAATCCAATGGATTCGGGAACAGCTGGGACTGACCGCACTGGCTGCAGAGCTTTCTTCCCTGCTTCAGAAAAAAGCGGAGAAGGAGGAACTGGCAAAAGCCGTGTTTCAAAGTGTGCATTATTTGTCTGAGGAAGAACTGGCAATCTATTCTAAGAATTTAAAGAAACTGCAGAACTTGTCGCCGTTTGAGCGGAATAAGCGTAAGGCTGATGACCTGGTGTGCAATGGGCAGTATTATAAGGCGCTGTATGAATACAGCCTGCTTCTTAAAGAAGAGGAAGCTAAGGAGGAAGGAACGGCTTCTAGGATCTATCATAATATGGGAGTAGCAAGCGGCAGAATGTTTCTGTTCCGGGAGAGTGCAGAGTATTTCTTAAAAGCATTTCTAGCTGCTCCAGATAAGGAGAGTCTGCGTCAGTATAAGCTGGCAGTACGACTGTGCGAGGAAGAGATCGAAGAGGACGTGCTGGTACAGGAGTTTCCAGGAGCAGGAGCATTGGATATACAGATTTATCAGGATATGCAGACGATTTTGCAGAAGAAATCAGGAAAAATTGGTGAAGTGCAGAGGTTGCAGGAACTTAAAAATGAAGAAAAAATTGCAGAATATTATCGAAATTTGACAGAAATCCTGCAAAAATGGCAGGAGGAATGCAGAGGTTATATGAATAACCGATAACGGAGGAAGGATTTGTGAAACGTTTTCGTAAAATCAAAAACCGGAAAATGAAATCTGTTGAAATTGAGTTATCCGAGTGGGTAAAATTCAATGAGAAAAATGAGCAGGAACAAGAAGTAATAAAAGACAAAGGTACGAAAGAGATTTCCGGCGGAATGAAGAAACGGGAAAGGGTTAGGGAACCAAAAGCAGAGGTGCGTACAGCCGGAGAGGATCAGGAGGCAATAAAGGATTCCAGAAGGGAACTACCAAGAGGGGAACAGAAGCAGAGCGGGTCTTGGGAAACTAAGAAGGATTATGTATTGGTGCGCAGAGAGCAGATTCGGACTGCGGCAGAAGAAATGGAGCAGGTGAAGAAGGAGTACCGGGTACTGGCTGAATATCATAATGATATTAATCTACTGCAGGAACTGCCAGACCAAGGAACTGACCGGATTCAGGAAACAGCAAAGGTGATCCTTCGTCTGCAGAACGACCGCAAGGCTTATCAAGAGGATATGACCCGGCTGGATGATGGGAAATATATGCAGCTGAGCCAGTATACCGAGGATATGCCAGGTGTAATCCGGCGGCTGACGGAGGATGAAATGTATGTATCCCGGCTAAAGGCAGAAATCGACCGGCTGGAGGGTGAAAAGGGGGAGCAGCATTATGAGTCTCAGAATGTAGAGGCCAATCAGGGCAGGATGAAAAATCTGTCGATCTTCTGTATGTTTTCCCTGCTGGCTTTATTTGCGGTACTGGTAATTCTACAGGTGCAGTATGAGACCGATACGCAGGTATTTACACTGCTGTGCGGAATTGCATTTGCAGCCGTAACACTTTCGGTATTTATCCGCTATTTTAATAATGTAAATAAGGCAAAGACGGTAGAGAATCAGTTGAATAAGATTATTAAGAAACAGAATAAAGCTAAGATTAAGTATGTAAATGCTAAGAATGGCGTAGATTATGTATATCGTAAGTACAGCGTCCACAGTGCCAGTGAGCTGTTATTTCAGTGGGAGCAGTTTATTGTTGCTCAGAATGCCAGAGAGAAATTCCAGCATGCGGGAAATGAGATTATTTATTATACCAAGCATCTGCAGAAGCTTCTGGAGAAATACCGGATTCAGGATGCCGGGATGTGGATGGGGCAGTTAGAATATCTGGCAGATGAACAGCAGCTGAATGAACTTAAGAAGGAACTAGAGGATAATATTGAACAATCCAAGGTCAGGATTGAAAACTACAGGAGAGTGATGGCAAAGGCAAAGGATGATATCTCTCTGCTGGCCATAAGGAATCCAGAATATGCAGCGGAGATTAAGGAATTGACAGACTTGTCGGAGATGGGTATTGAGGTGCCATAAGCATTTTGCAGGATTTGTGTATCATGTCAAATGATTGTTGTTAAATTTGCGAAATATTAACATGTTATCCACAGGTTTTTCACAAAGGAGTGATACAATAGAAAAAACAGTAAGAAGGATAGTGTTATTGTATTGGATTTAAGAGAAGGCAGGGTGTTTTTATGAAATGTGTAACCTATTATGAGCAGAATGAATGGCTGGATTATGAACAGTATGAGCTTGCGAAGGAAGATCTTCTTCAAGAGATTAAGAGAAATGTAGAACAGGATGTAAGTTTGAGAAAGGTTGTATATGGGCATGCCAAGGATGAAGAGCAAGGCTCTTTTGAAGAAGGAATTGCCGTTTTCAGCATATGTATGAAGAACTGGAAGGAAAGTGAATTATATGTAGAAAAAAAGAGCAAGCATGCACAGATGATATTCAAGTCTTTTGCCAAGGTGAGCAGAAAGGACTGTGACCGGGTCCTAGCGGGGGATGTTGAATGGATGAAGCATAGCAGCCGCAATCTTCTGAAAGAGTTTTATAACGAGATTACAATTAATGGAATCGGGCCGTCTTGTATCATGGAAGTAGAAAAGGATGTATTCGGAGAGATTAAGGGAAGTAAACATCCGGTTAGTATTGTATTTAAGAAAGCAGCGCGATATGGAGTAGGGCCGAATATGGATTTCTTCAGTAGAACCCTTCCTATGGCAGATTGCTATAACTGTGACCGAGTTTTAATGAGCTGTAAAAAAAGAATTCAGATTCCTTCGGCGGTATCCCAGATTATACACATGCAGAATACAAAAAGTATGGTGGCATATTCGCTGTAACCGCATAGAAACAAATATGATCATAGAGGGTTGCTCCCCGCTTCTGTCAAAGAGAATGATGCTTTGGCAGAAGCGGGGATTATTTGTGTCTACTGAAGAATCATAGAAAGAAATTCTTTTATTTATATTAAAAAAATATTAAAAAAAAATAAAAAAATCTTGATTCGCCTCACGATTAATGATACGATAAAAAGGACAAAAACGTGCACAGTTCGACAGAGCGGTGGTGACAGAAACATTACTATTTTAATTTCATAAGGGGAAGGAGAGATGTCTATGCACAAAAAGAGCAAAGGGGCTAGTGGGCAGAATTTTAGGCTTTCACGCAAGCGGATTGGGATTCTAGCAGTTGTGTGTTTAGTGATTTCATTGTCTCTGTTCTGGTTGCTAACCGGACAGAAGGATGCCAGGAGCGTTGGGCAGACGGCAGCCGCATACAGGGGGATATGACACTGTATGCCGCTTATGCAGAGTCGGATAAACTAGAAGAGACAGACGGAAATGTATTTGTTACCAAGCTGGATCAGAATACCGATTTTACCATTGGAATTCAGGCAGCTGAATCAATGAGTGCTGCCCAGGTGCGGGAAGGCATTCTCTTTGAGGCAGTTTCGGAAGGTACACACAGCCAGACGGAACTACTAGTAGAAGGCAGCAACGGAAGCTTCCAAGTATCTGGAAGCGGTGGTTTTCAGGAAGGTTCAACTTATCAGCTGACTTTAGAAGATGAGAACCTTTCTTTTGCCGGTGAACCGGAGAATGCCTATATATAGTTTTACCATTAAGAAGGATGATGTACAGAATCTGAACCTGGATGAAGACTTGATTTACCTTCCAGCGCATTCGGTTACCGAGATGAAAAAGGACGGCGAACAGGTCCCAGAACTATCTGTTCCGCTTGCTGAAGCAGATATCAATACAGGAACAGCAGCTGTCCAATATAGCAGCGGTAGTTTTACCGATGAAGAGTCCGAGCTTTCCATAGGTGATACGGTAGCAATCTACGAAGGCCAGCGACCTGATTTAAGAGAAATCAATAGTGATTCGACGAGGGAGCGGTGGCATACGTTACCATTACAAAGAAAAATAAGGATACCTATTACTTTGAGACTGCAGAAGTAGAGGATGTTCTGTTTGTACCTGATGTGCTGCCAGTACCAGAAGAGTATTATGATGATGACATGCAGTTTGTCATTGATGAGGAATATTTTGATTTTTCGGGAAATGAGTATGAAGGAACTGGACTGGATGAAGAGACGGAAGTAGAAGAAGGAGATTTTCTGGCTTTTTATTCAGAGAATAAGGATACCGTCCTGCGGTATGGAAGAATCCGGGAAGTGGAAAATGCGGATGGCAGCTATGATATTACCTTTGAGCCTATGGATTTGGAAGAGATTCAGGCTTCTATGGATTTATATGATTCCAGAGATGTAGATGCCGACCAGCTCTTAAGTGATGAGGAAATAGCTGAACTGGAACATTCCATTGAACAGCAGGCATTTTCCAGTAGATTTGTGGATGAAGCTGCGTCCTATCTGGCAGGTATGGCTTTGGAGACAGAAGAAGTGAAACGGCAGATGGGTCCTGGACTATTTGCAAACCGAGCCAGCAGCAGGGTATCCATAGAAAACAATCAGATCAAAGCGAACATTTCTAGGAATCTGCAGCATTTCCAGGGAAAAAGCGGCGTCCGCTGTGCTCTGCAGGTAACCTGTACGGTAAAGGTGAAATGCAGCAATGGAGTGGAACTGCGGATGAAACTTACCGGAATATTTACGGAGGAGGTACGTTTGGCGATAAACGTCAGCAGTAAGACCATCTGGAAATGGATCTTCCCATATATTTATGATTACAAGCTGAATGCCAATCTGGATGTCTATAATTTTACTGCGATAGATGTGCAAGCCACTATGGCTTCCAAGTCTCCTTCTCAGAAATGGGGTGATCCGGGTACACAGGAATATGATATTGCCCAAGAGATCAAAAAGCTGATGGATGCAGGGAAATATCAATCCGAGGCGATTGAAGGCGGTGTACAGAAGATGACAGACCGCTATCATGCCATGCTGCAACAGGAAAGTGACTGGGTTACACTGTTTGACCAAAAGATTTTCAGTACAAAGGGTGCGGTGGACCCGTTTCATATCTTGGCATATGGTGTGAACTGTTCTTTTGTAACCAGAGCAAATCTCAATGTATCTTTAGGATGTGCATTTGAATATGAAATTGGAAGAAGATACAGTTATGTAGTAGAACTGTTTCACAAAAAAGCTACAAGCAATACGATTAATCTAGTAGATGAACGGTACGAACTGGAGTTCTATGTTATGGGAACGATGGGACTTCGAGCTGGAATTCGGCTGGAGGTAGAGCTGGGACTCTTTTCTACGACTTTGGATAGTGTAGGGATCAGTGCGGAAATCGGTGCCTATGTGCGGATGTGGGGATATTTCTATTATCATCTTGCCCATACCGGAAGAGGAGGGACCGTATCTCAGTCCAGTGGGGCGCTTTTGACAGAGCTTGGAATCTATCTGGAGATTTCCTTTAAGGCTCAGGTTTTGAATGGAAGATTTCAACATGAAGAAAAGCTGTATAATCGTGAGTGGCCGTTGTGGAGTGCCGGAGTCCAGCAGAATGTCTATGGATTTGCAGATACCAGGGTGCCGACAGTGGATATCCGACGTTCGATCAGGACATACCATCTATCGGATGATATATTTAAAATGAACCAAATGGATCTGAAAACGGGAAAAGCCAGTGTAAGGCAGTATGATGACCGGTCGGACTTTATCATTAGTTTTACCAACCGGGCGTTTTCCTATAATCCGAATACCAATACAATTATGGTATCCAGCAGCCGTCCGATAGAAGAAGGTGAGATGATTATTACCTGGAAGAGGCAGGCCGCCGCATTTTCTTCCAAACCGCTGACCCGTAAGATTAAACTTCATTGGGATGATCTGGCAGACAGCTATACCATTCGTTTTCAGTCTAATGGTGGAAGTGCAGTTCCGCCGATTTCTCAGAAGTATGGGACAAGGATTAGCCCGCCGGCGGCTTGTGAAACCGCAGGAACCAGGGAGCGGAGCTGTCAGTTCTGTCTGAAGAAAGAGACCGAGGCAGTGTCGGAGTTAGGTCATGATTACAGCCAGGAGTGGACGATTGATCAGGAAAGTACCTGTACCGAAGCTGGAGAGAAGAGTCATCATTGTCTAAGGTGCAGCAGCAGAAGCGATATTACAGTGATTGTAAAGACGGGACATACTTATCCTGCAGGCTCTGAGTTCTGCAGCGTGTGCGGTTATCAAAATGTGATAGCAGATACTTCCTGGTACAATGAGAATGATAGCAAATTCAGCCTGAATTCAGAGGGACAGCTGATAGGCCTAGCAGAACTGGTTAACAGCGGAAATTCATTCAGCGGCAAAACCATCACATTGGAGAAGGACTTAGATCTGACTGCCATTCCCTGGGTTCCGATAGGAAACAGCAGCAGCCATTTTAGCGGGATCTTCGATGGAGGCTATCATATAATATCCAATCTGACCATTGTCTCAGGCGGAAATTGCAGCGGACTATTCGGTGAGACCTATAATGCCAAAATTAAGGCAGCAGGTGTCAGCGGAGTTTCTGTTACAGCAGAAGAAAGTAAGGAGCTTGGCGGACTGATTGGCAGAGACAACGGCGGAACCGAAATTAAAGAGTGCTTTGTAACCGGCAGTATTACTGGAGAGGGCTGCATTGGCGGTATTGTGGGTGCAACGCGTGGAAGCAGTAATCCTACGCGGATTAATGATTGCTATACCAGAATGACACTGCATGGAGACGGCACGACACTGGATGTCAGCGGAATTTCCGGATGGAACGATTCCAACAGCATTTTAATTGTCAATTCCTATACGGCTAGTACTGGAGAAAAGCGGCCGATTGCAGGCTGGAGCGATGGTGCGGCAGTTGCTGATATGTTGGTAATCAATAGCTGGTATGATAAAACACTTTCCAGTACCGCTCAGGGGCTGGTAAGCTTTGGAAAGACAACCGAGGAACTGAAGCAGAAGGAAACCTATGGAAGCTGGGATTTCGATGGTATTTGGAGTATAGAAGCAGGTGTGAACCAAGGATATCCGGTGTTGAAGCAATATATGATAAAGTAGAAAAAGCGTAATATAGTATTAGAAAAAGCGAATTCCCAACGATCAGTCAAGTAAGGTGATATCTGACTGGTTAGCGGGAATTTGCTTTTTTGTTGGAACATATATGGAAATAAAACAAATTTTCTGGTAAAATAATAAGTAAATCATTCGATAAACAGAAGGAGGATTGTATATGCCGCTGATAAACAATGAAATCCCCATTCAGGGAAGGACTGCTGAACAAACAGCAACTCTTATGCCGCCTCCCTGGCTGGCCTGCCCGGAAATTGAAAGGTATTCTATTGGCTGGCGTATGGGATATGGAGAGGACTATCTCAGTAGGTTTTCAAAATGGCTGGCAGAACTGTCCCAGGAAGAACGGATGGAATATCAGAACTTGTTTCCAGAGCCAGTTACATGGAGCGGCTGGTGGGAGCACAAGGATGCTGGAGAAGTACTGACACACGGCGAATACAGTATACCTCTATGGCAGCATTCTGGGCTGCCGAAATACAGCAGAAATTGGCTGTGTGAAGAGATTTCCCAAGGCAGACTCTATGAATATAGTCTATTTTGGGGGCATCAGACCTCTAAGGATGGAAGCATTTCCCAAAGCTGTCTTAGTCAATGGTGGATGGCGGACTTCTGGTCGGCTGCACAGACATACTGCTGTATGGAACAGTATATGATGGAACAGAAAGCAGAGCTGTTTCAGGATGAAGAAATTCGGCAGCAGATTTTAGAGAGCAGCTCTCCGAAACAGATCAAAGCGCTAGGTCGTAAAGTACAGGGATTTGACCAAAACGTATGGGATCGGGCTAAATATTCCATTGTACTTAACGGAAATTGGTGCAAATTCAGCCAGAACCCTAATTTACGTGATTTTCTGCTTTCGACAGGTGATTGTATTCTGGCTGAAGCCAGCCCATATGATGCAATTTGGGGAATCCGGCTTTCTTCAGATGCACCAGAAGCAAAGAATCCATGGAAATGGCGGGGACAGAATCTGCTGGGCTTTGCACTGATGGAAGTTAGAGATGAGCTTCGCCGTATTAGAGAAAATGAAGCACTCTGTGATTGGAGCCTGGTGAAATGACAGGAGCATACGATATTTTCCAGATTATAGTTGCAAGTTCCTATGGATTTATAGTAAAATAATAATAGTCCGGCAATAGGATTGGCCACTAATGGTTCCGGTCTGCCGGTGTTTGGATGTACATAATATTCAGAATAGAAAAGATAAAGGAGTATGAGTATGGCAGAAAAGAAATTACCAAGAGAGATGACAGGTGCAGAACTAGCCTCTATGCTGAAAAGCAGTATTAACTTCAAAAGCTTAGGAGGACTTCGCTGCCCGGAACTTAACCTGTCCGAGGAGGATATGCAGTGGTGGAGGGACGCCAAAGTCGGCATGTTTATCCATTGGGGACTGTATTCCATCCTGGGAAGAGGAGAGTGGGTGCGCCACAACGAGCAGATTCCTTGGGAGG
This sequence comes from Lachnospiraceae bacterium, assembly GCA_022791575.1. Lineage (GTDB taxonomy): Bacteria > Bacillota > Clostridia > Lachnospirales > Lachnospiraceae > JAAVZI01. The sequence goes on from JAAVZI010000038.1 coordinate 31,203, forward strand.
AATACTGTGCGCTGGCTGATGAGTTCGTGCCTGAGAACTTTGATGTCCATGAGTGGACAGACCTGGCGAAAGATTTTGGTGCGAAGTATACGGTTATGGTAACCCGCCATCATGATGGATTTGCTCTGTGGGACAGCCCCGGAAGCTGGAAAGGCTTTACTAGTTATAATACAGGAGCCAAAAGGGATTTTGTGAAAGAGTATACCGAAGCCGCAAGAGAGAGCGGATTAAGAGTAGGCGTGTATTATTCCCCGATGGACTGGCGGTTCCCCGGATATTTTGATCCCAAGGGTGAGAAAGACCCGGCCAATGCCGAAAGCGCTCTGCGCATGAAGAAACAGTGTTACGATCAGGTAGAAGAGTTATGCAGCAAGTATGGTCCGATTGACATTTTATGGTACGATGGTTCCTGGCTGAATCACAGCGGCAGCGATACAACCAGTTCCTGGCTGTGGGAACCAGTGGAGCTGAACAAAGTGGCCAGGAAGTATAATTCCAAGACCATTATGAACCCCCGTTCTGGCTGGGAAGGCAATTTCTACTGTGACGAAGGTTCTCACGAGATTACTGGTGGAATTATTCCAGTACCTTGGGAGAAAAATATGTGCGTTTGTTCAGGAACAAGCTGGGGATGGATGGCGGATGATCCAGTATCTGAGTTTGACTGGCTGATTAAGATGATGGTAGATGTAGTCTGCCGTGACGGCAACTGGCTTGTGAACATAGGCCCCGACCGAAACGGTCATGTGCCGCCGAAGGTAGTAGCACGCATGAAAGAAATCGGCGCTTGGTTAAAGGAGAACGGTGATACAATCTACAAAACACGCGGAGGTCCGATTGAACCTGTAGACAATGTATACGGCACAACTTTCCGCGGCAACCAGATCTTCCTGCATATTACAGATACCAAAGCATTTCAGGGAATGACGCTGCCTGCAATCGAATATACGATTGAGAAAGCATCTTATAAGGGAAGTGCCGTTGTATTTGAGCAGTCCGGTGATGGAATTAAAGTAACACTGCCAGAAGGAATAGAAGCTGAAGCCGATACGATTATTACCTTTACATTAAAAGAAGAGGTCAGAAAAGCCAAGAAAGCCGATATCTATTTTACTGGAAAAGAATAGTAGAATATTGTATATAATTGTCATATATGTTAGAATAAAACATGGAGCGATCGTGTTACTGGGTGTAAGTAATCTACCTATTAAAGGCAAAAACCACTCTGAACTTTGACAAGACGGGGTAGCATTTGCTGCTTAAACTGGGTCAATCCCTTATGGGCGATTGCTCTTTTCTATTACTATTATTAATAGGCATTTGCAAAAGTTTGAATCAGAGCGACGATTTTAGACAAATCCTAAGTTTCGCAATTATCTAATTAATATAATAGGCATTGGCAAAACTTTTATTATACTGCCAGAGTTTGGGCTATCGATACAAATAACATGGAAGTGCGTTGAGGCGCGCATGTCATCAAACCAAAGGTTTGATGACATATAGCGAATCAAGTACTGACACCAGGACTCCTCCCACTTCGTGGGTCCCTCCTCATGTCGTATCTCTTTATGTTGTATCTCCTTATGTCCAATCAACATCTTAGAGTAGAATTTTTGTATTAAGGTAATTCCCTGATATAAAATCGGGGACAATTTGTTCAAATTCGTCGCCTTGAATGAGATTTTTGCAATTGTCGAACTATTATAATATGGAACTATTATTGTAAAGCAAACAGCAAAATTTATTTTGCAGATAAAATGAGGTAGCAGTCTATATGAAAAAAACAGTAAAAACATTTGAAATCAGTGAAAATATCCTGCGTGTTGTCTGTACGCCCCAGGACGAGGTGAAACCGCCATTTTTGGTTCAGGAGCAGCCGCCATTTAATGGCGTATGTATGGTGGGGTGCAGTAAACCAGAGGAGACCTGCCAGCTGATTGGCAACGGAGAAGATCTATTGATCCAAAAGGGCTTTACATTTACCCCTAAAGAAGTGTACCAGTACACATTTGAAGGGGAAGAGCCCATTATCGTAACGAAAAAGACCGTAGACGGCGAGCGTTCTTTTGTGGAAAATGCAAAAACAATCAAGATCGGAGACGCATATGAGGCCAAAATTCAGTTTCAGATTGAACCGGACGAAGCGATCTATGGACTGGGCCAGCATGAAGATGGTACATATAATTATAGAAATGTGACAGAATATCTCTATCACAACAATATGAAGATTCCAATGCCAGTTTTCCTGTCCTCCAAACAATATGCCATATTATTTGACTGTACCAGTATGATGGTATATGAAGAAAGAGACAATCTCATAACCATAACGTTAGATGCCGTAGATCAGATTGACTATTATATCATCTATGGCCAATCCCTAGAGAACCTGCTCGCTGGCCAGCGGGAACAGGGAAAATGTTTTGACGAGCTGATTGCTGGAATCCGCACCCTTACCGGAACTGCAGTTATGCTTCCTAGATGGGCATTTGGCTACATCCAGTCCAAGGAACGCTATAAAACACAGGAAGAAATACTGGAAACAGCAGCAGAATTCGGAAAGCGAAAGATCCCTCTTGGCTGTCTTGTACTTGACTGGATGTCCTGGGAAGAGGGGAAATGGGGGAATAAGATTTTTGACAAGTCCCGTTTCCCTGATGCAAAAGCAATGGTAGATCAGCTGCACAAAGACGGAGTAGCCTTCATGATATCTATCTGGCCTAACTGTCGAGAAGGCTGTGAAAATAATGAGGAATTTGCCAAAAAGGGAAAACTGTTATGTAATTACTCCACCTATGATGCCTTTGACGAAGAGGCGCGTGAAATGTACTGGCACCAGTGTGAACAGGAATTATTCGCAGCAGGAACCGATGCCTGGTGGTGTGACTCTACCGAACCGTTTACACCAGACTGGAACGGTTCTGAGAAAAGACCAGGGGAAATCCGTTATCAGATGGCAAAGGAATCAACCAATAAATATCTGGATGCCAGAACCTCCAATGCCTATCCGCTCATGCATGCCCGTGGAATCTATGAACATCAGAGAAGTACATGCCAGACCAAGCGCGTCTGCAATCTGACCCGCTCCGGTTATCCAGGTACACAGCGTTACGGCACCATTCTCTGGTCAGGTGATATCGCTGCCACCTGGCAGGTATACCGCAACCAGATTGCAGAAGGTCTCAGTATGGCCATGTCTGGTATCCCCTACTGGACTTGGGATGCAGGTGCATTTTTCGTAGGAAATACAGAGAGCTGGAAACGCTGGGCCAATGTAACAGAAGGCACACGTCCCTGGTTCTGGCACGGAGATTTTGAAGAAGGTGTAAAAGATAAAGGCTATTGCGAGCTCTATACCCGTTGGCTGCAGCTTTCCGCATTTCTGCCGATTATGCGTTCGCATGGAACCGATACCCCAAGAGAACCATGGCAATTTGGCGAAGAAGGCTCTCCCTATTACGACTCCATTGTAAAATATATCCGCCTGCGCTATCAGCTGCTCCCTTACACCTATTCCCTGGCTGCACAGGTAATGACCCAATCATACACAATCATGAGAAGCTTGATGTTTGATTTTGCAAACGACGAAAAAGTGAAGGAAATCAAAGACGAATTCATGTTTGGTACAGCATTTCTTGTTGCACCAGTCATAGAACCCTATGAATACGGACCTGGCAGCAAGCCTTTGAACAAAGAACCCAAAAGAGAAGTCTATCTTCCCCAAGGCAGTCACTGGTATGACTACGAAACCCATCAATGGTATGAAGGTGGACAAACAATCACGAAAATTGCCACAATTGACACAATTCCGGTCTATGTCCGTGAAGGAGCTATTATTCCAATCGACAGCACTATAGGAAATACCACTGGAAATGTAGATACTCTGGAAATTTATGAAGGAAATCAGGGCATGTTCGTATTATATCTGGATAATGGAACAGACTATTCCTATGAAAACAAAAACCAAGAAATTTCTTACGAAGAAGGCGCCTGTGAATTTATCCCTATTGTCTGGAACGACGAAAAGAAAGCACTAATAATCGGAAAAACACTCGGAACCTACCCAGTTCCACCTCTTTGTAACGCACGTTTGATTAAAAAAGACGGCAGCATAACCGAACAAGCATTAAATTACACCGGAGAGGAAATAATACTAGAGTTTAAAAACTAACTAAAAATAACAATAAAAAGAAAGGACAACAATCATGAGTATGAAAATGTCATTTAGATGGTATGGCGATGACGATCCAGTCACCTTGACCAACATCCGCCAGATCCCCAACATGTATTCCATAGTAACAGCAGTATATGATGTCCCAGTCGGCGAAATCTGGAGCCGCGAAAGCATTGCAGACCTAAAGAAAAAGACCGAAGACGCAGGACTTGCTTTCGAAGTCATTGAAAGCGTCCCTGTCCACGAAGACATCAAGCTTGGCAAAGACACCAGAGACCGCTACATCGAAAATTACAAAGAAAACATCCGCCGTCTTGGAGAAGCAGGTGTAAAATGTATCTGCTACAACTTTATGCCAGTCTTCGACTGGACAAGAACCCAGCTGGACCATGAATTAGACGACAAATCCACATCCCTTGTATACTACCAGGAGCAGGTAGAAAAAATGGATCCCTTAACCGGCGAACTCAGCCTTCCAGGATGGGACAGCAGCTATACCAAGGAAAGCTTAAAAGAAGTCTTTGACGAATACTCCAAACTCACCGAAGAAGACCTATGGGCCAACCTAAAATATTTCCTAGAGGGAATCATCCCCACTGCCGAGGAATGTGATGTCAAAATGGCTATCCACGACGACGACCCCTGCTGGTCCATATTCGGCCTGCCAAGAATCATCACCGACGAAAAGAACCTAGATCGATTCTTAAAACTAGTAGACAGCAAATACAACGGCCTGACTTTCTGCACCGGCTCTTTAGGCTGCTCCTGCAAAAACGACATCGTAAAAATGATTGCCAAATACACCAAAATGGGACGCGTCCATTTCGTCCACATGAGAAATGTCAAAATCCTAGAAGACGGCAAAGGCTTCGAAGAGCGCGCCCACTACTCCGAATGCGGCTCCCTCGACATGTACGCCATCATGAAAGCCCTATACGACAACGGTTTCGACGGCTATATCCGCCCAGACCACGGAAGAATGATCTGGGGCGAAACCGGAAGACCCGGCTACGGCCTCTACGACCGGGCCTTAGGCGCCACCTACCTAAACGGCCTCTGGGAAGCTATCACCAAAGCCAGCAAATAAAAGTAAAAGATAAAAGAGATAAAAGTTGTGAGTAAAAAGATAAAAGAAGAAAATAAAATATAAAAAATGACAATCCCCCATGAGAAAGGCATTATAAAATCTCAATACCTGCCCATGGGGGATTATAATCCTCTCTATACCACCATCCTCCGCTAGCCAAAATCCCCTACCTAAAAGGCGTTCAAGAAGTAAATTGTCAGAAGAGAACCCATAGCCTTTTCAGACAGCATTCGTGCAGACATTGTGCTTTTCTCTGTGTTCTGCTCAAAATCAGTGATTTCCGTACATGGATGTACGGAAAAGGCTTGTCTGAGCCAGGATGGCGAATACAAGCCGGTCACGTCCGCCATAAACATCCACTCAGAACACAGCCAGAAAAGCCAATGTCGAAACCTGCTGTCTGAAAAGGCTATAGGTTCTCTTCTGACCCACTACTTCCCCCTCATCAGCCAAGCCACAGCCGTATTGCCAAATATCTCCACCCCATACCCTTTCACCCGATATTGCCCCGCCATATGAGCAGGAATAATAAAAATCCCGTGCTGTCCAAATTGTGAGATCCCAAAACGAAATGGCCCAGCCTCCCGGAGAGCAAGAAAAGCAGACGGATAGTTTGTATAAGTTACCGTATCAAGATATTCCGTTACAGGCAGCCTGCTGTAAAACAAAATCTTAGAATAACAATAATCCGAAGCAACTTCAATGAATTCTGTTTCGCTATCCTCTGCAAGTTCCATAGCAAATGATACCGAATCCTCTAATCCTTCCTGAAAAACAGAACCTATGTTCTCTGCATACGTATCAAAATAAAAGGAAATAAAAAGCAGGAACAAAATCAAATACATTATCGTTACAACATAAGAACTATACCGAAAGAACAGTCCCGAAATCCGCAGCAGGCAATTCAATCCTATAGCAGCCATCATCAAAATGGGAAGATGAATACAATTAATCCGGTTAATATTAATAGAAATCACACATCCAAGCAATACCGCTGTCAGAAATTGAATCCATATCAGAACCGACCCATCAAAGGTTTTTGTTAAAAAACTGCAGACAGTTCGTTTTACACAATATGCAAATCCTAATACAGCCAAAAAGAGAACACCCTTTCCATATAAGCCGGTTTCCGGTGCCGCATTCCAGTATAACTGATCATTTTCTTGAAAAATAGTAGAACAGAGCTGATTAAAATTCTCCGGCATACGTGCGAAAGAAATATCACTGGTCCTCATATAGGGCATTTTGGGAATAGAGAAGAACGATGTCCGTACTTCGTCCATATATCCGTTGTTAACAAGCAGAAAACATAACAGCGGAAGTGCCAGCAAGGCCAGAATCAGCACAGAAAAAAGCAAATAAATAGATAGACGCAGTTTTCCTGTATACAGAAGATAACCACACTGCAGACAGAGAATCAGCGGAACCAGCGGCCAGATTGTGGCATAACAATAAAGGCTTAATCCGTAAAATAACGCAGAAAGCATAAAAAACTTAGGATGATCCATACCGCATACGAAAAAATAGAGTCCAAATAATAAAAAGCCAGGTGCAAGATTACAGTCTAAGCCCCATCTTGCCATAATGATATGCCAAGGGCAGATTGTGAGCAGAAGCAGCCCCAGCAGTGCTGTTCTGACATCAAACAGCCGATAAAGAAGCTTATAACATACAAACAACGAAATGCATGCAGTCAGGGCCTGAGGAAGCCGCAGCACCCAGGTCTGGGCGCCGAACAGTGCCATAAACGGAATCATAAGGTAACTATTCAGCGCACTCATACCGCTTCCCCAAGTGGTAAGATAGACCGGAAAAGAATAACCGGAAGAATCCATACCATAATGCAGAAGAGAGTAGGCTTCATAGCCTGAAAATGCTTCATCCTGATTCAAACCGCCGGGTATCGTACCAAGCAGGAACAAGCGTACAAAGATTCCCTGAATCATTAAAAAAAGTACAAGATAAGAAACTGGAATCTGTATAGAAAACAGATTTATTTTTTGAGTTTCAGTGTTCATAATATCCCCCAAAAATCAGGATTTAATGTTTGTTATTCGGTTTGCGAAATTTCATCAGTAAAAGACTCGATAAATGTACCAGCCAGAAAATCGGTAAAAGAAACGGCATTTCATACAGTATCGGATAACGATCTGACATGGACTCCAGTTTTGGAAAAACAGCAGCCGGCGCTTTTTTGGGAACCGAAGCAGCCGTTTGGTCTGCTTCCGGTTGATGGAAAATATTGGTTTCCGCTGGCTCTGCAGACCCACAGGAGAAAATATGCTGCTCCATTTCCTCGTATAGAGAACGGTTACTGAAATTCACACCAATCCCGAACCAGATCCAAGATAATTTTTCTATATAAAATGAGAACAATCCCAAATTAAGCTTTGTAAATTCCGTGGTCAGATATTCATAGTTCAAAAGCGGACGATAGCGCTTCAAATAAACCCAGACATCCAGGATCGAACGAATACCAGAGCCGCCGCTTGCATACTGGCGAGCCAGATATGCAATCAGATAGATATAGAAATCTTCTTTTGACATTGCATAAATATTTTGAAAACCTTTTATCGGATGCAGGTTTTTCTTAAGAATGCCGCGGAAGAAATCTTCATATTTACAGTCTTCACAAATCAGTGAGGTCATCAGTTCAATGCTCATATTTGGAGCCTTGAAATACGAAATGGACCGGCCAGTAAAACGAATTGCTGAATAACCAAGCGCGGTCATAACCTGATGAGCTTTCGACTTATCTTCTGTATGAATCAAAAATTCCATGGTTGCTTCATATCTCATATCCGGCCTGGGATAGAGAGCTTTCATACGGAAACCAATCAGAGGCATACAGAAAATTCCACTTTGCTCATAGCCCAACAGCATCTTGCGCACTTCATAATTCTGCATGGATTCCAATGCAGAAAATCGTCTGGCATCAGAAGCAAATAAAGAGCAGACATTCTCAGGCATGTTGGATGCGGCCGGAGAATCCAGCAGTCCATAATAGGCAGTATTAGCAACATTATGAAAGGAAGCAAGCTGGTACAGTGTTTCCCAGTCTAAATCATCTTCAGGTGATTTTAAAGGCAGTCGGTTGATTGCCGAAGATAATAATTTAATTAAATATTGGCCTTCCTGAATATTTTCGTACATGGAGTCCCTCCTATCTATAGCTGCATATGATCACAGATAAAACTGCCGTTCACATAAAAAATTGGTTGAATTGCTGAATTGTTTAATTATATTTTACAATAAAATTGGTAATTTGTACATAATTTTTTAGAAAAAATAAGACTATCTTTAACGATAGTCTTATCTGCTAATCGAGTCTTACCAATATAACGCTTATTCATTTTACAAAAGAAAAGAAATGTATTGCCTTAGAAGGCTTAGATCTACCCTCTGTATATGACTGAAAAAGGTACACTGAAAAACAACTGATTATAATTTTACTACATTTGTAGCCTGAGGTCCTTTAGCACCATCTACTACGTCAAATTCCACTTCCTGGCCTTCTTCTAAGGATTTGAAACCATCCATCTGTAAGCCGGAATAGTGAACGAATACATCTTTACCTTCTTCATCGGAGATAAATCCGTATCCTTTTTGGTTGTTAAACCACTTTACTGTACCTTTCATTGTAAGTACCTCCAAAAATAAATTTATATTACTTTGAGTAATACCAGACTAGAATAGCATAAAAATATAAAAAAGTAAAGACATATTTGAAAAAACGTGTTATACTATGTAAAAGTACAGGTTCTGTGCGTATTTCAAGGGATCTGTGCTGTTTGAAATAACTAGAAAGGATTTACGATTATGACAAAGTTTTTGATTCTGACATCAGCGGCTAGTTCTAATGCTCTCTCAGCGGCAGGCGGCCAGTCAGGCGGAACCGACTATACTGTTTTGTTCAGTATTATAGGCCTGTTAGTCTGTATTGCACTGCCAACAGCAGTGATTTTATTGGCAATACTGAAATATGAGGGTTCTTTTAAGCAGATTCTGTGGGGAATACTTGGATTTGTGGTGTTTTCTACCATATTGAATTTCCTTGTCAGTTCGATTTTCTTTTTTGATTATCTGGATCAGGAAGCAACCAGCTTTCAGGCTTCTCTACTGATTATAATCCGGGTTATCTGTGAAGTGCTGGGTATGTTTCTGCTGCTGAAATGGACGAAAAAGAGAAAAGGGCTTGGCAATGCCTTGAACTTCGGTATTGGCTACTGCCTGCCGGAATGTCTATATGTGGGCTTTTTACTGGCAGGTTATCTGATTATCAGCACCAGTGAAGGAATTGACAGCATCGACCTTTTGCGGGAGCTGCGTGTGTTTATTCAGGACAGCAATCTGGTTGCCGGACAGGAGTGGAGATTTATCCTCAGAGGATTTACCGTACTGGTGTTCGGAGGTCTGCAGATTTCTTCAGCGGTGGTGGTATTTATATCTGTGCAAACCAAGAAATACTGGCTGGCAGGTATTGCAGTTATCTTTGGTCTGCTGATTCGCCTGCCGAACCGGCTGCATTCATTTGATGCCTGGTTTTGGGGAAATTATGCAGTGATTCTTCCATATCTGGCAGTTATGACAGTGATTATCTGTGTAACAGTTTATATCCTATGGAAAAATAATAAAACGGAAATGCAGAAAAGTAATAAATGACAGAAGAAAGAAGGACAATTATGAAATATGTATTAGATTCACATACGCATACTCTGGCCAGCGGTCATGCCTATAGTACGATTCGGGAAATGGCATATATGGCCAGGGAAAAGGGGCTGGAGCTTCTGGGAATTACAGAGCATGGCCCGGCTATGCCGGGAAGCTGCCATGATTTTTATTTCTCCAATCTGCGGGTAGCCTCCAGGACTATGTGCGGAGTGGAGCTGCTGCTGGGAGTGGAGCTGAATATTCTGGATTATAATGGAACGGTTGATCTGCCGCAGAGAATTTTAAGGCAGATGGATATCGCAATTGTAAGTATGCATATTCCCTGTATTAAGCCGGGAACTAGGGAGGAGAATACTAGAGCTTATCTTAAGGCTATAGAAAATCCTTATGTAAATATTATCGGACATCCCGATGATGCCCGATATGCAATTGACTATAAGGAGCTGGTACTGGGCGCGAAGGAGCATGGGGTGCTGATTGAGATTAATAATGCTTCTATGCAGCCAGGCGGGCCGAGAGTAGGTGCGATGGAGAATGATCGGGAGATACTGAATTTGTGCCGGCAGTACCATGTGCCAGTTATTTTGGGCAGTGACGCTCATGTAGATGAAGGAATTCTGAACTTTACCTATCCGGACCAGCTGCTGCGGGAACTGGATTTTCCGGAAGAACTGGTGGTCAATACCAGTGTGGATCGTTTAAAGAAATATGCCAATAAATATAAGTAAAAAAATCGGGGTATGATAGTCATACCCCGTAAATCATTATTTTTCTTCTTTTGTTTTCTTAGCAGCCTTGGCATTGGTTTTTTTAGCGGATTTCGTGTCTTCCGGGGAAACCTTTGGCAGAAGGCGGTCAATCATTTTTTCAATAATCTGTTTTTTCATATAAACGTCAAAGCTTAACATGCTAATTAGCGTAAAACATTGGAGAAAATCTTTGTCTTTTTCGCCTTCAAAGGAAGCTTTGGCGATGTGATGCTTTTGAACCAGATCCTTTCTTAGAATAGCCAGCTGATCCTTTTCCAGGGAAAAAAGCTGTTCATATAGCATTTTTAACGGAAGTTCACTCTTTTCCTCAAAATGATTTTCTGCAAGCGGATTAAGAAGGCTCTGAATATCGCTGATACTTAAAAATCCCTTAAAATAATAGATAAAGATCATCATTAAGATATGATCCCTGGAATATTTTTTCTTGACCGGGGGAGGAAGCAAGTTATTTTTCGCATAATTATTGATCATGGTTTTGGTTAGAATCTTATCTTCCGCATTTCTTTTGGAAGAGGAAAGATGACTGTCCATAAAGGTAGTAACCTGATCCATATACAATTCAATAGAAGGTATTTCCTCTGGTTTTATATAATTGGCAGTTTCTAAATCTTTTAATATTGTGCGGATAAAATCATCCATTTGTATGGGCATAGCGACCTCTTTTCTGCATCGGGTGAAAAATGAATGTATTTCAGAGGATGCTTATTCTCAAGTCATTTACATTAACATTCTTATTATATAGTATTAAAAACTATATGGCAAGAGATTTGTAAGAAATTTTGAAAAGCGCTAGATATTTGCGGCTGGATATATTATAATAGGAACAGACTGCGGAGTTTTCTTGGGATTAATATTAGAAAACAGGATAAATTAGGAAAATAAGGGAGAAACATATGAGTATTTATGACAGTTTAAATAAAGAACAGCAGGAGGCTGTATATCAGACAACGGGGCCGGTGTTGATTCTGGCCGGAGCGGGGTCAGGAAAGACAAGAGTACTGACTCATAGAATTGCCTATCTGATTGAAGAAGAAGGGGTAAATCCTTTTCATATCATGGCAATTACATTTACCAATAAGGCGGCCGGTGAAATGCGGGAGCGTGTGGATCAGCTGGTTGGATATGGTTCAGAGAGCATCTGGGTCAGTACCTTTCATTCCAGCTGTGTGAGAATTCTACGCAGATATATTGACCGGCTGGGATATGACAATCATTTTACGATCTATGATGCGGATGATCAGAAATCTGTCATGAAGGAAATCTGTAAGCGGCTTGATATTGATACCAAGAATCTGAAGGAAAAGACGATTCTGAACGTGATTTCCAACTGTAAGGATGAGCTGGTTTCGCCAGAAGATTATGAACGGGAGAATCAGTCTGATTTTTCAAAAAGGAAAATCATTCAGGCTTATAAGGAGTATCAGAAGGTGCTGAAGGCCAATAATGCTCTGGATTTTGATGATTTGATTATGAAAACAGTGGAATTGTTTCAGAATTGCCCGGAGGTCCTGCTGAATTATCAGAACCGTTTCCGTTATATTATGGTGGATGAATATCAAGATACCAATACGGCGCAGTTTATGTTTATCAGCCTGCTGGCTCATACTCAGGAGCGCAACCTCTGTGTAGTAGGTGACGATGACCAGTCAATTTATAAATTTCGAGGGGCAAATATTCACAATATTCTGAATTTTGAGAAAATTTATCCGGATGCGAGAGTAATTAAGCTGGAACAGAACTATCGTTCGACTCAGAATATTCTCAATGCTGCCAATGGGGTCATTCAGAATAACCAGGGCCGGAAGAGGAAACGTCTGTGGACAGCCAAGGGTGACGGTGGTCCGATTCAATATCGGCAGTTTAACGATGCGAATGAAGAGGCGGAATATGTGACAGGTGATATTGCGGCCAGGGTACGGGAGGGGAGGAACCAGTATAAAGACTGTGCGGTGCTCTACCGCACAAATGCCCAGTCCCGTATGTTTGAGGAACGAATGGTAACAGCAAATATTCCTTATAAGCTGGTGGGAGGTGTGAATTTCTATGCCAGAAAGGAAATTAAGGATATCTTGGCATATTTAAAGACCATTGACAATGCCAGAGACGATCTGGCAGTCCGCCGTATTATCAATGTGCCCAAGCGGGGAATCGGACTTACGACCATCAGCCGCATTCAGGAATATGCGCTCTCGCGGGGAATCAGTTTTTTTGAAGCGCTGGCTGCTGCAGAAGAGATTCCCAATATTGGCCGAGGTATTAGTAAAATCAAAGGATTTGCCAATATGATAGCCGTGGAGCGGAGTAAACTTCTGGCCCATGCTTCGATTATGGAAATTGTGGAGGATATTCTGGAGGATACCCAGTATGTGGAAATGCTACGGGAGGAAGGAGAAGAAGAGGCACAGGCCAGATTGGAGAATATTGATGAACTAATTAATAAGATTGCAGCATATGAAGAAGAGGAGGAAGAACCAACGTTAAGTGGCTTTCTCGAAGAAGTAGCACTGGTGGCAGATATTGACAGTGTGGATGAAAATGCGGACCGTGTGCTGTTGATGACATTACATAGTGCAAAGGGGTTGGAATTTCCCAATGTCTATCTAGTTGGTATGGAAGATGGAGTATTTCCCAGTTATATGAGTATTGTCTCGGATGAAGAGGATGCGGTGGAAGAGGAACGGCGTCTGTGTTATGTGGGAATTACCAGGGCGATGGAGGATTTGACCCTTACAAGTGCGCAGCTTCGTATGGTACGAGGAGAGACACAGTATAACAAGCCCTCTCGTTTTCTCCGTGAGATTCCCAAGGAGCTGGTAGATCTGGGAAATCGAAAAATGGATAGGAGACAGAAGCTGCCAGTAAAAAATGATTTTCATAAAGCCAAAGCAGTATTTAAGGCCAAAGCGTTTGGAGCGGATCGGCAGTTTGAGGTCAGGAATTCAGAAGGACTGGATTATGGAGTTGGGGATCGGGTTAAGCATATTAAATTTGGACAGGGAACGGTACAAAATATTGTCGGCGGTGGTAAAGATTATGAAGTTACGGTAGATTTTGACCGGGCAGGCGTTAAGAAAATGTTTGCCTCATTTGCAAAATTAGTGAAAATATAGAAAAATGAATTTCTAAACAAAAACTATGGTAAAGAAATTGAAAATGTGTTATACTATCTTTAATCATATGCGATTAGAATAATTCATACCATTATTTATATGAAGAAAGGAAGTGGCTCCCATGAATAAAATGGAAGATTTATTGAATCTGGCCAAATTTAATGAGATGATTCACAAAAGAGAGAAAGAAGCCTGTGAGGAGAGGAACAATAAGACCGTACTGATTGTGCTGGCAGTTATTGGAGTGGCAGCAGCGGTTGCAGCAGTTGCATACGGAGTATATCGTTTCTTTACGCCGGATTATCTGGATGACTTTGATGATGATCTGGATGATGACTTTGATGATGATTTTTTCGAAGATGATGCAGAGGAAATAACAGAATAATATCAAGCGGCCTCTATGAATAATAGAGGCTGTTTTAATGTAAAGAGAAGCCGTTGCCGGCCGTCAGGAGGTTAGGATGAAAAAGGGACAAATATATGAAGGAATTATAGAAAAAGTAGATTTCCCCAATAAGGGTAGAATTTTTACCGAGGACCGGGTGGTAACGGTGAAGAATGGAATTCCGGGACAAAAGGTCGAATTTTTGGTTACAAAGCTGCGAAAGGGAAAGGCAGAAGGACGGATTCAGCGTGTATTAGAACCGTCACCGGAGCAGAAAGAGGCGGCCTGCAGGCACTTTGCAGCCTGTGGCGGGTGTATCTATCAAAATCTGCCTTATGAAAAGCAGCTGGAACTAAAGACCGGGCAGGTGAAAAGGCTGCTGGACGAGGTATGCGAAGATTATAACTTCGAGGGGATTAAGGAGAGCCCGCAGGCCTTTTGCTTCCGCAATAAGATGGAATTTTCTTTTGGAGATGAAGTAAAGGATGGGCCGCTGGCACTGGGACTTCATAAGCAGGGCAGCTTTTATGATATCGTGAGTGTTCCAGACTGTCAGATTGTGGATGAGGATTTTCGAAAAATTCTTTCAGCGACGCTGACATTTTTCCAGAACTCCGATAATACCTTTTACCATAAAATGCGGCACGAGGGCGGGCTGCGTCATTTGCTTGTGAGAAAGGGCATAAGTACAGGTGAGATACTGGCCGCTCTGGTTACAACGACTCAGGAGGAGATTGATACCGATGGGTATGTCCGGGCACTGCATGGCCTAGAGCTGGAGGGAACCCTTGTAGGTATACTGCATATTAAGAATGATTCACTGGCAGATGTTGTTAAAAATGATGAAATGAAGATTCTGTATGGGCAGGATTATTTCTATGAGAAATTGTTGGGACTGCGGTTTCGAATTTCGCCGTTTTCCTTTTTTCAGACCAATACTTTGGGGGCGGAAGTGCTGTATCGCACAGCCAGAGAGTATATTGGCCAGCTAGGTTCAAGGGATGAGCCGGACCAGGTGGTTTTTGATTTGTATAGCGGTACCGGAACCATTGCACAGATTCTAGCGCCAGCGGCGAAAAAGGTGATAGGTGTAGAGATTGTGGAAGAGGCAGTGGAAGCTGCTAGGGAAAATGCGGAATTGAATGGTTTACATAATTGTGAATTCTTGGCGGGGGATGTATTGAAAGTTTTGGATGAGGTGGAAGAAAAGCCGGATTTTATCGTACTTGATCCACCAAGGGATGGAATTCATCCTAAGGCGCTGAAGAAGATTGTGGAGTATGGGGTTGGGAGGATTTTGTATATTTCCTGCAAGCCGACAAGCCTGGCGCGTGATCTGGTGATATTGCAGGAGAGCGGCTATCGGGTGGAGCGGGTTTGCTGTGTGGATATGTTTCCGTGGTCTGGGAATGTAGAGACGGTTGTAATGCTTTCCCACAAAAAACCTGATAGTGTAATCAACGTAAAAGTGGAGTTTGGCGAGGGTGAGGGCAAAGTGCCGCTTGATAATATCGCCAAGAGAGCCGAAGCGTATAAGCCAAAAGAGCGGGTTACATATAAGATGATTAAGGAGTACATAGAAGCGAAGTATGGCTTCAAAGTACATACCGCATATATTGCAGAGGTAAAGAGG
>JAAVZI010000039.1 GCA_022791575.1 Lachnospiraceae bacterium
AAACTTATCAGATTATAAGTGATGAAACTATAATCAAACACATTGTAAAAATTGGAGTTTACACAGAAGCCGGCTGATAAGACGGTTTAAGATACCCTTGTCCAATTCCTGTATCGTGGCATACTGCCGGATTTCCCGGATAAAGGTACGGACATCACTTTCCTGCTCATTGGAACGGCACAAGGAGAGGGTCAATTCTTTTAGCTGCTTCTGGTTTTCCTCCTGTTCCCGCTCCATCGCCGCTGTCAGCTCACAAACCGCTGCTCAGACAGGATTCCCTTTGCTTTGTGGTATACAGATTCAAAAACATATTCTTCCAAAATATTATCTATATAATCACTTATATCATCTTCAGTAATTTGCGGAATCCCTAAATATTAATGTATATTTTTATAATTTGCCAACTTCGTAATCTTACACTTCGATATTGCTTCTAATTCTAATATAGAATTCACAACTCTACTCAATTGAATTTCCTTGGGTATGCTAAGCCTCCAACAAATTCCAATTACTACTAATACTAGTAAAGCAATGAAACAATTTAGACCTAAATTCTTAATATTATTTTTTTTCATCATTATACTAACTACTGTTCAATAATACTATCTGGATCAATCACATTCTGTTCTGAGCCTTCACCATCTATTGAAAAATTATGATACTGAACAGTTACTATGCTGCCAGGTTTAATCGTACATTCTTCTGCATTAGGATTCTCTATACTATATTCAAATATATCTCCATTTGAATATTTAATTGACAATTTATCGCTTACATCCCTTCCACCAAAAGCTACGTTGACCAATTCTTCCTTACTAAAGGTATCATTTGAACTGACAGTCTGTCCAACAAACCCCTCAATATACCATGAATCAATCTTTATTTGTATTTCCTGACCTTCTTGCATATAAGAAATATAAATAGGGGCGTTTTGAATTACTCGATGCTGTCTATATAAGTATATTACAAGTATAGTTATTACTACTAATATACACGCCACTATTATAAATATGTTCTTCCTTTTCCTAACTTTTTCAACTATAGTTCTCACCCTCTCTTTAGATATATTTAGTTATAACATATTATTTAATTCATGTCTATAATACTATTAAGTAAATCCCGTACAAACACATGAATGTTTATTCTCTTTACCTGACTTTTACACTTATATAGCGTAAACTCCTTACAAAACCCGAGAACAAGGCGTTTGTAGGGAGCCATTTGTATTATGATCTTCTTGAGCCTGACTTTTACAGTTTTAAAACTCAAATTTTTTGTAATTAATGTAAATTAAAATTTTTTAGAAAGATATTGCGTTATGCTGTTAAGATCAAACTTTGTCACCAATAGGTTTTAGCGCTAAAAATGGAAAACCAATAAATTGTTTCTCACATTATTTCAGGTTATATCACTTACTTCAATATTTCCATGTTCCTATTATTCAAACCGAACAATACAGCCAATCCCCTCCGCTTTGCCTCCAGGCTGAATGGTTTTATTATAGTCCATAGCTGAAAAATGAACGACATTACCACTCGAACTGAAGTTTGCATTCCAGCCGGATACTACCTGAGCATTCGCAGGAAATGTCAGTGAACCGTTCCAACCCTCTTGAACGCCGCCAGCCGTATTATTTACCTTAATTTCATATTGAATATTAAACGCATTGCCTTCCTGCCAGCTGTTGACAACCACAGCTTCTGCTCCACCTCCAGGCTGCGGCGTAAACTGTTCCGGTGTTTTCTGAACCGGCGGCTGCCAGCTGCTGTTCGAAGAATCAGAACCCATGTTGTTCTGCTGATTATTATTCTGATCTGCCGAAGGAACCTGCTGTGAAGAATGATCCGGCTCAACTGGATTCTGCTGCGTATTCTGTACGCTGCCCGAATTCGCTGGAACGCTGCCAATACTGCCCTGCAAAGTCTTCAAAAGCCACCTTCCGCTTTCTGTCAAGTCCCCCTCCGTAATCCCATTTGTTCGGGAACAGCCTGACTGAATTAAGGCGGAACTTTCCGCTTTATTAGAAAGGTTCCATGCGATATAACTAACACCATATTGATTCAGTGTCTGAATCCAAAGATCCCCCTGTTCTGTATTGACGCCCCCATTTCCAGAAGCATCGCAGATTCCAAACTCGGATACAAAGACTGGAAGTCCGCTTCCTACAGCCTTTGCAAGCGTATTTCTCAGGGAATCCCTATGCGTATTTGCGTAGAAATGCAGTGTGTACATAATATTGTTATATCCAGTAATCGGATCTGCACTGGCTTGATCTACCTCCTGGCTCCAGGTAGGCGTACCAACAAGAATCACGCCATCAGGGTCCCGTGCACGAATCACCGGAATCACCTCATTCGCATAACGTTTGATCTCACTCCATGATACTCCGCCATTGGGTTCATTGCAGATTTCATAGAGTACATGATCGTTATCCTTGTACAAATCCGCCATTTCTGCAAAGAACTCAATAGCCTCTGCTTTATGTGTATTGGGATTGCCATCGGAGAGAATATGCCAATCAATGATGACATATAAATCCTGCTCTGTAGCATACTGCACTCCTTGTTTTACCAAATTTTTCAGCTGGCTTTTATTTCCTCCGCTGCAATAACCATTATACTCTGCCGTATACATCGCAAGACGAACTGTATTCGCTCCCCAGGAACGAAGCTCGCCAAACATTGCAGCATTTACATATTCTGGAAACCAGCCGAGGCCATGCGTGCTAATTCCTCGCAGCTGAATCGGAGTCCCATCTGCTGTACAGAGCTGATTGCCGACAACAGCCAGTTTACCGGCATAATTTCCAGTATGAGCTCCGCCTGCGGAAGCGGAACCTGTTGCTCCGCCCGCTGCTGCCTGCCCCTGACTGCCTGGCTGATTGTTGGGACCTTTTGACTGATTCTGAGCGTCTGTAGAAGAAACTGGTAACTCGTTTTCCGCGCTTACCGCATTTTCTGTACCTTCTTCTGCTGTAACCGATTCCGAAGTGATTACTGCTACAGCAGCCTGACTGGCAGCTTTGCTGATATCTACGACAGATGGGGAAGCCTCCGGTTTTGTTTCATATTTTAAAACGCTCTTGGCCTCCTCTGCCTGCTTCCCTGCATTTTCCTTCCCATCTCGTATTCCTCTGGAATAACATAATACGCACAGCCCAATAATCATAAGCCCTAATACAAGTCCTGATACAGAACATATTAAAATTCGACTCTTCGGCTTCTCCAGCCACTGTTTCCATTTTTCGTTCATCTTCTTTTTATCCTCCCATACTGACAGATCTTGCCCCATCATAACAATGATATAGAAGAAACTACTCCGTCTAATCTTTAATCGCTTCCTGTATCCATATTATATTGTATTTTTAAACTGATTACAACCCTTTTTGCCTGCTGTTCAACCGCGTACTCCTATCCCTGCTGATACCACCCTGCCTGCTCACTAAACATCCGATAATATACGCCGCCTTTATCCATCAGCTCTTCATGGCTTCCCTGTTCTACCATCCTGCCATTATCCAAGACCACAATCAGATCTGCCAACCTGGCAAATCCGATTCGGTGTGATATCAGAACCGATGTTCGATCCATAATGGTATCTTTTATATGATTAAACTGCTCCATCTCCGCAATCGGATCAAGTGCAGCAGCCGGTTCATCTAGGACTAAGATCTCCCGATTGCTCAGATGAGCACGGGATACAGCCAGCCGCTGCCACTCTCCGCCAGAGAACATACTGCTCTTCTGCTGATACCAGCGTCCCATATAATGATCCAACCCATCGTCAAATCGTCTTACCAGCTTATCCGCTCCACCCTTTTGAGCTGCTTCCATCAGCTCCTGATCCTCATTTACCTTAGAAATGTCTCCAAAAGCAATATTTTCCCGAATCATTAATTCAAATCGTACATAGTCCTGAAAGGTAACGCCCATTTTTTCTACTAACTCCTCACGGCTCCACTGGGAATAACGTTTCCCCTCAAAAAACATCTGTCCTTCGGTCGGTGCATAAATTCCCAGCAAAAGCTTGACCAGTGTACTTTTCCCAGCTCCGTTAGCTCCGACTAATGCAACATTTTGTCCTTTTCGAATTTGAAGAGTCAGATGCTCAATGGCATTTTTATCATCATTATAATGAAAACTGACATCCTTTAGCTCAAATACAATCGGCTTATCACCGGATGTTACCGGTGTGGGACTAATACGTGGATCCTCCTCTGCACTGGGAATGACCTTTGTATAATCCGTGCCAAAGAAATGCTTCATAAAATACAGCTTCCGGCAGCTCTCCATCAGACTTGCCGCGTATCCTCCAACTTGTGAACAGCTGCCGACAATCTGGTCGAACACCGATATAAACAGTGTCAAGCCTCCAAGCTGCAGTTCCCCTTTCCGTACCAGCAGCAATCCGATTAACAGCACGCCGAATTTTACAAATGTCATAAACAGATGATAAAACTGATACCCAAGCTGAATCTTATTGTTCGATTTACGCCATTTCTTTCGAAGCGGATGGTAGATTTCACTCCATTTCTTACTAAGCATCCCAAACAAACCCTGAACCCGGAATTCTTTCGCTGCCTCTGTATTGAACACCAGTTCAAATAGATTGTCGCACCTGCGCCATGTTCCCCGCTCCTCTTCCCAGAACCCAATCGCTTCCTGTACATTCTTTCCACTGGAAAGAAGCCCTGCCACCAGAAACACCAGAGCCGTGAGCAACAGCACATAGGACGTTCCGGCTGCCAGTATCAGTACACCAACAAGAGAAATCAGAATCAACGCGGTTGTGCCGACATCACTTAAGAACCATCCCAACCTCCCTGTCTCTGACTTCACCGCCTCCATATCATCCGCCGTCTCCTTATCGTCAAAACAACGCAGCGGAATATCTTTTACCTTATTTCCCATCTTTTTCACTATGGCAACAGAATATGTAATATTGGCCATTAAATTCATCAATACAGGTATCACCTGATAGACGGCTTTGACAAACATGACCACTGCCAGTACCACTACAAGCAGAATCACATACTCCTGCTTTTCTCCGGCTTCCACATTTTGCTGAATCTGATCCACAATTTGTTTCGTCAGCGCCAGAAAGAATGTCGGCAGCAGCGCACCTGTAAAATACAACAGCATACAAAGTATCATCCGCGCTTTATCTATCTCCCATGCCTGTTTCATTCCCCAACAAAATCCCTGCCATGTATGTTTGATATTATCTTTTTTCTTTTTCTCTTTCTTCATGATAAACCTCCTGCATCCACTTCAATCAAACTTTAGCAATCACTTCTAATTCGTATACCACTGGGACTGTGCATGATATGTGGATGTATACAAGCCGTTCTTTTTCATCAGTTCTTCGTGGCTCCCATCCTCTACAATCGCTCCCTCATGAAATACCAGGATTCGATCCGCCAGACGGGTTGCCCCCAGCCGATGAGATATAAGCAGTACCGTCTTATCACTGGTCAGCTTCCCGAATTCACGATAAAGATCTGATTCTGCTACTGGGTCTAACGCTGCAGTCGGCTCGTCCAGAATCATAATTTTAGCCGAATCCTTCAACAGATTCTTAGCCATGGCCAGCTTCTGCCATTGTCCCCCGGATAAATCTCTGCCGTTTTTTGCATAATTGCCAAGCGGTGTGTCAAAGCCGTCCGGCATGGCCATAATTTCTTCGTATATGCCCGCCTTTTTTGCTGCACATGCCACATCTTCATCTGTATGCGGACATCCGAGATCTCCCAGAAGAATATTTTCTTTTATAGTTAACTCATAATGAACAAAATTTTGATAAGTACAGGACAAATTATCCCGCAGAATTCCCAGATTTTCTGAAATGTCAATTCCATTGACTAGAATCTGTCCTTCGGTCGGCTGATATAATCCAGTTAACAAGGCAATAAAAGTACTTTTTCCGGAGCCATTTTCTCCGATAATTGCAATCTTTTCACCCTGTTTGATTTCCAGATTCAGATTCTTCAGCACCAGACGATCGGTCTGCGGGTAGGTAAAGGAAACATTTTGAAAGGTAATGGTTATTTTCTCCGCCTGATTCTGCTGCGGATTTACCTCGTATTTTTCCTCTTCATACTCCATAACTGTATAATACTCTTCGATATAACGGCCCTCACTGCCAATCACGAGCAAACTCGAAAAGATCTTTTCCACTGCACTCTGGAGGTTGCGGGCGGAACTGTAAATTAACACAAAGGAACCGATTCCCCTTTTGCCGCTGTAGATGTCCAATACAATCAGAACCAGAGCGATTCCTATGGCAATATAATTAATCAGACTTCCTAACACATTCAGCCCCATATATTTCTTCGTGCTCTTAATTCTTGTTTTATTCAGGATCTCTGTAGATTCATCATATCGCTTGAAAATATAATCAAATAAATTGTAAAATTGCATTTCTTTTAAGAATTTCCTGCGGGTCAAAAGCCAGCCGACATATGCCTGAAACCTTGACTCATGAGAATTGTTCTGTTCATTCCAGTAATTCTCCTCTGTCTGGCGATAACTGATATAAACTGCAGGAATGGAAGCCGCTATAATCATCAGCGCCGCCCAGGGATTTTCCCCCGCGATAATCACGCCCACGGTTACAAACTGCGCTCCTGCAAGCAGCACGCCGAACACCGCATCTATCACACCCGACAGGCGCTGATGCATTCTGGCCTTAACAAATTCCAGAATTCTATGGGTTTCTACATTGTCAAAATATGACAAGCGGATTCGGGAAATTTTTTTCATAATTCCATACTGTACATAATATTCCACCTGATTCCAGAGCTTTACCTGTGCCCTTTGTGTAAAAATATTCATCACCGCCGACAGCAATTCCACACCCGCCCAGATACCAAGCCAGAACAACGCCGTCCGAAAAGCTGTCGAAACTCCGCCCAGCAGATCTGCCGCTGCATTTACAAAATATTTTTGAAATACGGCCGTTAATGAAGTAAATGCAGTAATCAACATCCAGACAGAAGTAAATGCCAGATATCCACCGCCGCCAGACTGCGCAGTAAGGCGCAGGGACGACACAATCGTTTTGAATACATTTGCCCTTTTTTTCTTATCCAAAATACCAACTCCCTTCTTAATATATAGTGTGTGATATCTAACATTGGTTCATTAATTATTTATTTTTTTAAACAAAAAATCCCTATGCATGATTTATGCATAGGGATTTTACTTTTAAAATGTTAAATTGAAAAGCCTCTATTATACTAGTTCAATTAAAACTTCCATTGCACCATCGCCTTTACGCTGGCCGATCTTAATAATTCTTGTATAACCACCGTTACGGTCTGTATACTTAGGTGCAATATCATCAAATAATTTTGCCGGAAGGTCTACTTTCTTCGTATTCCGCTTTTTGCCTGCAGCTTCCTTCGGAACTTCAGTGATCGGATAGAGAATCTTCAACATCTGGCGTCTAGCATGAAGACGGGAAGGCTGATCCTTCTTAATGGTTTTCTCTACTTCATCATATACGGTCACTTTCTTACCGTCTACAACTTCTTTCACTCTTTTTCCGTCTGCATCTTTCCTCGGAACCTTCGCTGTAACAGTTACTTCTTCAAAATTATCTTTTTCTTTTACAGCTAAGGCAATCAATTTTTCTGCAAATTTACGAATTTCTTTTGCCCTTGCTTCTGTTGTAACAATCTTGCCATGATACAAAAGGTTTGTCACCTGATTTCTAAGTAACGCCTTTCTCTGACTGGATGTTCTGCCAAGTTTTCTATATTTAGCCATTTTATAATTCCTCCATTTGTGGAACAGTCAACTATGCATCTTCGGTCTTACTACCTGACTGCTTTTACTCCATAAATTTTAATCATCACTTGGTCTTAACTGCAGACCGAGATCTTTTAATTTTGCTAATACCTCTTCTAATGATTTACGTCCCAGATTCCGAACTTTCATCATATCATCTGAGGTCTTATTGGTCAATTCCTCAACCGTATTGATGCCTGCTCTCTTCAGGCAGTTGTAGGAACGTACGGAAAGCTCCAGTTCGTCGATATTCATCTCCATAACTTTTTCTTTCTCGTTGTATTCCTTCGTTATCATGACTTCTGCTTTGTTGCCTGCTTCAGATAAATCAACAAATAAACAAAGATGTTCACTTAAGACTTTTGCTGCTAGGCTTACCGCATCATCAGGTGCTAACGTTCCGTTGGTATATATATCTAATGTAAGCTTATCATAATCTGTAATCTGACCGACACGAGTATTGTCAACTGTCAGGTTAACCCTCTCCACCGGAGTATAGATGGAGTCTACAGCGATCACACCAATTGGCAGGTCTTCTCTTTTATTCTTATCGGCACTTACATATCCCCTTCCTTTGGTGATTGTAAGTTCCATATACAATCTGCAGTCCGCACCGCCATTTAAATGTGCAATCACAAGATCCTTATTGAGAATTTCAATATCGGGATCTACATGAATATCTGCCGCTGTTACAATACCTTCACCCTCAAATTCAATATAGGCAACCTTCGGGTCATTTGATTCACTATTGTTCTTAATAGCCAGACTTTTGATGTTCATAATGATTTCTGTTACATCTTCCTTAATGCCTGGTATGGAACTGAATTCGTGCAAAACCCCTTCTATTTTCACCTGGCTGACTGCCGCACCTGGTAACGAAGAAAGCATGATTCTTCTTAATGAATTACCCAGTGTGATTCCGTAGCCACGCTCTAATGGCTCTACAACAAATCTTCCATATTTCTTATCTTCAGATATCTCTTCAATACTAATATTTGGTTTTTCAAAATCGAACAATATAAAGCCCCTCCTTCTCGGGTTATCATGCTATTGAAGGTATACCCGCAGGGCATCCCATAATGCATGTGCTTCGCACGATAAAAACAAGGTATATATTACAAATTACTTGGAATATAACTCGACGATAAGCATCTCATCAACTGGAACATCAATGACCTCTCTGGAAGGAAGCTCTTTTACAGAACCCTTTAAGTTCTCTGCATCTGCCTCTAACCATTCTGGTACTATTTTTCCACCTGTTGATCCAAGAATATCTTTATATCTCTGGGAAGACTTCTTACTTTCTTTGATTTCGATGGTGTCGCCGGCTTTTACCAGATAAGACGGGATATTCACCTGCTTGCCATTTACCAGTACATGCTTGTGATCTACGATCTGTCTTGCTTCTTTTCTTGTTCTTGCAAAGCCTAATCTGAAAATGATATTATCCAGTCTTGTCTCTAACAGAACCATCAGGTTCTCACCGGTCATACCTTTCATCTTCTCTGCTTTTTTATAATAATTTCTAAAAGGCTTCTCTAATACGCCATAGATGAATTTTGCTTTCTGTTTCTCTCTTAACTGCAGACCATACTCGCTCATCTTCTTATTGGCTCTCTTTAACTGTCTCTTGGACTTTTTATCTATACCTAAATATACAGGATCTAAATCTAAAGATCTGCATCTTTTTAAAACAGGAACTCTATTAACTGCCATCTTTCCTTACACCTCCTATAAATTAGACTCTTCTGCGTTTTGGCGGACGACATCCGTTATGCGGCACCGGAGTAACGTCTCTGATGCTTGTCACTTCCAGTCCACAAGCCTGAAGCGCACGAATCGCTGCTTCTCTTCCTGAACCTGGACCCTTAACCATAACTTCCACTGTCTTTAAACCATACGGCAGAGCTGCTTTTGTCGCAGTTTCTGCTGCCATCTGAGCAGCATAAGGAGTAGATTTCTTTGAACCTCTAAATCCCAGACCACCGGCACTTGCCCATGAAAGAGCATTTCCTTCCATATCGGTTAATGTAACAATTGTATTATTAAAGGAAGACTGAATATGTGCCTGTCCGCGTTCAACGTTTTTTCTTACACGCTTTTTTGTCACTTTTTTAGTAACTTTTTTAGCCATCTTAAACTAACCTACTTTCTATAATTATTTCTTCTTATTTGCAACTGTTCTCTTCGGACCTTTACGTGTTCTTGCATTGGTCTTAGTCTTCTGTCCACGAACTGGAAGACCTTTTCTATGACGAATTCCTCTGTAGCATCCAATTTCCTGCAGTCTCTTAATATTCATGGCGATTTCTCTTCTTAAATCACCTTCCACCATCTGGGTCTCATCAATTACACTACTGATTCTCTTAACTTCTTCGTCTGTCAGATCTCTGACACGGGTATCCGGATTGACCTTTGCTTCTGCAAGAATACGGTTAGAGCTTGCTCTGCCAATTCCGTAGATATAAGTTAATCCAATTTCCACACGTTTTTCTCTTGGTAAGTCTACACCAGCGATACGAGCCATGTATACATTGCACCTCCATTGTTATTCTTCATTTTCTTTTCTACGATTGATTTTATTCATTACTAATATATAGAAGAAACTACTCCGTACAGCCCGCCGGATTCTGGCGTCTGAAATGTGTGTACGTCCTTATTTCCTATTTCTTGTCCCTGCACTGCAATTGTGCGGACAAAGTGAAAATACTGCTTTCCTCGGTAATAAAAAGCAGTTTTGATTCGTCCTCCGTCTAATCAACGGCGAACAATATAGTATCAGTATGAACAACGTATCCAGGTGTTCACACTGCAGCCGCATCATTTTTACTATCCTGCTTTTGACGGTTGCGGATAGTGACAAGTCTGGCTTACTCCAGCCTAGCCTTGTCTTTGTTTGTGCTTCGGGTTTTCACAGATTACTCTGATGCTTCCCTTTCTTTTAATGATTTTGCATTTTTCGCAAATCGGTTTAACTGACGATCTAACCTTCACGGTAAATCCTCCTTCCTTCGCAAAAAGTTCGTTTAATAGTATATCACATAAATTTCCATATTGCAATACGAAATTTACATGTTTTTTTCACTTTTTAGCTGTTGTAGTGTATTATTTGCTACTTATCTCTCCAGACGATACGGCCTTTTGATAAATCGTATGGTGACATTTCAATTGTTACTTTATCACCCGGCAGGATACGAATATAATTCATTCTTAATTTGCCGCTGATGTGAGCCAGCACCGTATGCCCATTCTCCAATTCAACCTGAAACATCGCATTTGGAAGTTTCTCTACTACAGTTCCTTCAATTTCAATAACATCAGCTTTTGACATTGCGTTTCCCTCCTATGCCACTCTGTTCTTCCAGCCGCTCCTTCTGGAACAGTCTGATTGCTCGTTTTATTTCTTCATTCCTCAACTCTTTGTCATTTTGTAAGTTTTCTATCATTTCCTGTATGGGTTTATAGATCAGCTGAATATGTTTTCTGTTCTTTTTCTTTAACTTATCCAGCGGCCGTAATCTGCCGTCTGACAGATATACATATTCTTCATCCTCTTTTATTATGACATAAATCTGCCCCTTATCATGTCCCGCTCTTGATTCTGCTAACATTCCGATATGATTTCTATTCATAATACGCCCCTTACAGACTTAAAATTTCCGGTTCGCCTTTTGTAACCAGTACCGTGTTTTCATAATGGGCAGATAATGAACCATCATCGGTAACAACAGTCCAGTCATCATCCAGCCACACAACGTCGCTGCGGCCCAGATTGATCATCGGTTCAATTGCCAGCGTCATACCTGCCTGCAGCCGCATTCCTCTTCCTCTTTGCCGGAAATTGGGAATCTGCGGGTCTTCATGAAGATTGGCCCCGATACCATGTCCTACCAGATCTCGGACTACGCCATATCCAAAACGATCCGCATAATTATTGATTGCAGCTGAAATTTCATATAGACGATGCCCTTCTTTGGCAAATTTAATTCCTTCAAAAAAACACTGTTTTGTAACATCCATCAGTTTTTTAGCTTCTTTGCTGATTTCCCCTACTGCTACGGTTCTGGCTGCATCGGAATGATACCCTTTATAGATGACTCCTGCATCCAAGCTGACAATATCGCCTTCCTGGACAATACGCTGTTTGCTTGGTATCCCATGTACAACCTCATCATTTACAGAGATACATATAGAAGCCGGATAGCCATTATAATTTAAAAAGGAAGGAATACAATCAAAGCTCCTTATAATTTCTTCACCCTTTTTATTAATCTCATAAGTGGATATTCCTGGCTTAATCTCTGCCGCCAGTAATTCATGGGTCTTTGCCAGAATTTTACCGGCCTTTTTCATTAACTCTATTTCCCTTGCGGATTTCACTGTTACTGCCATTTCCTACTCTCCTGCTTTCCGCTGCTATTGCATCATTTCTACCAGGCTCTGGAAAATTTCTTCGATTTCCTTTGTTCCGTCAATTTCTTTCAGCACTTTCTTAGCCTGATAATATTCTATGAGTGGACTAGTCTGCTCATGATATACATCGAGACGCTTCTGAACAGTCTCTGGTTGATCATCGTCACGCAGAACAATTTCTTTACCGCATACATCACATATGCCTTCTACTTTTGTCGGCATATGTACCATATGATAAGTCGCGCCGCAATCCGGACAGGTGCGCCTCCCGGACATTCTGTTGACAATATTCTCATCTGGCACTTCTATATCAATTGCGTAGTCAATCTTAGTACCGTCCTCATCTAATGCCCGATCCAGACTCTGTGCCTGAGGAATGGTTCTGGGAAATCCATCCAGTATATAACCGTTTTTACAATCTTCTGCTCTCAATCTGTCAACCACCAGATCAACAACTAATTCATCTGGAACAAGCAGGCCCTGATCCATATAGGACTTTGCCTTTTTTCCCAGCTCTGTCTGCTGTTTTATATTTGCCCGGAAAATATCCCCTGTGGAAATATGAGGAATCTGATACTTTTCTGCCAGCTTTGCTGCCTGTGTCCCCTTTCCTGCACCTGGGGCCCCCAACATGATAATTTTCATGATAAATCCTCCATTATACCTTATCAATTATTTCAAATACTACAAAACGCACCAGAATTCTGGTAACATGTACCAAATCCTGCATGCGTCTGTGTATTTGAAGTTATTTCTTCAAAAATCCCTTATAATTACGTACTACCAGCTGTGACTCTAACTGTTTCATCGTCTCTAACGATACACTGACAATAATAATCAGTGAGGTTCCGCCAAATGAAACGCGGGCATTAAATACACCGCTGAATATAATCGGAATCACGCAGATGATGATCAGTCCAACAACACCGATAAAGATTACGTAATTTAATATCTTTGTTAGATAATCAGAAGTTGGCTTACCCGGTCGGATACCAGGAATAAAACCGCCCTGCTTCTTCATATTATCTGCTACCTCTAATGGATTAAAGGTAATGGATGTGTAGAAATATGCAAAGAATACACATAACAGTATATATACCAAAAGTCCGATGGAATAAATCCAGTTATCTGGATTACACCAGTTGGAAGACTGCAGACCTTTGAATACATGCATCCAGAACCCGCTCTGAGGATTCTTGCCAATCAGGTTTGCAATTACGACTGGAAACGACATCAGGGATGATGCGAAAATAACCGGAATTACACCCGCCGTATTGATCTTTAAAGGAATATGGCTGGATTGTCCTCCCACCATTTTTCTTCCCTGAACCTTCTTGGAATATTGTACCGGAATTCTTCTCTCTGCATCCTGCAGAATCACAACCAGTACCACTGTTATCAATATGACTGCCAGAATAATCAACGCTGCCAAACCTGCCATTGCAAGTTTCTTACCGCTTACAAACTGGCTATACAATGTTGCCATATCAGATGGTATTCTTGATATAATGTTAATTACCAGAACGATGGAAATACCATTTCCAATTCCCTTCTCCGTAATCTGCTCACCGATCCACATTAATACCGCACTTCCTGCAGTAAATGCAACCACTACCTGTACTATGCTGAAGAATCCTTCCTCAATATATAAATTGTTCTGGAATCCAATTGCCATAGCGATTGACTGAATCAATGCCAAAGCAACCGTTACATAACGGGTGATCTCAGCAATTTTCTTTCTGCCTTCTTCTCCGTCCTTCTGTAGTTCCTCCAGCTTAGGAATCGCAATGGTTAACAGCTGCATAATAATGGAAGATGTAATATAAGGAGAAATACTTAACGCAAATATGGAAAGATTCTCAAAAGAACCTCCAGTCATGGCATTAAATAAAGCCCATGCATCCCCGGCATTATTCTGCATACTAGACAGAAAGTTTTTAAAGTTATCCATGTTGGCTCCTGGTACAGGCACCTGTGATCCAATTCGGATAACAATCAGCATCATAAAGGTATAAAATAACTTTCTTCTAACATCTTCAACTTTAAATGCATTGCGGAGTGTTTTAAACATTAGATCACCTCTGCTTTTCCACCAACTGCCTCAATTTTTTCTTTTGCACTTGCACTGAATGCATTGGCCTGTACTGTAAGTTTCTTAGTTAACTCGCCTGTTCCGAGAATCTTTACTCCGTCATAGGCTCTTCTGTAACCATTTCTAATCTTCTTAGTATTGACCATACCATTCTCGATTAATGTATCTACTGTAACAACTGCGCCATCATCAAACTGGTTCAGCTGATCAAGGCTTACCGTTACGATGATCTTTGAATTTCTATTAGTGAATCCTCTTTTAGGGATTCTTCTGTATAATGGCATCTGACCGCCTTCAAAGCCAATTCTTACACCGCCGCCTGAACGAGCCTTCTGACCTTTATGACCCTTACCGGCTGTCTTGCCATTGCCTGAACCATGGCCCCGGCCTCTTCTAAAATTATCACTTGTCTTGGAACCTTTCGCAGGTCTTAAATTTGATAATTCCATTCTGGCACCTCCTTATCCCTTTCTTAGATTTCTTCTACTTTTACCAGATGTCTTACCTGCTGAACCATTCCGCGGGTTGCAGCATTATCTGGTAATTCCACTGTTCTATATAATTTCTTCAATCCTAAAGCTTCTACTGTTCTTTTATGCTTCGGGATTGCACCAATGGTGGATTTTACTAATGTGATTTTTAACTTTCCTGCCATGATAGACGCCTCCTTAGCCTAAAATTTCTTCAACGGATTTTCCGCGAAGCTTAGCAACCTCTTCAGGAGTTTTTAACATCTTCAAGCCTTCTATTGTCGCTAATACTACATTCTGCTTGTTGTTAGATCCCAAAGATTTTGTACGGATGTTCCTGATGCCGGCCAGCTCGCACACATTACGTGCAGGTCCTCCGGCAATAACGCCAGTACCTTCGGGAGCTCTCTTAAGCAATACAGACGCTCCTGTATGCTTACCAGTTATATCATGAGGAATACTGTTATTCTCATCCAGTGCAACCTTGATTAATTTCTTAGTTGCATCCTCTTTTCCTTTACGGATTGCTTCAGGGATTTCAGTAGCTTTACCTAAGCCTGCGCCTACATGTCCATTGCCGTCTCCAACAACTACCAAAGCAGTAAATCTGAAGTTACGACCACCTTTAACAACCTTAGTTACACGCTTAATTGATACTACTTTTTCTGTTAATTCCAAATCACTTGTATCAATGATTGTTCTTTTCATGTCTTATCCTCCTTATTAGAATTGCAGTCCAGCTTCTCTTGCTGCATCTGCTAATGCCTGAACTTTACCCTGGTATATGAAGCCGCCTCTGTCAAAGACTACAGTTGTAATACCTTTTTCCAGTGCTCTTTTACCGATCACTGTTCCTACATATGCCGCTGCATCAACGTTATTGGTCTTCTCTAACTCTGCTTTTACATCCTTCTGCAGTGTAGAAGCAGAAACTAAAGTTTTGCCGACTGTATCATCAATAATCTGAGCATACATATGATTATTGCTTCTGAAAACAGCTAAACGTGGTCTCTCAGCAGTGCCGCTGTAACGATTACGCTGTCTTCTATGCTTTTTCATTCGAACGTCTGTTCTGGATTTCTTCTTAATCATGTTCACACTCTCCTTAATTATTTCTTACCAGTCTTACCGACTTTACGTCTGATTACTTCATCAGCATACTTAATACCCTTGCCCTTATATGGCTCTGGTCTTCTCTTCTCTCTGATTTCAGCTGCGTATTGGCCAACTTTTTCTTTATCTATACCCTTAACAATAATCTTGTTTCCTTCAACGACTGCTTCCAGCCCTTCTGGATCTAACATTTCCACAGGATGAGAATAACCCAGGGATAAGGTTAATTTCTTACCGGACTTTGCAGCCTTGTAACCTACTCCATTTACTTCCAGTTCCTTTGTGTATCCTTCTGTAACACCGATCACCATATTAGAAACCAGTGTTCTTGTCAGACCATGTAAAGACTTCATCTTTTTTAGATCATTTGGTCTGGACACAACAACCTGATCTCCGTCTAATTTAATTTCCATTTCCTGCGGTAATACTTTCTCAAGTGTTCCCTTTGGACCTTTTACAGTCACTTTGTTATTTTCCGCAATATCCACAGTTACTCCTGCTGGAACTGCGATTGGCATTCTTCCTATACGTGACATGCCTTTACCTCCTTAAATTATCGGAAGAGTCTTTGCGGCTCTTCTGTTTTCAGTTGATTTTATTTTGTCATCCTGCCTTTATATGGAAGTTCTTGTCACTGCGTTCCAAGAACGACCTTCACACTAGCTTTCAAACTGTGTTCAGGTCACCATACAAATGCTAATACTTCTCCGCCGACATTCAGCTGTCTTGCTTTCTTATCTGTAATAATGCCCTGATTGGTAGAGATGATTGCTGTTCCCAGACCGCCAAGTACCTTCGGCAGTTCATCTTTGCCAGCGTATACACGAAGTCCTGGTTTGGAAATTCTCTTAAGGCCTGTGATAATTTTTTCATTCTTATCAGCGCCATATTTTAATGTAATGCGGATGGTCTTGAAATTTCCATCATCAACAATATCGTATCTCTTAATGTAGCCCTCTTCTGAAAGGATGTCAGCAATTGCAATTTTCATCTTTGAAGCAGGTACATCTACTGTATCATGTTTAGCAGTATTTGCATTACGGATTCTTGTAAGCATATCTGCGATTGGATCACTCATAGTCATTTTAATTTGCCTCCTTCCTTCTATTACCAGCTTGCCTTTTTCACACCTGGTATCTGTCCTTTGTATGCCAACTCACGGAAACAAATTCTGCAAATTCCGTATTTTCTTAAATAAGCATGTGGACGACCACAGATTCTGCAACGGCTGTATTCTCTGGTGGAGAATTTCTGCTTGCGCTGCTGCTTTACTTTCATTGCTGTCTTAGCCATGAAATTACCCTCCTATCTATTTTGTAAACGGCATATTAAATAATGTCAATAATTCACGAGCTTCTTCGTCTGTGTGGGCGGTTGTAACAATGATCACATCCATACCCCTTACTTTATCAACCTTATCATATTCGATTTCAGGGAAAATCAGCTGCTCTTTAATACCAAGAGCATAATTACCTCTTCCATCAAATGCATTTGGATTCACACCGCGGAAGTCACGTACACGTGGAAGTGCCAGGTTCACTAAACGATCCAGGAACTCATACATCTTCTCGCCTCGCAATGTTACTTTACATCCAATAGCCATTCCCTCTCTGATTTTGAAGTTCGCTACAGAATTCTTGGCTCTTGTAACAACAGCCTTCTGTCCTGCAATAATCTCAAGATCTCTGACAGCTGAATCTAATATTTTAGCATTTTCCTTCGCTTCTCCAACACCCATATTAATGACAATCTTCTCAAGCTTGGGAACCTGCATAACGTTTTTATAACCAAATTTCTTAATCATAGCATCTTTGATTTCTGTGCTATATACTTCTTTAAGTCTACTCAACTTTGGGACCTCCTTCCTGTAATTAGTCAATTACATCGCCAGTTGTCTTGGCATAACGTACTTTAGAGTTACCTTCCATCTTGTAACCAAGCCTTGTAACTTTGCCTTTGTGTACGTACATAACATTAGAAGCATCAATAGGAGCTTCTTTCTGGATAATTCCGCCAGCCTGATTTGCTGCATTAGCCTTGGTATGCTTGGAAACCATTGCGATTCCCTCTACAATTACCTTATTTTTCTTTCTGTCGATGGAAAGAATCTTTCCCTCTTTATCTTTATCCTTACCTGTAATTACACGAACGGTATCACCTTTTTTAAGCTTTGTTGCCATCTTTTGACACCTCCTATAATACTTCCGGTGCTAAAGAAACAATTTTCATAAACTGTTTCTCTCTTAATTCTCTGGCTACCGGTCCAAAAATACGTGTTCCTCTTGGATTCTTGTCATCTTTAATAATGACTGCTGCATTCTCATCAAATCTGATATAAGATCCATCTTTACGGCGCGCACCCTTTACGGTACGTACAACTACGGCTTTTACCACATCACCTTTTTTTACAACACCGCCTGGCGTTGCATCTTTAACCGTAGCAACAATCACATCTCCTATATTCGCATATCTTCTAGTTGAACCGCCCATAACGCGGATGCAAAGCAATTCTTTTGCACCAGTGTTATCTGCAACTTTCAGTCTAGTTTCCTGCTGTATCATGCGGATAACCTCCTTTAATAATCCTGCCCGATCTTACGGCTAATCTTATTTTACTCTTTCGATAATCTCTACAAGTCTCCATCTCTTGTCCTTAGACAGCGGTCTTGTCTCCATTACCTTTACTGTATCGCCGATATTGCATTCGTTGTTTTCGTCATGTGCCTTTAACTTGTAGGTTCTCTTCACAATCTTCTTGTAAAGAGGATGCTTTACATGATCTTCAACAGCTACTACAATAGTTTTCTGCATTTTATTGCTGACTACTTTACCTGTACGTGTTTTTCTTAAATTTCTTTCCACAACAGTAGCTCCTTTCTACGGTTTATTCCCAGTGCGGATTATTCAGCGACCTTCTGCTTCTCAGCAATAATAGTCTGAATCCTCGCTATATTCTTTCTTACTTCTTTAATTCTGCTTGTATTGTCCAGCTGGTTTGTTGCATTCTGGAACCTTAAATTGAAAAGCTCTTTCTTAGCAGCTACTAATTGTTCCTGTAAATCTGTAGCTGATTGTCCTCTTAAATCTTCTACATACTTATTAATTTTCACTGTTATCACCGCCTTCTAAATCTGCACGAGAAACCACTTTACATTTACATGGCAACTTGTGTGTTGCAAGACGTAAAGCTTCTTTAGCTACTTCTTCCGGTACTCCGGAAATCTCAAACATAACACGACCTGGTTTCACAACTGCTACCCAGTACTCCAAAGCTCCTTTACCGGAACCCATACGGGTTTCAGCTGGCTTAGCTGTCACTGGTTTATCTGGAAAGATTTTAATCCAAACTTTACCACCACGCTTAATATAACGTGTCATCGCAATACGGGCTGCCTCTATCTGGTTGGAACGAATCCAGCATGGCTCTAATGCCACAATACCATATTCACCATTGGAAATCTTATTGCCTCTTAAAGCTTTTCCCTTCATGGAGCCACGGAACTGCTTACGATGTTTTACTCTCTTCGGCATTAACATTATTTATCGCTCCCTTCCTTATTTTCTTTCGTTGGAAGAACTTCGCCCTTGTAAATCCAAACTTTTACACCTAATTTTCCATAAGTTGTATCTGCTTCAGCAAAGCCGTAATCGATATCTGCTCTTAATGTCTGAAGCGGAATCGTTCCCTCGCTGTAGAACTCTGTACGGGCCATATCCGCACCACCCAGACGACCAGCTACAGCTGTCTTAATTCCTTTTGCACCAGCTTTCATTGTTCTGGACATAGAGGACTTCATCGCTCTTCTGAAAGAAATACGGTTCTCTAATTGCAGTGCAATATTCTCTGCAACTAACTGTGCATCCTTATCCGGTCTCTTTACTTCTTTAATATCTACAATTAATTTCTTGGAAGTAAACTTCTGAACTTCTGCTTTCACCTTATCAATCTCAGCTCCGCCTTTACCGATTACAATACCTGGCTTTGCTGTGTAAATGATAACTTTTACTTTATCAGCAGTTCTCTCAATCTCTATTTTGGAAATGCCTGCGCTGTATAATTTATTCTTCAAAAATTTTCTGATATTATAATCTTCAACCAAGTAGTCTGCAAATTCTTCTTCTGCATACCACTTAGAGTCCCAATCCTTAATAATACCGACTCTCAAGCCATGAGGATTCACTTTCTGTCCCATGTTTTACCTCCTTATTTCTCATTCAGCACGATTGTAATGTGACTTGTTCTCTTCTCGATTCTATAAGCCCTGCCCTGTGCCCTTGGTCTGATTCTCTTCATTGTAGGTCCTTTATTTGCATAACATTCCTCAATATAGAGGTTTTCCGGGTTCATTCCGTTATTATTCTCTGCATTTGCAATTGCAGATTTTAATAACTTCTCAATCAAGCTTGATGCATATCTCGGATTATAAGCTAAAATACCAAGCGCTGTCTGTACGTCTTTTCCTCTAATTGCGTCTAAAACGAAGCATGCTTTCTGTACAGAAACTCTGGCATAAGATAATTTTGCTGTTGGTCTGGTCTCTTTTGTTCTTTCGTTTCTTTCACGTTTAATTTGGGATCTATGTCCTTTTGCCACGACTAGAACCTCCTTTCATATTCTAAAGCCCTGTTTTTAGGGCAGCTTGGTACACTCGCAGAGTGTTTCATTATTTGACGTCCTGTATCACAGGACATATTGCACACCCAAAGGTGTTTCATATTTTAAAGCCCTGTTTTCTAGGGCAGCCTAGACACCCGAGGGTGTTTCTCTATTTATTAACGAACTTTTGATTTCTTCTCGTCTTTACCATGTCCTCTGTAAGTTCTGGTTGCAACAAACTCTCCAAGCTTATGTCCAACCATATCTTCCGTTACATACACCGGAACATGTTTTCTTCCATCATGAACTGCAAATGTATGGCCAACGAATGATGGGAAAATCGTAGAACGACGTGACCATGTTTTGATCACAGACTTATTCCCTGATTCGTTCATAGCATCTACTTTCTTCAATAAACTTGCGTCAGCAAATGGTCCTTTCTTCAGTGAGCGAGCCATAGGTTCTAACCTCCTTTATTATTTGATTGCCTTACCGTCTCTTCTTCTTACAATTAACTTATTAGACTGTTTGTTCTTCTTTCTTGTCTTCAAACCAAGTGCAGGTTTACCCCAAGGTGTACATGGACCTGGACGTCCGATTCCAGTCTTACCTTCACCACCACCGTGCGGATGGTCATTCGGGTTCATAACGGAACCACGAACTGTAGGTCTGAAGCCCATGTGACGCTTACGTCCTGCCTTACCTACGTTAATCAGGTTATGATCTGTATTTCCGACAACTCCGACCGTTGCGCGGCAGATAATCGGAACCATTCTCATTTCACCTGAAGGCAATCTGAGGGTTGCATATTTACCTTCCTTAGCCATTAACTGTGCACCATTTCCTGCGGAACGAACCATCTGTCCGCCCTTTCCAGGATGGAGTTCAATGTTGTGTACCATGGTACCAACCGGAATCTCTGTCAATGGAAGGCAGTTGCCCACTCTTACTTCTGCTCCAACACCGTTCATAACAGTCATACCATCTGTTAATCCTTCTGGTGCAAGAATATATGCTTTCTCACCGTCTGCATAGCAGATCAGTGCAATGTTGGCTGTTCTGTTCGGATCGTATTCGATACCAATTACTTTAGCCGGAACTCCGTCTTTCTTTCTCTTAAAATCTATAATTCTATATTTTCTCTTAGCGCCGCCGCCACGATGTCTTACTGTTATTTTACCCTGATTGTTACGACCAGCTGTTTTCTTTAGAGACACTACTAAGGATTTCTCCGGAGTCTTCTTGGTGATTTCACTGAAATCAGAGCCAGTCATATGTCTTCTGGAAGGTGTATATGGGTTATAAGTTTTAATTCCCATTACAAATTCTCCTTTCTATATTGGTTGTCGTCGATCCCTTTTAAAGTCCTTCGAAAATTTCAATTTCTGCACTGTCTGCAGTTAACTGAACGATTGCTTTTTTTGTTTTGGCTGTTCTGCCGACAACATTTCCTCTTCTTCTTTTCTTGCCGTTGATATTCATGGTATTTACCTTGGAAACTTTAGTTCCTGCAAACATTTTCTCAACTGCATCTTTAATCATTGATTTGTTAGCTTCCGGATGAACGAAGAATGTGTATTTCTTTTCAGCCATAGCTGCCATACTTTTCTCAGTAATAACTGGTTTAAGGATTACGTCATAATACTGTACATTAGCCATTATGCATACACCTCCTCAATCTTTTCTACAGCTGCCTTTGTTGCAATGACTGTGCTGTATTTCATAATATCATATACATTGATTGTGTTGGTCAGTGCGGTCTGTACTGCCGGAAGATTTCTTGCAGACATAACTACATTCTGATCATTCTCATCCAATACAACCAAAGCCTTATTTACATTTAAGTTCTCAAGTACTGCCTTGAAGTTCTTAGTCTTAATTTCATCCATCTTTAATTCATCTACAACGATGAACTTGTTGTCCTGAACTCTGGATGTTAAAGCGGACTGCAGAGCCGCTCTCTTTTCTTTTCTATTTAACTTGAAAGAATAATCTCTTGGAGTCGGGGCAAATACAACGCCGCCGCCTGTCCACTGCGGAGATCTGGTTGAACCCTGTCTTGCATGTCCGGTTCCTTTCTGCCTCCATGGTTTTCTTCCACCGCCGGATACTTCCGAACGTGTCTTTGCTTTCTGCGTTCCTTGACGCTTGTTGGCAAGATTCTGAACAACTGCCATATGCACTAAGTGCTCATTTACTTCCACACCAAAGACTGCATCATTCAGTTCCATAGTTCCGACTTCTTTGCCTTCCATATTGTAAACAGATACGTTTGCCATCTGTGTTTTCCTCCTTTCTTATAAGAGCATTAAACAACTGCCTTAACGGTTTCTTTGATTGTTACCAGGCATTTCTTCGGTCCCGGTACTGCACCCTTTACTAATAAAAGGTTCTGATCTGCATCTACCCTTACAACCTCTAAATTCTGAATGGTAACTCTCTTGTGTCCCATATGTCCTGGCATTTTCTTGCCTTTGAACACCTTGCTGGGGCTGGAACATGCACCATTGGAACCTGCATGGCGATGATATTTGGAACCATGTGTCATAGGTCCTCTGGACTGTCCGTGCCGTTTGATTGCACCCTGGAAACCTTTACCTTTGGAAATAGCAGTTGCATCCACCTTATCTCCTGCTGCAAATACATCCGCTTTGATTTCCTGAGCCAGTGCATACTCTTGTGCATTGTCTAATCTGAATTCTCTTACATATCTCTTATAAGATACTCCTGCTTTGTCAAAATGACCTTTTAATGGCTTGTTGATTAATTTTTCTCTTTTATCAACAAAACCAACCTGTACAGCGCTGTAACCGTCGTTCTCAACTGTCTTAACCTGTGTTACCACACATGGACCAGCTTGAAGTACAGTTACCGGAGTTAATACTCCGTCTTCATTAAAGATCTGTGTCATACCGATCTTTGTAGCTAAAATCGCTTTCTTCATTAATAATACCTCCTGTTTTAATCTACAGCGGAACATGGATTCCCATGTTCATCCTAGAACAGTCAATATAAGTGGAACTTATGGCTGTGCTTTATGTATCCGCATTGCCATTTACTGTTGCTTCTATATAAACCCTTCAGGATTGTCTCTTCTTAAAATTACTTCTGTTTCATCTTGATATCAATGTGAACGCCAGCCGGCATTTCCAGTCTGGACAATGCATCAACGGTCTTCTGTGTCGGTGCAATGATATCAATCAGTCTTTTGTGAGTTCTCTGCTCGAACTGCTCTCTTGAATCCTTGTACTTGTGTACAGCTCTAAGAATTGTAACTACTTCCTTCTTAGTCGGAAGCGGTACTGGTCCGCTCACCTGAGATCCATTCTTCTTAACAGTTTCGATGATTTTCTTGGCAGATGCATCAATGATCTGATGATCATATGCTTTCAATGTGATTCTCATTATTTGACTTGCCATAAAAAAAGTCGCCTCCTTCGCACTTATTTGCAGTACGACAAGCGGTGACTGTACACTCTCCCGTGTGTATCCTAAAATATTTCACACGTCGCTTTGGCATGTTCTTCATAAAATATGATAAAATGCCTGTATTGTACAGTGACTTGTCGCCAGTTTCCTAACTTGACATTCGCTCCACGGAAAAACCTGCCCAGCAGCAGCAACCTCACGCTTCGTCGCTATCATGTCACAGCAACGTCTATTATATAGGATATTTCGGGGAATTGCAAGCATTTTTTTAATTGATAGCCATAAAAAACCAAACAATTTTTCTTTCTTACCACAAAATATTTTTGTGCATTTTTACCAATTCCACTGCATGGGATATAAAATGAGACTTGACTGTACAGAAAACAGTGCCTACAATAGATTACAACAGAAAATTGTCAAACTAAGGTGAGCACAATGAAAGAACATAGAAATTCCCAAAGATACCATAAACAAGATATAAAAAGACAAAAAAGACTGATTATACGTTCTTCTGTTATTCTAATCGCAGCAGCCAGTCTGTTCATTACCTATAGATTCTGGAACAAAAGCAGTCATACTCAGCCAGAGGCCTCTCCTGAATTAGAAGAAGGCATAGCTATTTTAAAAAATATGGAAGCAAAAGAAGTGATGGCAGTCGAATCCGAAATTCAAGCCGTACATAATCTAACAGCACAGGCAGAAAAACAAACTTCCGCCGCCCCACAGGAACGGAATCTAAATGAGTGTTATGCTGCAAGCGTGATCATGGGCGATTCGATTGCCGAAGGAATTTCTTTATATGGATTCTTATCCCCATCCAATGTGATTGCCAAAAAAGGCGCTAGTCTGATTGAAATGGAAGAATTATTAACAACCGCACAGAATCTGAATCCTCAGAATGTGTTTTTATATGTTGGGTTTAATGATATCGGCCATTGTAAAGGCGATTTGAATAAGTTCCGAAGCAAATATGAGACCTTTATTCTCAAGCTAAAAGAGGCTCTTCCAGGAGCCAGAATCTATGCAAATGCCCTTTTCCCGGTATTAGATCACTTTATTACAGAATGCGGTTATTATTCTGAGATTAGCAACTGTAATCAAATCGTACAGGAATTATGCACGCAGTACAACCTTACTTATATGGATTTTACCAGCCTTGCTCAAGCAGATTCCTATGCCTCAGACGGCTATCATTTTAAAAAATCATTTTATCCATCTTGGTTATATGGCATGGCGGAGGCGGCAGGATTATGAGAAAAACAAGCCGTATGTCCATCTTATTAAGCAAATATATCCTTATTATGTGTATACTGCTGTTTATGTTCCTGGTGTATCGCCATGCCGGCAGCACTACAAAACGTTTTGAAGATACCAGAACAGACTTTTGCCGGGAACTGAATCTAAAATCTCTATCTGATAACGGGCCCCGGGGCTTAAAACGGTATTATGGATTAAATGCAGAAGACTATGCTGGTATCTTGCTCTATACTGCCAAAACCAGCATGTCCGCCGAAGAAATTCTTCTAATACAAGTAAAGGATTCCACACAGCTTAATGAAATCGAACGTGCTATTTCTAAGCGACTGGAAAACCGTAAAAAAGATTTCGGCAATTATGCCCCGGAACAAACTGCTCTGCTGAAACAGGCACAGTTCACCATAAAAGGAACTTACATATTTATGGCGGTTTCTGAACATGCAGAAGATTATAAAGCTGCATTTATCAAAAGCTTATTCTAATGTACCAGAGGAGAAGATTATGTTATTTTCCAGTATCACTTTTTTATTTACTTTTTTACCGCTTACTATGGTACTTTATTATATTTGTCCGCAGAACGGCAAAAATGCTGTTCTGTTAACTGCCAGCCTAATTTTTTATGCATGGGGAGAACCAGTTTATGTGGTACTAATGATCCTGGTCATTCTTTTTAATTATATATGCGGAAAAGATATTTACTTGAAATTACGCAATAAAAAAGCGGCAAAACGCAGCCTGATTTCTGCAGTGGCCATAAATCTTTTGATTCTTGGTTTCTTTAAATATTATGGATTTTTTGTAGATCTGTGTGATGCATTTTTACCTATTCGAATTCCCAAAAGAGAACTAAGCCTGCCGATCGGCATTTCCTTTTATGTCTTTCAGGCTGTGTCTTATCTAATTGATGTCTACCGTGGGGAAGTAAAAGCACAGAAGCATCTTCTGCATTTCGCCTTATATATCAGTATGTTTCCGCAATTAATTGCCGGTCCCATCGTCCGTTATATAGATATTGAGGTTCAGCTGAATAAACGTACGGTTTCACTCGCAAAGTTCGGTTCTGGAGTCCGCTTCTTTATTATCGGTCTTGGCAAAAAGGTAATTCTGGCTAATGGCATAGGAGCGATTTTTGATTCCATTTACTCAGGATTTGCAGCTGGGGGAAAACTTTCTGTCCTTACAGCATGGCTGGGAGCAGCTGCCTATACCCTGCAGATTTATTTTGATTTCAGTGGTTACTCGGATATGGCAATGGGACTGGGCAGAATGTTTGGTTTTCAGTTTCCTAAAAACTTTGATTACCCTTATACAGCCAAAAGTATTACTGACTTCTGGCGCCGCTGGCATATCTCACTTAGCACATGGTTCCGGGAATATGTCTACATACCGCTTGGCGGAAACCGCGTAAATACTGGAAGACATATCTTTAATCTGATGGCAGTGTGGTCTCTGACCGGATTCTGGCATGGTGCAGCCTGGAATTTTCTATTCTGGGGATTTTATTATGGTGTTTTGCTTATTATGGAAAAGTATATCTGGGGAGAGCGCCTAAAACAGCTTCCACTGGCAATACAGCATCTGTATACATTGTTCATCATTGTGATTGGCTGGGTATTTTTCTTCAGCTCTAGCTTAAAAGAAGCTCTTGCTTACCTTGGCATGCTGTTCGGCCTCGGTGCTGCGGGCCTGTCCGATTCTGCTGTACTGTTTCTGCTCTGTTCTAACTGGCTACT
Source organism: Lachnospiraceae bacterium (assembly GCA_022791575.1). Lineage (GTDB taxonomy): Bacteria > Bacillota > Clostridia > Lachnospirales > Lachnospiraceae > JAAVZI01. Next base: position 26,895 of record JAAVZI010000039.1, read on the forward strand.
ACTTTTTGCGGCACTGGCTGCCTGTGTGCCGCTGCCGTTTCGCATACTTATGCAGGTTAAAAATGCCTTTTTTCAGAAATACTGTGCAAATATCATTTATCTGCTGCTCTTTCTGATTTCCATAGCCAGTCTGGTCAGCGGTACATTTAACCCATTTTTATACTTTAGATTTTAAAGCAAGATTGACATAAATCATCTGTCAAATATGTCCCAGAAGGAGATACTTTCATGAGAAATAGAAAGAATAGCCGAAAGCTTCACCGTCAAGCAGATTGTATATTAGGAATCTTATTTCTGGTCTGCTTTTCATTGTTAACCATTATTAATATATTGAAGAAGGATCAAAGCATTTCTGAAGAAGAAAACCGTGCATTGGCAGAAAAGCCTACGATTACTGCTGACAGCCTTTTAAATGGTATTTATATGGAACAGTATGAGGATTATGTCTCGGATCAATTTGCCGGACGTAATTTCTGGCGCAGATTATACTTAGCCTGGAAGAAAGCTGGAGGAAGCCGCAAGGAAAACGGCGTATTTCTGGGAAAGGACGGCCAGCTTATGGAGGACATTACCGCAGCAGACAAAGAGGCTCTACAGAAAACGATCGACAGCATTAATGCATTTGCCCTTCGTCATTCCGATATCCGAACCTATATGCTGCTGATTCCGGATTCGGCTGCAATTCTCACCAGCCAGCTTCCGCCGCATGCTTCTATCATAAATCAGCCCGAACAATTTTCCTTGATAAAAAATAAAATGGAACCAGCCATTGTCTGGATTGATGCCGTATCCGCATTGCAGAAGCATAAAACCGAGAAAATTTACTATAAAACTGATCATCACTGGACCAGCCTTGGCGCATATTATTCATTTATAAATGCAGCAAAAAGTCTTGGAATTGACGGAGATTTTACTCAAGCCTATGACATTTATCCAATTACAGAGAACTTTAATGGTGTATTATCAAGCACTAGCGGCTTCTGCCAGGATGAACAGGAAACCATCTACGTTTACCTGCCAAAAGAGAATTCGGTCTCGGTTGTGGCTCATTATGTGGAAGAACAGAACAAACGTACGTCACTGTATGATACCAGTAAATTAAAAACAAAAGATCAATACGCATTATTTCTTGGAGGAAACTTTCCGCTGATTGATATCAAAACCTCTGCGGCAGAAGATAGGAAACTACTACTGGTAAAGGATTCCTTTGCTAACAGCTTTATTCCCTTCCTTGTGCCTTTTTATCAAGAAATTGTTGTTGTTGATCCTAGATATTATGCTGGTACTTTGGAAGAGGTTATGAATTTGTATGAAATTACAGATATGCTGTATTTATACAGCGGAAATACATTTCTCAGCGATCATAATATCAGTGGTGTATTAGAAAACTAACTGGCAGAAATATTTTAAAATTTTCTTTAAATCTTTGTTGACAATTATTACTTATCTGTGCTAGACTATTCACAGATATAAGGGAGTAGTCGCTATGGTTGTAAGTCATCCATAGGATTAAGTCAACATACGTGAGTACTGGCTTGTAATAACAAGTTACAGCTCTGGTTTGATCTTTTTGACCTTTCAAAAATGACAAGACTTATATCACCTTAATAGGTGGTATGGGTCTTTTTCTTTTTTTCAAATACCTCCTGTTCAGGCGGGTGAATCAAATCCATGGTTTAAAAAATACGAATGCTCAAGCATTCTTAATATAAATACATCCAAACCATATATGTGATAAGGAGGTAGTTTTATGGATTTTTTATTGTCTGGTATTCAGGGAATTATGGAGCATCCTGAATACATCATTATGTATCTGATCGGCGCCTTGCTGATCTATCTGGCAATTGTTAAGGACTTAGAACCTGCACTTTTGCTGCCTATGGGATTCGGAGCTATTCTGGTGAACCTTCCGGCCTCCGGCGTTCTGACCCAGCAGCTGACGGAACAGATCTCTTCAACCGGAATTATTGAATGGCTGTTTGAGGTAGGAATTGAAGCCTCTGAAGCAATGCCGCTTTTACTGTTTATAGGAATTGGTGCTATGATCGACTTTGGACCTCTTCTATCCAACCCGAGAATGTTTTTATTCGGAGCTGCTGCCCAGTTCGGTATCTTCGCAGCCGTATTCGTGGCAGGACTTATGGGATTCGAATTAAACGATGCCGCTTCTATTGGTATTATCGGAGCTGCCGATGGCCCTACCGCCATTTTAGTTGCCAATGTATTGAATTCCAAGTATATGGGGGCAATCGCCGTTGTTGCCTATTCTTATATGGCATTGGTTCCTATCGTACAGCCCGCTGTTATTAAGACGCTTACCACCAAAAAAGAACGTTGTATGCATATGGAATATAAGCAAAATACCGTTTCTAAGCGAGCTAAAATTATTTTCCCAATTGTTGTAACCTTTGTTGCAGGCCTGGTTGCCCCAACCTCTGTTTCTCTGGTAGGTTTTCTAATGTTCGGCAATCTATTAAGAGAATGCGGCGTATTAGGTAATCTCTCGGATACTGCACAGAATGTCCTCGCTAACCTTGTGACTCTTCTGCTTGGAATCACAATCGCCTTTAGTATGAAGGCAGAGGCTTTTGTGAATACACAGACTTTAATGATTCTTGTGATTGGTCTGGCAGCCTTTGTATTTGATACTGCAGCAGGTGTTATCTTCGCCAAGATTTTAAACCTGTTCTCTAAAAACAAAGTAAATCCCATGATTGGAGCAGCTGGTATTTCTGCCTTCCCTATGTCCGCCCGTGTCGTACAGAAGCTTGCTCTGAAAGAAGACCCCACAAATATCATCATTATGCAGGCAACAGGCACCAACGTATCTGGACAGATTGCCTCTGTCGTTGCCGGCGGCGTAATCTTGAACCTTGTTACATCTATGTTTTAATAGAATTAGAAATGGAGGAATCGGCTTATGAACGAAACTGCATGGCAGGCTCTGGAAATCATGTGGAAAGGTATGGTCAGCATTTTTGCTGTTATCCTTGTTCTGACACTATTGGTTTACCTAATTACAAAATTTGTAAAAGACCCGGAAAAGAAAACAGATGATTAATCTTATAGAACATAATAAAACATTTGAAAATAATTAAATCAAGCCAGGTTCTGGTCGCATTTTCAGCTGCATTTTGCTGCTTTGCCTCCAGCCCTGGCTTGACTTTCTTTTATTCTGTTGTTTGTAATATTTTTACAGAACGATCTTTTACTATAAGCAAACGTGTATAGGAATTTTCAAATACGTTCTAGGATTCCATCTGCCGGCCTAAAAATCCAGCAGCGGAAAGAGCCAGCTTCTGCTCAACCTCTCCCATTTTACTGCTGCCTTCCTTATCCAGCAGTACCACTGCGCCAATGGCATCCCCTTCACAGATGATCGGGCTTATGGTCTGAGCTGCAAAATCCTCTCCTGTATCATTTGTAATTTTAACATACTTACGGTCTTCCTTAGAAGCCGTAACGAACTCACGTTCGGTAATAACACTATCCAGCTGTTTACTGATTTCCTTACCCAGAAATTCCTTCTTAGAACCGCCTGCCATAGCAATAATCTGATCGCGGTCGGTGATACATACGATATGCCCGCTGGTCTGTGCCAAAGAATCTGCATACTGTTTGGCAAACAAGCTTAATTCTCCAATCGGAGAATATTTTTTGAGAATAATTTCACCTTCCCGGTCTGTAAATATTTCTAATGGATCTCCTTCGCGGATTCTGAGAGTTCTCCTGATCTCTTTCGGAACCACTACTCTGCCCAAATCATCAATTCTTCTCACAATTCCTGTTGCTTTCATATATTTTTTCCTCCATTTACACTTTAAATTCTATTCTTAAGAATCTCAAAATAAGATTCATATTGACTGTAAGAGTAGTATTTGTAAAATCGAGGAATGTATGCGCGGATTTGGAAAAATTTATTCTTTCTTCTATTGTAAATTTTCGTCGAAATCTGTCGTTATTTTTAATACGTTTCTTAGTATCATTTGTGCATCTTTAAGCGTTACATTGCCGTCTTTACTTACATCTGCCGCATTTTTCTGAAACGGCGCTGGGAATTCTGTAATATGCAATGCAACTTTTAATGTCATGGCTACATCCTCCAGTTCGATCCGCTCATCTCCATTTACATCGCCAGGTGCATATACAATCTCTGGAATCGTATGATCTTCCTCTTTGGTTTTGTCAGGCGCATCCTCCTGTTTTAAATAGGCTCGGTCAAGATCGATTCTGTCCGCTAGAATACACTCTGCTCTAACTGGTATATAGTAAAATTCCAGTCCTTTTACCTGTACCCCGTTGGGTGTCCCAATCGTTCCCTGGCCAATCTTCTCTGCTCCAAGTCCCACTCCGCCGACGGTCAACGTGGTTCGATCATCAGAAATGAATTCCAGCAGGCTTCGGCTGGTCTGCCGCAGAGGCGCCGGCCTGTTCCGATAATTCCGATTATGCCCAAACCCCAGATTAAAAGATTCTCCAGCAGCACGCACATCAAACTTTTCTCCAAAATAATTTAGATATTCTGAACTTAATTCCAGTCCATCCATATAGTATTGAACCCAGTCATTTTGAATGACTGCCACCATATAATGCCATTGATCCCGTTCATCCAGGCCCGGCGGAACCATGCCCGGCATAAAATCAGTTGTTTTATCTCCCCAGAACATATAATCACTGCCATTCGTCCAGTAGAAATACTGATTAAAAATATGCATGGCAGTTGTATCTCCATAAGTTTCTAGGTAGGGATTGCGCTGGATTCCTGTCCAATTATCCTGACGGAACCCCATGGAACCGGACGCATACAGGCTAAACGACCCGCTGATATCCGCTTCTCTGATCTTACTGTTTACACCGCCCTTCTCAAAATACCTCGCACTGTAATTAGAATACATGCCTTCTCCGATGTAATTCAAATACTTCCAATTCAGTGGATTCGCAGGATCGGTTCCCTGCCGATATGCATAATAAGCTCCGCCATCATAGGAGGTTCTATAACAGCCCTCAGCCGGATAGTTGGGATTATAACAGACATTTTTCCCATATCCTTCTAATACATCAAAGCTTCGGCCTCTGGCATCTATGTAAGTAACACGTGCTCCCATAGAATAGGAAGAATCCATCGAACTATATGCTTTACAAAGTTTGTACTTGGCCAAGTCACTTCGTTCTATCTGACGATCATTTTCCAGATTAAAGTTTAATACTGCTGCATCATGGATACTATAATCCTGCGGCATTTTCACCCAGTAAGCAATTGTTGCCCCTTTCTCCCAATAGGGAACCTGTCCTGCGTTCTGTTCCTCACTGTAATCCTTGCCTGCAAATGGGTTCTCAATCTCATAATAGGCATTGGAACCATCTGAATTCTGTCCATGATAAGTATAAGTATCGTCTTCTTCACGATAAGTAATCGGATTGTCATTTTTCTTGCTGGCCGGTGCTGAAGAAGGTAGCGGAGCTGGAACGATTTTCACATGTTCTTTTTCCACTGCCTTTACATAAGTTCCCTTCGCTGGTGCCTGCACCGAAGAAGCACACGGCCCCACATAGCTTTGTACAATCCGCGGCACATCTGCGGCTAGATCTAAGTAATAATCATAATTGGTCGTTTCATATGGAACGACGCGCAGGCTATTCTTTTGTCCTGCTGCCCTGCTGCCTTTCGTTCGATTATACATATTTCCGCGGGCAGTGATAGAGGCTGGATAATCATTATCTGGATAATTAAATATATGCGGATTATTTACATTCTCAAAGTAATTATTTTCCACCAATAGCGCGGCATAACAATCTGCTCCGATACAATAATTGTTATTTTGGCTGGAATAATAATTGTTATATAAATGTACCTGACCATACATGACTCTGGGCATCCGCTCCTTAATCCAATCGGCAAACCAGTTGTGGTGAAATGTTATATGCAATTTGCCCATATCGGTATCTTCATGATCCCCCGCGCCGGAACTAACTAGTGCATTAAGCCGGTGTGGATGCCTATATTGAGCACGCTCTGTATACCAAAACTTACACCAGGACACCGTTATATAATCAGAACCCTGCGTAATATCCATATTGCCGTCAGGAGCGTTCCATATGCTTAAGTGGTTAAACCACAGATGATGGCTGTTCTGCACCTGTACCCCGTCATCAGGGCCTGTACTGGGCCAGGTTCCCTGTATATTTAGATTGTGGACAATGACATTGCTGGCGTTATGAATACGGATACCGCCGTAGATCGTCGCATTTTCATCCATTCCAACAATCGTCTTATTGCTTCCAATCATAATCCCAGGACCGATGGTCTCAATTTTCCCCGATACAACTAAAACACGAGGAATATCATCCCCTGCCAGCCTAGTTAGCTCTTCAAATGTGGTTACCAGCTGCGGGCTGGCACTGCCGCCTCCGGTTACACCTTCCAGCCCTTCTGCATGGACCGCTGCCCAACCGTAAAGTTCATTCAGTTTCAGCGGACTGCTGATATTTAATGCTGCCCGTTCTTCTGCACGTACCTCCAGAATTCTACTGTCAACTGTCAACGGAACAAAAACAGTCAAAAGCAGTACCAGAGTTACCAGCACAGAAATCATTTTTTTCATGATTGATTCCTCCATTTTATCAAGAAACATTCAGAAGCAGTAGCTCTGATTTTCCTTATCCCGGAAATGTCTTTATAATTTTTAATACATATCTCAATAAAATCTGTGCGTCCATCAGGGTGATTCGGTCATCTCCATCTACATCTGCTGCCTGCTTCTGTTGATCGTCTTCCAGATTAATGATATGAAGAGCTGCTTTTAATGTCCACTGAACATCTGCCAAGTTAATCTGTCCATTCCCATCTGCATCTCCTAAAATATACGCTTCTTCTGTTGGACTCGGCTTATCTGAAACTTCCGGTGCTTCTGTATCCCCTGGCTGACCGGTATCTCCTGGGGCTTCTGTATTTCCAGGCTCACTGCTGCCTCCCGGAAGATCGGTTCCTCCTGGTTCCTCGGAACTTCCAGGTTTCTCCGTCGGATTAGGTTCTGTTGTTTTATCCGGCGCTTCTTCCTGCTGCACATCCAAACTTAAATCAATCCGATCATTTAAAATACATTTTGCAGAAACTGGGAAATAGTAGAATTCCAGTCCTTTTACCTGGGCGCCATCTGGTGTTCCAATACTATTTTGCGTCAGTAATTGGGCTGATACACCCATTCCTCCAACGGTTAATACAGTATCCTCATCTGCAATAAAATCTAACAGATTCATACTAGTCTGACAAATCGTATTCGGTGAATCTTTCAAATAAGCTTTATTACAGCCATAACCAAGATTAAAGGATTCTCCAGCGGGTCTGGCCTTTGAATCATTCAAGGCACGTGTAAAATAATTCAGATAATCAGATGTAATCTCCTGACCATCCATATAAAATTGCACCCAATCATTCTGAATCACTGCTACTACATAATGCCATTGATTCTTTTCCGCCATTACCGGCGTCATCTTATTAGAATTACTCAGCGTATAAATCCCGCCATTTCCAAAATAGAAAAACTGATTAAATATATGCGCTGATATTTTATTGCCATAATTATCCAAGTTTGGATTGCGCTGCAGACCTTCCCAGTTATCCTGTCTATATCCCATACTGCCTGAAGCGTAGAGGCTGAAAGAACCGCTGATATCTGCCTCCTGAATCATACTGCCTTCTCCGCCCTCTTCCTCAAACCGCCGTCCATATTTTTGAAACATTCCTTGTCCGATATAGTTCAGATAAGTCCAGTTTGAAGTATCTGCCGAATCGGTTCCTTTCTCATATGCATAATATGCGCCCCCTGTATGATCTGTATAATAATATCCTTCTTCTGGATATCCCGGATTATAACAGACATTTTTTCCATATTCTTGAAGTACCGTAAATTCCCTGCCTCTAGCATCCACATAGGTTTTCTTCTTTCCCAAGGAATACGATGGATCCTGAGAACTGTAAGCCTGACAAAGATTATATTTCGCTGCATCACTTCGTTCCATCTGTCGGTCATTTTCCAAATTGAAATTCAACACAGCAATATCTTTAGCAGAAGAAGGAACCTTAACCCAATAGGCGATGGTTGCTCCCTTTTTCCATACCGGTTTTCCATTTTTATAGGAAGGAACCTCACTAAAATCTTTTGTTGAAAATGGATTCTCAATCTCATAGTAAGCATTGGACCCATCCTTATTCTGCCCATGATAGCTATAGGTATCACTGTTCTTATCATAGGTAACCGCATTATCATTCACCTTTTTGACTGGTGTACTGGTTGGCAGCGGCGGCGGAGATGGTCTAGGCTCTTCCACAGCCGCTTTCACCAGCGTCCCCTTTGTCGGAACAGTTGTATCAGCAGAATAAGTCCCAGCATAGCTCTGAACAATTTCCGGCACATCTTTCGCCTCATTTAGATAGTAATCATAATTTGTTGTCTCATAGAGGGGAACCTTTAAATCACTCTTTTTTTGTCCCTGTGCCCGCGTACCAGTGGTATTGTCATATTCATTACCACGTGCTACAATACCTGCTGGCTGCGGATTTCCCGGATAGGAAAATATATGCGGATCTCTAACATCTTTAAAATAGTTGTTTTCCACCAGCAAAGAGGCATAACAATCTGCACCGATACAATAAAGATTGCCCTTGCTTGTATAATAATTATTATAAGCATGTACACGCCCATACATAACTCTAGGCATACGTTCATTTAGATGGTCTGCAAACCAGTTGTGATGATAGGTAACATGCAGTCTGCCCATGTCTGTATCCTCATGATCACCTGCGCCAGAACTGATCAGATTGCTCAACCGATGAGTATGCTTCTTTAACACTCCATCTACCATTACTCCGTTAATGGCATCATCTGTATACCAGAACTTACACCAGGATACGGTGATATAATCAGAGCCCAGTGTAATATCCATATTCCCATCCGTAGAATTCCATATATTCAGATGATTAAACCATAAATGATGACTATTCTTCACTTCTACACAATCGTCCGGCCCGCTGTACGGCCATGTACCCTCAATATTCAAATTGCTGACAATAATATTATTGGCATTATGTATACGAATCCCGCCATAAATTGTGGCATTTTCATCCTTACCAACTATCGTTTTGTTATTTCCTACCAGAACGCCATATCCTTCACATTCAATTCTTCCATCAATAACAAGCGTTCTTGGTAGATTGTCACCTGCGAGTCTGGTAAACTCTTCCAATGAACTTACCACTTGCGGCTGAGCAGCCCCGCCGCCTGTCACTCCTTCCAATCCCTCTGCATGAACGGAGGCCCATCCTGTTAATTCTTCCATGTTCAAAAGATTATCTACAATCAAATTCTGTGCTTCACCAGCATAAGCTGCATCTACCTCTGTTCCAACTCCCTGTAATGTCATCGGAATACTGACTAGCAGCAGTGCTACACTTAGCAGCCAGGCCAATCCTCTTTTCTTCATAAGCGTTTCCTCCTGTTTCATCCATTTACCTCAAATTATTTAATCAGTCTCTTATTTTATGATTAATTATACTGTTATTTCAACACTACGTCAATCCACACCCGTTAAAGAGAAATAGAATCAGCAATGCCAGAACATACGTTCTTTCCCTCCGATAAAATCCAAGAAAAAACATTGACTCTACAGTATTTTACCGTTATAATTGTAACAATTGAATATGCAAACTCCGCTTTAATAGGCGGAATAAAAATCAGGAGGAATAGGAATGAAAAAATTAGAACTAATCATCAGACCTGAGAAATTAAATGACTTAAAAACTATATTAGAAGAATATGAATACAGCGGCCTTACGGTTATGTCTGCTATGGGCTGCGGACACCAGAAAGGCATGTCCAATCCAGAATTCAAAAAACTGGGTTTGGAAGCTAATCTGCTGCCCAAACTCTATGTTATGACCGTTGTCTGGGATGAAGACTTAGAAGATATCCTGGCAACTCTTGTGGAACAGCTTTCTACCGGAAGCGTCGGAGACGGCAAAATCTTTATCTCTGATATGGCTGACGTAGTCAGAATTCGAACCGGCGAACGGGGCAAGCAGATTTTATAATAACCAAAAGGAGATTCCTGCGTTGCATAAAGTAATGATTCAATTAAAAAATGTTGTGAAAAATTTTGAAAACCAGGAAGTGGTAAAATCCATTAATTTAGACGTTTATGAAGGCGAGTTCCTAACACTTCTTGGCGCCTCTGGCTGCGGCAAAACCACCACACTTAGAATGATTGCAGGTTTTGAAGAAGTTACAGAAGGTGAAATCTATCTGGATCAGGAGAACATGGCCGGCAAGCCTCCCTATGCCCGCAATGTCAACACCGTCTTCCAGACTTATGCCCTCTTTCCCCATATGAATGTATATGATAACATTGCTTTCGGCCTAGTTGAGAAAAAAATGCCAAAGAAAGAAATTAAGGAAAAAGTCTCACAAGCATTGGAAATGGTTCAGCTGCAGGGCTTTGAAAAACGCCGCCCTTCTCAAATGTCTGGCGGTCAAAAGCAGCGGGTGGCAATTGCACGCGCCTTGGTTAATAACCCCAAAGTTCTTCTGTTGGACGAACCCCTAGGCGCTCTGGACTTAAAACTGCGGAAACAGATGCAGGTAGAACTAAAGCACCTACAGCAAAAACTGGGAATTACCTTTCTGTATGTTACACATGATCAGGAGGAAGCACTTACTATGAGTGACCGGATTGCAGTAATGAACCACGGCCGGATTGAACAAATTGGTTCTGCCCAGGAAATTTATGAACATCCAGCCAGTAGATTTGTAGCCGACTTTATCGGCGAATCCAATATACTGGAAGGATATGTAACATCTATCGATGAACCCTATATGACTGTCAGCTTCGAATTTGGACAGATTGACCATCTTCCCTCTTCTGGCTATGTCAAAGAAGAGATGTTGTATGTCTCCATCCGCCCGGAGAATGTCAGATATTCCACGGAACCTGTCCCAGACTTCCAGCTGCAGGGAATCATCAAAGAACATATATACGCTGGCTCTGCGATCCGCACGATTGCCGAACTGCCCAACAGCCAGGAAATTAAGATTACCAATCATCCAGAACAGACTCTGCCGGAACCGGGCTCTTCCGTATATCTGTACTGGAACAAGGATAAAACCGTATTGCTTCATACAGCTGGAGATAAACTGTATGATTTGATTGAAGATGCCGTATTAAAATAGAAAGGTATGAAAATGAAGGCTATAAAACCTGTAAACAAACATAGAAATCTCCTGCCCATTACATGCATGGTCGGTCCTACTGGTCTCTGGCTTTTGTTTTTTCTGCTGTTTCCACTGGCCTATGTATTTGTAATCAGTGTTATGACACGCTCCTTTTATGGTGGTGTACAATGGGTCTTTTCACTAGAAAGCTATCAATCGCTAGTCGATTCCAAATACCTTGCCATCATATGGCGTTCCATCGTCATGGCCTTTCAGACAAGCGTGATCTGTCTCATTGTTGCCTATCCGTTTGCCTATCTATTGTCTAAAATGCGTCCGGTTATGAAGGGCTTTTGCATCCTTTTTGTTATGCTGCCTTTCTGGATTAACGGCCTGATTCGTTTGGACGGATGGGCGAATATTATTCGGGATTCCGGCCTGATCAATACCATACTGATGCGGCTCGGTATCATATCCAGGCCTATTACTATGCTGAAAACCAACGGTGCTGTATTATTCGGTATGGTTTATACGTTTCTTCCATATATGATTCTGCCTTTGCAGACCTCCCTCTCCAAGATTGATCCTTCTCTGATTGAAGCTTCTCATGATCTTGGCGCCGGTAAATTTAGAACGTTTGTTCGAGTTATTTTTCCATTGACTCTGCCAGGTATTTTTTCAGGCACGATTCAAGTATTTATCCCTAGTCTGGGAGCTTTCTATATTGCAGATATGATGGGAGACAATAAACCCTTTTTGGGCAACCTGATTAAAAATCTATTTCAGGGGGACCGAAACTGGCCGGCTGGCGCAGCACTGTCCGTTATATTAATTTTATTTACACTGGCTGCACTGAAATTATACAGCAAAATAGGAAATATGGATGATCTAGCATAGAGGAGGAAGCATATGAAAAAAAGAAAAAAACAGCATACGATCGGCCCCTTATCCACCCTGTATGCTTGTCTTGTATATTTATTTTTATACCTGCCTATAATTATGGTAATCATCTATTCCTTTAATACGAAGGATAACAATATTGTATTTGAAGGATTTTCGCTGGAAGGCTACCGCTCTCTGCTTCACAATAGTGCTCTTCTGGACAGCTTCTGGATGACGGTCAAGCTTGCCGTTGTAAGCACTTTCATCTCAGTTGTTCTGGGAACGCTTGCGACAATCGGCCTTCATCGTTACCAATTCCGGCTGAAAGGGCTGATTAACAGCCTTTTGTATATTCCCATAGTAATCCCGGAACTGATTATCGGTGTTGCTTCACTTGCAACCTTCACCATACTGGGCTTTGACATGGGCTTTGCTACTCTGGTAATTGCCCATGTAACATTCTGCCTTCCTTTTGTAATTGTAAATATCCGGGCTCGGATTGCCGGTTTTGACCCGGCTATTGAGGAAGCTGCCATGGATCTAGGTGCTACCAGACTGCACACGCTGCGAAGAGTCACCATTCCCATGCTGGTTCCCGGCATTATCTCTGGTGCACTGATTTCCATTACACTGTCTTTAGATGATCTGGTTATCAGCAGTTTTGTATATGGAAGAGACATTACCTTTCCCATTAAAGTATATGGTATGGTCCGGGGAAAAGTAACTACAGATGTCTATGCATTATCCACCTTGATGATCCTTGGTACGGTCCTAATCTACTCTACCGCTCAATTAATCCAGAAGCGTCTGGTCAAAGAACGGACCTAGTATGCCCAATATTCTTCTAAAGTAAGATTCATTTTGGTCAGATAGAATGCCAAATCCTTTGTCACATACCGGATATGCCATGGTTCATATGCATATCCGGTTATATTTTCTCTGCCCTTGGGATAACGGAGAATAAATCCAAACAGCGAGGCATTCTTCTGAATCCAAATTCCTGCTTCTGTCTGTTCAAATTCTTCCTCCAGCTCATAATCCATTTCCTGACAGGAAACATCCATAGCCAGACCCGTTTGATGCTCACTGCCGCCCGGCGGTGCAATATATTTCTCCGTATGTGCCTTTCCTTTGGTTAAGAGACTGTTCTGATAGATTTCCTCCTGCCGTTCATAAGAACGATACCCAGAGACACCTGCCAGATAGAGCCCCTCTTCTTCTGCCCTCTGAAACATCTCCTTCAAATTCCGCGCTGCCTCTTTCCGCAGCAGTCGTTTTCCTGGTTCCGTTTCTGGCGCAAAACAGATCATAGCCTCTTCTAGGTCAGCCGGACAATCCTCTCGACCTAAACGATGTTCCTTATTTACTAAAATATGATAGAACTGCATACATTTCTCCTTGTCTCAGATATTTTATATGATTTTGAAGTTTGAATGTAAGCGGCACTTTTCGATCAAATGTAAAACACCGTTCAACAGCAAACCATATTAACCACCATATATCGCGCATTACCTAATAACATATGCCTGACAAGGAAATTATATGACCTATCATTATTATATTCCGCCCAGCAGTTCCTTCTTAATCTCATAAAGCTTTCTGGACAAATCCACATACACCTTATGTGGATTAACCAAACGGCGTGTTTCCTCCCAAAGTGTATCCAGCTCTTGCCGACAATAATCACGGATCTCCATAACAGCCGGAGACTGATAGATACATTCTCCATTCTTCATAACTGGAACCAACATTTCTCTCATGGTAAATGTCCCGCCAATCAGCCTTGTCTTCTTCCAGGTCTCTAACGGATCAAATAACAGCAGTTCATCCTCTTCATCAAAACTTTCTTCTTCCAAAGTAATCAGATCTGCTTTCATCTTGCCTGTCTTTTTATCATAAACACGATAAAAAGTCTTATTGCCTGGATTGGTAATCTTCTGAGTATTTTCTGACACCTTAATCTTAGGAATCAATGCTCCGTCTTCCCCTTCTACAGCAACCAGCTTATATACCCCGCCAAAAGCCGGACAATCCCCAGAAGTAATCAGATTCGTTCCCACACCCCAGGAATGTATAGCTGCCTCTTGCTGCTTTAAGCTGTCAATCAGATATTCATCCAAATCACTAGAAGCTGCTATTACTGCATCGGTAAATCCAGCTTCATCCAGCATTTTTCGTGCCTTCTTTGAGAGATAGGCTAGATCCCCGCTATCCAGCCGGATTCCATAATTCTTTAACAAAATACCGGCTTCCCGCATTTCTCTGAATACACGAATGGCATTGGGAACACCCGATTTCAACGTATCATACGTATCCACGAGCAAAGTGCATGCATTTGGATACAATCTGGCATATTCTTTAAATGCTGAATACTCATCGGAAAAGCTCATAATCCAGCTGTGAGCATGGGTCCCCATAACCGGAACCCCAAACATTCTACCTGCCAGTACATTAGAAGTTCCCACACAGCCGCCAATCATTGCCGCCCTTGCACCATAGATTCCCGCATCTGGCCCCTGCGCCCGCCGCAGGCCGAACTCCATAATTCCGTCTCCCTGCGCCGCATATACTACACGAGAAGCCTTCGTAGCGATCAAACTCTGATGATTCAGAATATTCAATACTGCAGTTTCAATCAGCTGCGCCTCCATTACAGGCGCCACTACTTTAATAAGCGGTTCCTGTGGAAATACAACGCTTCCCTCCTTAACTGCATAGATATCTCCTGTAAATCGGAAGGAACGCAGATATTTCAGAAATTCCGCAGTAAAACATCCTGTTGTCTTCAGATATTCAATATCCTCATCTGTAAACCGCAATTGGTTTACATAATCCAGCACCTGTTCTAATCCCGCAGCAATCGCATAGCCCCCGCCACTTGGATTCTTCCGATAAAATGCATCAAATACTACGTTCTTCTGATTTCCGCTATTCAGATATCCCTGCATCATAGTTAATTGATACAAATCGGTCATTAATGTCAGATTTCTTGTCATAATTATCCTTTCCTTCCCTATTCCAATTGCCGCAACATGTTTGAAGATCGCTCCAGCATCTCTAAGCTGCCAGCTTCTTCATCTCTTCTGTTCCGTAATATCAATCGATTCTATTACCACATCCATAAGTGGCTTATTACCAGCGTCCGTTCTGGAAGCAGCAATTTTATCAACGACATCCATCCCCTCTACTACCTGTCCAAATACAGTATGTTCATAGATCAAATGTGATGCTCCGCCATGTTCCTCAAACATTTTCTTCTGCTTATCATTCAGGGCTATATTTGCATAACTAAGATTAGGCTCTTTCGTCTGTACAATAAAAAACTGGCTGCCGTTCGTATTCTGACCAGCATTAGCCATACATAAGGAACCACGGATCGGCATTAAATTCTCTGCAAATTCATCCTCAAAATTCTTCCCCCATATACTCTCCCCTCCATTTCCAATACCATTCGGATCTCCTCCCTGAATCATAAAATCATTAATCACCCTATGAAAAATCACACCATTATAATAACCGTCCTTAGCATGAGTCACAAAATTCTCCACCGCCTTAGGTGCTCCCTTAGGAAACAATTTTACTGTAATATCTCCATAATCCTTTATATGAAAGACCGCCAGCGTATCTCCTTTCACCGGCTCTGCCAGCTGATCCTCTCCGCTGGATGGAAAAGTGCTTTCATTCGATGCTGCTCCTGTATTACTATTGTTTTCCTGCTTTTTTTCAGAGGAAGAACAGCCCGCTAATCCTCCAGTTGTCAGCACCACAAAAGATGCCGCAATTATAATTTTTTTCCATAATTTCATATTCATTCTCCTTATATTATTTTATAGGCATTAACAAACTCTTATTTCACTGTCAGAGTTTGAACAATCTATACAAAAATGCAGCGAATTTAAAACGTATTTGAGCGAAATTTTTGTATAGATTGTTCAAACTCGTGGCCATGATCCAGTCTTTTTACAATGCCTAGTTCTATATCCTACTACAATGCTATGTTCTTACTGTCCAAAAACATTGCTAGTTCCATGTGCATTTACTCCTGTATCCAGCTGCGCTTTCTTCTGCCCCGGCACCTCCAGTGAATACAAATTCAAAACTGCCGTACCGCTAAGCCCTGTCTGACCATCTTTTTTGATATCCAAAGCAACCAGCCTGCGCTTTTGCGGATAAATCTGTATATTGTCAATCATCTGCTTTACCATTTGATAAGTTCCTGTAAAATGAAACACCGTACGGTAACTGTACAGACTTCTCCGTCTCTGACCGGCTCCTATATGATATAAACATACACCTGGTTCTGTATCCAGACGATCAATCCGCAGACCAAGACCAGACTCTAACTCTTTTGCATATAAAAGAGCCGTCTCTTTATTCATATCAGCCGGAAACTGTGCCATGATTGAACTGATTTCTTTATACCGCTTCTCGGTATCCGCTCTGTTTTCTTCTAAATGAAGCTCATAGTCCTCTAAAACTGCAACTTCTTTCTGCAGATTCTCAATCTCGTCATCCAGTTTCATCATTTTTTCTCTTCTGTTGGCGAAATATGGGAGAAATACAACAGCCGCGATCAATACGGCCACAAAGTATAATAGTATTTTCTTTCTTTTTCTCCTATTTTTCATATAAGCCCCCTATTCTTCCGCTGCCCAAACCGCATACGTACAAGTTATAACAGCATGTACCTTCACATTTCCCAATTCATCCACAGATTGTGTAATCTCTCCGCTGGAAACAGTATCGGCTGTCTTCAAGCTGCCTAGGCGTGATAATACATCTGCCATCGACTCTTTCGATGATACAGAAATCTCCATTGTAATCCCCTTATCATCCGATTTCCATGAATCAATACTGATATCAGACGGCATTTCAGCTTCCATTTCAGAAAAAAAATCCTTACTTCTGTTAACAGGCGTTTTCATCAGTTTACTAATATTTTGACAGAGCTGCAGCTCCTGTTCTGCCTCAAGATATTTATGATAATCCTGTCTGACTGCATAAAGTTCATTCATTCTATTATTATATTCCGACTTTTCTTCTTCCAAAGACATCATGCGATATTCACAAAAGCCGATGCAGGCGGCACTGGCCAGTATACAGAGAACTACAATAAATGCCGGCAGAGCTAGAGAGCCCTGTTCTACTGAATATCGCTCCTTATTTTCTCCGAACTGAAAATGCAGAGGCTTCATGGCAGCACCTATATTGACTGCATACTCTGCCATCAAGGTATCTGTCTCATCCACTCCTTCACTGAAAGTGATTCCTGGTATTCCCGTAATGGGTGCTACTTTTATGCCCAGTTCATTCGACAACAAGAGATCCAGACCTTTACAGCCAGCTCCTGAGCCAATCAAAGCAATGCGGCGGAATTCTTCTTTTGGATTATGAATCATATAATCTTCCCAAATCTCTTTGATTCCGTCCATTAATTTTCGCAGAGCCTCTGTAATCTCTGCTCTTTGTTCAGAAAAATCCTGCTCTTCTCCTACAGACAGATGAGGATTAATATAAACTGCTTGATTCATCATCCGCAGAACCTCCGCAGATGATAATTCATTTCCATACGCATCATATTTTTTAAATGCTTCTATGGCAGGCCCAAGACCGCAAGGCAAATCCTTCTGCAGTTTCACACGGCCATTTTTTCTAATGAGCAGCCCTGAAGTATCTGTATCGATCCTCAACAGCATGGTTCCTTTCTCAGTCATACTTTTTTCTGCAGCTTGATTAACGCTATTACCAGCATAATCCATGGCCACAATCGTCAAGTCACAGGCATTCGCCAGCTCTTCATAAGATTTAATCAATTTCTGGGGTACAGTCAGCACATATAACCGGTAATTTTTCTTCTTTCTGGTACTAATCTTCTCTTCTATCCGATATACCAACTGATACTGGGACATATCCACCGGAAAATATTTTGAGGACTGCTCTGTAAGCATACCTGCAATTCTGTTTTCCTTAACCAAAGGCACCAGTACTTCCCGTTCTGTAATGCGGCTGGAATTCACTGTGAATATAACCTTATTCGTCTTTACCCGATAATGTCTGATTTCCCTCTTAAGAATCCCAAGAAAATTCTCACTTGGCCGGAGCACACCATCTTCCAATACCCCTTTCGGCGTTTCAAAACTGAAACAGGAATAAATCTTAGGTTTTTTCGCTTTATAATCCATCTCAACTAAGCGGGTAATATGAATTCCTACCTCAATACTTATAACCCTTTCTGCCATTTTTTATCCCAACTTTCCTAACATGACTTACAGCTATAAGTATCATACAATAATCTGGAAATATTTTCAATAAATTTTGTCAGATTTATTATGCTTGCTTTTCTGGAAATGGCTCGATATAATAGTAATTATCATAAGAAAGGGCGGATTATTATGAAGGATTACGAAGCAATTGCAAAAGATTTATTTAAAGAAGGTTATAATTGTTCCCAGGCAGTACTGCTGGCATTCGCCGAAGAGTGTGGACTGGATGAGAAAACCGCTGCTGCCGTTGCGTCCTCCTTTGGTGGCGGCATGGGAAGGCTTAGAGAGGTATGCGGTACAGTCAGCGGCATGTTTCTTGCAGCCGGCATTCTATATGGTTATACCGAGCCAAAAGATTATGAAGGTAAAAAGGAGCATTACGCAAGAATCCAGGAACTTGCTCATACATTCAAAGAAAAAAACGGCTCCATCATCTGCCGGGAACTTCTGGGCCTGAAAGACGCCTCACTTTCACCCGTACCAGAAAAGCGTACAGATGAATATTACAAGAAACGCCCCTGCATGGAACTGGCAGGCTGCGCCGCAGGCATTCTGTCTGAATATATGAAAACACATCCCCTCAGCAGCAAATAAAATGATGATTGTACTCACCAGATATTCTGAGATCTGCTTACTTATTTTAACAAATAGTGCTGGCATTGTGACCTTCCACACTGCCAGCACTATCAATTACTTTTTATATTTTTATGCTTTATCCACTCACGGTCTTAAGAATCAGGAATTTATCCCCTCTTCTAACCTCTTCCCCCTTGAAATCATTCATCTGCCGCAAAAGATCTACTGTTGTAGAATATTCTTTTGCTATTTTCCAGAGTGTATCTCCTTCCTCTGCAATGTAGCCGGTCATACCTGGTATATCATTGAGACGTGCATAATCCATTTCCCGTACATCAAGTTCTTTAATAACCGAAGTCTGGCGATGTCCCAGCACCAGTACATTTAAATTAATCATTCCTTTGAATTCTACTTCTTCACTGTCAGACATAATTGCCTGAAGCTGTTCCATATCTGCCTGAATCATATAATCTGCCTCTTCTTCCATGTCCGGCACTTCAACCAACTGCTGGAATGGAATCTGTCCTTTCATAGAAGCATAAGGCATCTCATCATCAGAGGTAACATACAGAAGCTGTACGCATACAACCCCTTCTACCATAAGCCCCTCGTCTGTTTCCTGTATTTCATCCGCCCGAACCTCACCCATAGCTTGATAAATCTGTAAGATTCTCGGCTGATTTTTACCTATAGAAAGATTGCCGTTCACCCTTGATTTGGACTGGTTTTTCACTAAAAGTGTCTGGTACGTAATATCCGCCATGACTGGTACTGCCTCCTGAGCTGTCGAATATACATCTGCCAGAATCTGAACATTTTCCTCTCCAAACAGGCGGATCTCAAGCTCCATAATCCCCTCAATACCAAACACACGTTCTTCTCCATCGTAATCCGGCCGTACTTCAACATGAAACTGATTCATTTCCCACTGAATCTGAGATACTAGATCTTCTGAACATCCCGTACAGTCCACGGTATTATGAAATGGTAGTATTTCCTCAACAATTTGTATTGGATGATTTTCTTCTTCCGAAGAATAAAGAATAAAAATTTTTAATTCACCATGTATGGATAACTGACCATCCAGCTTCTTAATTTCTACATTGCAGGGCTGAATCTGATACCAGAGCATCTGATAAATATTCGGTTTTGCTGAGGACAAAACAATCTCATCTTTCATACGACAGTTATCCTTTTTGTGCATACGCATCTGCAATAAGGACAACTCCCGTCCCATGGTCTGAACCGCTTTTTTCTCATCCATGATTTCTACAATCACTTCTTCATCCCTCAGTTCATCTGCTGAGGCAGAAAGAGAAATAATTCCCTTTAAATTAATTTTTCTTGAATTAATAAGGCTTAAAGATACATCCTCCAAATCTCCCCTAACATTAATGTTATCAAGAGGAGATACCCCGTCCATATGTATCACCTGCTCTACTGGAATTCTAGTATTCATAACCTGAAGCCGGCCCTCTCCCACCGCATCGGAGTATAACAGGTCCAGCTGCACACTTCCCTTAATCAGAGCCTGATTATCTTCCCCTTTTACCTCATCAATATGAAAGCAAGCCTTTTCCTGTATCATTCTTCCGATATCTTCATTCGTATCTGGAACATTAATGTCTTCATCCAGGGTAAGCTGCGTAACCGCTTTGGCCTTTACCCCATGCATATGGATATTTTTCCTGATTAATTCCATATTCTCCTCCCTTTTATTTTGGATAATAAATATTACTGGAATACAACGGATTCGTCCCTGTGTCCGGTCTTAACCACAATATAAGGATAGGACCGTACTTGATTATCAACATCCTTTTTCTTCGGCCCCTTTAATTCTGTATCAAAATAAACTGCATTTTCCGATAAATACAAGTCCCTGACCTGTATACTGTACCCACCGGTCTGCTGTTCACCATAGCCGACAGCAATATAAAGCTGATTCTGATCCTCATAGGTCAGCTTAAATACCTGCTGCTTTTTATCCTCAATAATTGCTTTTAGTTCCTCAGGGATATCCTCTTCTTTCACAACCGTGAATTCCAAATCACTTAATTTCTTTCCGCTTTCTTTTTCAGTACTGCAGGCACAGCACACAAAGAGAATGAAAAGAAGGGCTGCAATGATTCTTTTCATAGTTATCCATATTGGCTTTTTATATTGTTATGCGGGGGGGAGTCAGAATAGAACTTATTATATATTTGGAGATATGGGGAAGGAAGGTGGCAGGCGACGAACTGGGGCGTCATAGGAACGTCAGGAGCTCAAAGACGTTTTTGATTCGCTCCTGACGTTCCTATGACGCCCCAGTTCTGGTTGTGAAAGCGTATTCGCCGGATATCTTTTTCATGCGTGGCGGGAAATGGTAAATTTGATTTTTTGTGGTCAGAGTTTGGGCAATCTATACAAATATGACGCGAATGAAGAATGTCTTGGCGCGGGATTTTGTATAGATTGTTCAAACTTGTGGCTTTGAATGCGACTTTTGCAAGTGCCTAATTGTATTGCGAATTTATTTATTGGGTTCGTGGGCATTTTATAGGGGGGTATCAGTTATGCTTCTTCGGGTTCGCCTTTATATAGTAATTTTAATAGAATTGGTGTTATCACGGAGGAGGTGATAATTAGAATTATTACTGCTGCGAAGTATTGGCTTTCTACTAGGCCTTCGCTCATGCCTTTTTGGGCTACGATGAGGGCGACTTCTCCGCGGGTCATCATACCGACTCCTATTTTCAGGCTGTCCTTCCACTTAAAATGGCACAATCGGGCAACTAGGCCACAGCCGATGATTTTGGTGATTAGTCCGACAAGGACAAAACCTATTGTGAATAGAAGGATTCCAGAATTAAATCCGGAAATATCTGTTTTTAAACCGATGCTGGAGAAGAATACAGGGCCGAATACCATATAGGAACTGATATCAGTTCTTCTGGCAATGTATTCAGAATCTCTGAGGCTGCAGAGAATGATTCCTGCTGCATATGCTCCGGTGATGTCTGCAATACCGAAGAATTCTTCTGCTATGTAGGCCATGGCAAAGCATAGACACAGTCCTAAGATCGGAATTCTTCTGTGATGTTCATATCGTGTGTCCAGCCATTTGAAGATTTTATATATTATGATTCCGCCGATAATGGCAGCTGCAAAAAATGCGGCTGTAGATAGAATGACTTTCATTGAATTTGTATCGGGGTCCTTCATTCCGATTACCAGGGTCAGAACAATAATGCCGATTACATCATCTATAATGGCAGCATTGAGAATGGTTGTTCCGACTTCTCCCTGCAGTCGTCCCATCTCCCGCAGGCTCTGGACGGTAATGCTGACCGAAGTAGCTGTTAGAATGACGCCGATAAATAGATTGCGGATAAATTGATCGCTTCCGAATCCGGCAAAACCATAAAAGCAGCTGTTTAGTAGTAATCCGCCTAAAAGCGGTACTGCAACACCTGCGCAGGCAAGCAGGAAGGATTTGATTCCTGTTTTTTTCAAGGCCGGCAGATTGGTCTCGACTCCGGCGGAAAACATTAGAAGAACTACACCGATTTCTGCCATCATATCCAGAAACTCATTTTTGGCTACCAGGCCAAATACACTGGGACCGATTAAAAGTCCAGCTACAATTTGACCTGCTACCCGCGGTACTCTCAACTTTCCTGCCAGCAATGCTCCAAGTTCTGCGCACATAATAATAATTGCTAACTGCATAAATATATCTATCTTACTCATCTTTATTCGCTCCTATTAATTTCATCCTTCAGGAATACTTCTATTTTACAACTACTAATAAAAACAGCTGTTTTTATAATTGTCAGATATTGGGAGTATTTTTATCCAGCATTTCCTGTATGACTTTCTGAGTACGGACTCCCAGATTCTTCTTTTCGTCTTTGTCCAGCTGGTCTGTATATATGGGCTGGCCATATTCTAATATCACATGTGCCGGCCGCATTTTAGGAAATTGTTTTTCCCAGATGGAATAAGTATTGGAAAGCGCCATTGGAATGATGGGTGCCCCGGCCTTTTCTGCCATCTTAAGGCTTCCGCCTTTAAAGGGAAGAAGCTTACCTTCCTCTTCCCCGCGGGTTCCTTCTGGAAAAATGCAGACAGAGATTCCCTTTTTCAAATACTCGACTCCTGTCAGAATCATTTTCATACCCTCTTTCATATTATCACGGTCCAGAAAAAGGCAGTACAAAAACTTCATCCACATATTCAGAAGCGGCACCTTCTGCAAAGATTTCTTGGCTACATAGCCAGTCAAACCCGGACAGCGGGAATAGGTCACCAGAATATCAAAATAACTTCGATGATTTCCTATATAAAGCACTGCCCGGTCTCTGGGAATATTCTCTTCTCCTATTACAGTCAGCTTTGTACCGGTTATAAACAAAAATGACTTAAATGCTCCCTGAACCATACGCAGAAACATATAATCCCTTGCTTTCCGATTAAATACTCCAATTAGCAGGCCAAACGGAACAATTACCAGCGTCAGAATCAAATACAGGATAAATCCTGAAAAAACCAGTATAAATCGTATCATTTCTGCCTCCTATTAACGGCGGTATATTTTTGTTAATTTCCGCAGATATTCCGCCCAGTGGGCATCCAGATCTTTTGTTTCAAAGCGCCAGCCCCAATTGCCTGCCGCCCGGCCCGGCATATTCATCCTGGCTTCGCTGTCCAGCGACATTACATCCTGCAGTGGGATAATTACATATTTGGCGACGCTTCCCAGCGCTGTACGGATAAATGCCCATGAAACGGTAGCTGCGCCGGTATTCATATAACGGCGTACCTTTTTCTGGCTCTTCTTGGGCGCATGCTTATACCAGCCCACAGTTGTATCATTATCATGGGTTCCTGTGTAACAGATACAGTTGGGAATATGATGGTGGGGCATCATATCATTATCCTCAATATCTTCAAAGGCAAACTGCAGTATTTTCATACCCGGAAACTGAAAATCATCCCGAAGCTTTTCTACTTCTTCCGTTATGACCCCAAGATCTTCCGCCCAGATGGGGAGATCCTTTCCCAGTTCCTTCTGTATGGCCTCGAACAGCTTTTCTTTTGGTCCATCCATCCACTCACCGTCAACAGCCGTCGGCTCTCCATATTTCACTGCCCAGTACGCATCAAATCCCCGAAAATGGTCAATTCTTACTATATCAACCAGCTTTAACTGGCTTTTAATTCTGGAAATCCACCAAGCAAATCCCTGTTTCTCATGAGCACTCCAATCATAAAGCGGGTTCCCCCACAGCTGTCCGGTCTCACTGAAATAATCCGGCGGAACTCCTGCCACTACGGTTGGATAACCGTCTTCCTCTAACTGAAACAATTCCCGGTTCGCCCATACATCCGCACTGTCAAGTGATACGAAGATTGGAATATCTCCGATAATACGAATTCCTTTTTGATTTGCATAAGCTTTCAGAGCATGCCACTGATCAAAAAATAGGAACTGCAGCATCTTATAATATCCCATCCGTTCTTCATGAATCTTAGCCAGCTTTTCCATACCCGCTTTGGTTGGTATGCGTAATTCCTCGTCCCATTCCAGCCAGAGCCGGCCCTCGTTAGCATCTTTAAGCGCCATAAACAAGGTATAGCCGTTGAGCCATTCCACATTTTCTTCACAAAACTTGTGATATCTCTTTTTCATATTGTTAGTTTCATCTAACCTCTGAAAGCGCTGATAAGCACTGGCAAACAGACTGTTTTTCGCCTGAATAACAGCTCCATAATCTACACATTTCACCGGAAGATTTGGGTAGGCTGACAGTTCCTCTTCTGTCAAAAGCCCCTCATCTGCCATACGATCTGGACTGATTAATAGAGGCTGCCCTGCAAAAGCAGAAAATCCCTGATATGGAGAATCTCCAAATCCCGTCGGGCCAAGAGGCAGAACCTGCCAAAGCGTCTGTCCTGCTGAAATAAGATAATCTATAAAATCATAAGCGTTCTTACCAAGATCACCAATCCCATAATAAGAGGGAAATGAAGTTGGATGTGCAAGAATTCCTGCATATCTCTCACTGTTCAAAACCGGATGAGTCTGCGTTTGTGTCTGCATTGGTACATTACTTGTCATATTATAATTCTTCCTTTCTTTTATTCCTCATCAACTTTCCCCAAATTAAGCGCTGCCTGAGTCAGGCGCCCTTGCTTAATAATAAAATGACTCTGCATAAAGAACCATCACCGAACGCGGCTGCAGCTCAATTTCCCCGGTTATACACAATTTTCCTGGTCTGTAAAACCTTCCCTCATACGTATCTGCTGCTATTTTCCAACTATAGCTGACGGGAACCTTTGGCAGTGTCAGCCGTCTTGGCTCCCAAAAAGCATTAACAGCGATATAGACAATATCCTCCCTGCTATTGCTGTTTCGTCCCGCAAACATAACACCAATAACCCGCGCTTCCCAATCAAACCTTTCTACAAAAGGCTGTTCTCCATGAAAACTCACATCCGGGAATCCATATTGACAGGGCCGTAATTTCTTACGAATAACTGGATGTTCCTTGCGAAATGCAATCATAAATTTAAAGAACTCAAATATATCCTTATATTTCTCTTTTCTTTCCCAATCCAGCCAAGATATCTCATTATCCTGACAATAAGGATTATTATTGCCAAACTGCGTATTGCAGAATTCATCTCCAGCCAGAAACATCGGAGTTCCTCTGCTGCACATTAATACTGCACAGGCATTTCGGATCATGCGCATACGCAGCAGCTTGATCTCTTCATTATCCGTTTCACCTTCTACTCCACAGTTCCAGCTGCGGTTATCATCGGCTCCATCCGTATTATTCCAGCCATTAGCCTCATTATGCTTTATACTATAGCAATATAGATCATAAAGTGTAAAACCATCATGGCAGGTCAGAAAATTCACAGAAGCATTATCTTCCCGTTCTTCCATGGCATACATATCCTGAGAACCAGCGATCCTCTTCACCGCTGCTGAAGCAAAACCACCATCTCCTTTTAAGAAGCTTCTCAAATCATCCCGGTACTTGCCGTTCCATTCTGCCCAGCGGTTCCAGGACGGAAAACTTCCCACCTGATATAATCCTCCTGCATCCCATGCCTCTGCAATCAATTTGACATCACTCAATACCGAATCAAATGCCAAGGACTGCAGAAGCGGCGGTTTACTCATAGGTGAACCATCCTCGCTTCTACCTAGAATCGAAGCCAGATCAAACCGGAATCCATCTATCCGATATTCAATGACCCAGTACCTCAGACATTCCAAAATCAGCTGCTGTACCACCGGATGATTACAGTTGAGAGTATTCCCACAGCCGCTGAAATTATAGTACTCACCTTCTGGCGTCAGAAGATAATAGACCTGATTATCAAATCCTTTGAACGAAAACATACGTCCATCTTGATTTCCCTCTGCTGTATGATTAAATACTACATCCAGAATCACCTCAATTCCATTCTGGTGCAGTTCATGAATTACTTTCTTTAATTCCAGCCCCTCATGATTTCTCTTCGGCTTGGAAGAATAACTGGTATTCGGCGCAAAAAAACTAACTGGGTTATATCCCCAATAATCAAGCAGCTGTTTTCCATCCTTTTCGCGGTAATTTCCCATTTCATCAAACTCGAAAATCGGCATCAGCTCCACTGCATTGATCCCCAGTTCTTTCAAATAAGGTATTTTCTCCGCCAGCCCTGCAAACGTGCCGGGAAATTCCACACCAGAAGACGGATGATAGGTAAACCCTCTGACATGCAGCTCATAAATAATCAAATCCTGCATAGAATGCTTCTTATATGTGTGATTCCCCCAGTCATAATTATGACGGACAACCCTGGCGCGGTAACACTCTCCATCATCTACCCGTTCTCCCCACTTACTCTGTCCGCAGACTGCATGAGCATATGGGTCTAACAGAATCTTTTCTTTGTCAAATATCAGACCCTTTTCCGGTATATAAGGCCCATCCAGACGATAGGCATATTCAAATTCATCTATTTTCAGACCAAAAACAATCATGGAATAAACATTTCCGATTTTATAATTCTCTGGAAATGGTATTACTGCATAGTATTCTTTCGTATGCGGTTTAAACAACAACAGCTCACAGCTCACGGCCTCGCAGGAATGTACGGTAAAGCTTACGCCGCCTGGAATTGCTCTGGCACCGTTTATTTCATATAGTCCCGGACGTACATCATAGCCGGCCACTTTATCCAAAGGCATTAAAGCGCTCGGATTATCTACCTGCAGCTGTTCTCCAACTAATGACATTCATTAATCACCCTTTCCTTTTACTACATTTCTATTTTAATACAGCTTTACTTCTTTGACAAGTAAAAAGTGACCTGACGTCATATTTTTATAGATTCCCAAAAAAACTGGCAGATATCATTCTGCCAGATAAAATGTATATTAATAACTGCTGTCAAGCAGATTCACTCATTTGTTTTCCTCAAATAAAGCATAGGCCCGATCCAATATTTCTAAAAGACGTTTCTTAATCTCCGGGGTAAATTCCTTCCATATCAGGTTCATCACACTTAGATTACTGATTTCCTCACCTAACAGAATCGATGGCAAAATCCCTGTTTTCTCATAAAGATTAACCAATACTTCTGCGTCTGGTATCCGATTTTCACGCTCAATATCACGATATTTTTTAATATTGATATCCAGCAGCTTTGCCATCCGATCCTGAGTTAAATGCTTCATTTTGCGAATCCCATACCAGATACTGTCTCGAATCTCTCCATTCCGCTCCTTCATACGAAGAAGTTCAACTTCTCTACTGTAATCTACGCTGCCCCATTCTTCCACCTTATTCATCATATTCGTTCCACGGTTTACAAGCCATACCATAAGCATAATCAGTTCTCTCTTGTATTCGCTCTTACATTTGGAAAGATAATCGTCTAACTCTGTAACTAGTGTTTCCTGTCCCGTCAGGAAAAAATCCATATCCACATTGTATTTGCTCAAATTTAACAGAGCAGTTCCAGAAATCATCTTCTTTCCCTGCTCCACCTTACTGTAATGGCTCTGGGTAATTCCCATAATATTTCCCATTTCTTCCTGGCTTAAATGATTCATTTCACGATACTTTGTCAGTCTTACCAGCGTTTCCTCATACAATGTACTCATGCCAATTCCTTTCTGAATCAGGCTCTGCAGCTTCCCCTATTGTTGGTTGTCATTCGCGCCTTTGATACTGAATTATTTACTACATTGTAGCGAAAAATCGCATTCCTATTATAACCCTATTTGTGAATAATCATGCATTTTACCGGAAATTTAAATATTACGCAAGCAACACAGAAGCAACGATCCCAGCAAGGGTACTAACGAGAGCCCCGGCAAGGGTCCAACGAGTTTTCTTTACCTTTGCTGTCATAAAATAAACAGACATTGTATAAAAAATAGTCTCGGTACAGCTCATCATAATAGACGTCAGGCGCCCAAGAGAAGAGTCTGGTCCAAACTCCTTAAATATATCCAGGGCAAGCCCGGTTGCTGCCGAAGACGAGAACATACGTACAATTGTCATTGGGACCAACTCTGCTGGAAAATGCAGAAAACCAATCCATTTTCCAATCAATTCTCCTAGCAAATCCAGAAAACCGGAGGCCCGCAGTACTCCTACGCCTACCATCAGACCGATCAGGGTCGGCATGATCTTAATCACCGTTTTAAAGCCATCCTCTGCGCCCTTAACAAAATCCTCATATATATTTTTTTTCATAAGAATTCCAAAGCCTACTATGTAGAAAACCAGAAGCGGAACAATAAAATCCGATAAAAATAAAATAAATTCCATAAGCAGCCTCATTTTCTTTGTCAAAAAATTATATGAAATCTGCCTGGAATAAATTCTTTTTTCCGTTCATAAAATTAAAAAAATCCCCGGAGGAATTTTATGTTAAATTATCTATGGGGCATGATGATTATTGTTGGGATTGCCTATGGGGCAATTCAGGGCAGAATGCCTGAGATTACCAACGCTATACTGGATTCTTCCAAGGAAGCTGTGACCCTATGCATTACTATGATTGGAGTGATGTCGGTCTGGGTCGGTCTAATGGAAATTGCTAAAAATACAGGACTGATTGACAGTGCTACTAAGAAAATCCAACCTCTTGTTCATTTTCTCTTTCCTAATATTCCAAAAGGACATCCAGCCAGACAATACATCACAACCAATATTATTGCCAATATCCTTGGCCTGGGCTGGGCCGCTACGCCGGCTGGATTAAAGGCTATGGACGCCCTGGCTGAACTAGAGAAGGAACGGGGAACTCCAGAATACCTAGAACATAAAAAGAACCGGACTGCCAGCAAGGAAATGTGCACCTTTCTGGTTATCAACATTTCCTCTCTTCAGCTGATTCCGGTTAATATTATTGCATATCGTTCCCAGTATGGAAGCGTAAATCCTGCTGACATCTTGATTCCAGCAATCATTGCTACTTCCGTCAGCACCATTACCGGAATTATTTTCTGTAAACTAATGCCCAGACGCTAACTGGCCTGGGCATTTTCTTAGTAACTGTGAATAAGTAATTGAACCGGCCTACTTGCCTGCAGTTCCTTATTCTTTAGAAGGATCTTGATATGCAGCAATTGCTTTCTCCATTGTTACCTGACTCCAGATCTCATCTTTTATCTGGTAAGTCGATTCTTGGGTCCATTGCTGTATTGTCTTTTTTAACTGTTTTAGCTGTTCATTCTTTAACAGACTTTGTTTGGCACTCTCCAGGCTGTCCGGATCTACTTCCTGCCGGCGGCCGATAAAAATTCCATGATTATTTCCAACATAAGAAACTTCTGATACTTCTCCCTGCTCCAGCTGATCCATAATCTGATTTAATTCTGCCAGCTGGTCACTTTCATCTTCTGCAAAATACGTATGCAGAGCCGTCGGATAACCGGCCTCAGCTGCTGCCTGGTCAAGATTGCCTCCGGCTGCTGCCTTATCATGAATATTCTGGAAATTCTCTATCAAAGTCCCTGCGCTTTCATCTGGGTCATTCAAATCAACCGCCTTATCCCCAAAAGAAGCATACACATAAGAATAGGTTTTGGCCTCGCTTTCTCCTGCTTTTACCCCCTTGGTTATAGAGGTGATTACCTTACTGAGAATGGTATAATCGGTCAATATCTCTGTAAGAATCTCTTTATCTGCCATCATCGCTTCCAGCGCCTTATCTGAATTACCTGCGAAAAAAGTTTCAACGGTTTTTTCTATCTGCTCGTTCTCCTTATCGCTGATACTGACTCCATATTCCTCCTGATGCTGTCTAGCCAGACTCATACGCACCAACAGATTCATAATGGATTCTTTCATATTGTCCTGAAACGTCCGGTCTCCTTCATAGATTGGCAGACGATACCATAGATTGCCATAGACGCCCTTTTGCATCTCCTGCACAATCGCCTGCTGAAACTTCAGAAGAAAATATGCTTTTTTCAAGGGAACCTGGTCCTCACCCACTGTCAGTACAACTGTCTCAGGGTCCAATCCATTGTAGGGATCTATCGCTTCTTTCGGTGCTGCTGTTTCCTTTGTCGACTCCTCCGCCCAGCCAGGGACTGCGGACACTGCCAAGACAGCTGCCAAAATAACCCCCATTACTTTTTTCTTTAATTTCTTCATAAATAACCTCCTGTACGTTCTCTATCATGCTTATAACTGCAGCAGTTTCATATCCTCAAGCAACTGCAGCAATTCCTTAAGAATATTTTCTTTTCCCTTCTCTTTACGGTTATTCTTAACTAACCGATAAATAAAATACGGTGGTGTATCCGCTTTAAATGTCAGTATTCCTTTATATTGCTCCAGAAGCTCAGGAATCCTGGCAACATCTATTTTGGCCTTTTCATACATGGACAGCCGCACATATTCTGTCCGCGCCTTAATCTCCGTTATATCCAGCTGACTGGCCTTAGCACGGATCAAAGCAATATCAAATAGATTCTCTACTGCCGGCGGAATATCTGAAAAACGATCTATCAGTTCTTCCTTCATATCCTCGCACTCTTCTTCATTTTCAATGGCCGCAATCCGCTTATAGATATCCAGCTTCTGGAATTCATTCGGTATATAGCGTTCTGGAATAAATGCATCCACATCTACCTCAACCACCGCCTGTACCTTCTCTTCTTCACCAGTGCCCTTCAGCTGCTTCACGGCTTCATTGAGCATCTTACAATAAAGGTCATAACCTACAGCCTCCATATGTCCGCTCTGCTGCTCGCCCAAAATACTGCCTGCACCACGAATCTCCAAATCCTTCATTGCAATTTTTATACCAGAACCCAGGTCCGTAAATTCGCGGATCGCCTGCAGCCGTTTTTCTGCCACCTCTTTAAGCATTTTATTTCTCCGATACATTAAAAAGGCATAGGCCGTCCTATTTGACCTTCCTACCCGCCCCCGAAGCTGGTACAGCTGGGATAAGCCAAAGTTATCCGCATCATGAATAATAATAGTATTCACATTGGAAATGTCCAGCCCGGTCTCAATAATCGTTGTTGATACCAATACATCAATATCCCCATTGACAAAATCATACATAATCCGCTCCAGTTCCCGCTCCCGCATCTGTCCATGGGCAAATGCCACGTTGGCCTCTGGAACAAGTGACTGAACCTTAAGCGCCATTTCATCAATATCTTTCACCCGATTGTATACATAATATACCTGCCCGTTGCGGTTCAGTTCTCGATTCAGTGCTTCTCTTATCATTTCCTCACTAAACTCCATCACATAAGTCTGAATCGGCACACGGTCCATTGGCGGCTCTTCCAGCACACTCATATCCCGGATTCCGATCAAACTCATATGCAAAGTCCTTGGGATCGGCGTTGCCGTTAAAGTCAGGACATCGATATTTTCCTTCATCTTTTTGATTTTCTCCTTGTGGGTAACGCCAAAACGCTGTTCCTCATCAATAATCAGAAGCCCCAGATCTTTAAATGTTACATCCTTCGACAATACCCTATGTGTACCAATAACGATATCTACCGTACCTTTCTTAAGCCCTTCAATGGCGGCTTTCTGCTGTCCTGGTGTCCGAAAACGGCAGAGGAGTTCAATCTTTATAGGATAGCCTTTCATCCTTTGAGCAAAATTACTATAATGCTGCTGAGCCAAAATCGTAGTCGGCACCAGGTAAACCACCTGTTTGCTCTCCTGCACAGCCTTAAAGGCCGCCCGAATGGCTATTTCCGTTTTGCCAAACCCTACATCTCCGCAGATTAGACGATCCATCATCTTCCGGCTTTCCATATCCCGCTTGGCAGCTTCTATAGCAAGCAGCTGGTCCTCCGTCTCCTCAAATGGAAATAATTCTTCGAATTCTTTCTGCCATACCGTATCTTCACTATATACATAACCACTGTGCTGTTGACGTTTGGCATAGAGTTCCACCAAATCCTTTGCCACTTCCTGCACAGCACCTTTGACCCGCTTCTTTGTCTTTTTCCATTCCTTTGACCCCAGTTTATTCAGCCGCGGCTGTTTTGCTGAACCATCTGCATATTTCTGGATGGCATCCATACGGGTTGCCAGTACATAGAGATTACCGCCATCACCATACTCAATTTTCATGTAATCCTTTTCAATATGCTCCACCGTAATTTTCTCAATTCCACGGTAAATGCCGATTCCATGATCCTCATGGACTACATAATCTCCAACCTTTAAATCATTAAAATTCGATATCTTCTGACCTTCATACTGCTTGCGCTTCTTCTTTTTCTTCTTCTCTGCGCCAAAGATATCACCCTCAGATATTACTACATACTTCAACAGCGGATATTCATATCCTCTACGGATTCCGCACTTTACAGTCATAATTTCTCCTGGCTGGATATTATGAGCTTCGTCTTCTGTATAAAAACTGCTTAGCTCCCTTTGCATAAATTCTTCGGCAAGCCTCTTTGCCCTTGTTGCCGATGGGGAAGCAAGCAGTACCCGGTAACCCTTCTTCTTCCATTGTCCCAGATCTTTTACCAGCATTTCAAAATCTCCTCGGTAACTGGGAACTCCCCGGACGTCCAGCCAATTCGTATCTGCCATATGAAAACCGGCCTGCTGTTTCTCCAGAATCGAATAGGCCACACATTTATAAGTGTTAATTCTGCCGATAATCTCTCTTGCTTCAAATAACACTTTCGTTTGTCCTGACAGTATATGTCCCTGCTCTAAACGGTGCAGCATACTTTCCCGAAATTCCGTTTCCACCACACTGGCTTTTTCTCCCAGCCTTGCCGGATCATCTAAAGTAATTAATGTCTGCTCCTTTGGGAAATAATCAAGGAAGCTGACCGGATGCTCCACAAAATAAGGAAGGTACATATCCAATCCATCCATTTGTCCATTTTGTACACGTTCTAACAATTCCTCTACATTGGTTTTCAGGCGAAAGCCTTCTTCCGTCTGCATGGCTTTACGGAATTTTTCCACGGCTTTCTTCTCTTCCTTCTCAATCTTCTGCAAGCCCTTTTCCAGAGTTGCCGAATCCACTGCTAACTCCGCTGCCGGATAAATCGTTATATTTTCTAAATTCTCAATAGAACGCTGGCTTTGCACATCAAAAGAACGTATGGAATCGATTTCATCTCCCCATAGCTCAATTCGAAATGGATTTTCTTCTGTCAAAGGAAATAGATCAATAATACCACCGCGAATAGAAAACTGTCCCTTAACATCCACCTGCCCTGTATGCTCATATCCCATATGCACCAGCTGTTTTCGCAGGCTCTCCAGATGAATCGTACTGTCATAATCAATATGCAGTCTCCGTTCCCGAATCTGGATCAGAGGCATTACTTTATCCATCAATCCGTCTATCGTTGTGATAACGGTTACATGTCCAGATTTTAACTCTGCAATCTGCTGGATGACTGCCATTCTCTGACGTACCAGCAGATTTCCATGAATATCCGCTGCAAAAAAAATAAAGTCCTTGGCTGGATAGAGATAAACATTTTCTTCTAACTGAACATATTCCTCATAGATTTCCTTGGCTTTCTGTTCCTCATAGGTCAAAATCAAATGATATTGGATATCTCTAGCCAAACCGCATGCCATATGCAGTTTTTGTGAATCGGTACAGCCCAGAAACTGCCAGATTCCATTATGGTTCTGAAGCCATTCTTTGGCCTGCTCATATTCATTTAGCTCCTGTAAAGGCTGCAAAAATGCATTCATGCTTCTTCCTTTCTCTGCTGGGAGATTTCTTTGTTTTTCTGATTATAGATATTCATGGCAGAATCCATCTCACCTTCCACAATCATTCCTGCTGCCCGAATGGCATGTTCGATGGCCTCATCCATCAAAACCCTCTCAGACTTTGTAAAATGCCCCAGCACATAATCCACCAAGTCCATTTTCTTGGGTTTTTCTCCTACTCCTATTTTTATTCGCGCAAAATTCTGGGTATTCAGATTCGCTATAATATTTTTAATCCCATTATGTCCTCCTGCACTGCCTTTTTTCCGAATTCGAAGCTGGCCAACATCCAGACTGATATCATCAAACAGAACCAATAGTTCCGATTCTGGATCGATTTTATAATAATCCACAACTGACCGCAGACTCTCTCCGCTCAAATTCATATAAGTCTGAGGTTTTACCAATACAACTTTATTTCCATTAATCATACCCTTACCGCAATAGGCACGATGCTTTCTGAT
Organism: Lachnospiraceae bacterium; assembly: GCA_022791575.1. Taxonomy (GTDB): domain Bacteria; phylum Bacillota; class Clostridia; order Lachnospirales; family Lachnospiraceae; genus JAAVZI01. The sequence continues at coordinate 61,529 of JAAVZI010000039.1, forward strand.
GGATATATCTATATTATATTTTTCTGCCAAGGCGTCAATCGCATCAAACCCTATGTTATGCCTAGTATTTTCATATTGTTTGTCAGGATTTCCCAGACCTGCAATTACATACATGACTTTCTCCTTCTCTTTCCGAAATATGTTTAGAAACATACGTATTTTCTCCATTCTCAGATAACTAATCGCCTTTCCTTCTTTCAGCCAAAACCGCAATTTCTTCCCAATCAATAGTAACACAGCCTGCCGCGATTTACAAGGCATTTATTCCATATCAATACTGCAGTACTAGGACAAATGCCATTCCCTCATTTTCTCTCTCTGCAAAGATAGAACCTCCCATCTTCTGCATAATCTCACGGCAAATATACAGACCCAGACCATTTCCTGGCTGTCCTTTACTGTTAGAGGCTCGAAAAAAGCTTTCAAATATATGGTTAAAATCATTTTCTGCAACGGGTGTTCCAGTGTTGAAGATACGAATCAGCTGACAATCGTCTTCTTCATAAAAAGTGACAGCAATTGTTCTCCCGTCTCCATATTTAAAAGCATTCTCGAAAATATTCTCAAAAACCTCCAAAGTTCTGTTTCTATCACCTTTTAACAAACGGTTTACATATCTCCCGATCTCCAATTCCATTTTTCGGATCGCGCATTTCTCTCCATAGGCTTCTCTTACTTGTTCCATTAGCTCTTTTAGATAGAATTCTCCCTGTATTACCTGGATGTCCAGAATATCCTCTCGTGAATTCTTCATAATTTCTTCTACATATCCTTCGATTTCTGCTGCCTTTCTGGTAATCTGCAAGAGTGCAGACTGCCGTTTCTCTTCCTTCTCATACAGATTCTCCTGCAGTGCTTTTGCATAGAGTTTGATGCTGTTCAAAGGTGTTTTTATATCATGGGATAAGGACAGAAGCAGCAGCTTTTTTTCCTTTTCCAGCTCCAGTGTCCTCTTGCGGCTGGTCTCCAATGAATCCTTTAACTGACCGATCCCCCAAAGGAACTTACCAAAATATTTGTTTTTTTCTTCTTTCACGATTCCTTTTAAATGTCCCTGCGCCAGCTCATACGGCAGACTGGTTAACTGACGGAAGGGGCGCAGCAGCTTATATTTCATATAAAACAACAAACTAAGCAGAAAAATTTCTACAAACCCAAGCCCGATCTCGATTATAATCAAAACCGTTCTAAGCGGATACGCTGCTTCTATATAATCAAAGCGAAGCATTCCCTGTAATTGTCCATCTCGAAATACCGGCCGAATATCCGACTTCCAGTGGTTGTCCTCCTTATAAAAGCTTTCTGCCTGTTGTTCCTGTTCCATTTGTGCCCCAGGTAGATATTCCACCGCCTTTATCCACTGACAGGAAGCCAGTAGGGAATCCGCTGACTGCTTTTGATCTGCCTGCATGCGAAATCGCCTATCAGGATCTAGTTCTCCTGATAAGCGACTATATACACGATTGATTTCTACTTTATAATATGTGTCTGCCTGCGTTTCTATTGTCTGTATCCAAAATACCAGTGAGCCAGCTAGAACTCCATACACAATGACAGACAACGCAATTAGCTGATTATATCTCTTCATAGCGATAGCCAATCCCCCAAACCGTTCGAATTCTTTCTGGCTCTCTGGGGTTTTTTTCAATCTTTTTTCTAAGCATTTTAATATGGACTGTTAAGGTCTGATTTTCACTGAAGCAGTCCAGACCCCAGATTTCTCCAAAAATGTAATCCTTATGGAGAGTCTTGCCAGGATTTTTGACAAACAAAAGCAGCAATTCATATTCCTTTACATTCAGCTCTAGTTCCCTTCCCTCCAGAAATACTTTCCTAGCCTCTGTATCCACTTCGATCCCACCAGACTTCAAAATCCTGGCGTCCTGTAAAGTACCATATGTTCTCTGTAGCAGCGCTTTAATTTTAGCTGACAGAAGCTCAATATCGACCGGCTTTTCCATATAGTCGTCTGCTCCCAGTTCGTAACCGTTCAACTTATCCTCCCGGCCAGTCCGGGCACTGATGACAAGAATAGGCAGATTCCAGCTCTCCCTAATTATCCGGCAAATGGCAAATCCATCCATTCCCGGTAGACAGATATCCAGAATTAATAATTTATATTTCTGTTCCTCTCTTATCAGCTGAACTGCCTCCTCTCCGCAGAACACACGTTCTACCGAAAATCCATCTCTTTTTAGAAATACTTGTATCAGCTCTGCCAGTTCTTCATTATCTTCTACTAACAAAATATCTGCCATACTTTACCATCCTAATTGAATCAACCAGTCATTGATCTGCCGTTCCCTTGTTCTTTTATCGGTGGTTTCTCCCCATTTCCCCAGTGTAATCTCATCTTTGATATCTCCATCTTCTATATACAGCACTCTTTGGCATCTGGATGCAACCTTCATATCATGTGTAACCAGCATGATACTAGTTCCTTCTTCATTGATACGGTTCAGCTCTTCCATAACTTCTATAGAATTCTGCTTATTCAAAGCACCTGTTGGCTCATCCGCAAATATTATTTTGGGATGATTGATCATACTGCGGCAGATACAGGCTCTCTGAAGCTGGCCGCCGGAAACCTCATTCACATCATTATCTGCCGTCTCACTGATTCCCAGCTTCTGCATAAGCACCTTCGCTCTATCATTGATTTTCTTCCGCTCTGTTCTTGACTTACCTGACTGAGATTGATACGCTGGTAAGATAATATTATCATAAATCGAAAGATTTTTCAGCATATACATCTGCTGAAATACAAATCCCATCTCATTCAGGCGAAGATCACTGATGGCATTGGAATCCAGCTCGGATAATTCTCTGCCAAAGAAATCCACCGTTCCGGCTGTTACAGTATCCATACCGCTGACCGTATAGAGCAGCGTTGTCTTGCCTGAACCAGAAGGTCCCATGATTCCTACCATTTCTCCCTCTTCTATAACCAAATTTACATTTCTTAGAACATTGTTTTGTCTCTTATTTACAATATAAGTTTTACATAAGTTCTGCACTTGTAATCGTTTCATTCGCTGCTCCTCTCTATTCCATGTTATTCATTTCCTGAATATTAATTTTCTTTACCGAACGGCTGGCTATAACGGTTGCTATGATAATACCTGCCAGCAGAATTCCCGGATAAACTCCATAGACCTGCCAAGCGTCTACCTGTATCTTTACCTCGGCTCCCATAATGCCAAAAATAGGTTTTAAAACCCATTGGTTGCTTAACAGAGAAACCGGCACCGCAATCAACATAGATATTATTGCCACATAGACCATCCGCATGACCTGCCACAATCGGATACTGCGATTTCGAAATCCTACGCTTTTCATCATAGCGATTTCTCCCTTTTCTCTGACAATAAACAGCTTCTCCATAAGAAGCGTAATCAGCATAATCAAACCGCTCAGCATGCCTGTCATCGGCAAAAGCATATCATCTAAAGACTGCTGAATACTTCCCACATTTTGATCAACTACCTCCTGCGCATCCGACCACTGATATTCTGGAAACCGTTTCTTTAATTCTTGAACCAGCTGTTCCTGAGATTTCCCTGTTTCCATATCTACCATGATATTCCAGCAGTCAAACATTCGTTCTTTATCGCAATTAAGTTTACTGTTCATTCGCGCGCTCTGTCCAAGCTGCATATAATCGGAGTAAATTCCAGTAATTAGTAAAGTTTTATTTTCCCCTCCGATAGATGCCTCAACGGAATCGCCGATTTTCCAGCCATACTGTTCCATAATCTGACGCGAAAATGCAATCTCATTATCCAAAATGGGTTCTTCTCCCTCCTGATAAGTTAGAAAATGCGTATTTACTCCGACTGGCTGTATCGTCATAATATTAATTCTGCTATCCCCTTCTGCCCCCTCCTTTGAATCCGGTATGCGGAAAGATAAAAAGAAAATAGCCATCCCCGTCAATCTGGCCGCATACCCTTCCTTCTCCAGCTCCTGTTCTACCCTCTTCATACCTGTTTTTAATTCTGCTGTGTTTTTATATAACTCTCCTGACCGTTCAATCTCCTTGAGATATACTGCACTATCCGGATTCAGCCCGAACTTTTCAACCATTTCCCGGCTCCTCATTGTATTAAGCGTATTAAGAGGAACCGTAATCAAAATAAAGCTCAGACAAAAAGTCAGAATTAAAATCAGATAACGCCTTAAATGGCTCATCATATCATTCAATCCCAAGAAGAAAGGAACCGGCAGTCTGCCCCACTTAGACAGCCGGATACCAGCCTTCCGGCTATAACGCTCTCCAATCTGTCCTCCCCGTATCGCTGCAATCGCTGATATCTTGTTCATTTTATGAGTACACCGGTAACAAAACAGCAGTACCAGCAGTATGATAGCCAAAGTACAAAGTACGTTCAGCCATAGATTGGCACCTTCATCTTCCATAATCATATTGGCAGCTACGCTGTCCACCATAAATCCACTGACTGGAATACTGATAACCAGCCCAAGCAGCGCACCTAAAACAACCAGGAAAAGATATTTCACCAAGTAAATCTTCTTAATATCAAACTGCCTGAAACCAATCGCTTTCATAATACCGATTTCCCGATAATCTTCCTCTATTGTAAATACTAAAGTAAACCTTAAAACCAGCATGGCAATCAGAATCAAGCAGATTCCAATTAAAATCAGCAATGCAGCCATAATCATATCGAATGAATATACCAGCCGGTATGTACTTCTTGTAAGGGCATTAGTCAACGTGGAGTATCCCTGATTCGATAATTCTTTGGTAAAAGACTGTACCTCTTTTGCCGAGGCTTCGTGCCCCTTTTCTCCCGATAAATCTACATAAAACAAATTAAATAACTCAGCTTTCCCTTCTTGCAGAAACTGCTTAAAATCAGAATCATTAACAATAAAACGAGTCATTCCAGACATTTCATTTCCAAAAGCAGCATCTTTTATCGTAAGTTTAATGGTAAATTTTTTCTGTATGGAACCTTCCTTCAGGATGATTGAATCACCCAACTTGAGTTTATTCTGCTCCAGAATATTTCTGCTTACAGCGATCTCCCCCGGCTGCAATGAAAAGAATTCCCCATTTTCATCGTAAACCCGCGCATACTCATGACCTAAGCTGCCCAGATATACTGTCAGACTTTCTGAATCAAATGCTTGTTCCTTTCCGTTTTTCTTAATCGTGATATTTATATCCTTCATCATCACAAAGGATTCCTTGTCAACGTTCTGCACTCCAGCTGCCTGATTCTCAATCCAATCCTCAATCTGATTGATCTCCTCCTTTCCTGTTACCACAACAGATATATCTGGTATATTGGCATAGTCCATATAATAATTAACTGCCGAACCAACAACCATAATATTATTGACACTGCTAGATAGAAATACAGAGGCAATCGTAATAAATAAAAATAAAATTACATTAATACTTTTTCGTTTTCGAATATCCTTCGCTAATATTCTCCAAAACATATCATTCTCCTTTCTTTAATTGATAATATTTTAGGTAATTGCAAAAGTCTGTATCAAAGTGACGATTTTAGACAAATCCTACAAAAACACCGCTCAAAAACGTTGATTAGACAAGAGGAGGGACCCACGAAGTGGGAGGAGTCCTGGTGTCAGTACTTAATTCGCTCTGTTTTTGTAGGAGTTGTCTAAAATCTGGTTACGAATACTGAGTTTCGCAAATGCCTAATTGATAATATTAGATGATTGTGAAAGTCTATGTTTATGTGACGCTTGTTTGACAGATAAAGTATAACTGATTATATATGAAAAAATCCTTAAATCCAAACTAAGTTTTGAAAAATATCAGGTTTTTCTATAATTAAGAAAAAAACAAAAAAACGCCGCTTTTAGAAAATTTATATAATACCGTAATCCATATCTATATATTATATATATTTGCTTAAAGCGGCTGCCTGTATATTTTTTAATTATTATCTTTTATCACTTACTCCAATAAATTATTGGGTTTATACCAAATACTTATATAAGAAGGGCTAAAAGAAGAACCACTTCCACGGTCGATGTATAATTCATATTGATTACCCATTTCATCCTTCCATCGATTGTTTTTTCCAGTTGAATCGGTCTCCTTATCTAGCCATTTTCTTAATTCAGATATTTTATCTTTATAATCCTTTAATTTCTCATGTTTTGGTATCTCATACCTCCATACAATACTAAGAATTTCACTCCCTCCTTCTGAATAATCAATATCCATTTCTCCCAGAAGCCCTAGTATTGTTGTATATTGATATTTGTCAGAATCATAATTAAAACGTTCACCCGAATCATCTTTATCATCTGCATGTATCTGCACATTCGGTTTGCCCAATTCCTCTTGTACCTCTTTTCTTGTCATATCAGCCTGCAGTGGTTCAAACGGATTCTTATAATAAAAATGTCTGTATACCAAAAAAATCACCACACAGATAATCAGACCTGCAATGATATAATACAGATACTCATCAACGGTATCGATCGCTTTATATACTGCTTTCCTAATCCCTGTATGGTTCCAGTTCCCGGATAATGGACACGCACAATTCGGACAGGTCCTTGCCTGGTTTGATATGTCACGCCTGCACTTTGGACATTTGAGCCTTGCCATACTAATCCTCCATCTAAGTTCAAACAAAATATTCTTGTTCACTAGTATATAATTACACCAATTCACATTCCCAGACATCCACCCCACTATCCTGGAAAATGCTTAACAGCCTCTTTCTTAGCATCATTTGCGTTACGCCTTTCTTCAGCATTACTTGTAAAAATCCGCCTCCGCCGGCGCCGGCAATAAATCTTCCATCTATCAGATCTTCACAAACAAGAAAAATCTGTTCAATACAGGTATTTGTAGAACCGGCATCTAGCTTCTTAGATATCTCCCAATGCTGATTCAGTAAATTGGCAAATCCATCTACAGAACCGTGCTCCAACTCAAATCGCATTAGCGCAGCAATCCGCTTCATATCATGCAGCGCTTCCAGAGAGTCCGGACGGTTTCCGATATAATTTCCGACGACCTCTCGAAGCAGATTTCTTGCCAGCCTTCTTTGTCCAGTATATATTAAGGCAAACCTTTGATTTAATTCCTTCCTTGTCTCCTCAGAAAGCTGAAGTGTTTCTACATGAATCTGCTGCTTTAAACCAGGATTGGATGTAATAAATTTAATTCCCTTGGTCAAGCCTCCAATCTGATCCTGCCAGCCTCCTCCAGTACTCATAATTTGTTCCATACCAAGTACAATATCATAAATCTGATTATCTGATAACTCTTTTCCTAGAAATTGAAAAATACCTTTTACGCAGGCTCCAGCAAGAATACTGCTTGTCCCCAGCCCAGATCCCTTAGGAACATTTACCACCTGAGTAGAAAGATAAATACCGCCGCCCAGTTCCTTTAACCGCTCCTGTAAGCTGCATTCTCCCTGCAAAGGAATTACCCCGCAAGCCAACAATGCTGCCTTATGAAGTGCAAATGAATCATATGGATTATGACAATCCTGAATTTCACCTGCCTCTGTTACTATACCAAATGCACCGATATCCTGGCTTTCAAATTCTACATGATACTCAGGAAGCCTCTTAACTCTGACTTTAACCGGATATTCTCCTCGCAGCTTCAGTGCTGCATTCAAAACTACCCCTCCATGCTCATTGCAGTAAGGCGGCGTGTCCGTCCAGCCCCCTCCCCAGTTCACGCGCACCGGAAGTGCTATATCCACCTGTTCCTTATTAATACAGAGTTCTTCATCCTTTCTGTCATAAATGGTATGACTGGAAATCACCTGCTGTATCGTCTGAAAACACTGCTTCTCCAACTGATCGTACGTACACCCGCCAAATACCAGCTTATGGCTTTTCATATATCTGGATAAATAGTAGCAAATCCGAGTTTTCAACGAAAACCCGCTTTTTTCCGCTTCCTTCAGCACAAGTTCGTACTGGTGTTCGTTTATTCCAACACTGCCAAATACTGACTCTATTTCCTTATAATAGATTCCCTTCTGGACTGCTTCAATCAACTGCTGCACCCTGATCCGGTCCTCCAGCTGCTGCCGCCACAGAAGCAGCTGCGCCGCATTGGCTTCATTGAAGCTGCTGTAAAGGCTCATTCGCCGGCTGTTTTTCCATCTATCTACCTCTTCTTTTGAAGCCTGTTTAGAAGCCATGCGATAGACCACCAGTGCCATCTCAGCTGCCTCTTCTATCGAACTGCAAACCGGATAAAGATTGGCAAACCACAGATACGGCTCCTGATCCGTCCATAATTCAGATACTTCCAAAGCATTTTCCTGCAAAAACTCCTGGATTGAAGTTCCTAGAAAAGGAATTCCCGTATCTGCATAATCTTTTGGATTATCCTCTATTCCATAGATACGTACTACATAACCGCCACTCTTTAACGGCAGACCATGAAGAACAACATTTGACGGAACTGACATATGCTCCAGGGAAAGATTGGAAAGTATCGTTCCGGTTCCCACTTTCACATCTGCATGTAGGTAACTATCTTCAATATAAGAACGACGACCAATTACGGCGCTTGCATCAACAAAGGAATTATGGACTGCATATTCTGCTTCTCTTATATTGGAAATGACACATGAATTCCAATCCAAAAATTCATAGTCCTCCACTCCGTTTGTAACCAGATCCAGAAGCTCACTGGTCGTACCAAAGTGAATAAACTCTGCCGGTGCCAGGCAAAGCAGTTTCATTCGAAATTTATGCAGTACCTCCCAAATGCTTCTTCGGCACTCCTCTAGTTCACTGCACAGCTCCCCCTCTGGCTTTTCCTGCAGATATTGTTCCAGCGTAGATTCTCCCGCCAACGGATAAAGAAAGTCTCCATAAAAGCTAATTCGCGCCCTATCATTGACAAATCTTGCAAATTTTTCTTTATCCACTTTCCCCTCTGTACTAATCAGCGAAAACAATGACTGCAGCATATCCGGATCTAACATAACAGCCCCGGTATCCAAATCCACAAAATCCTGTTCATTAACTGCTCCAAGACTTCTTAATCGTTCCTCTGTCTGCTTATGCAGAAACTGTCCCACATAATCCGAACCATCATTCAGAAATACTCCATGCTGTCTGCCGGTACTGACATGTTCTTTGATGGAAATTGCTGCTGCTCCATGAAACTGAAAATCAATCTGCAGGGGATTAAACAACAACAATACATCTCCAGATAAAACCAATAGACCCTCTTGAATGCGTGAGGGAACTCCTGACATTCCTATAATAAATTCGTCAAAAAGCGTAGAAGAACCACGACTTGGAAGTTCTCTCGGCACAGGTGAAAATAATTTGCCACACACAGAATATTGGGGAATCCGTTTACTGTCCCCGCCTGAATGAATGACTAGTATGCGTCTTCCTTTAAATGGATTTTCCTTATTCGGCTCTGCCTCAGCGATATATTTTAATACATTGAATGTCGCACCACCAGAGCCGACACGCCGTCCATCTGGGTCTGGAAGAACTACATAATGAGTAGTTTCAGGCAATAATCCCTTAGATAAACGGTAATTGATCTGCTGCCTGTAATTGTCAGCCTGCTCCTCATTTGAGGCTGTTAAAATAATATAATCCCACTTGATAAAACTGGGTTTTCTTAAACTCCTCTGATAATCCTCCCAAGCATCCAGATAGCTCTGGCGCAGGAATAAATTTTTCATTTTTTTATATGTTGAACGCATATGAAAACTGTCCTTTCTACTGCCAATAAAGAGCAACTTTTTCCTCCGCCTCCTGCCGGGACAGAGAATAACCATTTATTAATTCATCAACTGCCTGCTCCTTTGCACTTGTGAATTTCTGACATAACAATATGATTCGTTTAACACTTTCCTCATGAATCTCCTTTTGCACTTCTTCACGCACTTCTCTTTGCACTTCTTCACGTACTTCTCTTTGCACTTCCTCACGTACTTCTCTTTGCACTTCCTCACGCACTTCTCTTTGCACTTCCTCGCGCACTTCTCTTTGCACTTCTTCACGCATTTCTTCACGCACTTCCGCTTTTACCTCATCACGAAGCACCTGTTTCATTCCTTCTTTAATCAATTCCAATTCCCGTTCTTCATCATACTCATAAATGCTCATTTTTACCACCTCTGCTTTCTGTCCAGTCAGAAAATACTTTAAAATATCATTTCTAATACATTCATCAACTGCCTGTTCAGCTGCTGCACCAATTGACATAGTTTTTATATATTTTCTCATAGTTTCCACAAAAGTCGTATATTCACTAAGTATTGGAGATTTCCTCTTTAGTTCCTCATTATAACCAGGATTGATATTTAATATTGTTACTTTTAATTCCAATTCTGGCTCTTTCATTACTGTCTCATAGGAATCAGATAGGCGCTGAATCTCTTTATCTCCCATCTTTCGATTTCCATTATAAAATACCACGAAAACCGGAGCAGGAATTCTAATCCTTGCCGGGCTGTATAGTGTCTGATCCTTTACATACTTCTGCAGCACATCTGCCACATAAAATAAATCTCTAAGAGGCATATTGGGTGTATATGTTGCCTGATGTTCATATAATGATGTATAACATCCAACAATAAAGGATACATCATTTTTGATATTCATAAATATAGCATTCTCTAATGTATTATAGGTAAGCTCATTTGGATTCCGGTAGTCTGTATCATTTAATGCATTGTATACAGACAATGCATTCTTCGGAATACCCATCAGCATACGCCACACACCATCTTTATAGCTCCTCTTTGCAGTTAATTTGTTCTCCATTTTATTCCTCCCTTTCAGGAGGCATCAATGACTGTTTTTCTGATCATCTTCTTAATGTCCTCCTGCTTTTCTAGTATGATTTTAAAGCATGATTTCAAGAAGTCTCTGATCAAAAAGATGTACAAAATGTACCAGATGAATAGAAATATATGCTCTAAGATGAGTATAACACAAAGATAACTTTATGACAAGTTAATTGACAGACAATTGTCTATATTCCCAACAGAATGACAACAACCGGAAATTTACTATTTAGTTTATTCCAAGCTCTTTTAAAATAATTGAGATTATCATAGAAATAATAACATCTACATCTTTTATAAAAATATGGATCATCCAAACCACTGCATGGCTGTCCGCAGTAATTCTATTTCTGCCTTGATTACTTCCGCCCCACCCCAACAGCAGCGCTTCCTATACTCCCTAGGTATAAATCTGATATTTGCAGCCTTCTTCGTTTCCCTTTGAAATAGCTCTTCATTCACAGAACTATCAATATGAATATATACATCTGAATATTCAGCTAGAACATTCACAAGTCTTCCAATTTGTTCTGGATCTTTATACGCTAGAATTCAATGTGGCAGTTTCTGAAATGCTGTCTGCAAATCCAGATTAGATTTACATAATCCTTTATCTATAATATCTGTTTGTTCAAACCGGTGTCCCAAAGTCTGATTAATTACCCGTACACATATACTGACATTCGAAACACCCGCCAGCAGCCCTGTGCAGTTGGCTAACGTATAGACATCCCTTAAAATTTCTAATCCCAGTAAATACTTGTGATTTTCCCTCTTATCCAAAGATTTATGGACCGGCAAACCATCTTTGGAACGAAATACATCATGATAATATACAACTTTTATTGTATGGGACAATTTCTTTTTCATAAATTCAAGAATAGCCTCATCATCTGTTGCTAGAAATATTTGCTCATAATGATACTCTTTTATACGCTTCTCAATCATTTGTACATATTCTTCTGGAGAAACAGCTACCGGATGATTATGTAAACCTAAATTAAAATCAGTCCCGCGGATATGTACGCCTAAAGTACGTTTCCCAGATATGATCTGATTAATATGATTCATAAGATATTGGCTAATCTCCGGTTTCAGCATAATATACTTTTTATACTGGATCGCTAACTGATTGATCTCAGCTTCTTTCAAACTATATGGATTCAAACCAACTCTATAGCTAAAATCACATGGCTTGCTTAATAATACATTTGCGCTGTTCTCGGCTTCTGCGACTGATATTCCTGCAGGCTGATTAAAATAATATTCGTAAGCATAGCTTGTCCCATTGATCTCTCCTATTTCCCCATACAAGGAGTCCTTCCATAAAATAACTGGATACATATGAAAAATATCCATCTTTTCCAATGCCAGCAGCAAATACATAAGCATTGAACAAAAACCGGGATAGGGACCTCCCTGCGTTATATAATAAACTACTTTATCTTTATTTCTGTCAGCATTTCCAAGGCTTCTTAGAAAAAAATTATAGGGATCACGATAATAATCTGCCGCATTTTTCATGTAATCCCTATCGCTTAGAAAACGAATGCTTTTTTGAATAAAATCAAGAGTTGGGTTTGATTTTAGTTTTTTGATGAGCGTTTGTTTCCCTACTTTCATCATAGGAGTTTGCCCCCTTCAGCAGAACATATCTTCTTCACTTTTGCACCTTCCTTTCAATTACAAAGCCTTCTGCTTCATATCATATAATCTTAAATTACGTAGCTTTCTACACGTCAGTAGAAATTATCCACTATAAATTTTAGATTATATCAGCCATTCAATAAACTCCCTGACTGCACCTGAACCACCATTTTTACTACTGACAAAATCCGCAATTGCCTTCACCTCTTTTACTGCATCCGCAGGGCAACCTGCCGCTCCGCCTGCTTCCCTAACCGGCAGCATGCATGGTATATCTAAAATGTCATCGCCTATATAAGCAACATTTGCATATGAATATTCTTCCTTATATTGCTGGGAGAACTTTAAAAGTATCTCATCTAACTTCTTTCTTTTATTCCGTATACCCTGATACAGCTCTGTAACAGCCAGTTCTCTGCACCGGTTTTCCAATATCATGCTTTCTCTTGCAGTGATAATAACAGGCACAATATCTTCTTTGGGAAGCAAATCCTTAATGCCGCATCCATCTTTGATATCAAACGCTTTAAATAATTCCCCGTTACTTCCCATGTAAATTCTGCCATCTGTCAGAGTTCCGTCTACATCCATAACCAAAAACTTAATCTTGTTCTTCCACATTACACAATTGAATCCTCTCTGTTGAATTTCATCCAGCCTCAAGCCAGCTTCTTATTCTCAGCCGTCCTCTATTTAATATTCCATCAAGCTTTCTATAAATAATTCTTTCTACTGTCTCACACAAATCCACTTAAAAAATAATTCTCATGTAAAAGCAAATTTGCTCCTATCTTTCCAGTTATTAATATCATTTCTTTTATAAGGTAAATATATCCTGCCACATCATCAATACAGCTATATAAAGAAAAATGATATAATATTATCATAGTATGGAACAAATCCTTAATAGTTCGAAGTTACTTAGCCTCTACCCTGGCCGCATATTTCTTTTTCATTTTCTTGGCAACTCCTATTTACAGATTTTGTAAATTATTTTATAATTGCAAGACTGATATCATCTCCGATCGGCAGCTTGTTAAGCTTTATTCCCGCTTCCCTCTCATAATCATCCACTGCCTTTTCTACATTCGGAAAAACTTCAGTAAAATAATCATGAATCAATATAACCCCTCCTTCTTTCATTAATGGAAAGAAAAAACGAAGTCCTTCTAATATAGGGTGATATAAATCCATATCCAAGTTTACAAATATAAAATTATCTGTTATCCCTTCTGCTGTTGCCGGAAAATATCCTTTTTTTATAATAACCTTATCCTTATATGGCATTTTATTATACACCAACTCTTCTGATGTCATTCTTAAATGTTCTGCATCAATCATAGATTCTTCTGTTTCATATGCATAATCTTCTTCTGCAAATCCTTCAAATGTATCAAATAGATAACAAGTGCTATCCGGAAATGTTTCATTTATAATCTTGGCAAACTCTCCGCGGAATACACCAGCCTCAGCAACTGCACCCTGTAAATTTTTCTTTTTATAAGTCTCTGCCAGCCGCTTTAAAAACAGCCTTCTAGACATTACAGAAATTGTGACATATTCTTTATTCAGTGGAATATGATGTAACTTCAACTCTTTCAACTGTTCCTGTACTTCATCTAACCCCATTAAGGTTCCGAGAACAATTTCATCCACATCACAATCAATAAGTGATTCTGGACTTTTAATTAAAATACCCCCCCCCGGTATATCGACCATGCTATCCCACTTACTTTCATCATTGTCTACCATAAAAAGGATTTCACAACTATTGCGAATCATATTCATGATCCTTCTTCCTGTTCCGCCTGCACCAAAAATTACTACTTTATTCTTCATAAAATCCTCCATTTCATACAAATGAACATTAGCTGCATTTATTTATAACAATTTCAAATCTTGACGCTGTTACAAAACGTATGGGAATATTATGCTTTCTTGCTGTCATATAATCCGATAGCATCCCCATGATTTCATTATTAAGCTCCATTGAATTTTCCCTCACATTTGAAAGTTCTAAATCTGAACTGGCGTAATTAGACCGGCTGAAAGTCTCATACCCGTCAAGGCCGGCTATAGCAATTTCCTTTACATCCAGACAGTCTAATAATCTTAATAACATCAAAGCAGAGTTATCCATATGCTCCCATCCACATTTTACAAGTTTGGTAAAAGATACCACTATTTCTGATTTCTCCTGTGCAGCCGACCTGATATTAGAAGTAATAATCTTCTTCTGCCTACTGAAAGCTGTATCATTTTCCCAATAATTGTACCGTTTCACATTGCTTATATATAAATAGTCACTTGATATCTGTGGATGAATAAAATTAATACTTATTATAATAGGCCTAGCCTCTTTTATATAAGTTAAAATTTTCTCTGTCTGTTCGGTTGACGATGCTCCTGGTGCCAAAACTAAAACTGCTTTTTCTTTCAACTCCTTCTTAAGCTGTTCCATTGCCTCTGAATCATCAATATCCGATTCCAGATAATTCATATAGGTCTGTTCCAGCAATTCATAATCATAACGTTTTCTTGCAACTGCTCCGATTTTATTGAGGATATACCGGATATCCTTATAATGAATACTGTTTTTCTGAGATAAATATGCAATATTATTGACATGGGCGCTGTAACAACCAGCAACAAAATACGGTGTTGTGTAACCCCAATGGCAACGTGAACGGATATTATCCATATAACCATCTATAATATCAAGGATCTCGTCAATTTCATAATTATAACCCAGCTGTGAAACCATATATTGTGCAACTAGTTCCGTAGGCGTATTCCCGGCTCCCCTTCCCATACCAGAAATCGTGCCATCCACAACAATCTCCCGTTTTCCCACTGTCATCCTGATAAATTCCTGTGAAAGAGCATTTGACAACTGCATATTATTATGTGAATGAAACCCTATTTTGCATTGTGGGGAAAGATTATGATGAATCAATTCAAAAACCCTGTGTAGATCTTCCTGATACATACTGCCAAAAGTATCCACAATGGACAGGCAATATGGTTCCACCTCATTTACCAGATTAATGAACTCAAGCAGTTCCATATCCGAATAGCCTAATATATCAACAGGCTGGACAAACAGTTTGTACCCCTTTTCTTTAATTATGCGACAGGCTTGGAGCGCTTCTAATCTTTCATCCTTAAAAAAGCACTCACGAACTGCATCAAAAGAATCTTCCCTGCGCGTATCCAGATTACTAACTGAATAGCGGCTGTAATCTGCCAAGACAGCAAACTCACTCTCGCCTTTTTCTTTTGGAACAAATTTTCTTGCATCTACAGAATTTTTAAATACAGTCTTTCCCTCCTCAAATCCTTCATCCTGTAGAAACCCTATTTCAATATAATTAATTTTTGCTTTTACTAGGCCGTTGATAATTCCCCGAATCGTTGTATTCCCAAATTTTTTATCAACTAAATATGCCCCATCCCGCAATGTGCAATCCAATAATTTGACATGATTCATAATTACTGCTTTCCTTTCCTATCCAAAAATGCTATTTTCCTGCTAACATAGCCATATAAATCGCATTAGCAATTTCAAAATCCTCCGGATAGTCTATATCCCTGCTTTCTATCTCCGATATCTCATGTATATATGGTTTAACCCCTACCCTTCTGTCATATTTCAAAAACGTTTCTTTGGTAAATACATAAGCCCCTGGAGCTTCTGAATAAATAGGCATCAGATCCTGAGTACGTGGAAAATTCTGAATATCAAAATTTAATGCTGTACCCTGCTGCCATAAAAACTCCTGCAGCCTTCTAGCAAGAAACGCTGAGTCATATTCTCCACTTCTGACTGCATCAATACAGGCATCGATACTCTCACTTTTTGTAAATGGGCCAGTTGCATGGGAGACCACATAAATATCCGCATCCACCTGCTTTATAAATTCCCTGATAATATCATTACAGTTAGCAGCGCTTGTATCAAGACTTTCCGGACGCTGCAGAAACTGAACCCCTTCTTCCAGATAATCACATACCTGCGGATTACTGCAATAAACATAAACCTCATCTACCTTTTCCGCTCCCATACAGGCTCTCTGAATCAGTGACATTAAGGGCGTTCCATCAGAAAATTTCTTGATATTTTTTCCCGGAACTCTTTCATTATTTAATTTAATAGGTATCATAGCTACGACTTTCATTGTAATTGCCTCCTTATAATACTTCATTTACCCCTTTGTAATATCTGGATTACTGCAATAAACATATATCTTCTCACTACTCACTCCTGATATAAATCCTCAAAGACTCCTCTTAGCCCCACCGGATTCACGGAAATAAGCCGTGTATCTGGATAATGTTTTTGTGCAAACTGCTTTAATTCTTCCCACTTAGCGATCTGTTTCTTTGCATGCACTTCCCAATAATTATGCATTATATGTTCTTCCTCTTTTCTTTCCTTTTCCTGCAAATTTTTTTGTGAGAAATGAGAGCCTGTTAAATCACATCCAGCTATATAGAGAACTGACGGATTCATATACAATGCAAACTGCATGCAAGATAAACCAACATTAGGCATATTGCCGATTGCACGTGAATCTATATCAAGCACAAACTTACTTTTATATCCGTTTTGCTGCAAATAAGAATCGGTATTAAACCGAAGCGCATCACAACGAATAGCTAACGATTCAGGGATCTCTTTTTCAGGCACTCCGTTAATTTGCGTTCCTAACAGTTTGATACACCTGTCTTTCCTGTATTCTACCAATTCTTCCTGAACCATCCTGATTCCATCAAAATCTTGTGAAAATATAAAATCAAAATCAACTTTATCATATAAAAAGGCTCTGTTTAACGCTATATGCACTGCGCCCTCAATAGGTTTGTATTTCTGTAAACTTGGCCCGGCTCCACAGACCACGACTGCTTTTCCATGACAATAATTTTTAAATTGTGTAAAAGTCTTTTGATGCAATATTGCAGTGCTTATATGATAAGAATTCAATTCTGTATTGATCCTTATGCACTTTAAAATATTGTTTACGATATATTTTTTCAGAAACATATCCTACCTCCTATGAAGCTTTGTATTTGCGGACAGATCCATCCATTCATCCTTCAAAATCCCATACCACTTTAATGATTTAAATTCATTATTAATACTGATATGTTCTCTAAACTGACCTTCTAAAACAAAACCACTTTTTTCATATAACCGTATAGCAGCCAAATTATCTGAAAATACATTTAAATACACCCTGTGTAAATTTAATTCAACAAATGCTTTTTTCAGTATTTCGTGCGTTGCACACATTGCAATCCCTTTCCCTTGGCTCTTCTTTCTCAAACTAATTGCATATTCTGCATTTCTTGAACTATAATCAATATTTTTCAAACTGATAGTTCCCAAATATTCATCCTGTTCTTCCACTATTGCATAATGTAAACTTTTTTTTTCGTCAAACTCCCTTTTTGCATCTCGAATAAACGCGCATATATCCTCAATCGTTTTATTTTTACCTTGAAACCGAAACCCTTTCATAATATCCGCATCCTGCATCCATTCCAACATTCCCCAAGCATCCTTTTCCTGCAATTTTCTTAACCTTACCATAACATTCCCTTCCGCAGCGAAACCAGCATAATTATTCTTTTGAATCCCGAATTTCCTGTACAAACATGGTATAATCTCTGATATACTCATTAGGTTTATAATGTTCACTAGCAAGTACTAGTAAGACAGAATCCTCACTAAAATCATACATATCTTTCCATACCATCGTCGGAAGATAAATACCTGTATGTGGCCTATTCAAACAGAAGATCGCCTCATTACCCTCTCCATCTTTAACCCTGACCTTACTTGTTCCCGCAACATTAATTAAAACAAACTCCGTTTCCCTATTTGCATGCTGCCCACGAACAACATCTTTATCTGACCCATATATATAAAATACCCTCTTAATTTCAAACGGAACATCCGTCCCACCTTCAGCTATAACAAGATGTCCTCTTTCGTCTCCTTTTTGCGGAAAATCCAGCATCTTTACTAAATTCATATTGTGCATAATATACATTCCTTTCCGGATATGATTCTTCTAAAAATGATTCATAGCTTCAATTACTATGTTTTGCTCCTGTTCGGTCATTCCATTATAAAGCGGCAATGACACAACGGTATCTGCATAAGCTTCAGTAATCGGCAAGCTTCCTTTCTTCATTCCAAGATATTCATATGCTTTAGCCAAATGAGGCGGAATCGGATAATGAATAATTGTGCCAATCTCTCTTGTATTCAGATATTCGATCAAATCATTTCTTCTTCTCGTTTTAACAACAAATTGGTGCCACACATGTGTTGCTCCATCCCGGATCCTTGGCAGCTCAATTTTATTATTCTTTATCTCTTTTAAATACCGGCTGCAAATTCTTTTTCTTTCTTGTTCCAATTCATGAATATGTAACAAACGCACTCGTAAAAGCCCTGCTTGTAATTCATCCAGACGTGAATTTGCACCAATTACACAATTATAATATCGTTTTTCACTTCCATAATTTCTAAAGATACGAACCTTTTTTTCCAACTCTGGATCGTCCGTTACAATTGCCCCTGCATCTCCAAATGCACCAAGATTTTTAGAAGGATAAAAAGAAAAACAGCCGATATCCCCAAATGTCCCTGTCATTTTCCCTCTAAATTTCGCCCCATGAGACTGCGCACAATCTTCTACTAATCTTAAATTATATTTTTTTGCAAGCGCTGTAATTTCTTCCATATTAGAAGCCTGTCCATATAAATGGACAACAAGGATTGCTTTTGTCTTTTCCGTAATCTTCTCTTCAATTTGGGCAGCATCTATATTAAAATACTCATCCGGTTCCACAAATACAGGAGTTGCCCCGTTGATGGTAATCCCCATTACACTGGCAATATAAGTATTTCCTTGTACGATTACTTCATCTCCCCGTCCAATTCCAAGCGCCCGAAATGCAATCCAGAGCGCATCAAGACCACTGGCTACCCCTACGCAGCAATTACTTCCCAGAAAAGCCGCAAACTCCTTTTCAAATAACGCCACTTCTTCTCCAAGTATATACCAGCCTGAACGTAATACTTCTAACGCCTTTTTTTCAAATTCTTCCTGATATAGAAAAAAACCTCTATCCAGTCGATTTGGCATGATCTTCACAGTATATAACTCCTTTCGTTTTCTTCCTTTCAAACATTTAACTGTGTTTTGTTCTTGATTTTTCTAAATAATTTTGAAAAGCGCTTTTACAAAAGCTAACCGTTTCTTTAAACAATTCACCTCTTTGATAAATTACCCAAAATATAAAGTTAGGCAAAATTATACAAAGAATCATCCGAATTGCCAGTATTGTCCATTTACCTTTACATGGCAGAAGAACGCAAATGTAATAAGTAACTGCTCCTGTTACCGCTGTTATAAGCATATATTTCATCAGCTCCCACAGATACGCCCCAAGCCTCTTCATTCCAAAATAATTTTCAAATAAAATATATGCTGACCATGGAATACCAATCAATCCAACTACAAGTGCCGTCGCTAAAAGGATTCCGTATGCACCCCATAAATAAACAAATATAAGATTCATCATAAAATTCATTACTATGTCTATCATGGAATATACCCGAAATTCCCACCACAAGCCAATCGCCGAGGTATAGATTCCCCTCACCATGCCAATATTAGTCAAAAACATATACACTGCACATATGACTGCCATACTGTCACGAAACATTAATTCTTTGCCTACCCAAATATTCATAAACGGCTGAATCAGGCATAAGATTGCTATAGTACAGAAAGAAATTATCCATTGAGACATAAATGTAAACCTTTTAAAATCTGCATAATTCTTCTCTACAGTATCCACAACCACACTATTCCCAACGCCTGCAACCATTGCTCCATCAATAAGTCTTACAAATCCTATTACCGTATTGAGAATTAAAAAATAATTCGAATACATTCCTACCATAGTTAAACCCATAAACACTGATATAAACATATTATCCAATGCCGTTCTAACAGTTATATTAATCTGGCCTAAAAACAAACCACTTATTTGTTTTTTTAATTTCTGCATAACTACTGGCTTGACTTTGCCGTAACATTTATATTCCGGATATATTTTCACAGAATATGCGGCAATAATTATGTTGCTTAATATTGTAAATACAGGCAGGACAATCACATAAAAATAATAGTTTTTAAATAACACCAACAGAATAATCTGCAATAAATTTTGAAACATTATACAAAACATCTGAATCTTTACTGCCACATCATTTCTTTGATGCGCTGTAAACAAACAATTTCTATAGCCATATAAAAAATATCCTATAGCCGTATTAAATAAAGTTATATAATACAGAATATAAATATTTATATCTGGAGGCACCGTTCCTTTAATCAACATAGGAAGAAAAAAAGATATAACAATACCTAAAACAAAAATAATAGTTCCTATAATACGATATGCCTTGCGATACAAAGCCATTAATGCACAGATCGTTTCCTTATCATCTTCGGCAATTGGTTTATACATACTAAAAACAAGCGCACTGGAGATTCCCATCTCTGTTATGCTCAACACAGATAAAATAGATGTAAAAAGACCGCCCAATCCAATATAATCCATACCCAATGATTTTATAATAATGGTCCTTGAAACAAATGGAAGGAAAAGATTTATCACTTTACTTATCAAACTCCAATATGTGTTTCTTATCGTGTTGCTGGTACGACTTAACTCCATAGTTTAAACCCTCTTACCATTGATTTTATTTGTAATTGCCAGATATTTTCGTATCACTATGATTTTTGTTAACCAAAGCCAATTCTTCACTCTTGCTATCATATATTTAGGCGAAACAGTTATTTTCATATGATGATTCTTCGCATAATCTTTCAGCTGTTTTGTTACTCCAAGGAAATGCGGCCCTGGACCATAACCGTTAGGCAAGGATTTATACGGCTTATAATAACAATCAATAAAAGTAACTTCATCCGCCTCTGTCATCTGATCAATTTGTAAAACATCTGCTGGAAAATCTGGTTGATTTGCTTTTTTTATATAAATACGTTTTGTATGTTTGGCAGCAAAAACTCCATTCATAGAAGCCCCTCCGGGAATCACCACAAATTCTTTGCAATTCCGTATATAAAACATCTGCTCTTCAACGCTAAGCATTTCTGGCGCCAAACATGCATATCCATTTTTTTCGAAGATCTGCTTGATTTCAAATTCTCCCCGTTCTTTTGAATTAGCAAAATTCGACCTTGTAAAGTAAACTTTCTCATATGGCTTAAGATTATTTACAGAAATATTTTGACAAGCACATTCAATTAACATTCTATAAGCATCTGTAAAGTACTTATCCCTTAAAAATGACTGTTCTGGAACTATAACTCTCTTAAACTGCATAGGTTTTCTAACATCTATGATCTGACTCTTCTCTATTCCTATAAGATTCAAAAACTTTAAAAAATTCCCATCTATACTATCTGCCTCACAGGAAAATCCACACATCACAATACGGATATGTTGCGGATTCTGTATGTAATACCACAGCCTTGTGCAGTATTCCAATATAAAATGACCCCAATGAGGCTGAAATGCTCCCATATATAATACTTCCTCATCTACATATCCTGGTTCCCCTTCATATTCATACATTCCCCCAAAAACTAACTTACCCTCATTCTGTCTAAACCCCTCAATTCCTGATAGCCTTACAAACTCCCCCTCTCTATTTAATACTCCTCCTATTCCCATCCAAGCAGAAGCATCCTCCGGTTTTTCGGCTTCTTTACGCGGAAGTACGATTGCATGATCCAAAAACAATACTTCTAGTGGCTTTTCACGTTTATAATTCTTCTGCATTGCGATAAACTGGTCGCGGTCGCTAGCATCTTTAAAGTAATCAAAATCATAATTTGTCATCAAAAATCCCCTTTTTCTGCATTTCTTCAAACAAATGAAACGCGCTGATTATTGCTTTATCCATATCATAATATCGATATTCAGCTAATCTTCCACACAAAAAAAGATTTGAATAGTTATCGCCTAAACTTTTATACTGATGATACAACCTAATATTTTTCTCATTTAAAATTGGATAATAAGGTTCCCTTCCTTTCTCCGCCTTTCTGTTGTATGGTAATGAATATTCTGATTGAACCACTGTTTTTCCATTATTATTTTTGTATGGGTTAAATTGTCTGAACTCTGTCTGCCGTATATATTCCTGTTCTTTTGGATATGTGACAACACCACATGGCAGCTGGTTTTTTCCCTCATAAGTCTGGTAAGTGAATTCACGAGAACGATACGGAAGATCTCCTAATTTGCTTTCAAACAATTCATCAATTGCCCCGGTAAAAACCAATGCTTTCATGGTTCGATCTTTATATTTCACTTTTTTCTGTTTCTCATAAAACGAAATAAAATTCAGTGCATCTGTTCCCATTTCCACGTCTATTAAAGGATGATCTAAAATCTTTTCTATCATTGCCGTATATCCATTTTTAGGCATATACTGAAAATCCCAATCTACAATCCAAGAATCATACCCTAGTACAACCTCATTACGGTTTATAACAGAGGGATCTATTTCATCCATGGTTAATCCCCACTGCTTTGCAACATATGGAGCATAAACGGTATCATATAAAAGCTTTGCATAATCTGATACCTGTTTATCCTTACATTGTAGCAACTCACTTACCGGTACTCTGTACCTATTGGGAAACAAGGCTCTAATTTTTTCTAGCAATGACTGTGAATTTTCTGGCCCCAGTAGCTGCTGCAATGTCTTAAAATTATATGGCCTGTCGATATATCTACCATTCACATAACTTACAGCTTTAATAGGGCACTCATAAAATTCTGAAAACTGCATCAGATATTCAAGAACCCACCATTGATAGGTTGCAAAAAAATGCGGTCCATATTTTTGTATTAAAATGCCATTCTCATCATACTCATCGTAGGCATTACCTGCCACATGACTTCTACGCTCTACTACCAATACTTTCTGATTCGCCTCTTCGGCAATCTTTCTTGCCAAAACACTTCCTGAAAAACCTGCTCCAACTACAACTATGTCATACATATCTATCAGCCCTCCTTTTAATTATTTCCAAAAACTGCCCGCATGTCTTGTCCCACCCCAAACCTGAAATAGCCTCGCCTGCTTTCTTCTGCATCGCCAGCAGTTTATGAGGATTTTGCAGACACTGCATAATTCCTTCAACCAAATCTCTATAACTAAAATCAACTAAAATGGCTGTATCAGCAGGAAAAAAATCGGTAAATGATCCATCTTGAAATTCTATCACCGGCAATCCTGTTGCAATCATCTCATATGGAACCAGTGAAATATTTGTCATAGAAGCAACCATTCCAAAATCCGCATTCTGATACAACTGTTCGAGTTCTTTCTTATCTAATTTTCCAAGATTCTTTCCTACAAGCACCGGATCATCCGGATTCATTCCAAAAAATAATACATCCATCTGAATCCCTTTTTCCAGTAATGATTCCACTGCATGTTTCCACATGATCTGAATCAGATTTGGCAGTCTTTTATCCTCATTCTTAATGTATACCACAACTTTAAATTGCTTCCGTTGGCTATATGTTTGATAATTTCGTTCTTTCCACTTATATTCTTCAGGAGAATATGGAAATTCAATGATATCAATCTCTGATTCATTTACTTTTTCACATTCATGCAGGATCTTCTTCTTATTCCATTGCCCCAGACTAATCATATGAAAGCCAAATTCATAGGTTTTCTTCGCCAGTAAAAATTTCTCGCCAAACTTTTCAAAATAAGGTTCATAATCCTGAATAAAGTACATCTTATAACCCTTTATCTTCTTTGCATAATAGACAGATACCCAGCTCGTCGCAATCACCACATCTGTTTCTAACTGGTTCATCTTCCCTTTCTCCAGAAAAGTTCCTCTGCACTGTGCCAGACAGGCTGGCGCCTGCCGCTGCATATCCGCCTCTGACTGTGCCGTATAATTCACATATTGTACCTGATATCCCTCATTTGCCAGATAAGATCCTATCCTCAATATGGATGTCATTCCTCCACTTCCCTTATAGATCCCAGGAACCACAAATGTAATTACCTTAACAGAAGCTATATTCGAATTTTTGACTTTCTTAAAATCTTCATCCTTCAATAATGCATCTAAAAAAACATTATTCTTTTTTACATTCCGTTTATGATATACTTTTTTGGCATATTCAATCAGTTTCATCTCTGAACCACGTTCCTTTATACTGCATTTTACTAATATTCTCCGCCCTTCAGCTTATCCAAACCTCTTAATCCCCACCATACATTGTGTTTGATGAGAAATGCGCATAAACGCCTTTTCTTACTAATTCCCTTTAGCAGATTTTTATCAAAATATTCTTTCAGCCTGATTTGATTAACCGCGTTCCGAATACATTGATTCTTTTGGGAAGAAGAATACGGACAATCGGGATGATTATAGATTCCTACAATTTCTAATACATAAGCAAACTTCGATTGCAAATGCCTTAGTTTATCAATTTCATCATAATTCCAGCGTTGCAGCAAACTGCTCTCTACTTCATCCGTTCTTAAGATTGCCTCTATCCTATTTTCATGGAACTTAGAAGAGGTGCTATATCCTATCCTCCGGTTATAGATATAATAAGTTTTTGGATTAAACACATAAGATTCTGCTGCAGCCAGCAGCTGGTAATTATATATCCAATCTTCCCCGCCAAATTTTATATCCTCCTCAAACCGAAGGCGGTTTTCTTCTATCAGCTTCCTTCTATACATACCATTCCATATGCCGTACAGCACCCCTGAATCCTGTATCTGTGCAAAATGCTTTTGGATTTCTTCATGTCTTAATACTACTGGATCTACACTTTTACACAATGCCGTTGTTCCGCTGATATCTTCTAATATTTTCCCATTTGGAAGAAATGTTCTTTTTAAACGGTCAAACCTTACGACATCTGCATCATGCAGCTTTGCCAGTCTGTAATTATCACATAACAGATTTTCCAGATATTCATCGTCATGGTCAAAAAAAGTAACATATTCTCCTTTTGCCATTTCTAAAGCCGTATTTCTGGCAGCGCTTAATCCAGCGTTCTCTTTATGGCACACCCTGACCCTAGAGTCTGTCTCTGCATATTTATCACATAATTCTCCGCTTGAATCTTTCGAACCATCATCAATCAAAATTAATTCAAATCTACAGTTTTTCTGCTTTAACACACTTTCAACCGATGTTTTAAGATAATCCCCGGTATTATATACTGGAATGATTACACTGACCTCTACCGCTGTTTCTTTATTCATTACTTCTATCCTTTTCTAAGCACATACTAGCAATCAGACGTTCAAAAGCTTCCTCAATCTCTACACTCGGCATCCAGCCAAGCGTTTGGATTTTACTGGTATCCATCTTCATCTTAACCACCGGATTGTATCCAAAACGCTGGATATCGCTCTCTTCGATCCGTACATTCGTCTTTGTATACCGTTCTGCCAGCATCCGGGCCATCTGACAAATACTTAACGTAGCTTCCGTATTCGCTACGTTGTAAGCCTGTCCATTTTCTCCTTTTAACAGCACATATAGAATTCCTTCTGCCGCATCACTGATATAGCAGTAACTTCTTATGGTCTCTCCTTTGGTATGGAGCACAATATCCCTTTCCTCAATTACCGCTCTAGCAAACTGGGCAAATACCCGGTTGTCTTCATAACGGACTCCGGCCCCAAAGGTCTGCACTAGACGGGCGATTTTAATATTCATCTGATATTCTTTGGCATAAGCACAGCAGAGGCATTCGGCCATTCGTTTCCCTTCCGAATAGCTGCTTCGTACCTCAAGCGGGTCCAGATAGCCATAATCCCTTTCTGTAACCGATGTCAGCGTCTCATCTGTCACGCCATATACTTCCATCGAAGAAAGATATACAAACGATTTCACCCGTTTTATTTTCGCCAGTTCTAAAACATGTTTTAATCCAGCCAACGTAACTTCTATTGTTTCCACGGGTTTTTGTACAAATGAGGCGGAGTCCGTAACACTCGCTCCATGAATCATATAATCAATCGTTCCCGGATAGCTGAGTTCCTCCAAAATATCCGCTTCCAGAAGTTCCAGTTCCGCTCGTTCGGCAGCACTTCCGAATATTGTTTTTGCTTTAGCCGTGTCACGGACCAATGCACATAGATGTATGTTGGTATTTTTCTCATGATTCAGCTTCAGCAGCGCTTTTATGAGAAAACTTCCGATCAGCCCTGTTGCGCCCGTAATTAATACCGTTTTATTATTAAGCAATTCAAAATCCAGATTAGATTCCAGAAGCTTCCCGATATCCTCTTCCAGAATGTTATTCCTGTTTTGTTCCATTTCACATTCTCCTATAAACCATATATCTGCGAATTTTCTTTTGCCTGCAGCAGCGCCCTGAGGGTATAAAAATCATCTGGTGTTGTCACCTTTATATTTTCAGATGGCCCTTCCACTATATGCATATGCTTTCCATACATGTGCATCAGCGTACAGGTATCAATTACATTATTGATGCCCTCTTCAATCGCATGTGTTTCCACTTCTAAGACTTCTTTTAAATAAAAACTCTGGGGCGCCTTGGCAATTCTTGTTTCATTGCGGTTGGTTGCACTGTCTACAAACCCATTGGAATCAATCAGTACAACCGTTTCCTTGGACACCGATGAAGTAATCGCGGAACCATGCCGATGTACACTTTCTATGTTATCCCTGATTACCTGTTCGCTGATTAGGGGGCGTACGCCATCATGAATCAGTACAACTGCTGAGTCCAGACTATCTCCTGCCACTTCACCAGCCGCACATAGGCCATGGTAAATAGACAGCTGTCCGGTTGTCCCTCCTGGAACGATTTTTTTCACTTTAAAAATATTGTATTTTTTCAGCAGTTTTTCTAAATATCCGATACTTTTTTCAATACAGGCAATGACAATCGCATCAATTTCCTGGCAATCCTCAAATATTTCCAGGGTGTGAATGATAATGGGTTTTCCATTCACTTCCAGAAACTGCTTGGGGCTGCCCTTGCTGTTCATTCTTGTACCTGTACCACCGGCAAAAATTACTGCTATATTCTTATATTCCTTCCTGTTAGCCATAGCTGTCCTTTCACGGTTGTTTGGTATTCTCTAGCAAATAAAAGGTGTCACTGTGTGTTACACGATCTTCTACAGGAGGCAGCTGCATATAGTCTCCATACAGATTGCTCAAATATAAATCTGTATTTTTTAAGGTCATGAACCGGCAGCCTTCAAATTCCGCTTCGCCTGTCATAGCATATTCCTCCCGCTTAATCAATTCCTTGTAGCCGCCGGCTCCGCCAATTACACAGCCTACATATTCCGAGGTGTCAAAATCGTATTTTGCAGCATAGCGGTCTATATATTTAATAAGGAAATGCCGTGGCACCAAACAGTTTACAACCGACAGCATGTACCATGCAGCTGCCTGCAGTCCGTGGGCTTCTTTCTTTTTGTATTTTGCTTCTTTCAGTCTGTGCATCCATTTCACATACCGGATTACTTTGTTTTTTCGTTTTTTTCTTTCCTGTTCGGTTCCCTGCATTCCATCTAATGGGAAGATATCTATATATAGACGCAGAGGCTGTTCTTTGCAATGTTGAAATTCTACATCAATCGTCCGCAGATCTAAGATCTTGCT
This sequence comes from Lachnospiraceae bacterium, assembly GCA_022791575.1. Taxonomy (GTDB): domain Bacteria; phylum Bacillota; class Clostridia; order Lachnospirales; family Lachnospiraceae; genus JAAVZI01. The sequence continues at coordinate 89,742 of JAAVZI010000039.1, forward strand.
ATAACTGAATCTGGAATCGCTGTTATAAGGCGTGTACATTTTTAAATGTTTTGGCAGTTCCATGGAAGCTAATTTAAGAAATTTATGATAGTCTGCTCTTGGCATGGCAACATCAATATCGTTATCCCATGGAATAAAACCTTTATGCCGTACCGCCCCTAATAGCGTCCCGCCTCCCAAGGTATAGCGCAGTTGATGCTTTCTGCATACTCTGTCATATTCTTTTAAAATTTCAAATTCCATTAGTTGGACTTCACGTAATTCTAATTTTCTCATCTCTATTTTTCCTACCTGTTCATTTAGAAATTTCTTTATATCTGCAAAAGGGGGAGGTAACATGCTACTGGGATGACAGCTGGTCCAATACTTCTAAATAGCGTGCAGCCATTTTTTCAATCGTATAGTTTTGAATCTGCTGAATGTTATTTTGTGACATTTCTTTGCACAATTCCGGACATGTAAGAATTTCCATAATTTTTTCAGCCAGTTCGTTTGCATGTTCATTTTCAATAATAAAACCGTTTTTCTTGTTTTCGATCAGCTCCAGCCCTGCTATGCACCGGTTTGTAGTAATTACAGGCAGGCCAAATGCCATTGCTTCATTGATGACCAATCCCCAGATATCTTCTCTAGTTGGTAGTACAAATAAATCGGCTGCCTGATAATATTCAGCCAACTCATCCTTCTTTTTAAAGTCAATAAAATGCAGATTTTTTAATTGATAGGTGTTTTTTAATGTTTGGTATTCTTCGGTAGGTTTTCCGCCCACAATATAAACCCCGATATCTTTTGGCAATTGTTTCATTGCCTTAATTAATACATCATATCCTTTCCGGTAGATGTAACTTCCCACCGATAAAACCATCTGCGGCTCATTAATACCTAATTTTTTTCTTAGCTCGTTTTGTCTGACCGGATCTGCTTTTGCTGTAATATCCTTTTCCATCACAGAAGTAAATGGATAGTTGTATATGTGTTTCTTTTTTGCACCATAATGCATGAGATAGCCAGTTGTGGTATCTCCACTGCTGAACCATGCAGAGGCCTTGCTGATAAAAAATGTTTTAACTGCTTTTTTGAACGGAGTATCATTTTTTATGAAACCACCATCTGCGCTGATTAGAAAGGGAATCTTTTTACAATATAGTTTTAAAATTGCCAGCATTCCTGTTGGAGTAGAATAACCGCCTACAATGATAAAATCATATGTTTTAGTTAAATAGTTACCGATTTTTATACAAAATGCGGTTTCTGCTGTAACAGAAATTCCATTTAAGAAAATTTCCGTATAGTTCTGTCTGGATAACGTATTCCATTGAACATTTCTGTTACTGGCAGACTTTCTTTCATATAGCACAGTCAAATTCGTATATTTACCAAGCTCATTAAATAATGCTGTTTTATATGGTGCAGGAATATTTGTTAAAAATAAAAGTTGTTTCATTTTCTTAATTCTGCCTTTCCATAATCTGAAAGTTTTTAATACTGAAACCAGAATTCATAAGTATATATGCTGCGGCTTGACAATACGAGATATAAAAAGAGCAGCACGGAACTTGCTATAATACCGCCTTTTATTACCATCTTGCTTTGATTGTTTTTTAAATAGTGATTGTACGTATTGGGGATCACAATAATCAAAAATATATTAAAGTAAAAACCCATCCTCCAGATATGGTCAATGTTGCTCTGCAGTAAGATAATGGCCGCTGCCACTAAGATAAGCAGGATTTCTCTTTGTAGTTTAATATTACTTCTGCCTTTATACACTACAAATATAATAAGCAGAAGTTCTATAAGCAGGTAAATCATATCCAATTTTCCGCTTCCGCCACTTTGTATATCAGCACTAAAATAAATGGAGTATTTTTGCATATATTTTGCAATAAATCGTCCAATAAGCTCTATATTGCTAATTAATAGCAGGGAGAGAACACCTGCAAATGTGATTAAAGCCAGATAGATATTTCCCATGCCTTTTCTCTTTTTTATTAAAATAAAAAGTCCAATAATTGCAACGCTTGCTGCTAGTGAACTTTTATGAAAATAGTATGCAACCGCAGCTAGAAGAACCGCAATCAGAGGTTTTTTCTTTTCCATTGCCGTGTAAACATTTAATACAAATGCAATCGCTATATACTGTCTCAAGCTGGACATCGCTGTGAGAAAATGCCCCAGTCCCAAAAATAAAGATACCGACATCAGAACATCTTCACTGCTGTAATAAATGAAAATGCCGATATTAATCAGAATCAATAGACTGGTTAGCAGTAATAAAATCTGAAAGTCCCCTCCAAACAGTTTAGAAGCCAGTTTGTTAAGAAGGAGCCAGCCATATTCTACATCCCCGCCTCTGAAATGCTGTAAATCCGACCAACGCAACATTTTAATCTGGCGGAACCAGACATAATATACTTTAGTATCTGCTCCTACATGAAGGGAGCGCATGCTCTGTAGCAACAGCATGAGTAGAAAGGAAAACAGCAGGAAAGCTCGTTTCGCTTTTATATCATTTTTATTTTTTAACCGCCATGAACCGAATAGTAATATGGCAGTCCACATAACCAAATAAGGTAGCATCGTTATTTCCCATCCATTTCGGAGCTTTTTCTCTGTTTTAATTCATAAAGTTTAGCTGCAACAAGATCCAGCCTGCCTTTTTCTATAACCAGATCCGCACTTTCTGTACTGCCGCCTGTTTGATAACTAATTACGGTTGTCCCACAGGCATGCGCTTCCAGATTAGTGGTTGGATAGTTATCCTCATAAGTCAAATTCAGATAGACATCGGCAGCTGAATAAATTTCTGCTAGCTGTTTTATGCTATCTGTCCGTTGTATGGTCAGGATTTTATCTGGAATTATTTTTTTCAGCTTTTTATTAACGCCCACTAAAATAATTTGAATCGAATCATCTAACTGTTCCGATAATTTTATAAAATCCTGCAGTCCTTTCTTCTGAATCCATACATTGGCAACTCCAAGAACAATAAACGGATTTTCCAGATGAAAGCGGCGTCTGAAATCACTTTCTGTTGGCTTAAAGACAGCTGTATTAATCTGGTTGTGTACCACCTCAACCGGATATTTGCTGAGAAACGATTGTTTTACCAGCCCTGCCAGCCAATTAGAAGGCGTTATAATTTTCATATCCTCCAAACTAGTAAAAAGCTCTTTCTTTATCTGATAGTTCTGCTGGGAATGATCCAGGAATTTACTAGCTGGGTATTCCTTCTTCTGTGGGCAGTTATGACAGCCCTCCTGCCATTTGCTGCAGCCAATATAATCAAAATGAGCACAATGCCCAGTAAAAGGCCAACAGTCATGCAGCGTCCAGACCACGGGAATCTGTTCCTTCCTTATATAATGGAAGAGCTGTCGGATATCCAGGTAATAGCCATGCAGGTTGTGAAGATGAATCAGGTCTGGCTGGTACTCTTTTATTTTTTCAATAAATTTTCTTGTAGCACGCCTAGAATAGAACCCGGTTTTGTCTGTGATTCTTGTCATAGCTGCATGCATATAGGTATCCAGGTCATTTCCAATACGGACCGCATGGATCCCTTCGGGCGCTTTGCCCCTTCCATAAGCAATCAGGCATTCATGTCCCTGAGCCTCCAATTTATCATACAGATCCACCGCAATCCTTCCGGTACTGCCGGTACCGCACACTGTATTGATCTGCAATACTTTCATAGGTTCCACCTCACAGCAGCCTCAGCGGATGATGAGCTTAGCCAGCTCCATACCTGCACATTCAAACCAGTACAGGCGGCTCAGGCCGTTTCTTCTATATACATCATACCGAAGCCGGATCTTTTCCATGGTTCCAGACAGACTCTTTTCCGTACTGACACCGCCAAAGCGGAAATTCGCCAGCACTTTGTTCAGAACCTTTACGTGATTCCCATCCTTACGGATTCGAAGCATTAGGTCAAAATCATCAAATAAATCATGAACCCGGTATTGGTAGCGACTGTATAGTTCCCTTGTAATAAAGGTCGTAGGATGGTTCCAGTCCCTTGAAGTAATATAACTGCGCAGCCTTGCACGTTTGACAAAACTGCCGGACGGCCGGATAATATTCACATCCCCATACATCATGTCAAACCCAGTTTCTTCATAAAACTGTGCGACACTCTCCAGCGCATCCTTCTCGTACCAGTCATCGCTGTTAATCAGCCCCACAAGCTCCCCAGCTGCTAGACGGATTCCTTTATTCATCGCATCATAAATGCCCTGGTCCGGCTCTGAGATGATCTGGTAGGAAATCCCCTTCTCGGCAAACCGTTCCCGGTAGCTTTCTGCAATCTGCACCGTCTGGTCCGAAGACGCACCATCCACAATTCGGTATTCAATCCGCTCATAGGTCTGATTCAGTACGGATTCAATGGTATCACGGATCGTCTGTTCACTATTATAAGAAACCGTAATAATACTGATTAATGGCTTCAAGACCGTTCCTCCCTGTCTGCCATCCGCTTTGCCGGCACACCTGCATAGGTTCCGCTGCTTAGAAGATCCTTCACTGCCACAGCCCCGGCACCCAGCATGACCTGGTCAACTATGGTAAGGTTATTGCTGACTGTGGCGCCAGCCCCAATCCAGGTAGGCCGTCCAATATGGACCGTTCCTGCAACATGTGCCCCAACTGCAATGTGGACAAAATCCTCCACCACGCAGTCATGGTCAACGGAACTGCAGGTATTGACAATGACGCCCTGTCCCAGATGAGCCCCGCTGTTGACCACAACACCGGCCATCACCACACTTCCAGAGCCTATCGACACATCCCGTGCAACCACAGCAGACGGATGCACCAATACAGGAATCACAGCATGCACAGCTTCTAACTGTTCCATGAGTCTTTCACGGACAGCCGAATGGCCAACTGCAATAAAAATCTCATAATCCTTTACATGTTCCATGGCATAAGCAGATGTACCAAGCACCTTCCTGCCGGCAAACCATGAGCCAATCCGCTCTATGCAGTCATCCAGGAAAAAAACCTCCCGGTATTTGCCGGTCTGCTCCGCAAGGTCAGCCACAACACGGCCATGGCCGCTGGCCCCGATCATCAGTAAATCCTTCATCCGCCGTCCTCCCATGGATTTTCGTAGAGTGTTCCCCTCT
>JAAVZI010000040.1 GCA_022791575.1 Lachnospiraceae bacterium
GACTCACAGCAAATGGCCATGGACTTTTGGCATTAAGATTCCAAGTATCATTTTCTTTGGAGAACCAGAATATCCAACAGCTAAAAAGAAGGACGACAAAAAGAAAAAATAACACATCAATAAGTTATTTTTCTGAGGGGCTGTCATATTAAGAACATTACTTATTGTTACAAATGTTTTTAATGTGACAGCCTTTTAACAATATTATTCTATTTCTTTATTATTAATTTAAAATTAAGCCTGCTCCTTCCATATTTCTCTGAATTAAACACAATCAATTCCAAATTATGATTTTTAACAAGCTGTTTCACACGTGGCAAACCTAAACCTCGATTTTCTCCCTTTGTACTGAATCCTGGCTGAAACATCTGTTCAATTTCCCTGCTTGTAAGCGGCCTTGATGGATTTCCAATTTCTATTGTTATAGCACCATCATTATCATCAACACTTAACTCAATTGTCCTGCTGTCACAGGATAATTCTACTACCTGCTCACACGCATTATCCATAAAAATCCCGATTATCTCAATAATTTCATGCAACGCGATCTGACATTCTGCGCTTGTGACAGAAATTGTGTAATCAACTTTAACTCCCATTTTCTCACAGGCAATACATTTGTAATACAAAAAGCCTGCTAATATCGGCTCATTGCATTTTGTTAATATCTGATCATACCGGATATTTTCCTCTAACTTCTCGCAATACTCTTTCTGCATTTCTACTAACTCATCTAAGGTTTCAGCCACCAGATGCATACTGTAAATTGCTGTCAGTTGATTCTTAAAATCATGTTGTCTTTTTCTGACTTCATCAAGTAATTCTTTATAAGCATCGCCATAAATTCTCTGCATTTCCAATTCTAAATTTTTCTTTTCCAATTCTTTTTCTGTAATCCTCACTTTTAATAAATATTTATAAATTACTATGATAAGCACAGATATAACCATATCATATATGATTCTCAGTTCCTGGTGAATGGAATAATCAATTATCATAATTACAACTGGAATAGTGCAAAATATCATCGTATGAAAAACTTTCTCATCTGCCAATCCATAAGACGAATTTCTGTCTCTTTTTCTGAACAGCTTATGAAAAACAAAGACAATAATTATTGAAACTGTATTTACAGCTACTAATAATCCTGTTTGCGAATTAATTCTGGACTCAAATGGCGCCACAGCAAATGCAGCCAGAACTTCTGCAATCCCAGCAAAAGTCATAGCTATTAGAAACTTTTTAAATGTTTTCACAAAATTACTTCTAAATTCAACATAACATGTGATAAAAATTAAAATATAAATAATATATCTGCAATAATATGGCACAATTTTATTGGTAATTAATAAAAATGCCAGTCCATTATATAAAAATAGCAATACTGTCAAGAAACGAATTTTTGATTTGCTATTCCATACAAAATGAACACACATTTCTATCATCAATAATTCAAGAAACCAACCAATAATATTAATTATCTGTTCCATGCTGCATCACATTCTTAAATCTATTCCTATACATAACCCCAATTTCTACTAAAGATTCCATATTTTCCAATTTAATGTATCGATTTGCATAATCAATGTGTTCAATATAGTCCCGATTTATAATGGTAAATCTGCTGCACCTAACAAATAGCGGTGAGTCCAATTCACTAAGAATCTGTTCACAGGTTTTATATGGTATCTCCAATTCGTCATTCCTGCAATGAATCAGAATTTTCCTTCTTTTGTTTTCAATATAGATTATATCGCCAAGATGTTTTGAATAGACAATGCCATCCTTTCTGAAATATACAAACCGCTCCCTGTCCAATATTACCGGAAATTCAAGGGCTTTTTGAATACATTCCCGAACCTGTTTTATGCTGAATGGCTTTTCAATATATTCAAAGCAGTGCAACTGGCTATAGGAATATAACTTGGGATCTTCCAGTGATGTAATAAAAATAACCGGCGTAAATGCATACTTTTTCACCTCCCTCATTTCCTGCACAAATCTCAACCCTGCGACGTCTCCCGGCCTGCTGGTATCCAGAATAATATCTATGATAAACAGATGAATATGATGTTTCATAGCAGCGGTATAGGCCTCTTGCTCATTAATGGCACAGTAAATCCTTGCTTTATGATCTAATTCACTGATGATCTTATTCAAAGCGTCTATATGAACTTTTTTGTCTTCTACTATTAATATATTTTTCTCCATAGTTCTCTCACATTTTATCTTTAGATTTTTTCAGCTGAATCAGCTAAAAGTAATTACTATTCAATCTGTTTGTTCTTTACTCCTCCTCATTATTATCCAGCAGATTCATAACCTTTAGAATTCTATCGTCATACTGAAGAAAATTTTTCTTCTCCGAAAATGCCTGGTCCTTAATCTTTGCAAAATAAGTGAATAATCTCAGCATAATAAACAACTTATTGGCCTCTGTACAGTTCTGAATCATTCTCCAGGTATCATCCAAATCCGCATTCTTTCCATATAGCAGATAATCAGCGGATATTGCCAGCTTTTTGCCGAGTCTTCTAAGTCCATCCAGCGTCATCTGATTTTCAGCGCTTTCGATCTTCTTATAGGCAGACAGCGACAATTCCATTAGTTCTGCAAACCGCTCCTGCGTATAGCCTGCTCCCTCCCGTATCTGCCGCAATCGGTCTGCGAGCTCCTGTCTTTCTGTATCCACATCTTTTTTCGTCATTTTTCAAACCTCCAAGTACAAGATAAATTTATCCATTTTTACTGTATACGTTATATAAAAAATATCCAGTTACTATAAAGGTTCTATTGGTATATTATAAATATACCTTCCAAAAAAATGGTATATTTCAAATTATGAAAAATTCTGATTGCTACTACATAAAGGTAATATTAACATGTAAGATAGTTCATGGATATTTCTGTCGAAAAATGTATAATAAGAATTGGAGTTGAATAGTTTTACCAAAGGAAACGGGCAAAATGCGTTTGAAACATAATACTTACCAACAGGGTATTCTTTAGCACTGCTCATTATCATACCCTGTACACCATTATCTCGAATTTCTGTTTTTCCCGTCATTTTCTATTAGTATTTTCATAAATGTTAACTCCTTTTTTCCGCTGGTGCATGGTAAGCTACTTGGATTCTTTGCAGACTCCGGTCTCCCTGTCCTGACATGAATCAGTCAGTGCACTGTTCTGATCCATGTGCAGAATTGGCATTCCGCCATTGGAGCAGAAACGTCTCTTCAGTTTCTGTTTCCATTTGTCAATCTGCAGGATGGACAGGGACAAAGGCCAGACAGCTACTTTTAAGGTACTATTCTATAATCAGAATTCTGTCCTGATTATAACAAAATCTATCTGGAATATTTACTGGTAAATTGTGAATAATTAAAAGGCCCCGCATAAGCGGAGCCTTTTGTCATTCCTATTTTGTTTTCTATGCTTCTCGTGCCTGTTCTTCTATGTATTCCAATTTGCTGACAGACACCTCATATGCTACTTTTTTGACTGCTTCTTCTTCATTCACTTTCTTCATATATTCTCTGCTCTGAATTCTGCCCCATACTTGTGCATGGCCGCCTACAGCAAAGCTAGAAGCAAATCTAGCATTTCTTCCCCAGCAGATACAGGGGATATAATCGGATTTTCCGTAAGGGCGGTTTACTGCAATCAGAAGATCCGCAATCTCCCTTCCTAATGGAGTCTTACGATATACTGGTTCTTTGCAGATAAATCCATCCAGGAAAATGTAATTGGTCTTCGATGCATCTTCCTCTTCTACAAATTCTACTTCCCGCACGAATACAGAGAGTATCAGCCGATTTTTCTTTTCCTCATGGCGGTTATAGGAACGGAACTGGCCGGAGGCATGCACCAGCTGACCTGTATAGTCCTTTGTCACATCCATCAGCCGTTCTGATACCATAAGGGGAATCAGGTCCACAGAATCACTCAGCCTCTTTACGGCAATATCTACCATATAGAATCCCTCGCCATATACTTCATGGCTGAATGTAAATCCTCCCTGAATGGTTCCAATAACTGATACCTGGTTGTTTTCAATAATCTTATCCATCTTAAATTAATCTCCTTCCTCAAAAAAAGTATCTTTCAATTACCTCTTCTTTTTTCTCTACACACTTATTATATTATGAATCTCCTGATTTTAGAACAAAAATTTAAAAAAAACTTGTTTTTTTTTTGAACTATGGTAAACTACTATTTGTCAAACACTGTTTCTACTTATCCTTATAGGATATATTTTACCACTTGTGGCCAGCAGCCGGAAGTATAGAAAGGATTATATTATATGAAAAGAGAAGACATTAGAAATATAGCAATTATCGCTCATGTTGACCATGGCAAAACAACTCTGGTGGATGAACTGCTGAAACAAAGTGGCGTATTCCGTGAAAATCAGGAAGTAGCTGAACGCGTTATGGATTCCAATGATTTAGAAAGAGAACGCGGTATTACTATTTTATCAAAAAACACAGCAATTTTCTATAAAAATGTAAAGATTAATATTATTGATACTCCAGGACATGCCGACTTCGGCGGAGAAGTAGAACGTGTCCTAAAAATGGTAAATGGTGTCATCCTTGTAGTCGACGCTTTTGAAGGCCCTATGCCCCAGACCAAATTCGTATTAAAAAAGGCTCTGGAACTGGATTTACCGGTGATTGTCTGCATCAATAAGATTGACCGCCCGGAAGCACGGCCCAATCAGGTCATTGATGATGTTCTGGAATTATTTCTGGAACTGGATGCATCGGACGAGCAGCTGGACTGCCCTTTCGTCTATGCCTCCGCCAAAGCCGGTCATGCAGTCATTGAGTTAGACGATACTCCCGAAAATATGGTTCCTCTCTTTGAAACCATTATCAACTATATTCCAGCGCCGGAAGGAGACGCCGATGCCGGTACACAGGTTCTCATCAGTACCATTGATTATAACGAATATGTAGGCAGAATCGGCGTGGGTAAAGTCGATAATGGAACCATTCGCGTTAATCAAGAATGTGTTCTAGTCAATGCCCATGACCCAGATAAAATGACAAAAGTAAAAATCAGCAAATTATATGAATATGACGGATTAAATAAGGTAGACGTCAATTCCGCAACGGTGGGTTCCATCGTAGCTATTTCCGGTATTGCAGACCTGCACATCGGAGATACGATCTGCTCTCCTGAAAATCCTCAGCCCATTCCGTTCCAGAAAATCTCCGAACCGACCATCGCTATGAATTTTATTGTCAATGACAGCCCTTTGGCCGGCCAGGAAGGAAAGTTTGTCACCTCTCGTCATCTGCGTGACCGTCTGTTCCGGGAACTGAACACAGATGTATCTCTGCGGGTGGAGGAAACAGAAGATACCGATTCCTTCAAAGTATCTGGCCGAGGAGAGCTGCATTTATCTGTATTAATCGAAAATATGCGCCGGGAAGGCTATGAATTCGCTGTCAGCAAAGCAGAAGTTTTATATAAGAAAGACGAAAACGGAAAACAGTTAGAACCTATGGAAATGGCATATATTGATGTACCAGAAGAATTCTCTGGAAGCGTCATTGAAAAGCTAAGCCAAAGAAAAGGAGAACTGCAGGGCATGGGTGTATCCGGCAGCGGTTATACCCGACTGGAATTCCTAATTCCTTCCCGTGGACTGATTGGATATCGAGGAGAATTCATGACCGATACGAAAGGAAATGGAATTATTAATACTATTTTTCATGGATACGAACCGTACCGTGGAGAGATTCAGTACCGTAAGCAGGGTTCTCTAATTGCATTCGAATCCGGCGAATCCATTACCTATGGGCTCTATAATGCACAGGAGCGTGGAACTTTATTTATCGGTCCCGGTGAAAAAGTCTATTCTGGTATGGTAATCGGACAAAATGGTAAATCTGAAGATATTGAGCTAAATGTCTGCAAGAAAAAACAATTGACCAATACCCGTGCATCTGGCTCAGACGATGCGCTGAAATTGACGCCGCCTCGAATTCTAAGCTTAGAGCAGTGTCTGGAATTTATTGATAACGACGAGCTGCTGGAAATTACACCAGAGCATCTTCGAATCCGCAAAAAGATTCTGGACCCTACTATGCGTAAACGTGCGGCTATAAAAAAATAATGGGAGCAGGCAGGAGTTAGACTTTCGCAATTATCTATATAATATAAATGCAAAAGGAGTAAAATTATGATTATTATAAAACCATCATTCGAGATTATAAGTACCAATAATTATACAGACATGTTGGAAAAAGTTGAGAAAGCCGGCCGGGTCTGCTATAAGAGTGAAGATCGAATTGCTGAAGGGTCTGCCGAGACATTTATCCGCAATATTTTAAAGAGCGGGCATGAATCTGTGATTGAACATGACAGTATCACAGTACGGGTAATCTGCGACCGTGGGGTAACCCATGAGATTGTACGTCACCGGATTGCCAGTTATAGCCAGGAAAGCACCCGTTATTGTAATTATTCCAAAGATAAATTCGGCAGCCAGATTACCTGTATTGATATTGCAACTGGTTTTCAGTATGATCTGGAAAATGAACATGACCGGCTTAAATATGAGGTTTGGCAGACAGCCATGGAAGATGCCGAGAGACATTATTTTAAAATGCTGGAGCTGGGCGCTAAGCCCCAGGAGGCCAGAAGCATTCTGCCTAACTCGCTGAAAACGGAAATGGTAATCACTATGAATCTGCGGGAATGGAGGCATTTTATGAAGCTTCGTACCTCTGAGCGCGCCCATCCCCAGATCCGGGAACTTGCTGGTATGCTTCTAAATGAGTTTATAGAACGATTCCCGGTATTTTTCCAAGATTTGAAAGAAGAATAGACGTATGGCGTTACGGCAGCATTTTCTTCATATATCCTCCCATTTTCTTCTGGAAAAAGTATGCGCACAAGCCGGTAAACAGGCCTGTTAGAATACCGCTGACCATTAATATCGGTAAATAGGCTAGAATTCCTAAAGAGCGCAGAATTAGAAATGCTGCCAGAAGCTGGCCCACGTTATGGAATATAGCACCTATGATGCTTGTTAAATAGATATATCGCTTTCCAAGCAGCCAGTTACAGCCAGTCATCGCCAAAAAGCAGAGAATTCCCCCGCAGAAACTGTAGATAAATGTCATCATCTGCCCCCCAATTAAGGACGACAGCAGGATTCTGGTAATAAGTACAAGTAATACTTCCTTGGGTGGATAATACAGCAGAAGAACCAGCGTTACAATATTGGCAAGCCCCAGTTTAATCCCCTGTATCGGCGATAGAGCCGGCAAAGCCGACTCAATTGTAAAAATAGTTACCGCAATCACTGTAAACATAGACAATTGCGCTAATTTTCTGATATTCATGAATATACCCCCGGCATACACAATTCTCGGAGCCAGATGCTATCTGGCTGCGTCCGATCCTGTTTTCGTGCGGACCACTTCAATGACAAGACGGTGTGGAAGACAAACAATCGGAAGCGCGGCCTGATCCAGGAACCCCTGCTTCTGACAGAGCTTGTCTGGACAATCTGCCTCGATTATCCCAATTGCATTATGCCGGACTTCGATCACATTGCTGCCGCCCTGCGGACATTGAATCTCTTTCTGATAAGGTTCTTTCACCTTTGATAGGTCAATCGTCTCAATCTTTTCTCCATTCAGATGGATCGTGGCTGTTAAATCTTCTTCTTTCTTTTGGAAAAACAGACAAACTGCTGCACTTCCCATCAGGACTATGCCAATGAATACGGCAACAATAGCCGCCTTTTTTTTCTCAGTCATACTTGGCCCCTTTTACACTCTAAAACTGTCTGATATACTATAACAGCCTATATCATAGCAGAATTTCTTTTTTATTTCAACTAAAAAAGGCGTAAAGCCTTTATTTCCCTTAAGACTTTACACCTTAATTTATCACATATCCTAATTATTTCTTCATTTTTGGATTAAACACCAGCGATGCCAGATAGCTGAATATCAGGGCTGCTGAAATTCCCACTGCGCTGGATTTAAAGCCGCCCATAAAGATTCCCATAAATCCTTCTTTATCCACAGCTTCTTTCACACCTTTAAACAGCACATGCCCAAAGCCAAGCAATGGTACACTCGCTCCGGCACCAGCAAACTTCAAAAATGGCTCATATAAGGTCAGCGCGCTCAAAACTGCACCAGAGCAGACCAGCAGAACCATAATCCGTCCAGGCAGAAGCTTCGTTCTGTCCATTAAAATCTGCACCAGCGCACAGATTGCACCGCCAATTAGAAATGCTTTGACATAATCCATTTTTTCCACCTCCTAACAACGTTCTATCATAATCCCATGGGCAATTCCCGGTACACTCTGCCCCTCATTAAAGCTGACAGTAGACAGCAGCGCACCGGTCGGTACAAATAATATTTTCTTAAAGGTTCCTTCCTCCAGCTGCCGGATAAAATTCGCACTCAGCATCACTGCTGCACAGCCACAGCCGCTTCCCCCCGAATGCGTATCCTGTTCCTCATCATTGAAAATCGTCATTCCGCAGTCTGTCAGCCGGTCGCCGATATCATAACCTCGGTCCTTTAATAAATCTACGAGAATATCATGTCCAACAAATCCCAGATCGCCGGTAACAATCTTATCATATTCCTCTGGTCCAATCTGAAAGTCCATAAAATTCTGGTAAATAGTGTCACAGGCCGCCGGAGCCATACAAGCTCCCATATTCATCGAATCCTTTACCCCATAATCAACAATCTTGCCTGTCGTCACTCCTGATATCTTTATTTTGGACTTAGCAGTGCCTACAACAAAGGCTCCGCTACCGGTTACCGTCCAAGTAGCTGAGAGTGGACGCTGATTCCCATACTCCAAAGGAAAACGAAACTGCTTCTCTGCACTTGCAAAATGGCTGGAAGTCACCGCCAGTACATGGTCTGCATATCCCGCTGCCACCGTCATAGCCGATAACATCAGGGATTCTCCAGAGGTGGAGCAGGCACCATATAAGCCAAATATAGGAATCTCAAACTCCATTAGTCCAAAGGAAGTTGCAATTGCCTGTCCCAGCAGATCTCCGGCAAAAATATAGCGGATTTCCGATTTATCCATTTTGGTCTTTTCCAATACCGTTTTCACTGCTTCCGCCTGAAATGCACTTTCCGCTTCTTCCCATGTATCTTTTCCAAACAAGGGATCTTCTACCACCTGGTCAAAAAAGGTGCCAAAAGGGCCCTCTCCTTCTTTTTTGCCCACAATTGAAGAACTGCCTGCTATATAAACATCTTTTTGAAAGGCAAGGCTCTGCCTGCCCTTACATTGACTATTGCTGTTCATTTTCCTGCCTCCGATCCATTAATCTTTCTGAATAGAAATAGTGTGGCTTTGAACTATAATTTTATACATAGCTTTTATAATTTTATTGAGATTAATCAAAGAATTACAGAAAAAACATTGACAGGGGGCCTTCTTTTTATATATACTTACATAGACAATTATAAATGATAAATAACATTCATTACCAAAAGGAGGCTGCCTGAATTATGATAGGCCTGATTATATTTGGAATCTGCCTGCTGGCATTAGCAGGTACGATCTGGTATTTTTATTGGAAAATCAAACGATTTGCAAGACAGAATCTAGGAGTGGACAATTTATCTGAATTCGCTGCCAGCCAAGAGGAACTGATGGCCAATACACCCAAATCTGTCTCAGGAATGACCTCTCTTTATCTGCCCAGATTGCAGGCAGATTTTCCAGAATTAAACTGGGTAGAATTTCGAAGTGCTGCAGAAAAACATTTACTAGAACATCTGAACAGCCAGCCGGTAACCAGTCCCCATATCCACCAGACGGAGCTTCGGGATTATCGGAAGAATTCTGGTACCTGTTATACTATTTTCCAGTCTGCGGTTGAATATTATAAAGAAGATAAGAAAATCCAGAGCCGTTTTAATACGGTGATGGCTTATATCCAAGATGCAGCCAAAACCGGATATGAAGAATCTTACAGTGTAAACTGCCCCAACTGCGGTGCACCTGTCACCCAATTGGGACATAAAATCTGTGCATACTGTGGCTCTGCCATTGCAGAAGTCAATATGCGGATCTGGACTTTGGATCGAATTGAGGAACTATAAGTTCCTTATTATTAGATATACTTTAACTCGAACTGCAGTTCGCCCTTTTCATCAATTTCCATAATGATATAACTTGGCCGCTTGCCCTCCTGCCTTGGGAATGACAGGCTGCCAGGATTAATCAGCATAAGCTCTTCGTCGTCGATATCCAGCAGCGGCCTATGTGTATGTCCAAACATTACAATGTCGACTCCTCGTTCCCGTCCTTCTTCTCTAATTCTTTCCATGCCCAGGGTTACCAGATAAAAATTGCCATGAGTCAGCAGAATCTTATATCCTTCAATCTCAATCTCCTTTTCCCTCGGCAGGTCAGAAAAGAAATCACTATTGCCAGCCACAATTTCCATAGGGCATCCAGCCGCTCTTCTCATGCCAAAATCACTGCCTTCTACATCTCCTAGATGAATCACCATATCCAAAGGCGCATTCTGCTCTACTGCTTTATAAAAATTAGAAGTATCTCGATGGGTATCACTCACAATTAAAATTTTCATAATTTTCCTCTCCCGTACTATAAATATTCTGCGATCTGCCGCAGTGCTTTTCCTCTGTGGCTGCATTGATTCTTCTGTTCCATAGTTAATTCCGCCGTGGTACAGCCAAACTCCGGCACATAAAATATCGGATCATAGCCAAAACCACCACTTCCTTTTTCTTCGAATCCAATCCGTCCTTCTATTGTACCTTCTGCCGTCTTAACACTTCCATCAGGAAATGCTGCTGCTACTGCACAGACGAATCTAGCCGTACGTTTCTCATCCGGTACGCTGGAAAGACGGTCTATAATCATCTGATTCTTAATTGAATAAGGGGTATCCTCTCCGGCATATCTGGAGGAATAGATTCCTGGTTCTTTGTTTAGAGCATCCACCTCCAGTCCGGAATCATCCGCCAGAACAATTGTTTCTGTTTCTGCATCTATTTTTAAAGTCTGAACATATGTTTTGTCCTGCAGTAACTTTTGAATTTCTCTTGCTTTTATCACAGCATTTTCTTCAAAGGTAGTCCCGTATTCGACAATATCCGCCTCAATTCCAGCCTCCTTTAATGAAAATATCTGCATGTCTGGTCTGCCTAATATTTCTCGGATTTCCTTCATTTTCCCTTCATTGCCGGTTGCAAAAATAACCTGTTTCACCTTATCCTCCTGTCTGATTATCGGTATAAATCTTCATACATACGTTACAGTTCTGCTCGGTTTCTACATTGCTCCATTCTTTCCCATAGATACTTATATATCCTTCACCATCTGTCAAATCCACATTTTGTGTGGTCTCATCTGCAGCATATTCCACCGCTACCGGGTGAACCGAACCCGGCGTGGTCAGCTTGATTACTACTGCAAACTTCTGATTCTCTCCTACCAGCTGTTCATCTGCAAAAGGAATCGTATAAAACCCTGCCTCTTTCAGCTGTCCGGACGCCACCAGCACACGTTGTCCCAAAGAAGCAGTATCCCGAAAATCTGATACAAAATACACTTCGTAGCTGGTATCCTTATCCGTTGCATAAAAACCGGCTGCCCGTACCGTTTCATCAGAATCCGCCATAAATGCATTGGCAAAATAAGCCGTATCGCTGTTATAGCCCAGCTGTCCAGCCCAGCCGCACAGATCGGTCTGATAAATATGATCATAATTATCCTTATTCTCTACCTTTGTATATACCACTCCCTGTGAACCAATGTGGCTGTCATAATAGGATACATAAAAGATCCCTTCATGTCCAAAGCCTGTTCCCCAGCTGTTCTGGCAGATAAATGCTCCGTCGCCCTCTACTGCTACATTAAAATTCTCCTTAGGATATTGGTCATCCCAGCCTATAATAATAATTTCGTGATTCTGCTGTTCCTCACCATTATAACAATATGCCGCCTCCTTTTTGTTATAATAAGAAGATCGGCTGTTCTCGCTTCTAAGAGAGGTATAGATCGAGGACTGCACGGCACCGTAGAAGAAAATTGCCTGCTTAATCTTATCAATGTTCTTTTCTTTGAGAATCTGTATCTCTTGTACATGCTTAACCGGACTTAACCCCGCAGGAGAAATCTTATCCCCATAGGGATCGTCTGCCTCTAATACCGGTCCCTGCCATCCTAGAAGATAAGCCATCGACATTGTATATTCCCCGCCGTCGTTCTGCGACATATAGAAGCTGTTGCGGATGCTCATATGATCGGTTGCAAATAAAAGGCTCTCTTCTGGCTTTAATACAGTCTCCAAAGCTGAGAGCGAAGCAACGGCCCAGCAGGTTCCCAAAGTTCCCTGATTTTTAATAATTGTCCCTCTTCCATCCTCCTGCAGATTATATCTGGAGGGAGTAATCGAATCTGCCCAGCCATCCGAAAGCTGAACGATATTATCCTCTCCATCCCATGTATAAGTACATAAAAACCGTTCTGCCAGTACCGAAAACGGCAGATACATGGTTCCATTCTTCATCAGCAGACTGCGTCCATCCTCTATCCGTTCCCCATTAATATAATAACAGGCTTCATTCAGCGGAAACTGTACAACGGTATCTTTCTTCTGCAGCTTCAGAATCATATCGGCATATAGATGAGACGCGCACTGAAAGGCCAGTCCTACATCCTCTTCCTTTATAAAAAGCTGCAGATTCTCGTCCATATACAATCCAGCTTCCAGTGGGTTGTCCCCAGACAGCAGATGAATTCCGCGGCTGTTGATGTCTCCTGACTTCATCGTTCCCCAAACTGCCTGATCATACGCAGGAGCACCTGACTTCTCAAGCTCCTTATGAATCTCATACTGATTCCATTCAAATAACAGCAGTAATCCGATGCCAAGCAGAAGAAGAATGGCACTGGTAATTCGTTTCTTTCTTCTTAACTTCATGTTGCAGACCTCGGTTTCTTCGGTGGTTTCGGCCCCAGAAACTGATAATAATACGTTTTCAGCATTCCATTATAGATTTTGCGGTTCTTATCTGCTTTCTTTCCAATACTTTTTTCCGTATCCTCATAACTGGAAATAATATAAGCGGACCAAGTAGACAGACGCTGCAGCGCTTCTCCGATCTCTCCATACAGTTTAGGCAGCTGCTCTTTTTCCTCCAGCCGTTCGCCATAAGGAGGGTTGGTAATCAAAAATCCATATTTCTTTGGATGATTCAGATCTCGAACTGCCCTTTCCTGAAAATGTATCATATGTTCCACACCGGCATCTCTGGCATTGGCCCTGGCTGCTTTTACAATGGCCCCATCTATGTCATACCCCTGAATGTCAGTTTCGATCTTGTCATCCAGCAGATCATTTGCCTCTTCTACAGAATGATACCAGCATTTTCTAGGAATTAGATTTTTCCACTGTTCTGCTGCAAAGGACCGATTCATTCCCGGCGCCATATTGGCTGCAATCATGGCCGCTTCAATGGGAAATGTTCCGCTTCCGCAGAACGGGTCCACCAGTATACGGTCCTTCTTCCATGGAGTTAACAGAATCAGGGAAGCCGCCAGCGTCTCCGCAATCGGAGCCTTGCTGGCCAGCTGACGGTATCCCCTCTTATGCAGATGTTCCCCGGATGTATCAAACGCAATCGTAACTTCATCCTTTAGAATAAATACCCGTATCGGGTATTCCTGTCCATTCTCTTCAAACCAATTGATTTGATATTTTCTTTTCAGACGTTCTACAACTGCCTTCTTAACAATGGACTGAATATCAGAAAGGCTGTACAGCTTACTTTTTACTGATGATGCTTTCTTAACCCAGAATTTTCCATCCACAGGAATATAATCCTCCCATGGAATCTTCCTTGTACCTTCAAATAACTCCTCAAAGGTTCTGGCACGAAAGCTTCCAAGCTTCCAGAGAATCCTTTCTGCTGTTCTCAGAAAAATATTAGCACGGCAGACTGCCTCCTCATCGCCGATAAAGGCCACCCTGCCGTCCTCTACTTTACTTATGTCATATCCAAGTTCTATAATTTCTCTTTTTAACACCGCTTCCATCCCAAAATGGCAGGGTGCAATCAGTTCAATCGTTTTCAACTTCTTTCGCCTTTCGTATATTGGACTTACCTTATATAGTACCCTCTAATTGTCCGTCTGTCAATCTTTTTCGTCTTTTCCGACCTATTTCTTTCGGAAAAATGCCACAATTCCTCCGCTCAGTGACAGAACACGATAACCTTGGCTCAGCATTTTCTTAGCTGCCAATGTGCTGCTTCCGCCGCGCTCACAATACAGAACGTAAGTTCTGTTCTTTGGCAGGGACTGATACCGCTCTTCAAACTGATCAAAGGGAATGGAAAGTGCATGTTTAATATGCTTTTGTTCATAATCCTGCCGATCCCTAAGATCAATAAATTGGGCACCCTGGTTTAGATATTCATTCACCTGGGATGGTTTAATAAAGTCAATCTGCATAGCCTTTTATTCCTCCAGCCTTTTACTATAGCTTATTCGGAATATAGGAAATGTTGCAGAGCCAGGGACTGTTTCATAGCATAAAAAAACTGCTGCGAAACGCAGCAGTCTTTCTATGCTATGAATTCGAATTAGCGATGGCAGTTCTTAGATGAATTCTTAGCGTTTTTTGCATCACTTGCATTCTTTGCATTGCTGGCATTGGATGCATTGCTGGAATTAGAAGCGTTGCTGGCATTGGATGCATTGCTGTAATCTGATGCATTGGAATAGTTCTTTGCATTAGATGTACTGTTGTTTGCATTCTTGCTGTTGTTTGCATTGTTCTTGGCCATTTTGACATACCTCCAAAGATTTTGTTACGCTGACCGAAATGAAACCGGCTATTTTACCAATAACCGTCCGGCAGCTCTATACGTCAAGTACAAAACAAGATTTACCGTGAATGGTAATGCTTTGCTTTGTAGATTACGTATTGCTGTTAGTATGTCATTCCTTTTTACTTTTATACCTGAATTTTTCTATAATTTATTTTTATTTTTTGTTTTTATTCTAACTTAATTTAAGTCTTTTTTATCTTCATTTACATTTCCCAGTGGGCTCGGCTCCCTCTATCTGTTTTGCTAATCTGAAGCTTGGTCTCTACCTGTGACTTTAATTCGCTGACATGTGAGATAATACCTACCAGCCGCTTTCCTTCGGATAATTCATTTAATACCTGAATGGCTTTCCCTCTTGTCTCTTCACTTAAAGAACCAAAACCTTCGTCAATAAACATCGTATCAATATGAACACTTCCGTGGCTTTCCTGGATGATATCTGCCATTCCAAGGGCCATGGCCAGCGCTGCCATAAAGGATTCTCCACCGGAGAGAGTCTTCACATCCCTTGTCTGATCATTGACTATGCTGTATACATCCAGATCCAGCCCCACTTGTCCCTGCGTGCCCAGATTCTCCATATCCCGGCACTGCAGAAGAAATTGGCTGCCGGACATCTGGTACAGCCTTCTATTGGCCCGATCAATAATCTGACGGAAATAGCGCCGCTGTATATAGGTCTGGAAATTCATATGCTTCCCAGACAGCCTGCCGTTAGCCGTATTATCCAGATTGATATAAATAGAAGCTGTTTTCTGCAGAGTTTCTCTCTGGCTGTACAACGCGCAGCTTTTTTGATATGCTTTTTTATTGACCTCTGTCAGATTAAATAATATTTTGCTTTCTTTATCTAGTTCTATTCTTCTCTCCTTTAAGTTTTTAATCTCCGTTTCATAATGACTGATATCTTTTTTCTCTTTTCCTTTGGTCTCTTTTCGCAGACGTTCCATATTATTATGGGCTACCGCCAGACTGGTACGATAATCCTCAATTTTTTGCTGGTATTCTCCGATACAGGACTTTTCCAGAAATGCTTCCAGAAATTCTTGTGTATTTTCAAACCCCTGTGCCTGCAGGCTTTCCTTATATTTTCCTTCTGCCTTCTTCTGTGCGGTTTGGAGTCTTTGATAATTTTCTTTTTCTGAAGATAATTTTCCGGTATTTTGATTCATTTCCAGTTCAAATGCTTGGTAATCATTCTCTTGTTGTTCTGCAGCTTTCTCTAATTCCTTTAAACTGCGCTTTTTCTTCTTCTGCTCCTTTTGGGCTGATGCCCGGTCAGGGTGAAGCAGCTGCTTATTCAATGCCTGGATACTAGCTTCTTTACTGCTTGTTTCTATGGTAAGCTGCTGGAGTTGAGTTGTTTTATCCTGGATGTTCTGTGTATACAAGGCAATTTTGTCGTTAAGCTCTGTCAATTGCTCCTCCTGTTTGAGCAGCTTTTCCTTATAATCGTCTGCCTGCTGTTTTCTTTCTTTTCGTTCTTCCAATCTGCGGCATATTTCTTCATAATCCGCTTCCAGTCTCTCTTTCAGTTCTTGTTCTTCCACAGAAAATGCGGTATCACCATACAGATTCCGACAGCAGTCTTCCATGGTTTTGAAAACTGCCTTTTTTTCACTGGCCTTATCCTGCATTTGTCGATAAGCCGTATTTTTGACTTCTAAGATTTTATCCCATTTTGTTTTTTCCCGTTTTAACTGCTTTTCATCTATGGGGGCGGATTCTTGCAAATGTTCGGAAACGGGCTGGCCATGGTGTACAGCACCGCATACCGGACAGGGCTCTCCCTCCTTTAATTCCTTTTGCAGAAGCAGCACTTGACTGCTGAGAAAATTCTGATAAATCTTCTCATAATTGTTTTGGCTCTCTTCCTCCTGTTCTTCTGCCTTTTGATAATTCTCTTCTTTTTGCTTTAATTCCTCCTCCAGCTCTGACAGCCTCTGCCGCAGCTTTTGAACTGCTGCAATCTCCCTTTTTCTATTCTCTGTAATCTCCAGTTCCTTTTCTAAAAGTTCTGGATTCATGGTATGTTCCTTTAATTTATCCATGTTTTCTGATAATTCTTTTGCATTTTTCTCACAGTCCGCTTTTTTATGGTTCGTTTCTTCTAACTCCCTATTCGCTTGAACCATTCCAACCTCTGTTTTTTGTTTTTGAATCATTAATAGTTCGAGCTCATCATAGATTTCCAGGCTTTTTTCAATTGCATGTATTGCCGCATGAAGCTGTGGGGATTCCTGTTCATACTTCCTCCTGGCCGATTCTGCCTGACGCTGCAGTTCTTCCTTTTCCTTTTGATGCTCCTGAATCCAGCTGTCCAGTTCCTTCATTCTCTGATGACATTCCTGAATTTCGGCTTCTTTTGTCTTTAAGTGGTCATAATCTGCCTTTACTTCCTGTGCTCGCTGTCCCGCCTGAATTCTTATATTCAACTCTTCTATATCTGCTTCTTGTTTCTTCAGCTGTGCCTCTTTTTCCTTCCATTGATGTAAATCCTCAAAATATTGATTTACCGTTCTGGCCAGCTGCATACGATCTTCTAAAACACTGATTCTCTCTTGTGTATCATTTTTATCATTCTCCACATGTTCAAGCTTCTCTTTGCCTTCTTCACATATATGGAAAACCAATTCCATCAGTTCCCCGCTGCTGTTCTCGCTGAATCGTTCCTGATATCGGTCTGTATTCCATTCCTTAGCATATTGGCTATCTTCTGTACAAGTGATCCGATCCAGTTCTTTTTTGATGTCATTTTTATTGGCAGACAGCTGGATATTCATGTTCTTGGCACGCTGTGCAATTTCCTGTTCCATGCGGGCATAAAGCTGAGTATTAAAAATCTTGGCAAAGATCTCCCGACGTTCCTGAGAAGAGGCATGCAGCAGCTTCATAAAATCTCCCTGAGCCAGCATGGCAATCTGGGTAAACTGTTCGGCACTTAACCCTATGATTTCTTCGATTTTCTCATTAATTTCCTTTATTTTTCCCGGATAAGAGGTGTGATCCGGCATAATCAGCTCTACCCTGGGTTTACGTGTTGTGGCCAGCTTCTTATACTGCTCTTCGCCTTCTTCTGTCTCAATTTTCTTCCAATTCTCCTGCTCTGGGCTGCGGATTATTGTATATTCCTTCCCGCGATAAGTAAAACAGAATTCTACTTCTGTTTTTTTATCCAACGGCGCATATTGGCTGCGCATCATTTTTCCATCTCTTTTTCCCCCGCTTGTCCTTCCATAGAGCGCAAATGTCACCGCATCAAATATTGTGGTCTTACCTGCCCCTGTATCTCCGGTAATCAAAAATAATCCCTGCTTTACGTGTTCAAAAGAAATGCATTCTTCTTGATAAGAGCCAAATGCCTGTATTTTTATATAAACTGGTTTCATGACCGTTCCTTTCTGTTATAAGTAATAGGTGATTGCGAAAGTCGGATTTTAAGCGACGGATTTAAACAATAGATACAAAAATTCCGCTCAAAAACGTTTTGGATTCGCTACATTTTTGTATCTATTGTCCAAATCCTGACAGTGAAAAAAGAGTTTCGTAATTGCTTAATATGTCATAGACATTTGCAAAGTTCAAAATACATAACCAGACTTTCGCAATTGCCTAACTATGTAATTTTGGAGTTAAAGTGTTCCACCTATTAATATGTATAACTTCTCGGAATCTTCAGCCTTGATTTTATAAGGCTTTCAGACCCCTATCTCAAAAAAATCACCCACTTTTTTGTAAAAACACTTGACAAATCGCTCAAAATTTGCGGCGAAGCCGATTGATTATATTTTATTTCA
>JAAVZI010000041.1 GCA_022791575.1 Lachnospiraceae bacterium
CAGCCCACTCACCTCCCCGTGATTTGTAGTATACCGAGTTCCCTATAAGAAGAATTATAAAGAAAAAATAAGCTTGGGCAACCATTTTCATAACGTTTTGTGCCTGAGCGAAGCGAAAGGAATGGATATAACTATGAATAAAGAAGTATTACTTAGCATCCGGGGTTTGCATTACAGCACAGACTTTGATGATTCTACACCTGTAGAAATCATTACTCCGGCAGAATACTATACCAGAAACGGAAAGCACTATATTCTGTATAATGAATTAAATGAAGACCATACAGGAAACACTAAGACAAAAATCAAAATTGCTGATGATTATGTAGAAATTTCGAAAAACGGAGCTTCCTCTACCAATATGCTCTTTGAAAAAGGTAAGAAAAACTTGACTTGCTACAGTACCCCGTTCGGAAGCTTGATGCTGGCAGTAAATACCAGTCATATTGCCTTTTCACAAGAACAATCCCAGCTCTCTTTAAAGATTGATTATCTGCTGGAGGCCAATTATGAACCGGTTGCAGACTGCAAGCTGGAACTGCATGTAACAGAAAAGGATGCCTCCCTGTTCTCACTCGAACAATAGATCACATCCTAATCATAAAACCTAACCACTTATTTCTTTTTGGATTTCTTTGGCTGTGCCGCATTCAGCTCTGCCTGTGCGGCATCGGCCTTTCTACGAAGCTTGGCCAGCAAGCCAGGCTTCTTGGAAGGCTTTTCTAAAGGTCCGCGGATACCTCTTACACTTGTAATATAGAGACCACTGATCACCGCCTTAACTTCCTTTTTCACTGGAATGCTATCAAAAATTGCTGAATCACAGATAAAGCTTGCTACTTTTGGTCCAACCTTTGCTTTCACAATTGGAAGCTTTGTATTACGCATCAGCCGGGGCGTCTGTTCCAATACCATTGCCGGCAGGCCAGCCTCCTTCAGCTTCATTTTCTTCTTATCAATTATGAGCATGGTCACATTCTGCGCCATGGCATCCATCTGCTGCTTCTGCGCCGCCTGCTTGTTCTGTGCCTTCCTTCCGAGAAAATACAGGACTACCAGCAGAACCGCCAGAACAATAAGAATAATCAGCATAACCTTTAAAATCGTACCCATTCTTATTCCTCCTGTCTCGATTCATAGTTCGTAGTCCATTCTATCATTATTTTCCAGAAAGTGCAAGATACAATTATCAAGTTGCTCTGAAAATGATTTAAAACCCTAACAGTTCCAGAAGCCGGCTTTTGATCTTAACCTTTCTTTTTCCATCCAGAATTGCTTCATATTCCTCGTCGGTTAGTTCCTGCTTTAGTTCCTTTTTAGATTTTTCAGGCACCACACTGTACAGAGAATCTACAAAACACAATCTAGGATACATCACACACCACCAGTTTTTGCCCTGCCCTTCACCAATTACAACTTGCAGCGCCTCATATTCCCCATCTGGAAATGTAAATTCTCCATATGTTTTCACTGGGAAATAACAATTTGTCAAACTAGCTTGTACCGGATAGACGACGCCTTCTTGTTCCATCACCTCTACTGCTGCCGCTTCAATATCTTCCAGATGCTGACTGAGGATACTCCTTACCTCTTCCACAGAATCCGCTCCGGCAATCATTGGCTCGATAGAGGCCACAACGTGCTCTTTTACTTTCAGCTTCAGCTGCTGGTCCTCCTCACTGTCACTGTTCGCAAGTACATGAAAACGGATAATCTTATCTGCAATTCCCTCCTGCAGACTAGCCTCACTATCATTTCCTGTTCCAGACAAAACGGCAAACACAGCCAGAATCATAATCAGCACACCAAATAATAATTTCTTCATGTTCTTATCCTCCCTTTTCTATGCATGGCTTTTCGTCTTCTGCCAAACCATACGTTAGATCTATCAGAAGTCTTGCCAGATCCTTCCGCACTTATACAAAATTTACATAATATTGGATTTTATCTGCACCGTTATCTCAAGATCTCTGCAGAATTCTTCCCTATTATTATGATATTTTTTCCAAAGCTCACGGTTATGAACTCCCAATGCCCGATAAATATGCAGTAAATCCAGCTTTTTCGTATCTGCCAGCACAGATTGATAAAACTGCTCCAACTTTTTATTCAGAGCTTTTTCTATCTCCCGCTTCTTTTTCTCGCTTTTCACTTCCTCATTGATTACCTCTCCCTGAATATCAATGACTGCTTCTGCCCTCAGCGGTTCTTCGCTGATAAAATTCAGCTCTCGGCTGGTACGCCTTAGCTGAACCGCATACTTTTTATCTGCCATAAGCTCTACTTGAACATTGACACCATTTCCCAAAAAGGCAAGATTCGCTTCTGCAATCGATAAATCATTTGTCCATGCCGTCTTCCAGACTACCGCATATGCACGAATCAACGGCCGTCCTTCCCGATCCTCCAGTACAGGAACCAGCAGGCTTTCCTCAGAATCATGCCAGTGACCGAGCAGATCGCCCAATGTACTGCTCTGCTCTTCTACATAGTAACTGCTGTCAATATAGACATTATCCAGATATTCTCCCAAAACTGTATTCATATCTGGACACAAGGCAAAAATTTTTTCAACCTCTTCTGCAAAAAATAATTTTACATTGCGGGCAAAGAGCTCATTTGTCTCCACATATTCCAGAAATTCTCCCAGACGCTTAGGGTCCGCTGCCAGTCCCTTGCCGATAATGACCGCTTTTAAATGATTACAATCCAAATATTTATCTGACTGCTGTCCATAAGCCGACCTAAGCTCATAGAAATCATCGGTTTTAATCTTCACTGCCGTTTGGCCGCCTTCACCGCTCCCGCTGTCCGTACCCATATCCGACGTATCATAGTAAAATTCTGCCTGCTCTCCATTCCAATCTACCCCCAATGTGAGCACGAATTCCCGATCTTCCAATTCTACCCCTTTGGCACAGCCCGTCAAACACCAGACTAACAAAAGTCCTGCTGCCAGACTGACTGCCTTTCGCGGCCTGAGCTTCCAGAGAATCCAGATCAGAACAACAAGCAGCAGCGGGACTCCGATGTATTTCATATAATTCATATAGATATAGTAGGCATGGTCTCGGCTCTCTACCAGTAGGCTTCCTGCCACAATCAAAACGGTCATAATACTAAGCCCGCTCTTTTCCTTCTTCATATGAAACAGCCGTCCCACCATCTTGCCGCCATAGAAAATGCTTCCGCTGACAAAGAAAAACAGTGCTACGATCCAGATCGTTACCATCAATACATCCAGCCGCTCCATAATTCCACCCGGCAAGTCCGGCGTAGTCATGAGATTTACTGCCAGCCATTTCTGGCTGGCTGCCCCCTTTAGACCAAAAATACAGATGGATATAATCATCAATAGAAAACAGAACAATCCATTTAACAGAAAACTTTTTCTGACACCCCGAAAGAAGTCCGTCTGGTTCTTCAGATAAGGCAGTGCGAAAAACCCCAGCGTCACTCCCTGAAATACAATAAAGACTTCATAGCTTCCATTGGCTATCATTTTGGGCGGCTCGGTAAGCAGTGGGGGCGTTTGGTCCATATTCGCTTTCCTCGCCGCCAATACCAGCAATACTACAAAAGGAATCAAAAGATACAGATACAGCACCTCTGCCATTCTCCCACGGCACTCCATTCCCTTAAACGCACCGATCACGCTGACAAAAGCGAACGTCAGTATAACCAGACGAATGTCCATCCCCTGCAGAAGAATGTCCCTGCTCATTTCTGCGGCCAGATTCAGTACCCAGACTCCCATCAGCAGCATTTGTATGAACATAATAAACAAGAATACTTCATAGGCCAGCCGATTCTGTGTTTTCAATGTTCCCTGCAGACTCCTTCCGGCACAGGTCCCAACCCGCTTTAAAAGCAGCGTATAAAAGAATACCAGTATCAATCCGCCCAGCAGTGCCGTAATTCCATCCCGTTCCACCGTCTGACACAAAATTCCTGGAAGGAGGACGGTTGTTACACCAAAAAGCTCCAGTGTCAGCAGCCGTTTAAACTGTCTGGTCGATATTCGTTCATTACTGGAAAACATTATGATTCCTCCTTATCCTTCATTCGAACTCTCTGATCCCTTCTTGCAAACAACGGCCGGCGTTTCAGCCTAAACAGCGGCTGACGGATCAGAGAATCTTTCAATTCCTCATAATCATTCAATTCCGACCCCACAAATGGAGTAAGATAGGGTATCCCAAAGCTTTTCAGACCAGCCAGGTGTACCAGCAGCAAAATTCCTGCCATCAGTATTCCATAATACCCAAGAAATGCTGCTACAATAATAAATACAAATTTCAAAATCCGATAAGCAGCTCCGAATTCTTCATTTGGTATGGCAAAGGAAGCCAATGCGGTCAATGCCACTACAATCACTACGATCGGACTGACCAGATTGGCCTCCACCGCTGCCTGTCCGATAATCAATCCGCCTACTATACCTATCGTGCTTCCTAGATTGCCGGGAATCCTCACACCAGCCTCCCGCAACAGTTCAAATGCCAGTTCCATGATCAGGATTTCTATTACCGCCGAAAAGGGCACCCCTTCTCTGGCTGCTGCAAACGCCAGCACTAGCTTGGTTGGAAGCAGCTGCGTATGAAAATTAGTAACTGCCAGGTACATCGCTGGTAAAAACATAGCCAGCAAAGAGGCTGCATAACGGATCAAACGTTCAAAGCTAACGATTTCCCAACGGTTATAATAATCATCGGTTGTTTGAAAGAAGCTATTGTAATTGACCGGAAGGATAATACTGACAGGCGAGTTATCCGTAATAAGCACAATTCTTCCCTCCAGAACTGCCATAGCCGCCTTATCCGGCCGTTCCGTAGTCTGAAACTGCGGAAACGGCGACCGCCAGGAACGTTCCATCAGCTGCTCTAAGGTTCCGCTGTCCAGTACCCCATCAATATCAATGGCTGCTAAGCGTTCCTCAACAGCCTTAAGTACTTCTGGCCGTACAATAGAATCCATATATACCAGCGCATTTGTTGTCTGAGAACGTCTACCAGCCTGAATCTCCTTTACTTTTAGCTGACTGCTTCTGACCCGTTTCCGAATCAGCGCCGTATTCGCCTTGACCGACTCGGTAAAGCTCTCATTGGAACCTCTGGTAACCTGCTCTGACTTCACGCTCTGCACTCCCATATTGGGATAGCCCTTGCCAGCGATTTTAAAGGCCTTGCTGCAGCCATCTATAAATACGACTGCATCGCCTGTCATCATCATCATTCCCGCATCTTCAATGGTTGTAATTTCTTTGATATCTGAGATTCCCAGTCCGTTTTCTTCAATATAACGATAAATTTCTCCCTGTGACAGTTCACACATTCTGCTTATCATATTCCCAAGAATCGACTCAGAGAGCATCATATTGGATACGGTTACTTCAATAAAGGCAATGTAGCATTCCACATCTGCATTTTTTCCCAACGCAAAGGAGCGCCTTTTTACATCTGCGCATCCTTCAAACATATGTTCGAATTCAATAATATTGGTTTGTAGCTCTTTTACAATCGGCGTCTGCTCTTTCATGGCTGCCTCCTTGCTTTCCGCTTATTAATGCAAAAAAAGAATAGGTGTTTCATACCTACTCTTCTCTAAGCATATCCAATATCCTTAATTTTATTCGTTCTGATTTTCTGTCTGCTCTAACAGGGCGATGACTCCATTTTCCTGATTGCTGATATGCTGGCGGATTGCAGAAGTTGCATGGTCCATATCCAAGGTCTGCAGCGCCTCTAAAATATCTGCATGCTCCTTAATAATCAGCTCATGATTCTTCTTATTTTTCAGATATTCCAGCCTATAGCGGTACATCTGCTGTTTCAGATTATTTAGAATCTGCAGAAGCCTCTCGTTATCTGCTGCATTATAAATGATCTCATGAAACCGCACATCTGCTTTGACCAACGCAGTTAGATTCATATCCATAGCCATTTTCTTAACCTCCAGATGCGCCTCTTCCAGCTCTTTTACCGCCTCTTTGGAAATGCGTCTGCAGGCCAGCTGTACAGCCAGCTCCTCCATTGCCTTTCTGACCTCTAGTACATCCCGCAGCTGTTTCTTGGTAATCTTGGCCACCTCGGCGCCTTTTCTGGGAACCATTACCGCCAGTCCCTCTATCTCCAGCTTACGGATTGCTTCTCGAACTGGTGTTCTGCTTACTCCCAGCTTTTCCGCAATCTGAATTTCCATCAGCCGTTCACCCGGCTGCAGTTGTCCTGTCAAAATCGCCTCTCTTAAAGAATGAAATACAACCTCTCGAAGAGGAAGATATTCTCCTGCATCAATATTTAACTTTAAATCCATTCTGATCCTTCCTTTTCTTTATTGGTATCCATATACCATGGTTGTCTCAAAAAGTTCTAACGACGGCTCCTCTTTTCCCATAGCCAGATATGCCTGATGCATGGCTTCCTCTGTCTGGAAAATCCCCAAAACTGTCGGTCCGCTGCCACTCATCATGGCCTTTAATGCTCCTTTTTGTTCCATAGCCTCTTTCACACTCTGAATCATTGGATATCGTTCTATGGTAACTTTCTCCAACACATTTCCCATCTTTGACGCCAGCTTAATTAGCTCTCCTTTGGCAAGATCCGTAAGCATTCCGTCCACATCTGGATGCACCAACGGCGATGATAAATTCTCATACACCCATTTCGTAGATACACCAACCGGTGGTTTTGCAGCTAGAATATAGCACTCCGGCATATTCGTAAGCGCCGTCAGAACCTCTCCGATTCCCTCAGCTAGATAAGTACCCCCAACAATGCAGTATGGCACATCCGCTCCTAGTTTCAGGCCATAATTCATTAACTCCTGTTGTTCTAATCCCAGCTCATATAACTGATTCATGCCGCGGAGTACTGCTGCCGCATCGGTACTTCCTCCTGCCATTCCAGCTGCAATGGGAATCCGCTTCTTCAGGTCTATCTGTATTCCCTTTTCCAAATGGCATTCTTCTATTAACAGCTTTGCTGCCCGATATGCCAGATTATCCTCTGCGTTTCCCAGCTCTTCCTTATCGGTTCTCAGAAAGATTCCCTGTTCCTCACAAATCTTCAATGTCAGTGTATCGTGCAGCGATATCGTCTGCATAATCATTCGTACCTGATGATAGCCGTTATCCATTCTGCCAAGTACATCCAAACATATGTTTACTTTTGCATATGCTGACAGCTCTAGTTCCTTCACTCTACCTCTTCTCCTTTCACCGTCCATTTTGCCAATTCTTTCTTCAATTCTTCCCGTACCAAAGGTTTAAACAGACAGCCATTCATACCCTGCGCCAGGTATTCCTGATCTGCCCCGGATACTGCGTTCGCTGTAAGCACAATGATCGGCACCTGTTCTCCATATCCATTTCTCATCCCGCGAATCTGTTTTGCAGCTTCTACTCCATCTAATTCCGGCATCATATGATCCATAAAAATAATATCATACCGTTCTCCCTCTGTAATCTTCTCAATTATCTCATATCCGCTTTCAAAGGTAACTGCTTCCACATTTAGTTTATCCAGAAATGCCTTGGCAATACGAAGATTTACACGACTGTCATCCACAACAGCGGCTTTTACTCCTGTAAAATCTATTTCCTGCTCTTTAGACATTTCTTTATGTACTCTTTTGGCCTCCCCATCAAACAACGCCCGCAGATGATAATAATCCAGCGGTTTTCTTATATAAGTGGTTTCTTCGTCCTGATAATCCACCATCGTATAAAAATTCATAAATGCAGTTTTCTTAAGAGGCAGATTAATATCCACGACTTCTTTATTATATTCCTCATAGCTGTAAAGGAGCATATCCTCTTCTTTACAATCTGCTGGAATCTGATTCAGCTGCCCCATCCATTCATGCTCTTTCTTGCAGTCCGTGAGTCCTTTTTTCAGCTGCTTTTTATAATAGGTTTCATTACACAGCACATAGACCTTCCCTGCCGAATTCTGTTGTGCTGCGTTCTCTGGCTGCTCCTGCGTACTTTGCAGTAAGGTAATGGTAAAGCTGCTTCCTTTTCCATAAACACTCTTGACCGTTATATCCCCTTCCATTAACTGGCTATAGGATCTGGCCAAAGCTAATCCCAGGCCTGTTCCTTCCATACGCCGATTTCTCTTGGCATTCACCTGAGAAAATTGGGTAAAAAGCTTATCAATATCCTCCGGTTTAATTCCAATACCAGTGTCTTTCACCTTAAAAATAAGCTGAATCCGCCCATCTTCCTGCTCTGCATAATCTACCCGCAGAAGCACTTCACCTTTCTCCGTAAATTTTACTGCATTATTCAAAATATTAATTAGTATCTGCTTAATTTTCAAATTATCCCCATATAGCCCTATCGGAATTCTGGGATTAATATCCACAAGATACTCAATCGATTTCTCAGCTGCGCGGCTGGCAATAATCTGAGTGGTCTCGTCTAACAACTCTGCCAGACTATATTCTACCGGAACCAATTCCATACGACCGGCATCCACTTTGGATACATCTAGTATCATATTGATAATTTCCAGCAAATTCTTAGAAGCGGTCTGTATCGTATTCACATAATCCAGCTCCAGCGGTTCTAAGTCCATCTGTGACAATAGCTCTGACATACCGCAGATCGCATTCATAGGCGTCCTGATCTCATGGCTCATATTAGCCAGGAAATTACTTTTGGCCTTGCTTGCCTCCTCTGCCTGCTTTTTGGCATCCTCTGCACTTTGTATGGCCTCTTTCAGCATTCGGGGATTCTGCATTCCAAGCTGCATCAGCAGGCAGCACAGCGCACCGGAAGCACCAATCAGCTGTACACCAGGAACCAGAGACTGAATCACCACAAATAGAATATTCAGAATCAGATACATAGGCGCAATATACACATAAGTACGGCTTAGGCTCTTTCTCTTAATCAATACCAGAATACATCCGCCCAGCAGATATCCCACACCTACAATAATTAAAAAGCCCCATCCGGGCCCGCGGCTGTATCCCTCCTGAACCGAATAACGGAATATCAGCCCCGTAAATCCGGAGGTCAGATTAATACCTGCAGTAATTGCTGCAGGTATTAAAAGAATATAATCCTTTCCCTTAAAAGTACCATTGTTTCCCCGGCATGCAACGATCAGATAGACACAATACAATGGCGGAAGTATATGCTGAGTCAGAAAATACGTCGTATAACCGCACTTCAGCAAAAACCAATTCTGAGGACAGTACTTATACATCAGTGCATTACTGACATCCACTACACAAAGTAACAGGCAGAGCAGCACCAAAGCACCAAATAATGTATTTTGAAGGTTCTTATATTTGGGGGTAAAAAAATGATAGAAACTAATAATTGTCAATATCACAATTGCACTTAAATAAAAATCAATATTCCAATTAATATTCATATCTCAGTCATACCCCCAATTCCTGCCCTTTATTTATCTATCGTTGACTTCTTTCCCAGCTTTGTCTAATGGCATCCTTGGATTTCCTTAATCTACCTTGGGAAGTTTTGCCAGACTCTCTTCCAGTTCCGCATCCGTCGGAACATAATCTGTCATCTGCCCATCATTAAACTTCTGATAAGCCACCATATCAAAATATCCCGTACCGGTAAGTCCAAATACAATCGTCTTTTCCTCTCCTGTCTCTTTACACTTCATTGCCTCATCAATCGCCACACGAATCGCATGACTGCTCTCTGGTGCCGGCAAAATACCTTCAATTCTCGCAAACTGCTGCGCTGCTTCAAATACGGCTGTCTGTTCTACCGAAACCGCATCAATTAATCCGTCATCATACAGCTGGGACACAATGGAACTCATTCCATGATAACGGAGCCCTCCTGCATGATTGGCCGAAGGAATAAATCCACTTCCTAATGTATACATTTTAGCCAGCGGGCATACTTTGCCGGTATCACAGAAATCATATGCATAGCGGCCTCTAGTCAGGCTCGGACAGGAAGCCGGCTCTACTGCAATAATCTGATAATCGGCTTCTCCACGCAGCTTCTCTCCTGCAAAAGGAGAAATCAAACCGCCAAGATTAGAACCGCCACCGGCACAGCCAATAATCATATCCGGCACAATATCATATTTCTTTAATGCCGTTTGAGTCTCAAGACCGATTATCGTCTGATGCAGCAGTACCTGGGATAACACAGAACCCAGTACATAACGATATCCTTCCTGAGCAGTTGCTGCTTCGACCGCTTCTGAAATGGCACATCCCAGACTTCCTGACGTACCCGGAAACTCTGCATTGATTTTCCTTCCGATCTCTGTTTCCATAGATGGAGATGGCGTAATCTTCGCACCATAAGTTCTCATCACTTCACGACGGAACGGCTTCTGCTCATAAGAAACCTTTACCATATAAACCTGACAGTCCAGCCCAAAATACGAACACGCCATAGATAGCGCCGTTCCCCATTGTCCGGCTCCTGTCTCCGTTGTCACTCCTTTCAGCCCCTGCTTCATGGCATAATACGCCTGTGCAATGGCAGAATTCAGCTTATGGCTTCCCGAAGTATTGTTTCCTTCGAATTTATAATATATTTTAGCCGGAGTCCCCAAAGACTTTTCCAAGCAATAAGCCCGAACCAACGGTGACGGACGATACATCTTATAGAATTCCCGAATTTCCTCTGGAATATCAATATATGGCGTCGTATCATCCAGCTCCTGCTTTGCCAGCTCCTCACAGAAAATCGGAGTTAATTCTTCTACTGTAATTGGTTGTAATGTTGCGGGATTTAGTATCGGTGCAGGCTTATTCTTCATATGGGCACGAACATTGTACCACTGGGCCGGCATCTCACTCTCCTCCAGATAAATCTTATATGGGATCTCTTTACTCAATGTTATATCCTCCTTAATATTCACTTTCTAAACGATATAAACCCGGAATCACCGGATTGTACTATATGATCCTATTGTTATTCCAACACTTATTTTATAGATTTAGGGAATATTTGTCAATGTTATTTTCTACAGTTCTTTTCTGAATGACCAATTGACTTTTTACATATTTTTTCTTATACTGGAAATAGGAAGAAATAGCCAATTGCGAAAGTCTGATTCAAGGCGACGA
>JAAVZI010000042.1 GCA_022791575.1 Lachnospiraceae bacterium
AAAAGTACTTTTTGATCAAAGGCGCGTAGCGCCGCATTTTTTGACTGGTTTGTCAAGTGTTTTTGCAAAAAAGTGGGTGATTTTTGAAAAATAAGTTCTGAAAGCCCCATGAAATAAGGGCTGGAGATTCCGAGAAGTTATACAATAGGATAGGAGGAACTGATATTTTCTATAAAAAAATATCATGCAGGAATGATGAACAAATCAAAAACTTATCAATTAATATGTAATTTATTAGTCATTGCAATGTCAGTATGTTCAATGGCAGGATGCGGCAGTAAAACAGGAAATGAGACGGACAGCCTGAAGAAAAAATGGGGGGCAGATATTGTCAGCGAGAAGGAAACAGATAAAAAAGAAGAAGTTCAGACCCCAGATCTGTTTGAAATGGATCATAAACCACTACAGGGCTTTATGTCCATGGGAGAGCAGCAGACAGAAGTGCCAAAAGGGTATGTGGGCATATATTCCATAGAAGATATGCAGAATATCGGAGAAAAGAAAAATGGCAAATATATGTTAATGTCGGATCTGGATTTTTCGCAGATCAGTTGGAATGCTCTGGATTTTGAAGGAATATTGGAAGGAAATTATCATAAGATTTTCGGTCTGCAGTCCTGCCTGATTAGAACCCTTAAAGGAACAGTCAGAAATCTTGCATTGGAACATGTGAATGCAGAGGGTGCGGCATTGGCTGGTCATATGTGGTCAGGGGAATTAGAAAATTGTTATGTGACAGGGGTAATCCGGAATGGAGCCGGACTTGTGAAAGAAATAACGGGATCATACAATGGGGTGTCTACATCTGTGTCTATTGTTGATTGTTACAATGCAGCTAATATTGAAAGTGAAAGCAGAGAAGCAGCAGCCGGAATTGTAGGGAGTATTGATCTGTCGCAAAGTTCAAACAAAGCAAAGGTAAATATAGTAATTAGGAATTGTGAAAATTATGGAACAATTAGCGCGCAAGCTACAGCAGGGGGAATTGTCAGCTCCCTTAGCCGTGGGTCATCCAGCGGTTATCATTTTGAGGCGCAAATTGACTGCAGCATTACTAAATGTTTTAACTATGGGAACGTATCGGGGAGTGGAGCAGCCGGGGGTATTGCAGGCTATCTGGGAGGAACCAATGCAAGTAAAAATATAAATAATAATTTCAACATTGAACAATGCGCAAATTATAGTGAAATTACCGGTCAAAATGAAGAAACAGGAGCTATTTGCGGAACCGTAGATTTACGTGCTAATGAAGGATTTAACCATGTGATTACTGTGAATATTGAAGATTGTCTGAATACAGCTTCGGTTACGATCCATGATCCGGAACATGAAGCAAGGGACGGCGGCGGAGTATGTGGGGAAATCCGTTTGTGGTACGGTACATGCAAAATTAATCGCTGCCTGAATATCGGAAATACAAAATCTGAATATTATTCCAAACCATCGATTAATACTGCCACGCCCGTATATGAATGTAATGATTATTATACAACAAATCATATGTCCATTGGTAAGATGAAAGATATATCGGTAAATCTTATTAATTTTGATTATCCTGGTGTCTGGGGAATCAGTGATTTGTACAATGGCTTCCCGCATCCGTATGGTTCCGGAGAAAGTGAACAGGTTCAGGCATACTTTAATAAAAAAGCGGATAAAAAGGCAGAAGAACTCACAGAGACTATGAACCAGTCAGAGATTACCCTGATGCAGCGGTATTCAGATATGTTAGCGTCCATCAGTATGGGCGGCCGCTGGCCAGAAGATACTGACATCAGCAATCAGCAGCGGTTTCTTACGGAATATGCAGGTAATTTGAATTATTATGCAATTGCCGATGTGAATCAGGATGGGACAAAGGAGCTTGTAATCAAGGTTCCGAGTATTGGAATCATTATTTATAGTTATGATTTGAAGAAAAATAAGGTGAATAGGGAAGAGGCCAACAATGATGCTGAGGAATGGGAGAAGAACTACCAAGGATCAGACAGCCTCCAATGGATAGCCTTAAAAGCAGAAAATTATAATGTTTACACACAAGCATATATTGCTTATTGTTTAGATACGATTAAAAAGGATCTGAATGCAGATGTGGACGTTGGTGTGATGTATATGGAAGATATCGAATGGATGGACGTTTTGAAAGAAAAATATAATATCACTTTTGAAGAGGTGGATGATGGCTTCTCCTATGACGGAACATATAATGGACAAACTGTGTTTACAAAATATTGCGAGGACGGCGGGTCTTTAAATTATAGTAACAATCAGGTGGAGGGACTGACCCTTCTGGGATTATATCCGGGAATAAGTGAAAAGGAAGCGGTAAAGAGATTGGAAAAATATGGATTTATGAAACACGACTTTGCGTATTCTGACAGTGTCAGTTATATTACAGGCGGCAGCAACGGCAATTATATTGTTACTTATGAAACAGAAAACGGTATTCTTACAAGTATATCTATTCGTGCTGGAAGCCTCTATACCGGTTGACATAATGGGTAATGATACGCAAAGAGCTGATAGATGAAAGGCAATACAGCCCGATAAAATTAATGGGTTTGGCAATGAGATAGTTGCCTATATAAAAATAAAGGAGTGTGTGTTTATGAATTTAGTAAGATGTGAAAATGGACATTTTTATGACAGCGAGAGGTTTCAGATCTGTCCGCATTGTAATCAGGGTAGTGTCAGTACTGTCCTTCAGGATGAGAATGGGGAGGCTATGTATACAATGCCGATTTCCCCCGATGAAGAGGCAGATGGCGTATATACAATGCCGATTAATCATGTAGTGCCGGGACCGGTGCCAGTTCCGGCTCCTGCCCCTGCCCCGCCGACACCGACGCCCATGCCGGCTCCGGCAGCGCCATCGGTACAGGAAAAGCCGGCAGGCAATATGGAGTCTTTGATTGCAGAAGTTAAAAAAGCAGACGACGGCGGACAGGCAACCGTTGGATATTTTGGCGATATGGGGAAAGAACCAGTAGTTGGCTGGCTGACTGCAGTAGAAGGAAAACATTTTGGAGAAGATTTCCGACTGAAGACGGGAAGAAATTTTATTGGCCGTTCAGGGATGATGGATATTGCCCTGACTGATGATCCCTCGATCTCAAGAGAAAAGCATGCGATTATCCTATATGAACCAAGGGCAAATGTATTCCTTGTACAGCCAGGCGACGCCAAGGAATTATTTTATCTGAATGATAAAGTTGTGCTTGCCGCAACAGAAATTGTAGCATATGACGTCTTATCGCTGGGGAACACGAAACTTCTGTTTATACCGCTTTGTTCAGATCGGTTTAACTGGGATGCAGTGAAAAAGGAAGAAGACAAATAATTATGGGAGGAGATTACAATGGGAGATAAAAGACAACTGAACAGAGGATTTTTTCTGACAAGTAAGATCGTTTGTACGGTGAGTGCGATACTTGCATTATGTATGTGCCTGTTAGGACAGATAGGAGACAATGGTTATAGTTTAGGCTGGATTGATTTTTTTAGTGAGGCAGATGGTGACATATTTATATTTGGACTGTTGGTTTTGATGGCTATGGCGCTTTTTCTAATAGCAGGTGTTTTATGCTCATGGTTGAATATACCTGTGGTTTCGATTATAGGATTTTCATTAAGTTCATTAGCGAACTCTATCTACTGGCTGCTCATGCTTGAATTTCGGTTTGAGTATCTTTATATGGGAGCTTGGTTATTCATTGTTTTTTGTGGTTGCGGACTGGGTTTTGCTATAAAGCAATGCGTAGATTATTTTAAATGGAAAAGGAATAGTTATGCACAGACGAACAATTATTCAGGCAGTGTATATGAAGAACCAGCAACGGCTCCATTAAATGATATTTCGGTAATGCCGGAACCCAAACAGCCAAAAGAAAACATATCGCACAGTGGAACTATTACAGGCGTAAACGGTTCCTGTGCAGGTTATCAGCTGCAGCTGCAGTCAGGAGAGCAGGTTGTGATAGGCAAAGATGCAAAGATGTCCAACATTGTGATTGATGCATCGTATCAGGCTATCAGCAGGCGGCATGTTGGAATCTCTTATGATGCCGGAAGAGGTAAGTATTGTGTGACAGATTATTCTTCGAATGGAACCTTTGTGAATGGGAATCGTCTGGTTAAGGGTAAGACTGTATTTATAGCGCCGGGCTCAGAGATTAAACTTGCAGATGACAAGAATATATTTCTGCTTGGGTAATAAAACGAAAAAACATCCTTGGTAGAAAAAGTTGTGTTTGAAATAAGGTTTGCAAAATGGAGGATAACATGGAGAAAAAAAACAATGGGTTATTAATAGTAATGAAGATTCTGGTTATGTTAGGCGCAGTGATTTTAATTACTGGCCTGTTTCTTCCGGATGTGAAACTGGGATTTCAGGAAGTAGAAGTATCAGAAGGGATTACGGAACTTGCAGAAACATTGGGAATATCTCAGAAACAACTGGAAAAAGAACTGGAGGAATTAAATAAAGATATTAAAGAGGAACTGGAAGAAGCGGAGGAAGAAGGTGACCTTGAAGAGTTTATTGAAGAATATGGATTTAATATCAATCATCTAAAGGGAAATTATTCTTATATTTCAAACTATGAGGATGTGGACAAAGCTTTCAATGTAAAACTCAATAGTTTGAAATGGATCGTTATGATTGCTGCTATTGTATTTGCATTAGCTGCGGTGATATTTGCATGGCTGAATGTTCCGATCGTATCGATTATTTCCGGTATCCTCAGCGGTGTGGCTTCTGTTGGTTTTATGGTTTTTCTTATTATTAAGAAATTTATGCTGGATTATGCTTCACTTCTGGGTGGTGACTGGAATTTTAATATGGGTATCAATATGGTATATAGATTCAAGATGAATTTTGGCTTTTTTATCTTAATTGCCGGAGCTGTGGTTCTATTTGGTTCTGCCATAATATTAACATTTGCCGTAAACAAGGCAAAAAAGGAGACAGCAGTTTCCTCAGAGAATCAATTTGCGGCAGATTCAAATTCTGGAAGTATGGAAGCTTTCGCCCCGCAAGGCGGATTCTCAATGGAGGATCAAATGACGGTTCCTTTAATGGATGTTCCGGTAGAACAGCCGCAGATGGGAAATCATATGCAGGATCAAAATGCGATCCATGTAGGTGTATTAGTCCTGGACGGCAGCATGAAAGGAGTTAAGATTCCTTTGGAGGAAGGAAAAACACTGGAGATTGGTAAAGATCCGCAGATGGCGTCATTGGTGATGGATAAATCATTTTTGTCTGTCAGCCGTCTGCATTGTACCATAAGCTTTTATTCACAAATGAACCAGTACTATGTTACGGATCATTCTTCAAACGGTACATTTAAGAGTGATGGAACAAAGCTTATTAAGGGTAAAAGAACAACGGTTGCAAGGCAGACGATTCTCTATCTGGCAACAGACAAGTGTAAAATTAAATTGCTATAAGATTAACATAATTGTTTAGATAGAGTAAACTTGAGAGGAGTGATGGGATGGGTATATTACCAATTGATCCAGCATCGTTTATAAAATGGTATAAGAAAAACAGCCGTTCATTGCTGCTGATTATAGCGGCTGGCTGTATGTGCGCGGCTGTTTTATTCCAGTTTATCAGTGCATTTACTGTATTTTCTTCTGTAGATCAATACTTTTACAGACTGGGATTGGGAGAAATGATGGATGTTCTGAAAGTATTAGTTGTTTTATTCAGTTTAATAGGAATGATTCCGGCCATCTTTAAGACAATCGGCCTGTTTTTTCAGTGGTTTGCGGAAATGAACGGCAGTTTCCAAAGACATAAAACAGGATTAACATTTATTAATATTTCGGCAATCATATCATTGGTATATATGGGGATTCTTTATGTTGTTCTGATGATTTGTCTGATCTTGGCTATGGCTGCGTTGTCAAACAGTTCGTATTATTACTATCGTTCCGGATCTGCCATAGGCATCAATATTTTGCTGATGTTCTTTGTTACTGGTTTTGTAGTAGTGGAAGCGTTGTATTACATAAAGATTATGGGGATCTGCAAGGCATTAAAAGATGGAATTGATGGACATCCGCATACATTTAAAGGAAGTATGTTTGTTATTGTCCTTCTTGGGGTGATTGCGTTTTTTAGTTTTGTCAGTTCGATTTTTTCAGGAGTTATCGGGATTTTTAATGGTATTTTTGTATTGGCGTATCAGATTCTGCTGATGTTATGCCTGATCTCATTAAGGGAAGATATGAACCGAATGGCCATGGGTTTGCCTACAATGAACCGATTTGCATTCGAAGGTGTATATGGAGGCAGTACCGGTGTGAGCCTGAAAGGCGGAAAGGTATGTGTGTTAGATGGAGTGAGTCGGAGAGAGGTGGTTCTTTCTAATGGCATGATGATCCATATCGGTACGAACCCACAGAAATCACAGCTTGTAGTGGATGCGAATTATACAGCAGTAAGCGGACAGCATGTTTTGGTTGCCTATATGGGACAGGCCGGTTATTATGTAACGGATTGTTCCGTTAACGGTACTTTTCTACAGAATGGCGCAAGGCTGCAGAAAGGTGTGCAGACGCAGCTTGCAAGGCAGACTGTATTGATCTTGGCAAATCAGTGCAGAGTGATGTTGATGTAGTCTGTTCAGAATATGGTACCGTCTGTACAGAGTGCAGCACTGCAAAGGGACAGAAAGATGTGTAAATGGGCAGTCTGTTGCTGATTGTGTATTTTAATTTTGAGATAGGAGGTTAGTGACCGCTATTGTTAGGGTACATTTGAAAATTGTAGATATTTAAGCAGCGTATCTATTGGAAATGGCGTGACAGAGATTGATACCGACACATTTGCGGGCATGGCGCTGCTTTCCTTGGAGATTATGCTTTCATGAATTGTTCTGTCCTGAGGGATGTTACAATTGGCAATTCGATGATCCGCATTGGAGAGAGAGCATTTGTGGGCGCCAATACATTGGAGTCTCTTCTTATTCCAAGCAGTGTGACAAGTATTGGCGCGGATTTGTGTTATGGATGCCCATTAAAAAAAGTAATTATAGGAAATGGTGTGACAGAATTAAATGCATGGGATGGGAACTATCAGGGAGATCCATATAACAGTGATCGTTACCGTTGGGGCGTTTTTGAGAACTGTAACAATTTAGAAGACGTTGCATTAGGCAATGCAGTGGTTTCATTTGGAACAGACACATTTGCCGCTACAAATCTTTCATCCCTTGTAATTCCATCTAAGGTGACAGATATCAAGATTGAACCGATCCCTCCTATGGCAGAAGATTATTTGTTTTTAGGATGGTATCATGAGACTTCCTGTCAGAACCAATGGGATTTCCTCAATGATAAAGTGACAGCAGATACCACTATTTATGACCTTATTGGTGTGCAGTTAACTTTAAAATATGCTTTGAAGATTATCAGCAGCTTTTAATTTATTAGATTGAAATTGCGGATACACTGATCTAAAATGGATATTGAAAAATAATATTTAAAAAATGGTGGCAAAAGCCTATGATGACAGGCGGATGTCGCCATTTTTAATACTAATAATTAGGAGAAAACAGGCAAGACAAACGCGTAAATGAACAAAATGATTCTATCCAGTTGATAAGTTTAACCTGAAAATCTGGTGGCTATTCTTGCATATTTGTGGAAATCGTGTATAATATATCTTATTGAATAAAATACATAGTAAAAGGAATACCAGTATATATCAATATATGAGAGACAGAAAGGAAAAAAATCAGGAGAAATGTATAATAAAATTAATTTCGAAAAGATCCTTATAAATTCAAATCCTCCTACTGAGGAACCAGACAGGCAGTACTACTTTATGGCGAAATGCCGGGAACGGATAAAGGATTTTGAACAAAAAAACAGCCGTTTGCCGAAAGCATGCGTTGTCAACATGGGCTGCCAGATGAATG
The DNA here is from genome assembly GCA_022791575.1 of Lachnospiraceae bacterium. Lineage (GTDB taxonomy): Bacteria > Bacillota > Clostridia > Lachnospirales > Lachnospiraceae > JAAVZI01. The sequence goes on from JAAVZI010000042.1 coordinate 7,932, forward strand.
CAAGGGATTCAGAGAAATTAGCTGGAATATTAAAGGAAATCGGATATCTGATGACGGAAGAAGAACAGGCGGATGTTGTAATTTATAATACCTGTACTGTGCGTGAAAATGCCAATTTGAAGGTCTATGGAAGGCTGGGTTATCTGAATGGCTTTAAGAAAAAGAATCCAGATATGAAAATTGCATTATGCGGCTGCATGATGCAGGAGCCGGAAGTTGTGGAGAAGATTAAAAAAAGCTATCGTTTTGTAGACCTGATTTTTGGAACCCATAATATTTACAAATTCCCAGAACTTTTGTATACATCCCTGCAATCAGAGCGGATGGTGATTGATATCTGGAAGGATACCGATAAAATCGTAGAAGATCTGCCCTGTGACCGCAAGTATTCTTTTAAATCAGGAGTCAATATTATGTTTGGCTGCAATAATTTCTGCAGTTATTGTATTGTTCCTTATGTACGGGGAAGGGAGCGAAGCCGGAATCCAGAGGACATACTTGCAGAAATCCGGCGTCTAGTAGCAGACGGCGTGGTAGAGATCATGCTTCTTGGCCAGAATGTCAATTCTTATGGAAAAAATCTGGAACAGCCTATGAGTTTTGCTGAGCTGCTGAGGAACATCGAGCAGATAGAGGGGCTGGAACGGATTCGTTTTATGACCAGCCATCCAAAGGATTTGTCTGACGAATTGATTCAGGTTATCAAACACTCCAGTAAAATATGCCGTCATCTGCATTTGCCCTTGCAGTCTGGAAGCAGCAGAATTCTTAAACAGATGAACCGCAGGTATGATAAAGAGCAATATCTTGCACTGGCGGATAGAATTCGCAGGGAAATTCCTGATATTGCAATTACCACAGATATTATTGTAGGTTTTCCAGGAGAGACCGAGGAAGACTTTTTGGAAACAATGGATGTTGTTCAGAAGGTGCGTTATGAAAGTGCTTTTACATTTATATATTCCAAGCGTACTGGAACACCAGCGGCAGTTATGGAAGATCAGGTGCCGGAGGATGTTGTTAAGAACCGTTTTGACCGGCTTTTAAAGGAAGTTCAATCAATAGCGGCAGAAAAGGCAGCCAAATTGGAAGGAAGTGTACAGGAGATTCTTGTGGAAGAGATCAATGCTCAGGATGCTTCGCTAGTAACCGGACGCCTTAGTAATAATTCGGTTGTACATGTGAAAGGAAATCCAGCAATGATTGGAACTTTAAAGAAGGTCAGATTGGCGCAATGCAAAGGCTTTTATTATATTGGGGAAGATATAAAGGAGGAAGACAATGAAGAATAAGTTCGGTCGTTTCAATGGAGTGACCATTCTGATTATGGGCATTGTATGCCTGATTATGGGAATTATTCTAATGATTAATCCAAAGTTTACTCTGACAGGGCTGTGCAGCGTAGTAGGTGCTGTTTTGCTGGTTCTGGGTGTGATTCTGCTGATTTTATATTTTGCGAAAGGAGAATACAGAAATCATCAATCGTCGGATTTTGCAGTTACAATGTCCATGATTCTGGGAGGAATTATGGTTATGGTAAGAAAAGAAGATATCAGCGATATTTTTCCGCAATTTTTGGCAGTCTTTCTTATGCTCAGCGGAATTTTAAAAATGCAGCAGGCTATGGATTTGGTTGGATTTAAAAGCGAATCCTGGCTGGGACATTTTGTGATTGGACTTTTGATTTTGATTTTAAGCGGCCTGGTATTAGTGATTCCTGATGCTGGCTGGTTTAATGAGAAGGATCGGGTGCCTTTGTATATATGTATTTTGTTGATAGCAGATGGAGCTTTGTCCATTCTTTGTCTGATTCATGCTACAGCCCGGAAGAATCAGTACCGTAAACAGCATCCCGAAGAATTTGTGGAGGTTATTGAAAGTTCCAGCGATCGACGGACAGAATAGAAAGTCCCCCTCCCGATGGTCGGCGGACAGAAGTGGAAAGTCCCCCTCCCGATGGTCGGCGGACAGAAGTGGAAAGTCCCCCTCCCGATGGTCGGCGGACAGAAAGAGGACAATGAGACATGAGACAGGTAATTGTAATCGGTGCGGGAGCTTCCGGTATGATGGCGGCGGTGACAGCGGCACGTGCTGGGTGCAAGGTGATCATACTCGAACATACTGCAAGAAGCGGACGTAAGATTGAAATTACGGGAAATGGAAAATGTAATTTTACAAATACCAGACAGGAACTTTCCTGCTACCATACACAGAAACCAGCATATGTGAAGCAGATTCTACAGCAATTTACAGTAGAGCAGACTTTAGAATTTTTTGAAGACCTGGGTATTGTTCCCAAATGCAAAAATGGTTATTATTACCCTTACAGCGGGCAGGCACAGGCAGTTTCACAGGCTCTGAGGCGGGAAGCAGAGCGGCTTCGGGTAAGATTTGCCTGTAATATGCGGATCATAAATATTAAAAAAGAACATATGTTCTGTGTTGAAACAGAATCTATTTCTCTGCCAGAGAAACAGAAAAAAAATATTCGCTGCAAATCAAAAGAACACTCTTCCGAACAAAGCCATTCAAGGTATACGTATACCGCAGATGCAGTGATTCTGGCAACGGGTTCAAAGGCAGCCTCTTTTACTGGTTCGGACGGAAGTGGATATGTCCTGGCAGAAAAGCTGGGACATACAATCCGCAAGCCGCTGCCTGCACTGGTACAGCTGCAGTGTACAGAGAAAGAAACGGCTCTTCTGGCTGGACTTCGAGCGGAGGGAAGCGTGACTCTCTATATTGACGGAAAGCCTTTTGAAAAGGAATTCGGTGAAATCCAGTTTATTAATAATGGGCTATCTGGAATCCCCATTTTTCAAATTAGCTCTCATGGAGCACGTGCGTTAGCAGAAGGAAAACAGGTAGCAGTCCGGGTGAATTTTCTGTCTGGGACCGGGTGGAAATCCATACCAGAGCAGTTGGAAATGCGAAAAAGAAAGCTAAAGCATACAGCTGTCAGCCAATTTTTATGTGGCCTGCTTCATGAGCGGGCAATTAAGGCTTTGTGTAAAAAAATGGATATCAAAGGAAATCAACCTGTGGAAACATTAGAGAATTCTCAATGGAACCAGCTGACAGAACTATTGCAGGCATGGGAATTTCCTATTACTAAGACGGGGTCCTATGACCAAGCTCAGGTTTGTAGCGGCGGTGTGGTATTTGATCAGTTAGAAGAGGGTACATTAGAATCCCGGCTGCTGCCAGGTCTGTATTTTGCAGGAGAAATACTGGATGTAGATGGTATATGCGGTGGCTATAATCTGCAGTGGGCATGGACAAGCGGTTATGTAGCTGGTACAAAGGCAGCGGAAGGTTAAGAATTATGATTAGAATTCAGCAGTTAAAATTGAAAATTCCACATACACAGCAGCAGTTAGAGCAGGCTGTCAGAAAGGTTCTGCGTTTAAAAAAGGAGACGGTTCATTTTGAGATCGTCCGTCAGTCCTTAGATGCCAGAAAGAAACCAGAGCTTTACTATGTATACACAATTGATATTGAGGTAGATACCTTTTCCAGCAGCCAGCATACCAAAAAAGAAGATTTTCATGTTTCAGAGAAAAAGCTGGTTGAAAGATGCCGCAATAAACAGGTTTCTCTTATAGAGAAAAAGAGCTATCAGTTTCCAGAACCGCCCCAGCCAGGAGCATGTTCGGATTCAGGCAGCGACAGGCCGAAACGATTAAACCATCCGCCGGTTATTGTTGGGACAGGTCCTGCCGGTTTATTCTGCGGTCTTATGCTTGCCAGGCATGGATACAGGCCTGTTATACTGGAGCGTGGCCAACAGGTGGAGCAGCGCCAAAAAGATGTAGAAACATTCTGGAGGGAAGGACGGCTGAATCCGGAATCTAATGTGCAGTTCGGAGAAGGCGGTGCCGGAACATTTTCAGACGGCAAGCTGAATACTCTGGTGAAGGACAGCCAGGGAAGGAATCGGAAAGTACTGGAGGAATTTGTTAAAGCTGGAGCCAAGAAGGAAATATTGTATCAAAATAAGCCGCATTTGGGAACGGATGTATTAAGAACGATTGTCACGAATATCAGGCAGGAAATCCTTGCATTGGGAGGGACTTTTCATTTCGGAGCCAGGGTAAGCGGGCTGTCAGTGGAAGGAAATCAGATTTGTGAAGTGATTGTAAATGACAACTGGCAGATTCCGGCAGATATCGTTGTGCTGGCCATCGGCCACAGTGCGAGAGATACCTTTTCCATGTTGAAGAAGCTGGGTGTGCCTATGCAGGCGAAACCATTTGCAGTGGGGGTGCGTGTAGAACATCCCCAGAGTCAGATTAACCAGTTCCAGTATGGAAGCGGGCAGCAGGAATTTCTGGAAGCTGCGGATTATAAGCTGACGGCTAAGGCTGGAAATGGCCGGGGCGTTTATACCTTCTGTATGTGTCCCGGCGGTTATGTGGTAAATGCTTCTTCGGAAGAGGGGAGGCTTTGTGTTAACGGAATGAGTTATAGCGGTCGTGACGGTGAAAATGCCAACAGCGCCATTATTGTTACGGTTGAACCGCAGGATTTTGGCAGCCAGGATGTGCTTGCAGGTGTAGAATTCCAAAGAAAACTGGAAGAGCGGACATACCGGCAGGGGCAGGGCAGAATACCAGTTCAGCTGTATAAAGATTTTAAAACAAACACCAGTTCGAAGGGGTTTGGAGAAATCAGGCCGAATATGAAGGGACAATATCGTCTTTCCAATGTACGGGAAATATTTCCAGAATTCGTTGGTGAAGCGATTATAGATGGTATGGAGCAGTTTAATCAGAAGATGAAGGGCTTTGCAAGAGAAGACTGTCTGCTCTCAGGCATAGAAAGCCGGACTTCCTCTCCAGTGAGAATTCTGCGTAATGAAGAACTGGAAAGTACAATCCGGGGGCTATATCCCTGCGGAGAAGGAGCCGGTTACGCCGGAGGAATTACATCTGCTGCTATGGACGGTCTGCGGGTGGCAGAAGTAATAGCACAGCATTATTTTGGAGGATAGATTATGAAATATCGGGAATTACTTAAGAGTAAAAATAGAATTGTGGTGAAAATTGGTTCTTCATCCCTGACCCATGCAGAGACAGGAATGCTAAACCATGTCAAGCTGGACCGTCTGGTACGGGAGCTGGCTAATCTGAGAAATATGGGAAAGGACGTGATACTGGTGTCATCCGGTGCCATTGCCGTGGGCAGAAAGACAATGGGTATCAAAAGACGTCCGGAAACCATGGCAGAAAAGCAGGCATGTGCAGCGATTGGACAGGGTCGCCTGATGATGATATACGAGAAAATATTTGCCGAATACAACCAGATTACGGCTCAGATCCTCATGACCAAAAATACAATCAGCGATAATCTAAACCGAATGAATGCCCACAATACCATAACCAAGCTGCTGGAAATGGGAGTCATTCCCATTGTAAATGAAAACGATACCGTATCCACATATGAAGTGGAATTCGGCGACAATGATACGTTATCTGCAATTGTTGCGGCGTTGGTGGAGGCAGATCTGCTCATATTGCTGTCAGATATTGACGGATTATTTACAGATGATCCCAATACCAATAAAGAGGCCAAATTTATTGATTTAGTAGAAGAATTAGATGAGAAACTGCTGGAAATGGGAAAGGAGTCTACCGGAAGCAGTGTAGGGACCGGCGGTATGGCAACCAAACTAACAGCAGCCCGAATTGCAACAGCAGCCGGGGCAGATATGGTTATAGCTAATGGAGAGGATGTCTCTGTCCTTCATAGGATTGTAGAAGGGATGGAAGAGAATACAGGAACGCTGTTTTTGGCAAATAAGAAAGAGGATTTCTTTTTAATTGATTATGTAGAACGCTTATAATTGGAAGTCCCCCTCCTAAAGGTCGGCGGACAGTGTGAAAGGAAGGATTAGGAATGGCTTTAAAAGCAGGTCTAATATTAGAAGGCGGAAGTAACCGCGGAGTATTTACCAGCGGAGTGCTGGACTATTTTATGGAGCAGAACTGTTATATTCCGAATGTAGCAGGAGTATCGGCAGGGAGCTGTAATTTATTGGGGTATGTCTCCCAGCAACAAGGACGTACCAAACGGTGTATGATTGATTTTCTGCGTGCAGGTCAGTACGCAGGTGTACGTTATATTGTAAAGCAGAAGAGTATTTTTGATATGGATCTGATCTTTGATATATTTCCTAATGCAGTCATTCCCTTTGATTATAAGACCTATTTTCAGTCCCGACAGAAGAGCTGGTTAGTTACAACAAACTGTCAGACGGGCAAAGCGGAATATCTGGATGAACGGGCAGACAAAAAGCGGCTTATGAGTATCTGCAGAGCTAGCTGCAGCATTCCCATTGTTTCGCCTACCGTAGAAGTGGATGGAATTCCTATGCTAGACGGCGGTATGGCAGATTCTATTCCACTGCGTTTTATGGTTAAGCAGGGCTGTAACCGAAATGTACTGATACTTACGAGACAGAAGGGATACCGGAAAAGTCCGTCCAGGCGCAACAATCGTGTATCCACTTTCTTATACGGCAGAAAGTATCCCAATCTGGTAAGGACCATTAAACGCCGCTACCTGATGTATAACCGTACGATGGAGCTGATAGAGAGGCTGGAAGAGGAAGGAAAGATCTTCGTCATCCGTCCCCAGGTGCCGGTTATAAGCAGTATGGAGCATGACCCAGAAATATTGCAGAAATTTTATGACCATGGCTATTCCTATGCGGCAGAGTTATACCCGGCCATGATGGAATTTTTAAAAGGATGTGAGATTTATGACGGATGAAAAAATACAACGGATCAATGAACTGGCCCGAAAGTCCAAAGCGGAAGGCTTGACCAGTGCAGAGAGGGAAGAACAGGCGCTGCTCCGTCAGGAATTCCTGGCAAATGTACGTGCCAATCTGAAGGCGCAGCTGAACAATATTTCTATTGAAAATGAAGATGGAACCATTACGAATCTGGGTGAGAAATTTGGAAACAAAGGCGGACATTAGAAAACGAATATTAAGTCTAAGACTGGAACAACCTCAGGAAGAGCAAAATAAAAGAAGCCAGGAAATTCAAAAAAGAATACTAAATAATAAACATTTTTGTACATCCGAATGGATTTTCCTATATATGGCTTATAAAGCGGAAGTACAGACAGAAATGCTGCTGGAACAGGCGCTTAAGATGGGAAAGCGGGTTGCGCTTCCCAAGGTAGAGGATACAACCATGGATTTCTATGAAATAAGATCTAAAATAGAAGTGCAGCCAGGGTATTTTGGAATATTAGAACCTATAACTTCTGATAAAGTCAATACCGGCCAGGGATTTATGGCAGTGCCGGGAGTCGCATTCTCGAAAGATGGCTATCGCCTGGGATATGGAAAAGGCTTTTATGACAGATATTTAGCCCGGTTTCCGGGCATTTATTCATGCGGTCTTGCGTTCAGCTGTCAGATGCTGGAGAATCTGCCAGTTCAAAAACATGATCGAAAACTGGACGAGGTCGTATATGTTTAGGTGATTGCGAGAGTTGTTATCAGGGCGACGAGTTTGAACAATTGCCTAATATTACCTAGAATAGGTATTTGCAAAACTCTTATTTCAATGTCAGAGTTTGGGCAATAGATACAAAAATGTAGCGAATTAAAAACGTCTTTGAGCGGAATTTTTGTATCTATTGTTCAAACTCGTCGCCTTGAATACAACTTTCGCAATTATCTATTACCTAGAATTATAAAAGGAGAGGATAACATGACATCATTAACTGAAATTGGACAGCTGGCAAAGGAAGCAGAGGTGACTGTGAGGAACCTTTCTACCAATATGAAAAATCAGGCCTTAGCAGCTACTGCCCGAATATTGACGGAACATGCAGAACAGATTCTGCAAGCCAATGAGGTAGATATACGGATTGCGAAGGAAAATCATATGAAAGAAGGTCTTGTAGACCGTCTGCTATTGACAAAGGAACGGATTGAAGCGATGGCGGAAGGGTTACAGCAGATCATTGCTCTTGACGACCCGGTTGGTGAAGTGCTGCAGATGAAGCAGCGGCCCAATGGATTGATGATCGGCCAGAAGCGGGTGCCATTGGGGGTGATTGGTATCATCTACGAATCCCGTCCTAATGTAACAGCCGATGCATTCGGACTTTGCTTTAAAACTGGTAATGCAGTCATATTAAGAGGGGGAAGCGATGCCATTCATTCCAATATGGCCATTGTCCGGCTGATTCGTCAAGCACTGCAGCAGTGCCAGCTGCCGGAGGATGCTATTCAGCTGATTGAGGATACCAGCCGGGAGACGGCCGCGGCATTGATGAAATTAAATCAATATGTGGATGTCCTGATACCAAGAGGTGGAGCCGGATTGATCCGTACAGTGGTAGAAAACAGTACCGTGCCGGTAATTGAGACTGGTACGGGAAACTGTCATATCTATGTAGACGAAACAGCGGATCTGGATATGGCAGTACGTATTGTGGTAAATGCTAAGACACAGCGGATCGGTGTCTGCAATGCCTGTGAATCGCTGATCGTGCATGAAACAATCGTTCAGGAGTTTATGCCCAGACTGGCTCAGGCAATAAAAGAAAATGGAAAGCCAGTAGAAATAAGGGGCGATGAAAAGGTAAGAAATGCTTTGTTGGATGCAGTAGAGGCAGCAGAGGAGGACTGGGGCCGTGAGTATCTGGATTATATTCTATCTGCAAAAACTGTACCGGATATAGAGACTGCGATTGCACATATCAATTGCTATAATACTGGCCATTCAGAATCCATCGTAACCAGTGATTACCAAAATGCACAGAAATTTTTGAATGAAATCGATGCGGCAGCTGTCTACGTCAATGCTTCAACCCGGTTTACCGACGGTTTTGAATTTGGATTTGGCGCGGAGATTGGTATCAGTACACAAAAACTTCATGCAAGAGGTCCTATGGGGCTGCTTGCACTGACAACAACTAAGTATATAATTTACGGCAATGGACAAATCCGCGAATAGAAAATAGAAATATATAACAGGAAAAGTGATATGAAAGAAAAGAAGAAAAATACCGATATACAAAATAAAGACAAAACCAAGAAGGAGGGAAAAAAGGACAAGATTCTATTCGGAGCTGCTCTGCTGGTCATACTTGCGGTCAGTATTTTGACTGCCAATATCAATATGCAGGAAAAAGTAAGTACTTTTTTTAAAACTATATGGAATAATGGACAGGAAGCAGTTAAGGAAGCCCAAAACGTAAAAACCTTGTCAAAGGGTGCACATGCAGAGATTAAAAATACACAGACGGCCCATCTTGTAGAAATTTATCAGGTATTGGGAAAAGAGATGGATGAACAACAGGCGGTAGCTGTCCTGCAGGAAGTAAAAACTCTGGCATACCATGGCAAAAGGCAGGGAATGTCCGCCAGCAGTAAAGAGATAGATTCTTGTATTAGTACAATCAAACAAAAGCTGAAAGATGCAGATCAGTCCCAATACAACCGCATGGTAAAACGATATGGGGACGAAGATGACTACTGGACAATCCTTGAAGAGGAAGTCAGGGAGTATGTTGTCTCAGAAAAGGTAAAGGAGGAGAAGCGGGCTGAATTAAAGAAAAAGAAGGATGTAGATGTTGAAAAGGAACTGCAGGAATATCTGGATGAAATTGTTGGTTATGAAAATTTTCAAAAGATAAATTAATGGAACATTGAAACAGTCAAAATAAAAGCAAAAATAATTTGAGAGGAGACAAGACGGCAGAACCGTCAAAAGAAAAAAGAGAGATGGAAAAAGGACGCTTAGACAAGAATAACGGTTATAAGGCAAGAAGTAACGAAGGAAGAAAAGAAAGGCAGCCAGGCAGGGAATATAAGAAGGATGGACAGAACCGTCAAGGAGGATACCAATCTCGAAATGCGGCTGGTTCTTCAGCCAGCAGCCGACGGACAGAAAATGAAAATTCTCGTTATAACAGTCGTCAGACAGAAAATGGAACCTCCCGTTTTAACGGCAGGCGGACAGAAGATGGAACCTCCCATTCTTATAGCAGACGGCCGGAAGGAGCCGGCAATACAGCCGTTAAGCCAGGCGGAAGAAAAGATTTTCGAAAAGGCCCCAGAGGCGGCCAGGGGTATGATAAAGACAGTGACTATGATAAGAAAGAAATCCGCCGAAAACCACAGAATGCAGGACGGGATAAGGATAAGCCGAAAGAGCAGCAGCCGGATAAGATCGAAACTGCCAAGCGTTTAGAAAAAGAAAAAAAGGCCATGCAGAAGAAGAGCAAAGATAATAAGAAGAAAAATCAGCAGGCAAGGCCGCAGGTGCGTGTTAAGAGGACCAATAACATAGATTGGACAAAAGAATATGAAAATGATTCTTTTGACGATGATGATATGTATTATACATTTCGTTAAAGAAAAAGTCTCTGACCGGAAGAGTTCCGGCCAGAGACTTTTTTAAAGGGAAGTTTTTACTGTCTTTTATCAGGGAATCTGCGGTGATTCCCCTTCCTTGCAGCTGGCAGATATAAATAGATCAATCTGTTCTATAATCAGCCGCAGTCCATTCTCATAGAAACATTTATCCTCTGGTTGTATTCCAAGTATTCCGAATACTCCGCGGACAGAATTGGAACCAGTGGCGGTCAGAATCTCTTCGAATTTAGGGATAAAGGCTTTTCCCTCTTGTTTATACATAGCCAGCAGTCCTTTGGAAAACAGCAGTGCAAACGGATAGGGAAAATTGTAAAAATGAAAATCAGGAAAATAATAATGCGGTTTGCAGATCCACATAAAGGGATGTTTTTCATCACTCATACCATTTCCATAAGCAAACTTCTGAGCACTTAGCAGCAGCTCATTTAGCTGGCTGACAGTCAGCGGCTTTTCCTTGCGCTTTTCAAACAGGTTGGTTTCAAATGTATAACGAGCCAGAATTTCAATCAGCATCTGCGTTGCATTTAACAGATCATTTTCCAGAATAGCAAATTTGGTTTCTGAGGAAGCCTTTTCAAAAAGAGCCTCAGTTACAAGGGACTGGCACAGGATGGAAGCTGTTTCAGCCATAGGCATAGTGTAATCCGTATTGAGGATGGTCTGATGATTGAGCTTTTCATAATGATACCCATGACCAAGTTCATGAGCCAGCGTCACCAGATTATAAAAGGTTCCTGTAAAGTTAATAAAGATCCGGCTTTGCCTGATGGCGTGGATATTACAGCAGAAAGAGCCGCTTTCCTTACCGTCTCTGGGTTCCATATCAATCCAACCATTATCAAAGGCCTTTTTGGCATAATTACCCAGATCCTCGCTAAATGCATAAAAGGTTTCCAGAATAAAATCTCTAGCATCCTCATAGGTAAAATGAAGGTCGAAGTGTCCCATAGGTGCATAGAGGTCGTAAAAGGGCAGCGCTCCGTTATGTCCTAGCAAAGCGGCTTTCTTTAGCAGGTATTTTCGAAAATGAGGTCTGGCCTCAATGATAGTGGCAAACATAGCATCCAAGGCAGGCTTGTCAATTCTCGAATCCAGCAGAGTCATATCTAATGGAGAGGCAAAGTTTCTGGCTTTGGCAATCGTAATGGCTTCTCCCTTGATACCGTTTAAACAGGCAGCTGAAGCAGCGGCAATCTTCCGATATGCTTTCAGTTCTCCTTTATAGGCTGCTTTTCGTACTTCCTGAGACTGAGCGTAAGCTAGATTCCTTGTTACAGAAAGCGGAGTAGCTTTATTTTCACCGCCGATATAGACATCCGCGGTCAGGGAATCGGTCAGAGAATTATGCAGCTGTTCAAATGCATAGGAACCGGTCTCCTGCATTTCTCCCAACAGCAGTTCCATATCATCGGAAAGAAGATGGCAGGACTGTTCTTTTAAATCAGTCAAAAAGAATTGATGTTCTATTAGCAGAGGCTGGCTCTGAATCAGTTCGTCTAAGTGATCCAGCTGATTTAGATAGCGCAGAAATGGAATGTTAATTCCATTTAAAGAAGGCATCAGCTGCTGGATCTCTTCTTCTAGTTTTTTTGCTCTGGTTTTGTCCTCGTCCACACTTTTGCGGAGCCGGGCATAGGAGTTTAATTTTAATAATAATCCGTTGATTTCATTGATGATATTTACATGATATACCAGCTTGTATGCAGGATTTTCCATATCGGATAGAAATGTCTTATAATGCTGGGTTGTGGTTTGAATCAGGTGTTTTGCCCGGTTCAGGTCGTCTTTTAACGCTTTGCTGTCAAAAGAATCATAGATCAGGCTTAAATCCCATCGAAGTTCCATGATAATGTCTTTCCTTTCCAGAAGTATCGGTATATTTGATTAGGACTGCATTTCTGACTGTAGAAATATGTATACTTTTTTATCTTTTTCAAATATAAATAATTTTACCCCATTCAGTGTTAGGCGCTGCTGAAAATAAGCTCCCTGCGGATATTTTTCCAGTATGGCGGCAATGATATGGAGTGTAGAGCGGTCCTGGTGGAATTTAGACTGGAAAAGGTCATGGTAGCCTTCGGAGAAATGTATCTTTCCGCGAAAATGGCAGGCCCCTTTTTTGGGCTGTTCTTCAATGATAATTTCGTCTTCTTTTTGAATATCAAATGCCATAGAATCCCTTTCCTTTCTGTGTTTGGTAATGCGCCCTATAAGAATAGTATAGCAAATCCAGCTGCAAATGTAAACTAATTCTTGACATTTCCGGATATGGTCTGTATAATGTAGGCTATACAAAGCAAAAGTAATAATGGGAAAGGCATGGAAGGGAAGAAGTAGCTGGAATAGATACAGACAGAAAACAGCCGGTTGATGAGAGGCGCCTGTGAAGTTCTAAGTGAATACATCTCGGAGCTGCTTTTTTGAACACAGAACTGGATAGGCTCTGTAATTAGGAAAAGACGGATTGGCACTCGTTATCGTGCACAGTAAATGATCAGCGTTTACTTAGTAAGGCAGATTGTGCAAGCAGTTTGTGAAGTCAGGTGGTAACACGGGTATTCTCGTCCTTTCATAAGGATGGGATTTTTTTTGTGTAAAATTCTAAATAGAGGAGAAGAGGAAAATGACAATTTATGATGAATTGGTGGCAAGAGGATTGATTGCCCAGGTAACGGATGAAAAAGAAATCAAGGAATTAATCAATAATGGAAAAGCAGTCTTTTATATTGGATTTGACCCAACAGCGGACAGTCTGCATGTCGGCCATTTTATGGCACTGTGTCTGATGAAACGCCTGCAGATGGCGGGAAATAAGCCGATTGCCCTAGTAGGCGGAGGAACTGGCATGATTGGTGACCCATCTGGAAGAACTGATATGCGTCAGATGATGACCAACGAGACAATTGAACATAATGTGGAATGCTTTAAGAAGCAGATGAGCCGCTTTATTGATTTTTCAGAAGGAAAAGCTATGCTGGTGAACAATGCGGATTGGCTGATGGAGCTAAATTATGTAGAACTGCTTCGTGAAGTGGGGTCTCATTTCAGTGTTAACCGTATGCTGGCAGCAGAGTGCTATAAACAGCGTATGGAGCGCGGATTAAGCTTTCTGGAATTTAACTATATGATTATGCAGAGCTATGATTTCTATGTATTATTCCAGAAATATGGCTGTAATATGCAGTTCGGCGGAGATGATCAATGGAGCAACATGCTTGGCGGCACTGAACTAATCCGCCGGAAATTAGGTAAGGATGCATATGCGATGACCATTAACCTGCTGCTGAATTCTGAAGGCAAGAAGATGGGCAAGACCCAGTCCGGTGCTGTCTGGCTAGACCCGAATAAGACTTCGCCGTTTGAATTCTATCAATACTGGAGAAATGTTGCAGATGATGACGTGCTGAAATGTATCCGTATGCTGACATTCCTTCCGTTAGAGGAGATAGACAAAATGAATGACTGGGAAGGCAGCCAGTTAAATACAGCGAAAGAAATACTGGCCTATGAATTGACTAAGCTGGTGCATGGAGAGGAAGAGGCCCAAAAGGCGCAGGAGAGTGCAAGAGCATTATTTGCAGGCGGTGGAAATGCGGCAAATATGCCAGGGATTACACTGACAGAAGCAGATTTTACAGATGGACAGATTGATATTATCAGTATTTTAATAAAAGCAGAGCTTGTCCCATCTCGTTCCGAGGGCCGCAGGGCGGTGGAACAGGGGGGTGTTTCTCTGGATGGAGAAAAGGTGGAGGATATCAAAGCCTCTTATACAAAAGAAACATTTGCCGGAGAAGGAAAGGTAGTAAAGAGGGGCAAGAAAAAGTTTTGTAAAGTAACAGTTGCATAAAAGGAGCAGATAAATGAAAAGTTGGAGAACAGGCATTATACTAATCTTAGTGCTGCTGACAGCTGCCTTACTGGCAGGCTGTTCTGATGGGAAAAAGCAAAAGAAGGAAAAAGAAGATTCCACGGCGGAAACGGTTTCTCAGTCTTTGCCGGTATATACGGAAGATGGAGTGAATTATTCATTTCGGACAGCTGGCAGGAGTTTTCAGATCTATGGAAAAGACGGCAAGTGGCAGGAGCATTTTTCAATTGGGGTCAATATTGGTGCAGGCAAGCCTGGATATTTCCCAGGAGAATTCGGCGTGACAAAAGAAGATTATCTGCGCTGGTTTGAGCAGATTAGTGAAATGCATGCAGATACCATTCGTGTATACACGATGCTTATGCCGGAATTCTATCAGGCATTGGCAGAGTATAATGCCAGTGCAGCCTCTCCATTGTATTTTATGCAGGGTGTATACAACAACGAAGAAGATATCAGCAATCTAAATGACGCATTTGCCGAGGATGGGAAGATTGTGAATGACTGGATGAGTATGTGTGAACAGATTGTAGATGTGGTACATGGCAATGCAATTATTGAACAGGAATCAGGCAATGCAGGAGGCACCTATACAGCAGATGTATCCCAATATCTAAGCGGATGGATTCTGGGAATTGAATGGCAGCCGGAATTTGTGAAGGCTACCAATGAAAATCATCCAGATCAAACAGAGTTTAACGGAACATACCTTTATACGGAAGGGGCTTCTCCCTTTGAAGTATTTTTAGCATCGGGGATGGAGGCATGTATTGCCTATGAGACCAAACACTATGGTCTGCAGCATCCAACGGCATTTGCTAACTGGGTAACGACAGACCCCCTGGATCATCCAGGAGAACCTAATGCAGAGATGGAGGATGCAGTTCCGGTGGATGCGGAACATATTAAGGCTAAGCCAGAATTCAAGGCCGGACTGTTTACTTCGTATCATGTATATCCTTATTATCCAGAGATGATGCGCTATGCGCCGGAACTGCTGACAGACGAACCTAAGAATTCCTATCGACATTATCTGCAGGATTTAACCTCTTATCATAGTATGCCGGTGCTGATTTCTGAATTCGGTATTCCGGCGGCCAGAGGGATTACCCATTTGGCGGGAAATGCCGCATTTAATCAGGGCGGAATCAATGAGGAAGAGCAGGGAAACGCGATTATCTCTATGCTGGATGACATTATAGATACTGGCTGCGCGGGCGCTTATGTATTTATCTGGCAGGATGAATGGTTTAAGCGGACCTGGAATACGATGGATTGTACCAGCGAAGAGAACCGGCCGTTTTGGTGTGATGTGCAGACCAGTGAGCAGTTTTTCGGCCTGCTGGCATTTGATCCGGGAGAGCGTGCGGTCTGTACCGTGGACGGAGATGCAAAAGACTGGAGCCAGGATGAGCCGCTGCTGACAGATCAGAACACCCAGTTGTATGTAAAGAGTGACGAAGCCTATCTTTATTTGATGATAAAGGGAAATAACGATAATATACGTGTAACTCTTGATACAATCGGCAATCAGGGAAATACGGCGTATCAGGGTGCTGATTTTGCTGTAGATATAAAAGGAACGGAAGAAAGCCGGATTTTGGTCGATCCGTATTATGATGTTAATTATTGGCTGTATGCTTCTGGTCTATATGCAGATAAGGGAGTGCTGGAGAGGAAGGAAGGCTATGCAGAGCCAGATAATGGCCAGTTTGCGCCAATTTATCTGATGCTGAACCGGCCGCTTCTGCTAAAGGATGGAACGCTGATGCCGACAGAACAGATAGAAACCGGAAAGCTGCGTCACGGTAATGCCGACCCGAAGGCAGAGGATTATGATTCTTTGGCCGATTTTTGTATCAAAGGGGATGTGACAGAGATTCGTATTCCTTGGCTTCTGCTGAATATTCCTGCCCCCAATTCCAGACAGTGCATTGGTAATCTATATGCAAATAGTGCGATTACACTAGAACCGATTGAGCGGATTACCTTTGCGTTGAATGGGGTAAGCGCAGCATATTCCTGGGAAACTTGGGATATGCCCACTTATCGTGAACGGCTGAAAAAGTCCTATTACATTGTGCAGGATTATCTATCAAAACGATAGAACGAAGGATTGGGACAATTTCAGAATAAATTCGTTGACATCTATATGTAAAATCTTTATAATCATATAGATAGGTTTTTTTAAAGGCAATCGGAAAAGGGTGATATTATGCGTGTCATTGCCGGCAGTGCCAGACATATTCCATTAAAAACTCTGCCAGGAGATCATACCAGGCCTACAACAGACCGGATTAAGGAGACCTTATTTAACATGCTTCAGTTTCAGCTGGCAGATGTACGGTTTCTGGATCTGTTCAGCGGCAGCGGTGGTATTGGGATTGAGGCTTTAAGCCGCGGAGCTGCAGAAGCGGTTTTTGTAGAAAATAACCGGAAAGCAGCGGAATGTATCAGGGAGAATCTTAAGAATACACATTTAGCAGGACAGGCCAGGGTCTGTCCCTGTGATGTTTTGACAGCAATCCGCCAGATGGATGGGGAAGAACCATTTGCGTTTATTTTTATGGATCCCCCTTATCAGGAACAGCTGGAGGAGATGGTTCTTCGTGCCCTGAAGCAGTCCTCTTTGGTGGATGAGAATACCATAATTATTATAGAAGCACAAAAAGAGACCTCCTTTGATTTTGTAAAGGAATTGGGATTTTCCATTAAACGAGTGAAAGAGTACAAAACGAACAAACATATGTTTTTATGTATGACTGAGGATTAAAAAATGAGTAAAGCAATTTATCCAGGCAGCTTTGATCCGGTTACTTTTGGGCATCTGGATATTATCGGACGTTCTGCAAAGATTGTGGATGAACTGGTAGTCGGGGTGCTGGTGAACAGTACTAAGCAGCCAATGTTTACAATAGAAGAGCGGGTGGAAATGTTAAAACATCTTACTAAGGATTATTCGAATGTTGAGATTATTTCCTTTGACGGTCTGTTAGTAGATTTTGCCAGAGAGGAAAAGGCCGATATTATTGTGCGCGGGCTGCGTGCAGTTACGGATTTTGAGTATGAACTGCAGATGGCTCAGACCAATCATATTATGGAGAAATGTGTGGATACGATATTTTTGACCACCAGTTTGAAGTATTCTTATTTAAGTTCCTCCATTGTGAAAGAAGTAGCGTGGCTTCACGGAGATATCAGTCAGTTTGTACCGGCATTTGTAATCGATAAGATACAGGAGAAGATTTCATAAAATATTAGGAGGCTGTGGTATGACAAGCAAAATTGAACAGGTTATAGAGGAAATGGAGCAGTATATCGTTGAAGAATGCAAGCCGTATCCTCTTTCAAAATCTAAGATTATTGTGGACAGAGACCGGATTGAGACCTTGATTAGCGAACTACAGATGAAAATGCCGGATGAAATTAAGCGATACCAGAAAGTATTACGAAATAGAAATGCTATTTTAGAGGATGCACAGAATAAAGCGGAAGCCATGTTAGAAGATGCCAATGCCAACGTGCAGAAGCTGATCAGCGACCATGAGATCGTGCAGCTGGCGACGGAAGACGCCAATGCACTGATATCCGATGCCCAGCAGAGGGCAGAACAGATTGTCAAGGCTGCGCAGCAGGAGGCAGACGAGTTGAAAAGCAGTATTTTGGCCTATGTTGAGGAATCTCTTGCTAATCTTCAGCATTTGGTGAATAATGCCAAGGATGAAGTCGGAACCAAGATGGAAAATGTATTTGAATCTTTACATAAATATGCAGCGATTATTGAAGAGAATAAAAATGAAATCGCAGCTATGAACCGGGTTGAGGACGAGTTTGAAGAGGATTATATTCAGGAACCTATGCTGGAGGACGAGCTTCAATTTGCGGATTTAAGCTATGAATAATTGGCAGTAAAGGGCAGAAAGAAGCAGACTGATCCCAGCAAGCTTTAATTTCGTAAGCAGATATCTTCGTATGGAGAGAGAAGTTCCCTGAATCATACTTTTTGTCTGTGCAAGGCCAGAAAGGCCGCCGAAGGTGACAATCGATACAGCCAGAGGAATTTTCCATTTTATGTCAAGGGCGGAACTGCCGATAGAATGCACACCGTTTGTGATTTCAATAAAACCAATGAGAAAATGATTGAGGATGGTAACAGTATGCAGACGGACTGTTGCCATTTTTGCAATAATTGCAAATAATATAATATAACCGCCGAGCCGGGTAATGGTTTCAAAGCCATTCATAATGCTTTCATCGATAATACGAAAGGTCAGTCCGTTTTTTTTATTGGCTGGAGCCTGCAAAGAGTTTTGGATGATTTGTGCAGAATGACGGTTTGGTTTTGTGCAGATTGCATAGAGTAAGGGTGTGCCATATACAATCAGCAGCAGTGCGGTTTTATGTTCTGGGCACTGTAGAGACTGGGTAATGACATATCCAACAAGAAACATGGGACTTGCATTATTGCAGATGCCCAGCAGATAATTGCTTTCTTCTGTGGAAAGCCGGTTTTCACGAATCAGGTCGGCTGTGATTTTGGCACCCATGGGGTATCCGCAGAGCAGACCGGTAATCAGGGCATAACAGCCATATGTGCCAATGGAGAACAGCCGTCTGCAGACAGGCTCTGCAAAACGGCACAGAATATGTACAGCATCTAATTTTAAGATAAAGTTTGTCAGTATAATAAAGGGCAGCAGGGTTGGAAGTACAGTATGGAACCATAACAGCAGGCCATTGGAGGAACCTTCCAACGCTTCCTGAGGAAAGCACAGAAGAAGTAGAAAGAATGCAAAAACAGCAGCGATCAAAAACTTTTTTTTCATAAATTGACTCCGGCAGGTGTTTATTACAAGTATATGGGAAAGAATGTAAAGTATGACAGGGCATTTGGAACCAAAATGCCTGTGTTTCATATGCAGGAAGAAAGGAATGTTGACTATGAGGAAATTAACCATGAAACCATCCAGAGTCTTTTATTACTTTGAGGAAATCAGCCGGATTCCGAGAGGCTCTGGGAATACAAAGGGAGTCAGTGATTTCTGTGCAGCATTTGCAAAGGAGCAGGGGCTGGATTATATACAGGATGCAGTAAATAACGTTGTTATATGGAAGGAAGGCAGTAAAGGAAGGGAACAGGAGGAACCGGTGATTCTACAGGGGCACCTGGATATGGTCTGCGAGAAAAATCTGGATTGTGCGCATGATTTTAAGAAAGACCCGTTGACGTTGATTGTAGACGGGGATTGCATTCGTGCGGATCAGACAACTCTGGGAGGGGATGATGGCATAGCCATAGCCTATGCGCTGGCTATTCTCGAAAGCAGCGAATATTCCCATCCGCCGCTGGAGGTTATATTTACCATAGATGAAGAGACTGGCATGCAGGGCGCAACGGCTTTAGACGCTTCTGTATTAAAGGGACACAGAGTTTTGAATCTGGATTCGGAGGAAGAGGGGATTTTATTGACCAGCTGTGCAGGCGGAGTAAAATGCCATTGCCAGCTTCCAGTTAATCATGTAGAAGTGGAGCATATGGCAAGAATGGAAGTAGAGATTACCGGACTGAGCGGCGGCCATTCAGGAACCGAGATTGATAAGGGCAGATGCAATGCAAATAAATTAATGGGCAGACTGTTGTTTCACTTATCGCAGAAGTTTTCTTTTGGGATTGCCAGTTCTAGGTTATCGGGCGGTCTGCAGGACAATGCAATTCCCAGGGAGGCGCGGACGGTTCTTTTTATGGAACCAGAATTGGCAGAACAGGCAGCGGAGGAAATCCGCAGTTTCTGTCAGATGATGAAGGAGGAATTAGGACGAAAAGAGCCAGAGCTGCAGATTGGAACGTCTCTGCCGGTTCTGCAAGAAAAACAGAGCATTTTATCGCCGTCCTCTGCCCAAAAGGTTTTGTTTTTGCTGCATCAGTCTCCCAATGGCGTGCAGGAAATGAGCAGTGAAATCAGTGGGTTAGTGGAGACGTCTTTGAATTTGGGAATTATGCATTTAGATGAACATATGTTCACTATGGACTTTGCAATTCGAAGTTCCGTCGGTTCTGCTAAAGTGGCTTTACGGGATAAGCTCATTTATCTGACAGAATTCCTGGGAGGTGAATGTCTGGCAGATGGGGACTATCCGGCCTGGGAATTTAAGCGCGATTCTGAGTTCCGGGAAATCTGTATCCAGGCATACCAGCAGGTTTACGGCAAAGAGCCGGAAGTAAAGGCGCTGCATGCAGGGCTGGAATGCGGCATTCTTTCCGATAAAATCAAAGGATTTGATGCGGTTTCTATGGGACCGGATGTTTATGATATTCATACACCCCAGGAGCGCATGAGTATCGCTTCGGTTCAAAGAACATGGGATTATCTTCTTAAGATATTAGAAATGGTATGATTGAGCGGAAACCGACATAGAATATCCAGATTGGATATTCGGGGGGATGGATTTGGCAAAATTAAAACGCTGGCTGGCTGTGGTTTTACTATTATTTGTCATGGCCGGCAGCATTGTCATGGGAGGCAATTATTTAAAGGGGTATACGGCAGAATTCCGGGTACAATTTGAAGCTGGAGACAGTGAGCGGTTCCGGCAGCAAAATATTAGTGATGAGAACCTGGAATACTTAGAGAAGCTTTCCAGCCAGCTTTCGGTTCCTCCTATACGCATTCTGGCGGCAGCGATGGCTAGCAATCGCTATCAGCTGTCCGGCCGGGAACTGGAGGATCTGGATCAGGAAACATTTGAGGGGCTGGAGGCATATCTACATAAACACTATAAGAAAGAATATGAGAAGCTTTTGGTTCAGTATGGAAAGGTCTGGCAGGATGTGAAGTATTTCCCTGTGCCAAAGTCTAAGACAAACCAGGATGCAACGGTTTCGTTCGAAAATTCTTGGATGTATGAACGGAATTTCGGTGGAAAAAGGGGGCACGAGGGAACGGATCTAATGGCTTCGGTCAACCAGAGGGGCTATTATCCCATTATCAGTATGACCGACGGCGTTGTTGAGAAAATCGGCTGGCTGACTAAGGGAGGCTATCGGATTGGCATACGCAGTCCTTCTGGCGGCTATTATTACTATGCCCATCTGTATAGCTATGCGGAAGACTTTAAAGAAGGAGATACGATTCAGGCAGGGCAGTTGATTGGTTATATGGGGGACAGCGGTTATGGTGAGGAAGGAACGGTAGGACAGTTTGCCGTACACCTGCATGTGGGAATTTATTTTAATGGAGAGGACGGGAAAGAAATCAGTGTGAATCCCTATCCGGTTTTGAAATATTTTGAGGAAAAAACATTGCAATATTGTTATTAAAATTTTATAATAAAGTATTAGGTGATTGCGAAAGTCGTATTCCAGGCGACGAGTTTGAACAATAGATACAAAAATTCCGCTCAAAGACGTTTTTAATTCGCTACATTTTTGTATCTATTGTCCAAACTCTGGCATTGAAATAAGAGTTTTGCAAATGCCTATATAGAGTATTAGATAATTGCGAAACTT
Organism: Lachnospiraceae bacterium; assembly: GCA_022791575.1. Lineage (GTDB taxonomy): Bacteria > Bacillota > Clostridia > Lachnospirales > Lachnospiraceae > JAAVZI01. Next base: position 29,718 of record JAAVZI010000042.1, read on the forward strand.
AGGATTTGTCTAAAATCGTCGCTTTGATACAAACTTTTGCAAATACCTATAAATTGAGTATGACAGAAAGGAGGGGATCGGTTATGGAGATACAGTTATGGAGAGAATTGCTGGACCCTTATGAACTGGCGGTAAATGAGATTATCGTTAAGTTTGACCACCTAATTAAGGAATACCGTGAGCGGGGCATGTATTCTCCCATTGAACAGGTATCGGGAAGAGTGAAATCGATTCCAAGTCTGCTGGAAAAGGCGCAGAAAAAAAAGATTCCCATAGAGGAAATTGATGAGAGGATAGAAGATCTGGCAGGGATACGTATTATCTGCCAGTTTGTAGAGGATATAGAGACGGTTGTGAAAATGATTCGTGAGCGCGCCGACATGCGTGTGAAGAGAGAGAAGGATTATATCAGCAACCAGAAGAGCAGTGGATACAGAAGCTATCATATCATTGTTTATTACCAAGTGGAGACTCTTCAGGGGCCGAAGGAAATTTTGGTGGAATTCCAGATTCGCACGCTGGCTATGAATTTCTGGGCTGTGATCGAGCATTCTCTGCAGTATAAGTATAAGCGAAATATGCCGATTGAAATCCGTACACGACTGATGGAAGCAGCGAATTCTATCATTAAGCTAGACGAACAGATGTCCAGTGTTAGAAGCGAAATTATGGAGGCGCAGAATTCCTTTCAGATTAAGGCGGCTATTGTATCAGAAATTCTGAATAATATTCAGAATATTTACAGGGTTGCCAATAAACGGGAAGTCATTAAGATTCAGGATGAATTCTATCGGATTTATGAATCCAATGATCTGGAGGAGTTGCGGATGTTCAGCCAGCAGCTGGATATTATTACAGAGGGTTACCATGCACAGGCCATTTCTTTAAGCGGCGTTGAGCATATTTATAGAAATAATACAATATAGAGTATGTTTTGAGGAGTACGTATGGAATTACCAGTTCAGTTTCGGGAGAGAATGCTGAGGCTTCTTGGAGACGAAGCATTCTGCCAATATGAAGAAAGTTTTAAGAAAGAACGTATGTACGGCCTGAGGGTCAATACCAGAAAGATTTCAGTAGAGGAATTTATTAAGATTTCTCCGTTTTCGATAGAGAAGATTCCGTGGATTGCCAACGGATTCTATTATGATGGAACCAAGGATACTCCGGCTAAGCATCCTTATTATCATGCAGGGTTATATTATCTGCAGGAGCCAAGTGCCATGACTCCGGCAAGTCTGCTTAGGGCAGAGCCGGGAGACCGGGTGCTGGATCTGTGTGCAGCTCCGGGCGGCAAAGCTACCGAGTTGGGTGTGCAATTAAAAGGCAGAGGGCTTTTAGCCGCCAATGATATCAGTGCTTCAAGAGCAAAAGGATTGCTTAAGAATCTGGAGCTGTTCGGTATTCCTAATGTAATGGTTACCAGTGAAACTCCGGAAAAGCTAAAGACTGTATATGAGGGCTTTTTTGATAAGATTCTAATTGATGCGCCCTGTTCTGGTGAAGGTATGTTTCGTAAAGATCCAGCTATCATGAAAAGCTGGGTGAAAAAGGGGCCTGCGCAATATTCTGTTATTCAGCGCGAGATTACAGAAACGGCTCTGCAGATGCTGAAAAGCGGCGGAATCTGTTTGTATTCTACCTGTACCTTTGCACCGGAGGAAAATGAAGGAACCATTTTATACCTTTTGAAAAACCACCCAGAGCTGGAAGTGTTGGAAGCTCCTGCTTATCAAGGATTTTCTACAGGAAGGCCGGAATGGCTGGAGGAGGACTGTCAGGGATATGAAGAGCAGCTTCAGCGCTGTATCCGTATCTGGCCTTATAAAATGGATGGAGAAGGACATTTTATTGCACTTCTTCATAAAAAAGAAACAGCTGGCTGTTCGAAAATGACTCGTGCTTCCTTTATTGATGAGAGTGGTTTGCAAAAGCCAAAGAGCAGACAAGCAGTCGCTGCCGTAAATAAGGATCTGGAAGAATTTTTGTCTATTTTGAAGGTGGACTGGGATGAGAGCTGCTTTGAATTCTGTCAGGGACGAGTGTATTATGTGGCACATGAGACCCAAAAGATGCGGGGGCTCCATATTCTGCGCAATGGCCTGCTGCTTGGTGAATGCAGAAAGAACCGATTTGAACCGAGCCAGGCGCTGGCCATGTTTCTGACGAAAGAGCAGTGCCGCCAGACGATTTCTTTGGACTGCGGGGATATCCGTGTGATAAAATATTTAAAAGGAGAGACCATTGAGGTAGAAGATCTTGTGGACGAACAGGCTTCTGGCTGGCAGCTGGTCTGTGTATCAGGCTATCCCTTGGGATGGGGCAAGCTGGTTCAGGGAACTCTTAAGAATAAATACCATCAGGGATGGAGATGGATGTAGATGGCAGGCGGAGTTATGCGGCTGGATAAGTTTCTGACGGAAATGAATCAGGGAAGCCGTTCAGAGGTAAAACAGCTGATTAAAAAGGGCAGGATTTGTGTAAACGGAGAGAGGGAGAAACGGCCAGAATATAAAGTATGTCCAGACAGTGACTGCATTACGTTGGATGAAAAAGAACTGGTGTTTGTTCATTATGTATATCTGATGTTTCATAAACCGGGCGGCTGTGTATCTGCGACAGAGGATCACAGGGAGAAGACTGTAATGGACTATATTCAGGAAGCGGACTGTCCACGGAAGAAGGATTTATTCCCGGTGGGCCGGCTGGATAAAGATACAGAAGGTTTGCTGCTGCTGACCAATGACGGGCAGCTATCGCATAGGCTGTTATCACCTAAGAAGCATGTAGAGAAGAAATATTATGTCCTTTTGCAGTCAAAGGCCGGTGCGAAAGAACAGCAGATGTTCAGGGAGGGAATGGATATCGGGGATGAGCAAAAGACACTTCCGGCTCGGCTGGAGCTTCTTGCGGACGGAACCGAAGGCTATGTCTATCTGACTGAAGGGCGTTATCATCAGGTAAAACGAATGTTTCAGGCATGCGGAAATCAAGTAAAATATCTCAAACGTCTGAAAATGGGCAGTCTGACACTGGATGAGAAGTTAAAGCCAGGAGAATACCGGCATTTGACTAAGGAAGAACTAGAACAGTTACAGAAATGAGGAAATGATGTTAAGAGGAAAAAAAGCAGTAATATTTGATTTGGACGGAACGCTGATTGATTCTATGTGGGTATGGACGGAGGTGGATCATAAATATCTGAAGAAATTCCAGATTCAGCCGCCGCCAGGGCTTCATGAGGCAATTGAGGGTATGAGTTTTACAGAAGGAGCCCGTTATTTTAAGGAAACTTTCGGCATTGCCGACAGCATTGAAGAAATTATGCTGGAGTGGAACCGTATGGCGTTTCAGGTGTATGTGGAAGAGGTTCCCATGAAACCGGGAGCCTATGATTTTGTAAAGAAGATTCGCAAACTTGGGCTTAAAACAGCCATTGCCACCAGCAACTCTACCCATCTAGTGGAAACGGTATTGAAGGTACATGGGCTTTTAGAAGATTTTGATGCCATTGTGACGGCAGATGATGTGCCGGAAGGAAAGCCTAATCCGCAGATTTATCTGGAGGCAGCAGCAAGAATTCAGGTGCCGCCGGAAAACTGTCTAGTATTTGAAGATATTTCTATGGGGATTCTGGCTGGACAGCGGGCGGGTATGACGACCTGCGCCGTAAAAGATGCATTTTCTGATTATCAGTGGGAAAAAAAGGTGGAGATGGCGGATTATCATATTGAGAATTATAATGAAGTTCCGGTAGAGGAGAACAGACAGCTATGAAAAAAGGATTTTTGCCGATTTCAAAGGAAGATATGATAGAACGGGGAATTGACCAGCTGGATTTTGTCTATGTCATTGGGGATGCCTATGTGGACCATCCTTCATTTGGGCCGGCGATTATCAGCCGCGTTCTGGAAGCAGAAGGTTATCAGGTCGGTATCATTTCCCAACCAGACTGGAAAGATCCAAAGAGTGTGCAGGTTCTTGGAGAACCGCGGCTCGGTTTTTTAGTTTCTTCTGGAAATATGGATTCTATGGTAAACCATTATTCAGTATCCAAGAAAAGGCGCAAAAGCGATGCATTTACTCCTGGCGGTGTGATTGGAAAACGGCCCGACTATGCAGCGGTGGTATATTGCAATCTGATTCGTCAGACCTATAAGAAGAATCCGATTATTATAGGCGGTATTGAGGCCAGTCTGCGCAGGCTGGCTCATTATGATTACTGGTCAGATAAGCTGAAACGCTCCATTCTTCTGGATGCAGGCGCAGATCTGATATCCTATGGAATGGGTGAACGGAGTATTGTAGAGATCGCAGATGCCTTAAACAGCGGAATTGCCGTAGGGGACATTACATTTATTCCAGGAACCGTCTATAAGACCTCTTCATTGGATTCTGTATACGATGCACTGCTGCTGCCTTCCTTTGAAGAGTTAAAAGCAGATAAGTTAAACTATGCCAGAAGTTTTTATATCCAGTACTGCAATACCGATGCTATAACTGGAAAATGTCTGGCAGAGCCATATTCCGAACACCAGTTTGTAGTACAGAATCCGCCTGCACGTCCACTGAGCCAGCAGGAGATGGACCGGGTATATGCGCTGCCCTATATGCGGACGTACCATCCTTCCTATGAGCCTCTGAAAGTTCCGGCCATTGAAGAAATTAAATTCAGCCTAGTCAGCAACCGCGGCTGCTTTGGAGGCTGCAGCTTTTGTGCACTTACCTTTCACCAAGGAAGACAGATTCAGGTGCGGAGCCACGAATCCATACTTGCCGAGGCCGAGCAGCTGATATGGGAACCAGATTTTAAGGGCTATATTCATGATGTGGGCGGGCCTACAGCGAATTTTAGGCATACCTCCTGTGAAAAACAAAAGAGTAAGGGTGTCTGCTCCAATCAACAGTGTCTATTTCCAAAGCCTTGTAAGAATTTAACGATTGACCATAGCGATTATCTGAAACTGTTACGAAAACTTCGGCAGCTGCCTAATGTAAAAAAGGTCTTTGTACGTTCTGGAATCCGTTTTGATTATCTAATTTATGACAAAGATAATACCTTTTTCAGAGAATTGTGTGAACATCATGTCAGTGGTCAGCTGAAGGTAGCGCCGGAACACATAGCCGATCCCGTACTGCAGATGATGGGTAAGCCTGAAAATACAGTTTATCAGAAGTTTGCAGACAAATATAAAAAAATCAATGAACAGATAGGAAAAAAACAGTTTTTGGTGCCTTATCTGATGTCTTCTCATCCAGGCTCCACTATGAAAGAAGCCGTTGCGCTGGCGGAATATCTACGGGATCTAGGCTATATGCCGGAACAGGTGCAGGACTTCTATCCAACCCCTTCCACGATTTCTACCTGTATGTACTATACCGGAGTGGACCCTAGAACTATGAAAAAAGTCTATGTTCCGCATAATCCCCATGAAAAGGCGATGCAGAGGGCCTTAATACAATATCGGAATCCTAAAAACTATGATTTGGTTGAGGAAGCTCTGCTTAAAGCAGGCCGGCGGGATTTGATTGGTTATGACCGGAAGTGCCTGATTCGACCAAGAAAAGATTCGGTTCATCATAAGAAGGGAAATCAGCCAGCAACAAAACAGGAATTTCATAAAGATAAAAATCAATATTCTGCAGAAAAAATAGTGGAAAGAAATAAAAAGAAGAAAAAAACAATTCGGAATGTGCATAAGAAGAAAAAATAATGAGAGATTGGTGGTTGCAAGAGTTGGTTTAAGGCGACGATTTTGAAAATAGCATTTGCGACACGTCATCAGTCCAATTTATTGGATATGAAAGAACTGTAATGTATTATTCTCAGTTCTTAATGGCTCCAATTGGCAAAATTAAGAAAACATTAATGGAATTATAAGGGAAAATAGTATACAAACGACAGAATGTGTATTAATATATTAGTATATGACAAATGAAAAAGACGGCTCCCGCTTTTCATAAGTGACACATAAGGAACGAACAGGTAATTTCAAAACGCTGTTTCACTGTCAGAATTTGTGTCAATGATAGGAACGTAAGAAGCGAATCAAAAACGTCTTTGAGCTTCTTACATTCCTATCATTGGTACAAGTTCGTCGCACTGTATCACCTTTTCGAAATACCTATTCTCTAAATATTATGGATAGGCAGCATAGGCAAATCTGATAAGAAAGCAGGAAAATTATGGAAGGTCTGACATCGAAAGAAGTAGAAGAACGAATTAAAAATGGACAGGTAAACCATGATGCTGGTTTAAAGACAAAGACAGTAGGGCAGATTGTACTGGAGAATAGCTGTACGCTTTTTAATCTGGTCAATGTGCTTTTGGCTGTCTGTCTTTTTTTGGTACAGTCTTATCGGAATATGCTTTTTATCGGTGTAGTACTTAGTAATCTTCTTATTGGGATTGTGCAGGAATTAAGGGCGAAATACGTAATGGACAAATTGTCGCTTTTAGCAGAAGCGCATGTTCCTGTTGTACGAGATGGCAGGGAGCAGGAGGTTTCGCTGCATGAGATTGTAAAGGATGATTTGATTCATTTAAAATCAGGAATGCAGATTTGTGCAGATGCAGTTGTTGTGGAAGGAGAATGTGAAGTCAATGAAAGCCTGTTGACTGGAGAGAGTGTTTCTATTGGCAAGCAGAAGGGAGACAGCCTTCTTTCTGGTAGTTTTTTGGTCAGCGGCAGTGTCTATGCAAAGGTGCAGAAGGTTGGGGAAGAAAGCTACGTCAATCAGATTGCCAGCAGTGCGAAATATATGAAGAAGGTCAATTCTGAGATCAAAAGTTCGGTCATGAAGATTATTAAGATGGTATCAATTGCAATCTTTCCTACGGCCATTTTGCTGTTTTTGAATCAGATGACTTTAAATGGGGCTTCTTTGCAAAACGCGGTTGTAAATACGGTGGCGGCTCTATTGGGTATGATTCCAGAAGGACTTGTGCTTCTGACTAGTGTGGTTATGGCAGTCAGTGTGGTGCGGCTGGCGAGAAAGAAGACGTTGGTTCAGCAGATGTATTGTGTGGAAACTCTGGCAAGAGTTGATGTATTTTGTCTGGATAAGACCGGAACCCTGACAGAAGGAACCATGCGGCTGGTGGAAAGTGAGGCGTTGTCCGAACTGGAGTTCGATGAAGCGCTGGCGGAGCTGATGGGTGCTATGAAGGAAGGCAATGCAACATTTGAGGCGATTAATCAGTGTTATCATAAAGAAGAGTGGACAGTGAAGGAAGTGATTCCATTTTCTTCTGAACGGAAATGGAGCGGCGCAGTTTTTGAAAATCAGGGAATCTATGTGCTGGGAGCACCGGAATTTGTACTGTCATCTATAGAGCCGGACTTACAGCAGCTGATTGAGAACCATACAGCTAATGGGGAACGGGTATTGTTATTTGCCCATACGAATCAGCAAATTAGGGATAAGAAACTGCCGGATACTATGTTGCCGCTGGCTTTTCTCTATATTGAAGATATAATTAAGGAGAGCGCCCCTAAGACTATAGCCTATTTGAAAAAACAGAATGTGGAGCTGAAAATTATTTCCGGCGATAATCCGAAAGCAGTTTCGGATATTGCCCGCCGGGTTGGCATTGCCAATGCGGAACATTATGTGGATTGTTCGGTATTGGAAAATGAAAAACAGCTGAAAAAGGCAGCAGAGACGAATACCGTGTTTGGACGTGTATCGCCGCAGCAGAAACAGCTGCTGGTTCAGACGCTGAAAAAGAAACATACGGTTGCCATGACTGGTGATGGAGTCAATGATGTGCTGGCTTTAAAAGAATCAGACTGCAGCATAGCTATGCAGAATGGCAGTGAGGCCGCTAGGAATGTATCGGATGTTGTGCTTTTAAATTCTGACTTTGTATCCATACCGGCCATGATTGCAGAAGGAAGACGGGCTATCAACAATTTGCAAAGATCGTCCTCTTTGTTTTTGGTGAAAACTGTATTTTCAGTAATTCTGGCTTTGATTTTCTGTTTCCTGAATCGTAAATATCCATATCAGCCGATACAGATGTCTTTAATCAGCAGTATCTGTATTGGTATTCCCTCTTTTATTTTGGCATTGGAACCAAATTATGATCGTGTCACTCCGGGATTTTTGCGGAAAGTGTTCCGCATTGCTCTGCCAGGAGGTCTGCTGATGGCCATCAATATTCTGGTATGTGTGGCTTTGGGAAATATACTGCATATTACGGCAGGGCAGGTGTCCACGTTGACGACAATCATGGCAGGATGTGTCTTTGCAGTGATCTTATTTAAGATCTGTTATCCCTTTGACTGGCTGCGGCGTGTCCTGTATATTGGACTGATTGTGCTGTTTTGTCTAGCAGTTTGTTTTGCAGGGCCTGTCTTTTATTTTAAAAAGCTGAGTCTGGAGTGTTTTTTGGTTATAGGAATTTTGGAAGGTGTGAATGTGGTCATTTTCAATGCCCTGCAGAAGTTGATTGTTCTGGTGATGGAGTATCATTTAAAACGGCAGGGAAAAAGCACCGGAGTAGAGATAGAGGAGTGAAGCTGTCTGAAAATATTTGACAAAAGAACTCATGTTTGCTATGATGTTAGGCGGATAATCTATTAAAATAATAACAGGAGGACGAGTGAAATGGACAAGATTAAGATGACAACACCGCTGGTTGAAATGGACGGAGATGAAATGACTAGAATTCTCTGGAAAATGATTAAGGATGAATTGCTGAATCCGTTTATTGATTTAAAGACCGAATACTATGACCTTGGGCTGGAACATCGCAATGAGACGGATGACCAGGTAACCGTGGATTCTGCTGAAGCCACTAAGAAGTATGGTGTGGCGGTGAAATGTGCAACCATTACCCCTAATGCTGCCAGAATGACGGAATATAATTTAAAAGAAATGTGGAAAAGTCCTAACGGAACAATCCGGGCAATTCTGGACGGTACTGTTTTTCGTGCTCCGATTGTAGTGAAAGGAATTGAACCCTGTGTAAGGAATTGGAAAAAGCCGATTACGATTGCCAGACATGCCTATGGTGACGTATACAAGGGATCTGAAATAAAAATTCCAGGTGCTGGAACGTGTGAGATCGTCTATACGAACGAAAAGGGCGAAGAGACTAGAGAATTAATTCATAACTTTGCTGGTGCAGGAATTGTACAGGGTATGCATAACCTTTGCGGTTCGATTGAAAGCTTTGCCAGGAGCTGCTTTAACTATGCTCTGGACACAAAGCAGGATCTGTGGTTTGCAACCAAAGATACGATTTCAAAGAAATATGACCACACCTTTAAAGATATTTTTCAAGAGATTTTTGAGGCAGAATATAAAGAAAAATTCGAACAGGCCGGTATTACTTATTTTTATACCTTAATTGACGATGCAGTTGCCCGCGTAATGAAATCCGAAGGTGGTTATATCTGGGCCTGCAAGAATTATGACGGCGACGTTATGAGCGATATGGTATCTTCTGCATTTGGTTCTCTGGCTATGATGACCTCCGTATTGGTATCACCGGATGGAAATTATGAATATGAGGCTGCCCATGGTACCGTACAGAGGCACTATTACAAACATTTAGAAGGGGAAGAGACCTCTACTAATTCTGTAGCTACCATATTTGCATGGACCGGTGCGTTAAGGAAAAGAGGAGAGCTGGATCAGCTGCCCGAACTGTGTGCATTTGCAGACAAACTGGATCAGGCAACGGTTCAGACGATTGAAGAAGGAAAGATGACCAAGGATCTGGCGCAGATTACAACGAATCCCAATCCGGTTGTTTTGAATAGTGCTGATTTCATCAAGGCTGTTCGGACTACTTTAGAAGCTATATTATAATATACATGCAGGAGCATGAGAATCATAAAGGGAGTTGAATCAGAAACCGACTCCCTTTTTCGAACTCCAAATTTAATTTTTGTTATGCACAGGCGGATACAGCATAATAACCACTTATGTATATTATAGCTATTTTTTGAAAAAAATAGCATAATAGGTATACAAAAATAGAAAAATGTGCTAATATAAACAGTGTATGTAAAAAATAGGAAATGTATGAAAACCCAGGAAGTAATAGCTGTAATCTGGAAGAGAGCTGTTGCGAAGGAGTGTTTTTATGCAGACTACAAACAGAATTGCGGACATGCCGTTAGAAGAGCGGCCCTATGAGAAATGTCTGGAACATGGCCCTAGATATCTGACGAATGCAGAATTACTGGCGATAATTATTCGTACCGGAGCTCAAGGAGAGCGGTCTTTGGATATAGCTGGAAAGGTTCTGCAGCTTTCCGGCCAGGAACACGGACTAACAGGCATTTGTCACAGCTCTATGGAGCAGCTGATGAGTATACGCGGTATCGGCAAAGTCAAGGCGATACAGTTAAAGTGTATTGCGGAATTGTCCCGGCGTTTTGCTAAGGTTCAGGCACAGGAGCGGTTATCGTTTCGGGAGCCGGAGTCCGTTGCAGATTACTATATGGAGGATCTGCGGCACGAGGATAAGGAACTTTGTATGGCGCTGATGCTGGATAGTCGGTGTGCCTTAATTAAAGAAGTACACATTTCTACCGGAACAGTGAATACATCGCTGGTTTCACCAAGAGAGGTATACAGGGAAGCATTTCAGTGCAGCGCGGTGAATCTGATATTGATGCATAACCATCCAAGTGGAGATCCGACGCCAAGCCGTGAAGATGTGGCTTTGACCCATAGAATGAAAGAATGTGGGGAGCTTCTGGGAATACCGCTTGCAGATCATATCATTATAGGCGATAATCAATATGCAAGTTTTAGGGAGCTGGGATTACTGCGGTAATATGTATGCGCATAACAATACATTAAGTTTGGAAGGGAGCCAGGAAATTGTGGCAGGTAACACATTTGGAATTGATTTAGGAACAAGTAATATTAAGATTTATAATTATTCGAAGAAACAGATATTAAATGAGCGGAATATGATTGCGATTGAACGGGGAGACATTATCTATGCAACAGGTGATATGGCTTTTGATATGTATGAGAGAACTCCGGACTCTATTCAGGTCAGCAGTCCGATCAATAATGGAGTCATAGCAGATATTGACAGTATGCAGGAACTGCTTAAGAAAATGCTGACCAAAGCGGCAGGGAATTCACTGAGAAGCAGCAATTATATTATGGCAGTGCCGACCGATATTACAGAAGTAGAGAAGAGAGCCTTTTACGACCTGATTCGTATGACTGGTGTAAAGGAGAAAAAGGTGCTTTTTGTGGAAAAGCCAATAGCCGATGCACTGGGTGTCGGATTGGACGTGAATCATGCTCAGGGAATTATGGTAATTAATATTGGAGCTGATACGACAGAGATCTCTGTTTTGTCGCTGGGAGGAATTGTGCTTAGCAAGCTGATTAAGACTGGTGGCAATAAATTTGATGAAGCCATTACCGCCATGATTAAGAAGGAATATAATCTGATTATCGGCCGAAAGACCGCAGAAACATTGAAAAAGCACCTGTGTTCTCTGGATTCAGAACAGGCGCAGTCCATGACGATTATAGGAAGAGATGTGATGTCGGGGCTGCCCATAGAGCAGGAGATTACTTCTTATGTGTTAGAAGAGGCTATGGAAGAACAATTCCATGTGATTGTAGATGCAGCTAAAATGATTCTTGAGAGGACTCCGCCGGAGTTAGCAGCAGATATTATAGACGAGGGAATTTATCTGACAGGAGGCTCTTCCAATCTGGCTAAGCTGGTGGATATGGTAGCTTTGGCAACGGAGCTGGAAACCAATGTCTATAACAACCCGGATGAAAGTGTAATCAGGGGAATTGAACGAATCATAGCTGAAAAAGCATTTTCAAAGCTTGCAACAGAAATGAGAGAAAAGATCTACTATTAATGATAATGGGGAACGGATATGAAGAAACGAACAAAAATGTCATTTCCGAGCAAATACCTGCTTTTGGTATTTACTGTGTTTTGTCTGGGATTGATGCTGGTGACATTTACAACCAAGATTATGCCGGAGCCGCTAAAACTGGTAGCAGGATATACGATTATTCCTATGCAGAATGGAATTAATCGTGTGGGACAATGGTTTAATGACAAGGCAGATGAGTTTGAAAGTCTTAAGACTACCCAGAAAGAGAATAAGAAGCTGCAAGAGCAGGTAGATGAACTGACCATAGAGAATAACCAGCTTCGGCAGGATCGTTTTGAACTGGACCGGCTCAGAGAATTGTATGGGTTGGATCAGAAATATCCCAGTTATAATAAGATTGCAGCCAGGATTAATGGCAAGGATTCCGGGAACTGGTTCAGTACATTTATGATTGATAAGGGAAGTAAAGACGGAATTGCAGTGGATATGAATGTGATTGCAGGAAGCGGTCTGGTAGGCAGAATCGTCAATGTGGGTCCGAACTGGGCTACTGTGCGTTCCATCATTGACGATGCGCATAATGTATCGGCAATGGATCTGGCAACACAGGATATGTGTATTATAAGCGGCAGTCTGGAACTGATGGAAGATAATCTGATCCAGATGTCACAGCTGATGGATACGGATAATAATGTACAGCCAGGTGACCAGATTGTTACTTCTCATATCAGTGATAAATATCTGCAGGGCATTCTGATTGGATATGTGACAGAAGTCAGGGATGATGCGAATAAACTGACGAAGTCAGGCTATATTTCCCCGGCTGTAGATTTTGAACATCTGGAGGAAGTGTTAGTGATTACTAACTTGAAAGAATAGAGAGGAACAAAGATGAAAAGGGTCATAGTAGATATCGTGTTTGTGCTGGTTTGCTTTGTACTCCAGTGTACAGTCTTTCAATCATGGGCAATGGCAGATATTTCCCCCAATCTTCTGATTGTGGTTGTATCTTCCGTAGGATTTATGAGAGGAAAGACAGAAGGGATGCTGATGGGATTTTTCAGCGGGCTTTTAATTGATATCTGTTATGGAGATATGCTGGGTTTTTATGCATTGATATATATGTATATTGGTTATGTAAACGGCTTTTTTCAAAGTATTTTCTATGAAGAAGATTTAAAGCTGCCCATGATACTGATTACAGTCAGTGATTTTGTATATGGACTGATTATTTACGTTTTTTTATTTCTGCTGCGGAACCGGACAGATTTTTTCTATTATCTGCTGCATGTGATTATTCCAGAACTGGTTTATACAGTAGTGGTTACGATTGTACTCTACAGGCTGATACTGCTTGTATACCGGAAATTGGATACTTCAGAGAAAAGGAGTGCTGGTAGAAATGCTGACTAATATAAAAGAGTATTTACTTGCGGTTATCAAATCAAGGCTGTTTGTATTGGTATTGATTTTTATTGCCTTATTTGGAATTCTGGTGAATCGTTTGTTTGTACTGCAGATTGTCAATGGGGAGCAGTATGTGAATAACTTTAATCTGAAGATTAAGAAAGAACGGGTAATTCCGGGAACTAGAGGTATGATCTATGACCGGAACGGCAATGTGCTGGCTTATAATGAACTGGCCTACAGTGTGCAGATTGAGGATAAGGGCTCTTATAATACAAAGAAAGAGAAGAATGAAAAGTTGAATCCCCAGCTGGCACATTTAATTCAGATTGTAGAAGGTCATGGGGACAATCTTGTAGACGATTTTCCCATCCGGCTGAATGCGTACGGGGAAATGGAGTACCGGGTGGAAGGAAATGCGCTGAAGCGTTTTCTCGCCAACGTATATGGGGTATCTGTGGAAAAACTGACCAAAAAACAGCTGAATACCGATGCAGCTACTGCATTTCAAACCCTGGCCAGTGAAAAGAAATACGGAATCAGCACTGAATATGATGCAGCGTTGGCGTTAAAAATTATGCGGATTCGTTATGAAATGGCTGTTAATAACTATCAAAAGTATATTTCTATGACCGTTGCAGAAGATGTTTCTTCTGAGACCGTTGCAATTGTTCTGGAAAATGCCAATGAACTGGAAGGGGTATCCATAGAAGAGACAACGATCCGTAAATATGTGGACAGTGAGTACTTTGCGCATATTATAGGATATACTGGTAAGATTTCCACAGAAGAGCTGGAAGAGCTGAAAAAGGAAAATGAAGAGTATGATGGTAATGATGTGATCGGCAAGTCCGGCATTGAACAGTATATGGAAACTTGTCTGCAGGGAAAGAAAGGTTCAGAGACCTTATTTGTAGACAGTGTTGGAAAAGTAGTAGAGACAACGGACCATAAGGATGCAGGTACTGGTGATAATATCTATCTGACAATTGATATGGATTTACAAAAGGCAGTTTATGAAATACTGGAACAGAAGATTGCTGGTATTCTGGTGTCTAAAATCAGAAATATCAAGGACTATAAACCGGCGCCTCACGCCAAGGCCGATGATATAGTTATACCAATTGATGATGTGTATTTTGCTTTATTTAACAATAATATCATTGATATCGACCGCATGTCGTCGGAAACGGCAACCGAAACAGAAAAAAGGGTATATGCCATATTTGACAATAAACGGAATTCAGCTGTTGGTGCAGTTGCAGACCAGCTCCGTCAGAGTTCTCCGCAGCCCTATGAAGCTCTGAATGAGGAAATGAAAAATTATATGAGCTATGTAGCCAGTATGCTGCAAGAAGATAAGGTTATGATTAAGGGCAGAGTAGACTCCGAAAATCCGGTATATCAGAGCTGGAAGAGTGAGAAATGCAGTCTGCGGGAATATTTAACCGAAGCGATAAAACAAAACTGGATGGATATTACCAAGATCAGCAGTGAAGGACAGTACACCAGTGCAGACGAGACCTATGAAGCACTGGTACAGTATATTGAAAAACGTCTGCAGGAAAATAAGAATTTCTATAAGAAATTATTTGAATATTTGATTGAGGGAAATCAGATTTCCGGCCAGCAGGTCTGTCTGCTTCTTTATGAGCAGGGAATTCTAGCTCCGGATGAAGGGACTATGAATGCCCTTAGAAGTGGGTCCATTGGGGGCTATGATTTTATGCTCAACAAGATTAAAACAATGGAAATCACACCTGCACAGCTGGCGTTGGCACCTTGTTCCGGTTCCTGTACAGTTACAGATGTCAATACCGGTGAAGTACGGGCGCTGGTTACGTATCCAAGCTACGATAATAACCGGCTGGCCAATAGCGTAGATGCAGAATACTACAGCAGGCTTTTGAATGATTTATCAAAACCTTTGTATAATAGGGCGACTCAGGAACGGAATGCCCCAGGTTCTACTTTTAAAATGGTTTCCTCTGCCTGCGGCCTGACAGAAGGGGTAATATCTACCAGTGACAGAATTACGGATAAGGTGAAGTTTGAAGCAATTACGCCTTCCCCTAACTGCCATTCCTCTTCTGGGCATGGCAGCATAAATGTAATTCAGGCTATTGAGCATTCCTGTAACTATTTCTTTTATGAAACCGGTTACAGGCTCAGTTTGGTAAATGGCGTCTATACGCCGGATACAGGAAATGCAAAGTTGACCAAGTATGCCAAGATGTTTGGTCTAGGTGATAAAAGCGGTGTGGAAATTACAGAATCGAAACCGCAGATTGCTGATGAATATCCGGTTGTGGCAGCGATTGGACAAAGTAATCACAGTTTTTCCTGTGTTCAGCTGGGACGCTATGTTACCACAGTTGCCAACAGCGGAAATTGTTATAATTTGAGTCTGCTGGACAAGCGTACCGATGCAGATGGAAATCTGGTAGAGGATTATACGCCGAACCTATACACCAAGGTTGAACTTGCAGACAGTACCTGGTCGGCCATTCATGAAGGAATGCGCGCGGTTGTGGCAAGAACAAAATCACTGAAAAATAATCCAGTGGCGATTGCTGGTAAGACCGGTACGGCACAGGAGAATGAATTACGTCCGAACCATGCATTATTTGTCGGTTATGCACCATATGAGAATCCGGAAATTGCATTTGCGGTTAAGATCACAAATGGTTATACTTCTGCTAATGCAGCAGAGGTGGGAGGCGATATTGTAACCTATTATTACAAACTCCCAGGATATGAGCAGCTGCTGAATGGTCAGGCATTATCTGCAAGTTCAGAGTCTATTGCCGATTAGAATTATCATTCTGCAGAAATCAGAACAAATGTTCTTATAGTTAGGAGAGGTGTTATGAGTCAGTCAGTAGTCATTAAAAGAAATAAATATGGAATGACGGTGATTTTAGACAAGGAAAAAGAATATGACAGTTTAAAAAAGGATGTAGAGGAGAAATTCAAGCAGTCTGCCAAGTTTTTTAACGATGCGCAGGTAGCAGTCTGTTTTCAGGGAAAAGAACTGGACCAGGTACAGGAAAATGAGCTTGTTCAGGTAATAACAGATAATTCGGAACTGAAAGTGATCTGTATTGTGGACGAAGACAAGGAACGGGAACGATTATTTAAGTCGGCGATTGATAATAAAGATACAATTGATAATGTTCAGGGAGGCCAGTTTTATAAGGGAACTCTGCGTTCTGGGCAGCTTTTAGAAAGTGATGCCAGTATTATTATTTTGGGAGATGTGAATCGGGGCGCCAAAGTAGTAGCAGCGGGCAATATTATAGTTTTGGGTATGCTTAAAGGTACTGTATATGCAGGAGCCAACGGCAATGCCAATGCGTTTGTAGTAGCTTTGGATATGGACCCCATGCAGATTCGGGTTGCAGAAGTAAGAGCAAGAAAAGCAGATGAGACCAGCAAGAAAAGCCGTAAGCGTTTTTCTCTGCATAAGCCCAGTTCTGTTGTAGAACCGCAGATTGCTTATGTACAGGAGGATAATATCTATATTGAGCCGATTACAAGAGAGGTTCTGCGCGATATGCCCTTTTAATAAGGACATTCGGGTTTCGACAAATTTA
This sequence comes from Lachnospiraceae bacterium, assembly GCA_022791575.1. Classification (GTDB taxonomy): domain Bacteria; phylum Bacillota; class Clostridia; order Lachnospirales; family Lachnospiraceae; genus JAAVZI01. The sequence continues at coordinate 46,567 of JAAVZI010000042.1, forward strand.
ACCTGTATCTTGTTGTAATATATAAGAAATTCAATAAATTTATAGTTGGAGGAAGAAAAATGAGCGAAGTGATTGTAGTAACATCTGGAAAGGGAGGAGTCGGTAAGACTACTACATCGGCCAATGTGGGTACTGGACTGGCCAAGCTGAATAAAAAGGTTGTTTTGATTGATACGGATATCGGACTTAGGAATCTGGATGTGGTAATGGGACTGGAAAACCGGATTGTATACAATCTAGTTGATGTTGTGGAGGGAAACTGTCGTGTAAAGCAGGCACTGATTAAGGATAAACGTCTTTCAGAAAACCTGTTTCTTCTTCCCTCCGCTCAGACAAGAGATAAAACTTCTGTTTCACCAGAACAGATGAGGGAATTGACTAGTAAATTAAGGGAAGAATTTGATTACATAATCCTGGACTGTCCGGCAGGAATAGAGCAGGGCTTTAAGAATGCCATTGCGGGTGCGGATCGGGCGTTGGTGGTGACGACCCCTGAAGTCTCTGCCATTCGTGATGCAGACCGCATTATTGGCCTTTTAGAAGCTGCAGAAATTAAAAAGTCCAATCTGATTGTAAACCGACTGCGTATGGATATGGTAAAGCGCGGAGACATGATGTCGATTGATGATGTGGTAGAAATTCTTTCCATTCCGCTCATTGGTGCGGTTCCTGATGATGAGAACATTGTGGTTGCAACTAATCAGGGCGAGCCGCTGGTTGGAAATGATACCCTGGCAGGACAGGCTTTTATGAATATCTGTCATAGAATTACCGGAGTAGAAGTTCCGTATCTTGACTTGGAAGCAAGAAAAGGACTTTTCAAAAAATTGGGCAATGTGTTTAAAAAGAATTAAAAAGGAGGCTGTAGCATGGGGTTAATGGATTTTTTTAAGAAAAAGAACTCCGGAGAGGTTGCAAAAGACAGAATTAAACTATTGCTCATCTCTGACAGGGCCAATTGTTCGCCGGATATTATGGAGAATATAAAGGCTGACATTATTAAAGTGATTTCCAAATATATGGAGATTGATACCGATGGTCTGGATATCCAGATTACTCAGACTGAATCAGACACCAGTAATGGAACGGTGCCAGCATTGTGTGCCAACATTCCGATCCGGGAGCTGAGAAATGGAACGCCAAAGAAAGAATAGGACAGGCACAGCAGACAGAAGGGTGTGTGAAGCGTGTTAAAAAGATATCATATCAGAGATTATAAATTTAATATTATACTGACCGTTTCCGTACTGACCATATTTGGAATTATTCTGGTAGGTAGCGCGAAGCAGTCTGTACAGGGAAAACAGATATTGGGAATGGTGCTGGGTTTATGTGTAATGGCCGTTGTATCAATGATTGATTATCATTTTATCATGAAATTTTACTGGATTTTGTATGGACTGAATATTGTACTTCTGGTATTGATTCGATTTATCGGCAAGGAGGTAAACGGCGCTACCAGATGGATTGAAGTCAGCGGATTCCGGTTTCAGCCTTCTGAACTGACGAAGATTATATTGATACTATTTTTTGCAAAATATATTATGAAGCATCAGGAAGAATTGAATAAGCCGTTAGTTCTTTTAAGGTGTATAATTTTATTTGCGATGCCTGTCTTTTTGGTTTATAAGCAGCCAGATCTGTCAACCAGTGTGACATTGGCAGCTGTATTTGCGGCCATGTTGTTTATCGGCGGTTTAAGTTATAAATATATTGCAGGTGTTCTGGCAGTAGCGGTTCCCGCGGTGGCGATTTTTATGATATTGATTCTGCAGCCTGATCAGAAGATCTTAGAAGGCTTTCAGTATAACCGTATTATGGCCTGGATTCAGCCAGAGAAGTATGCGGATACTACGGCTTATCAGCAGAATAACAGTATTATGGCAATTGGTTCCGGCAGACTGGGGGGAAAAGGACTCAATAATAATGTAGTTGGTTCGGTTAAAAATGGTAATTTTATTTCCGAGCCGCAGACGGACTTTATATTTGCCATAGCCGGGGAAGAGACCGGCTTTATCGGCTGCTGTTTTATTATTGTTCTGTTGCTGATTATTATTGTACAATGTATTATGACGGCCCGTGATGCAAAAGATCTGGCGGGAGTGGTGATTGCCGCCGGAATGGCGGCATTGATCGGATTCCAGAGCTTTTTTAACATGGGGGTTGCAAGCGGGGTGCTTCCTAATACAGGGCTTCCGCTGCCATTTATCAGTTATGGTCTGACTTCTTTGGTCAGTCTGTATATTGGTATCGGTCTTGTATTAAATGTAGGGTTACAAAGGGAGCGTTATAAATTTTAATGGGTAAAAGCAAAAAGTTGAGGAGGTTATGATTATGAATATAGGATTAATAGCACATGATTCTAAGAAAAAGCTGATACAGAATTTCTGTATTGCGTATCGGGGGATATTATGCAAAAACGACTTATATGCGACAGGAACAACAGGCAGGCTGATAGAGGAAGTTACCAATCTGTCTATACACAAATACCTGGCAGGCCATTTAGGCGGAGAACAGCAGTTAGGAGCACAGATTGAGCATAATCAGATTGATCTGCTGATATTCTTAAGAGATCCTCTGACCCCCAAGTCTCATGAGCCAGATATTAATAATGTGGTTAAGTTATGTGATATTCATAATATTCCGATTGCAACGAATCTAGCAACTGCAGAACTGCTGATTAAATCATTGGACAGAGGAGATTTAGAGTGGCGTGAAATGTACAAGTAAGCTGAAAAAAGGAATGATCCTGTTGTTGTCTGCAGCATTGTTATCCGGCTGCAGTTCAGGGAAGCTTATAAAAGAATATAAGGAAAGCGACAATGGAAGCGTCTGGAAAGCACAGGGAAGCCAGGGAAGAAGCGCTGGAATGGCGGTGGATTTATGTGTAGCCAGCGCAGATACGATTCCAGAGGATGTGGGAAGTATGGCAGGGGCAGGTTCAGCCGGACTTTTTGATATTAGCAACAAAAGAGTGCTCTATGCGTTCCAGATTCATGAGAAAATGTATCCGGCCAGCATTACGAAGCTGATGACAGCATTGCTGTTCTTAGAAAGCTATCAGGGTGATTTTTCGGAAATGATTACAGCCAGCAGCCAGGTGGCGATTAAGGAATCCGGTGCCCAGCTCTGCGGCTATAAGGCAGGAGACCAAGTGACCTTAGATCAGCTGCTTAACGGCCTGCTGATTTATTCAGGAAATGACGCGGCAGTTATGATTGCAGAGTATACGGCCGGCAGTGTGGACGAATTTGTATCCAGAATGAATCAGAGGGCGGTGCAGTTAGGAGCGACTAATACACATTTTGTCAATCCGCATGGCCTGCATGATGACGCACATTATACAACTGCTTATGATTTGTATCTGATCTTCCAGCAGGTTATGAAATATGACAAATTCAGAGAAATCATCAATAAAAAAGAATATGAAGGAGAATACAAGCAGGCAAACGGTAAAAATAAAACAGTAAAGTGGGAATCTACGAATCTGTTTCTGACAGGAGATAAGGAAACTCCTCAGGGTGTAGTTGTGATAGGCGGCAAGACCGGTACGACAAAGTCCGCTGGCTCCTGCTTAATTTTGCTGTCCCAGAACGGGCAGGGCAATAATTATGTATCTATTGTATTAAGGGATACTAATAAAGATACATTATATGAGGATATGACGAAATTATTGGTAAAATCGACAAATAGTGATTGAAATTTGCCGGGATTTCTTGTATACTTATCCTATAACCAAAGGGTGCATGGCAGTAAATGTGCTCTGTATTAGGTAGATATCATGATATATTCAGAAAATCGGCACAAAAATTGGACAGGAGGTAACAGGTATGATTCAGTTAATTGTAGGGGTAAAGGGAAAGGGAAAGACGAAGCAGCTGTTGGATAAGGTGAATGCAGAGATTAAGACTGCAAATGGTAATCTGGTTTATATTGATAAGAGCCTTCGCCATATGCATGATTTGAGTAATAAGGTGCGCCTTATTAATATTTCCGATTATCCAATTGGGAATTGCGATGAGTTTGTCGGCTTCTTATGCGGTATTCTTTCCTCTGATAATGATTTGGAGCAGATTTATCTGGACAGTTTTCTGACAATTGCAGGTTTAGAGGGCAGCGATATCACAGAAACGATTGACAAGCTTGCAAGAATTACAGATAAATTCAAAACGGATTTAATTATTAGTATCTCTATGGATGAGAAGGATTTACCAGAGAATGCGAAGCCTTTTGTAATGGTTTCTTTATAATAGTACATAAAAATACCCGCGGATTCAGCGGGTATTTTTATTGGGAAAATCTGAATAAGCCTTTATTACTGTTGTTGTTTTCCCATAGAGCCGATGCGGCCAAAATAACTGATTAAGTAAAGGCCGACAATACCTACAATGGCATAAATGATTCTTGAGAACCAGGTCATATTACCAAAGAGGAAGGCTACTAGGTTAAAATTGAAGAACCCAATCAGCCCCCAGTTAATGGTGCCGATTATGGCAATGACCAGGACTGTATAATCAAGACCACGTGAATCCATCTGTATTCCTCCTTTCTGTCCACCAGTCAAAGGAAGGGGACTTACCTTTACTGTTTTCATTCATCTTTAAAGATTTTATTTATAATAGATATATTATAAAAGAATAAAACCAGGCTTTATTCCTTGCTATTATTGTGGATTTTTTTTGTAGAAATATGATGGAAAACCATGGAAATTTTTATTGATCATTTGATAAGATTTTAATTCTTTATAAACAGATGCTCCTGCTATTGAAAACTTTCTATAAATATGGTATTGTTTAAATCGGAGCGGTATCCGTCCTGGATGGTAATGAATTCAGAGTATACGGAATTGCATCTGAAAAGGAGGAATGGAATATGAAGAACACAGTTGTCACGTTTCAGCAGGCAAAGGCGGAGGGAAAGAAAATCAGTATGATTACGGCTTATGATTATTCTATGGCTAAACTGATTGACGGTGCCGAAGTGAATGCCATTCTGGTGGGAGATTCTTTAGGGATGGTTATGCTGGGGTATGAGGACACTCTGTCTGTAACGATGGAAGATATGATTCATCATACGGCTGCAGTCTCCAGAGGTGCCAGAAATGCCCTAATTGTATCGGATCTGCCTTTTATGTCGTATCAGACTTCGGTGTACGATGCGGTTGTCAATGCAGGCAGGCTGATGAAGGAAGGAAGAGCCAATGCAGTGAAATTAGAGGGTGGAAAGCGGTTTGAAGAACATATACGAGCTATTGTAGACGCATCCATACCAGTTATGGGACATATAGGAATGACCCCCCAGTCAGTTCATGCATTCGGCGGTTTTAAAGTGCAGGGAAGAAGTGAGGAAGCTGCAAAACAGCTGTTAGAGGATGCATTGGCAGTAGAGCAGGCAGGTGCATTTGCTGTGGTTTTGGAATGTGTACCAGCAGCATTGGCTAAACTGGTAACTGAAAAACTTTATATACCTACGATTGGAATCGGTGCCGGTGCAGATTGTGATGGACAGGTGCTGGTATATCAGGATATGCTTGGAATGTTCAAAGATTTTACTCCGAAATTTGCTAAACAGTTTGCAGATGCGGGGCAGGTAATCAAGGAAGGAGTCCGGCATTATATAGAAGAAGTACAGACTGGAACATTTCCGGCAAAAGAACATACGTTCAAGATAGATGAAGAAGTGATACAGAAGCTTTATGAACAGGTTTGATAGAGAACTGGAGGAATAAAGATATGAAAACGGCAGATAATGTAGAACAGATCAGGGATATTGTCAGATTTTGGAGAAAAGAGGGGTTAACGATTGGATTTGTGCCGACTATGGGCTATCTGCATGAAGGACACCAGAGTCTGATCCGGCGTGCTGCCAGTGAAAATGACAGGATAGTGGTCAGTGTGTTTGTGAATAAAATGCAGTTTGGACCGGCAGAGGATTTTGCCTCTTATCCAAGAGACTTTCAAAGGGATTGTGAAAAATGTCAGGAAGCAGGGGCTGATTTGGTATTCCATCCAACGGACGAAGAGATGTATCAGCCTGATTTTTCTTCCTTTGTGGATATGACCGGCTTGACGGAAGGGCTTTGCGGCAGATCTCGCCCCATTCATTTTCGAGGCGTCTGCACGGTGGTAACCAAGTTATTTCATATTGTGAGTCCTGACCGCGCTTATTTTGGACAGAAGGATGCACAGCAGCTGGCAGTGATTACCCGCATGGCAAGAGATTTGAATATGGGAATTGAGATTGTGGGCTGCCCAATTGTACGGGAAGCAGATGGGCTGGCGAAGAGTTCTAGGAATACGTATCTGAATGAGGAAGAAAGAAAAGCAGCCTTGATTTTATCACGGTCTTTAACAGAAGCCAGGCAGAAAATAGAAGCAGGAGAACGCTCTGTATCAGTAATTGAAACGTATATAAAAGAGCGGATTGCTGAAGAAAAGCTGGCGCGACTTGATTATGCAAGCGTAGTATCCTGGCCGGATCTGAAGGAAAAAGAAGTCATTGACGGACCTGTTCTTACTGCAATTGCCGTTTATATCGGAAAGACCAGATTAATTGATAACTTTATCATATCAGAAGTATAGATAAGGGGAATGAACTATGAATATAACGATGTTGAAGAGTAAGATACACCGGGCGGTAGTCAGTCAGGCAGAATTGAATTATGTAGGAAGCATTACAGTAGATTCAGCCCTTCTGGAGGCTTCCAGTATCCGTGAATATGAAAAGGTTCAGGTAGTGGATGTGGAGGCTGGAACCCGGCTTGAGACTTATACCATTGCCGGAGAAGCTGGTTCTGGTATTATCTGTTTGAATGGTGCAGCTGCAAGGCTCGTACAGCCAGGCGATCATGTAATTATTATGGCTTATGCAGATATGACTCCAGAGGAAGCAGATCATTTTCAGCCCAAAGTTGTATTTGTCAATGAAGAAAATAAGATAGAAAAAATTGCCAGTTATGAAAAACATGGAGAGTTAGGGTAAAAGCTGGATGGAAAGTGGAAGATAGTTATGTTAAAAGGAAAAACGATTCTATTAGGAGTAACCGGAAGCATTGCGGCCTATAAAGCAGCAGGGCTTGCCAGCCTATTGAAAAAACAGCATGCAACGGTACATGTAATTATGACCAAGAATGCCTGTCAGTTTATCAATCCTATTACCTTTGAAAGCCTCTGCGGAACCAAATGCTTGGTGGATACGTTCGACCGCAACTTTGAATTTCAGGTAGAGCATGTAGCGCTGGCCAAGCAGGCGGATCTGGTAATAGTGGCGCCAGCCAGCGCTGACTGCATTGGCAAAATGGCCTGTGGAATAGCAGATGATATGCTGACAACAACTATTTTGGCCTGTAAATGTCCGAAACTCATCGCACCTGCTATGAATACAAGAATGTATGAAAATCCCTTGGTACAGGATAATTTGAAGAAATTAAAATACTACGGTTTTACGATTGCAGAACCGGCTGTGGGTTATCTGGCCTGCGGAGATACCGGAGCCGGGAAAATGTTAGAGCCGCAGGTTCTGCTTTCGTATATTCTAAGGGAAGCAGCCTTTGAGAAGGATCTGAAAGGAAAAAGGGTTCTAGTTACTGCTGGTGCAACCCGCGAAGCCATTGACCCTGTCCGCTTCATAACCAACCACTCTACAGGAAAAATGGGGTATGCCATTGCGAAGATGGCGATGCTGCGCGGAGCAGAAGTTACAGTAATCAGCGGTCATACAGAGGCAGAGCTGCCGATGTTCGTAAGAAATATTTCAGTCAGCAGTGCCGCAGAAATGTTTCAGGCAGTTTGTGAGGAACTGCATCTGTCTGATGGCAGGCAAGAGGGAGTATCACAACAGCCGGATATTATTATTAAATGTGCGGCTGTTGCTGATTATACTCCTAAGGAAACAGCAGCAGAGAAAATAAAAAAGAAGATGGATACAGAATTGTCCCTGGAGTTAGCTAGAACGAACGATATCTTGAAGTATATCGGTGAGCATAAGAGCAAAAAGCAGTTTGTATGTGGATTTTCTATGGAAACAGAGAATCTGCTTGAGAATTCCAGGGCGAAGTTAGAAAAAAAGAATGTAGATATGATAGCTGCGAATAATCTGAAGACCGAAGGCGCCGGTTTTGGGACAGATACCAATGTCTTAACGTTAATTACTAGAGACAGGATCCGGGAACTTCCTATCATGAGCAAAGAGAAAGCAGCCGGATATCTTTTGGATTATATTATAGAATTGATGGAATGAAAGGACCCTATGAAGCATAAAAATTCTGATCATGTGCAAATGGAGAACCGCTGGTGTACAGCATAACAGCATAGCAGGAGGCGGATTCTATTGTAGAGCGGATACGGAAAAACGAACCAACATTTTCTTCCTATACGGTATGTATTACTGATTTTGGAGCCAGGAGCAGTCAGGAAAGCAATCTGCCATGTCAGCAGCCACAAAGGTGGAGGAACAATATGGACAGTCTCATGTTCTTACGCGATTTGAGGGAATAGAACTGATAAACGATTCTCCGTTTCTATATGCCTATGGAAAGGAAAACATAGCAATTACCGGGCCGGGAACGATAGACGGGCAGGCCAGTAATCAATACTGGCATTCATGGAAGAATCAGAGAAATCCCCGTCCTCAGGAGGCTGCAAGAATTCGCTTGATTGTTGAGGGAGAACAGAATGTGCCAGTGGAACAGAGAATTTATGGAGAAGCCAGTGGAAAGCCTGGAGAATGCAGTAATGGTTACCTCCGGCCATCCTTTGTGGAGCCTTATCACTGCAGGCATGTACTGGCTGTGAGATTGATGTAGGAGATGACTGCATTGCGATTAAAAGCGGGCGTAACCAGGATGCCAGAAGAATTGGCAGAGGAACGAAGAGGGTCGTGATTCAGAATAATATGTTTAGGGACGGACACGGCGGGATTACAATAGGGAGTGAAATTACCGGAGGAGTGCAGAAGGTTTATGTGAGAGATAACATAATGGATAGTCCTAGACTCTGGTCAGCCTTTCGGTTTAAGTCGAATGGGATTTGGGGAGGCTTGGTAGATCATTGTTATTATGCCGACAATCAGATTAGGCAGTTGGAGAATGGGAGAACGTGTGTTCTGGTTGAGGCTGATTATGAGATCAAAATCGAATGGGCAGTTTTTACAGATAGGAATGTGAATTATCAGGAAGAACTGCCAGGGTTTCGTCATATTTATATGAAAGGACTGGGGCAGGAGGATATTACTGTCGTAGGGGAAATATTTCACCGGAAATCTATGTGATTTCTTGACAGAATGGAAAAAGTTGGGTATACTTTTTTTGTTACATAAACAAGTACTGGATTGGTTGATATGGCAATATAAGGCTGTCTGGTTAGTTATGTATTGATTATCATACTTCGTAGCAAATAAAAAGGAGAAAAGTTATGAATCATTTTTTTGAGCAGTTTGGCAATATGTTGTCAGACGAACCAGCATTTCAGTCATTTTTAAGTGCAAATATGACGATTTGTATTGTGTTGTTTATTTTTGGTCTGCTGTTGATTATGTTTGGTGGTGACCGTTTTGTGGATGCATCGATTTTGATTTCTAAGAAGTTGGGAATTCCGCAGATTATTGTGGGTGCAACAATTGTAAGTTTAGGAACGACTTTGCCAGAGATCTTGACATCTGCGACAGCGGCATTTGCTGGTAAGGGAGATATGGCAATTGGTAATGCATTTGGATCTATTGTTTGCAATACAGCATTGATTGCAGCAGTAACACAGTTGTGCAAACCATCTAGTGGCGTGGAACGTTCCAGTATTTCCTGGAGAAGTATATTGTATTTTGCTACTTATGTTATTGTTTCAACTATGGGCATGCTTACTAAAGAAATTCCTCAGTGGCTTGGTCTGGTTCTGCTGTTAGGTTTTTGCTTTTATGCATATTTAAGCATCAAATTGACGGGGAGTGAAAGTGCAGAAGAGGATGTAGAGGAGGCCGAAGGTTCTATTTTTATTGCAGTAGTTACGATGATTGTATGTGCTGCTTTGCTGTTCTTTGGTTCCAAACTGCTTGTAAATGGAGGTACAGTCATTGCAGCTAAAGCTGGTGTACCAGATGCAGTTATTGCAGTTACATTTGTTGCTCTGGGTACTTCTCTGCCTGAGCTGGTTACTGCGGTTACCGCTTTGATTAAGGGATATGCAGATGTATCTCTGGGAAATATTATTGGTGCTAACACATTAAATCTGCTTTTAGTAGTTGGTATTCCGGCAGCTGTAAAGGGAATACGTATTCAGGAAATGAAATCTTTTTATATGACAGCTCCAACAGGACTTCTGGTTATGCTGATTTTGATTCTGCCGTTTTGGTTTAAAAAACGGGGATATCGTCTGCAGGGAGCAGTATTGATAGCGATCTATGCGGTTTATAGTGTGCTTCAATTTATGTTTGCGTAAATCATTGATAAGAATGGATAATAAGTTCGAAGCGTTCTATTAAATGAAGAATTTAGGTGAAATACTCTGTAGCTGGCTACAGAGTATTTGCTTTATGATACAAAAATAGTTAGGAAATAGTTTGGGTATGGATAAATATATGGAGGTATGTGATGTTTTGTAAAGAATGTGGAACAAAGTTAGATGAGCAGGCAAAATTCTGTTCAGAGTGTGGAACGCCGATTGTAAAAGCTGCAGCTGGATTTCAAGAGTCTCAGCAATCGGAGATTGTTCTGATGAAAGGGCTTTGCAATCGGGTTAGAAACCCACTTTATGTTGAGAATGGCAGTGCAATATTGACCAATAAACGTTTTATTTATTTGAAGCACAGTCTGCCTAAATTGATGCTTATGGGAGTATTGGTTAACTTGACAGAAGGTGATTATGAATTTGGTATCCCTTTGGATGAGATTACTTTTATTGGAGATGGGAGACAGGGAATCAGTAAGACAATTATTATAAGAACAAAAGATGAAAAACGTTATAATTTTTATGTAACGAATAGGGAAGAGTGGAAAATTAAATTACAAAATGCTGTGTCAGAGATATCCGAGTTATAAGAGGATAGGTTTATAAAGAATTGAGGATAAAATGAAGATTACGATTTATTCGGTTGGAAAAATAAAGGAAAAGTATTTTCAGGATGCAATCAAAGAGTATAGCAAGCGTCTCAGCCGTTACTGCCGACTGGAATTTGTAGAAGTAATAGATGAAAAGACCCCAGATGGTGCCAGTGAAGCGGTGGAGCGACAGATTAAGCAGAGAGAAGGGGAACGTCTGCTGAAGTCGGTAAGGGAGGATGTTTATCTAATTGCGCTTGCAATTGATGGTACCATGTATGATTCTATGAAATTTTCCCGAAAACTAGAACGATATGGAATTGATGGTAAGAGTCATGTAGCGTTTGTGATCGGCGGTTCACTGGGGCTTTCGGATGAAGTACTTGCAAGGGCGGATGAGAAGATCAGTTTTTCTAAGATGACATTTCCTCATCAGTTGATGCGGGTTATTTTGTTGGAACAGATTTATCGGGGGTATCGAATTATGAAAGGGGAACCATATCACAAGTAAAGGCGAAATGTGGAAATTGTCTGGAAAGTTCTGTTATATGTGGGATTTTACAGAATCATCCGAACATAGCTTCGGCTGTCTATTGAAATTTGCTGGATGATCATGTATAATGGCAGTAAGAACAACGGAATTATAAGATACATGGTAGAATTGGGAAATGTCAAACGAGCGATAAGAAGCAACAAAGGAGTACAGGAATGGCAAAGAAAATACAGAAATTAAAACCCGATACCATACTGAAAAATTACTGGAGCAACAATGAGCAGTTTGCAGACCTGTTTAATGCAGTTCTGTTTGACGGCAAACAGATAATAAAGCCCGATGAGCTGGAAGAAATGGACACAGAGGAATCTACTATATTAGAGCATAAGGAATATTCCGAAAGTATTCAAGCCTCAAGGGATGGTATCAAAATACAAAAGAAATCCTCTGTACATGGTGTGCAGATGGTATTATTTGGACTGGAAAATCAGGAGAGTATTCATTACGCAATGCCTATGAGGGTTATGGGGCTTGATTATGCCGCATATAAGAAACAGTATGACAGCAATGCAAAGAAGTATCAGGACAGCGTTGGGATGGATGGGGATGAATACTTGTCAAGAATGAAAAAGACAGATAAGTTTATTCCAGTGATTACAGTTGTTGTCTATTATGGAGAGAAGCCATGGGATGGCGCTAAATCACTACATGGAATGTTGAATATTTCGCCGGAAATGCAAAAATTTGTAAATGATTATAAAATGCTTTTAGTGGAAGCAAGGCAAAATGATTTAACACTGCATAATATTAATAATGTTGATTTGTTCAATATATTAGGGATATTATTAGATAAGAGCGGAACATGGCAAGAAACCAAAGAGAAAGCTGTGAATTATGTGAAAGAACATGAAGTTGATAAATCTGTGGTTATGACGGTTGCAGGTGCAGCGAATTGTAAGATTGATTATAATGAACTGGACAAGAAAGGAGAGACTGCTATGTATACTGTGTTTGAAGAGATGGCAAAAGAAAGTGAAAATATAGGGGAAATACGTGGTACAATTAAAACCTATAAAGAATTAGGAATACTTGATGATGAAATTTTAGAGAAAATAAAAGTAAAATTTGATTTGCCACAACAGGAAGCAGAGGAGTATTTGCGAAATATTTAAAAGAAATAAATAATGAATGTATGAAAGAGTGAACAACGCTTAAAAAAGTGATTAGTTCACTCTTTTTGTTTGTTGTTTTTAGGAGGATTGAAGATGACAGGGATTTGTTTTCAAAGCTGGGAGCGATTTTTAAACTATGCACAAAAAAAAGAGGGTATTGTGACAAAAGCAAACTATAACAGTATTAACGCAGAATGTTTAAAGGCGAATGTTTGGGAACATCTACAAAAGACACTGCCTACATCTGATTATGACGAATTAACAAAGAATAAAAATAAGATAGGGATCAGGTCATTCTGTATACCAGAAAAAACAGGCCAGCTGATTTTCTATGCGGTAGGAAAAGAAGATAAAACCGGCGTCTATCTTTGTGTGGGCTATGGGATTGTAGATGAAACAGCTACAAAGGATAGAAAAATCCGCTTTATACGAATGAAAGATGAACTTAGCAGAAGAAGCGCTTTTTATTGTATTGGAACAGAGCGGGATTATTGGGAAAATTATGCAGTCTTACAAATGGATTTGCCGGAACCATTATTAGAATATCTGCTCTCACAAGTGACTATATTGGACAACGTGTATGGAGCTGAAAGAAACATGGAAAGCGATTCAGGGGGATTCTGCGCGGTTATGCCAAAAGTGAATGAAGTTGCAAAGGAAGCTTATCAAAAGATGTTAAAGAAGTATCATATCCAGGAATCCAAGTATGAATGTCGTGACATCATTACAGCAGATGGCATAGACTGGATAAAAACCTTGTATTTAACCAACAATGATTATGGAATTCTAATCATTTACCTAAAAGAAGCAAAGGCATTTAAAAAATCAGAATAAAATTTCTATATGCCAGTGTAATAACTAAAATTTAAACGATATATCATAAAAATGGACAGGCTCTATATAAACAGCAAAGGACAGCCAAGTTAGGAGGATTTTCTCTTACAGCGGCTGTCCTTATTTTTGCCTATCTAACAGGGCTTGTCCTAATTCCATAAAAATATAAGGAGGACAACGAAATGGAACAATTTTCAGAAATGGTCAAAAGCCATATGGAACAGCGCTTTGGCAATGGATACCAGATCAAAGTGTGCAAGGTAAGGAAGAACAACGGCGTATGCAGGACAGGGTTAAATATCATAAAAAAAGATAAGGTTGCCGTCCCCACAGTTTACTTGGACTTCTATCTGGAGGAATACCAAAAAGGCAGGGAGTTAGAGAAAATTTATCAGGATATTGTTTCTGTCTATGAACAGCACAAGGACGATCTGCCTTTTGACAGCAGTATTTTAAACGATTTTGAAAAAGCCAAAGACAAAATCTGCCTAAAGCTAATCAACCTGGAGAAAAACCAAGCAGTGCTGGAAGAAGCGCCCTATATTACATTCCATGACCTTGCCATAGTTTTTTATGTCTCCCTTTTGGAGAATGAGGGAAGCTTTTCAATAGACATCCATCATTCCATGCTGGAAGAATGGGGGCAGAAGCTGGATTTAGAAGAATTATACAGCCTTGCGCTGCAGAACACCCAGAGGATATTCAAAGAAGAGCTGATCCCTATGGAAGAGCTGCTAGCGGACCTATTAAAAGCAAAGCCAGAAAGTGAACCAGTGATCCGCAGCATAGAAGATAAAAAGGAAGTTTCTATGTACGTGGCTTCGAATACACTAAAAATCAATGGCGCGGCAGTCCTGCTCTATCCAGGGTTCTTAAAAGCCTTTGCAGACAAGACAGGCGGGGATTTCTATATCCTCCCATCCTCTGTGCATGAAACCATTTTCATTCCAGATGACGGCAAAAAACGGATACAGGAACTTGCCCTTATGGTAAAAGAAGTGAACGAGACGCAGGTTCTGCCAGAGGAAATCCTGAGTGACAATCTATACCTGTACAGCCGCCAGGACGACAATATAACCATATGCAGCCAGCAAAAGTAGAGCGTCTGTTAAAATTGATAAGGTTGTATCATAACGACCATTCAATTAAAAAAAGAAAGGAAGTGACAGGATTTGCTGACAATAGAGAACAACCTACAGACTGAGGTAGTCGGTTCAGAAGATGG